>NZ_BCSR01000093.1 GCF_001570965.1 Janibacter corallicola NBRC 107790 | reverse complement strand
ACGCGAGCTGGGTTTAGAACGTCGTGAGACAGTTCGGTCCCTATCCGCTGTGCGCGTAGGAAACTTGAGAGAGACTGACCCTAGTACGAGAGGACCGGGTTGGACGAACCTCTGGTGTGTGAGTTGTTCTGCCAAGGGCACCGCTCATTAGCTACGTTCGGGAGTGATAACCGCTGAAAGCATCTAAGCGGGAAGCATGTCTCAAGATGAGGTTTCCATGAACCATGGGTTCGAGAGGCTCCCAGTAGACGACTGGGTTGATAGGCCAGATGTGGAAGTGCAGCAATGCATGCAGCTGACTGGTACTAATACGCCGACAACTTGACACCACACAAAGACAATATTGATCTTTGCTCGCGTCCACTGTGCAGTTCCCGAGATACGGACACCCACACCCTCCCCAAAAAAGACACTGGGGGTGTGGCCGGCCCAGATATCTCCATAGAGTTACGGCTGTCACAGCGAAGGGGAAACGCCCGGTCCCATTCCGAACCCGGAAGCTAAGCCCTTCAGCGCCGATGGTACTGCACCGGAGACGGTGTGGGAGAGTAGGACGCAGCCGGACAACCATTCACAAGAA
>NZ_BCSR01000092.1 GCF_001570965.1 Janibacter corallicola NBRC 107790 | reverse complement strand
CGTCGGCGGGCCGCCGCCACACCGGCAGTCCTGCTGCCTGATGTACGCCCTGCCCGGCCTGGACGCCTGTGCCGGGTGCCCCCGGCGTCCGTGACCGGCGTGCGCGGAAGGTAGTGAAAGCCGGGGTCAGTTGAGCAGCGGTGCCAGCAGGTCACCGTCGGAGGCCAGTCGCTCCAGCACCTCCTCGAAGCGCAGCTGTCGTAGCGCCTCCGGGTCCTCCGCCCCCGCCTCGACCTCTTCCCAGGTGCGCGGCGCGGCGACCCACGGGTCCTCCCGGCCCCGCATCGAGTAGGGGCAGACCGTCGTCTTGGCGGCGACGTTCTGGCTCCAGTCGAGGAAGACCTTGCCCGGCCGCAGCGTGCGCGTCATCTTCCACAGCACGAGATCGGGGTTCTTGCGGGTCATCTCCTGGGCGAGCTGCTGGGCCAGGTCGCGCACCTGGTCGCTGCTGAGGTCACCCCCGAGCCGGGCGTAGAGCTGCATCCCCTTGCTACCCGAGGTGACCGGGAAGAGGTCCATGCCCAGGCCCTCGAGGCGCTCGCGCAGCAGCAGCGAGACCTGCGCGCACTCGTGCAGGCCGGCAGGCTTGCCCGGGTCGAGGTCGATGACGAGCCGGTCGGGGTTCAGCCGCTCGCCGTCGGCCTC
>NZ_BCSR01000091.1 GCF_001570965.1 Janibacter corallicola NBRC 107790 | reverse complement strand
GGCGGGCCGCCTCGAGCGGCTCCCCGAACTGCCAGCCGGTGCCGGAGACCCCCTGTTGCAGCTGGACCGCCTGGCCGCCGCGCACGTCGACGGCCGGGAGGAGCTCCAGTCGCGAAGTCCCACTCGTGCTCACAGTGACATCACCCAGTTCTTCAGCAGGTGCAGCCCAGCGTCCCCGGACTTCTCGGGGTGGAACTGCGTTGCGGACAGTGCGCCGTTCTCGACGGCGGCGACGAAGGGGGCCCCGTGCCGGGCCCACGTGACGAGCGGCGCGGCGGCGGCCAACGCCCCGTCCGCGGCCGGGAGGTCCCAGGTCAGGGCCGCGTAGGAGTGGACGAAGTAGAAGCGCTGCTCCTCCAGCCCCGCGAAGAGGCGGGTGCCCTCCGGCGCCGTGACGTCGGACCAGCCCATGTGGGGCACGACCGGCGCGGTGAGCCGCGCGACCGTGCCCGGCCACTGGTGCAGGCCCTCCTCCGGCCGGGCGGCGGGCTCCTCGGAGCCGTCGAACATCACCTGCATGCCCACGCACACCCCGAGGACGGGGCGGCCACCGGCGAGACGGACGTCGACGAGGCGAGGGCCGTCCACGGCGCGCAGCGCCGCCATGCAGGCGTGGAAGTTGCCGACCCCGGGGACGAGCAGCCCGTCCGCGGCGAGGACGCGGTCACGATCGGCCGTGAGATCGGCCTCCGCGCCGACGTGGGCCAGTGCCCGGACGACGGAGTGGAGGTTGCCGGAACCGTGGTCGAGGACGACGACGTGTGGAGCGCTCATTGGTGCTCATCCTTCACCGTGGTCTCGAAGGCCGCCACCGCCCGGGGGTTGGGGCCGATCGCCGGCCCGGGCTCCGGATCGCCGCCCTCGAGCAGCCGGCCACCGGGCAGCCCGAGGACGGCGAGCAGCTCCAGGAGCCAGTCCAGGTGCGGCAGG
>NZ_BCSR01000090.1 GCF_001570965.1 Janibacter corallicola NBRC 107790 | reverse complement strand
CTAGGGCGTGTCTGCTAACTCCGTGCGCGGTGGGTCAGGATGAGCATCGCCAGGAGCACTCCACCGAGGTAGGTCACGGCGTACTTGTCGTACCGGGTGGCCAGGCCACGCCACTGCTTGATCCGGTTGAAGGAGCGCTCGACGGTGTTTCGCTCCTTGTAGGCGTCGGCGTCGAATCCCGGGGGTCGTCCGCCCTTGGAACCCTTGTTCTTGCGGTGGGCGATCTGGTCGCGCCGTTCGGGGATGGTGTGCTTGATCCGCCTGCCTCGCAGGTAGTTTCGCGTACTCGGGTGGGAGTACGCCTTGTCCGCCAGCAGTCGGAAGCCGATCTCGTGCCCGGCCTCGTCGAGGGCATCGATCAACGGCGCGAGCATCGGGTTGTCCCCGGCCTGCCCCGCGGTCAGCAGCGCCTGCACCGGGGTGCAGGAGAGGTCCGCGAGGGCGTGGACCTTCGTGGTCAACCCGCCACGGGAGCGGCCCAGCGCGTGGTCAGGCGGCTCCCCGGGCACCGCGCGCGAATTCATGTGACTCGCTCCTGCCCCCTGTGCCCTCATCGGCGGCAGAGTCATGCCGGGCGCCGGCTGCGTGCTGGTGGGCGCGCACGCTGGTGGAGTCGATCGAGAGGATCGCCTCCATGTCCTCCTGCCCGAGCCCGGCTCGCTCCCGGACCGCGGCGAACATCGCCTCGTAGGTCCCATCGGTCGACCAGAGTCGATGCCGTTGCCACACAGACTGATACGGCCCGAACTCCGCCGGCAGATCACGCCACGGCGAACCGGTACGGAACCGCCAGACGATGCCCTCCAACGTTCTGCGGTGATCATTCCACGGACGCCCACGACGCCCGACATTCGTCGGCAGTACCGGCTCCAGGACGTCCCACAACTCGTCACTGATCACGCCATCACGAACCATGCCCACCACGCTGACGGCCCCGCGTCGCAATCTTTGGCAGACACGCCCTAG
>NZ_BCSR01000089.1 GCF_001570965.1 Janibacter corallicola NBRC 107790 | reverse complement strand
CGCGCCGCCTCGGCATAGAGGCTGGCCGCCGACGCCACCTCACCCGCCCGCTCGTGCAGGTGGGCCGCGGCGGCGGTGTGTCGCGGGATCGTCGGGTCGACCTCGGCGAGGGCGGCCAGTCCCGCTCGCGGTCCGTCGGCCTCCCCCAGCGCCACGGCCCGGTTCAGGCGGACCACCGGGCTGTCGGTGATGGCGAGGAGCTCGTCGTACCACTCGACGATCTGGACCCAGTCGGTCTCCTCCACCCGGGGCGCGTCCGCGTGCAGCGCGGCGATCGCGGCCTGGGCCTGGTACTCGCCGAGCCGGTCCCGGGCGAGGGCCGCCTGGAGGATCTCGATGCCCTCGGCGATGAGGGCGGTGTCCCACAGGTCGCGGTTCTGCTCGGACAGCGGCACCAGGCTCCCGTCGGAGCGGGTGCGTGCGGGTCGCCGGGCGTGGTGGAGCAGCATCAGGGCGAGCAGCCCGTCCACCTCGGGGTGCGCGAGCACGGTGGCAAGCCGGCGGGTGAGCCGGATCCCCTCGGCGGCGAGGTCGACATCGCCGGAATAACCCTCGTTGAAGACGAGGTAGAGCACGCGCAGGACGGTGGCGACGTCGCCGGGGTGGCGCAGTCGGACACCGGACACCTTCTGCTTGGCGCGACTGACCCGCTGGGCCATCGTCGCCTCGGGCACGAGGTGGGCGCGCGCGATCTGGCGCGTGGTCAGACCACCGACGGCGCGGAGCGTGAGGGCAACCGCTGCCGACGGGGTCAGAGAGGGGTGGGCACACAGGAAGTACAACCACAGGCTGTCATCGACGTCCGGGACCGGTCCCGCCTCGGGCTGCGCCTCCAGGTGGTCCTCCCGGCGGCGCCGTGAGGCCTCCGACCGGAGGGCGTCGACGTGCCGGCGCCACGCGACGGTGACCAGCCACCCCTTCGGCTCCCGTGGCGGGTCGTCGGGCCAGACCCGCAGGGCCTCGACGAGGGCCTCCTGGACGGCGTCCTCGGCCGCCGCGAAGTCGACCCCGCGGCGGACGAGGACCCCCAGGACTTGCGGGATGAGGCTCCGCAGGAGCTGCTCGTCCATCACTCGATGACGTCAGGCCCGTCCGTGAGGAAGGGGCGCAGCTCGAGCCACTCCCGAATCGGCCGCCCGCCGGCCCCGGGGG
>NZ_BCSR01000087.1 GCF_001570965.1 Janibacter corallicola NBRC 107790 | reverse complement strand
TCCGAGGCAGCGGCTGCCGCCGGAGCGATCGAGCGCATCCACCCGGGGAGGCGCTCGAGGACGGCGACGTGCCCGGACCCGGGCAGCACATGGATCTCGGCGGTGGGCAGCAGCGCGCTGAGCCGGTCCGCGTGGTGGGCGGGGACGATCCGGTCCGCCTCACCCTGGAAGAGGGACACCCTGCCGGTGATCCGGCCGAGGCCGACACCCCAAGGTGCGACGAACGCGAGGTCGTCGTCGATCTCCCCGGCATCGCCGTCCGCGCCGCCCGCTGCCTGCGCGTCCTCGCCGATGCCCGACCAGTCGCCCTCCAGGGCGGCGTAGTCGGCCCCGGTGAAGCTGCTGGGGTCGAACTCGGCGGTGCGCTGGTGCGCCTCGCGGGTCTCCCTCCCTTCGGCAGCCGGCCGCAGGCCGCCACCATCGCCGGCCATGCCCGCGAACCACGCCGAGGACCCGCCGTACGGCGCCGGGGAGGCGAAGGTCGCGACGTCACCGACGCGATCGGACAGCAGTGCGGCCAGGGCGAGGGCGTGCGGTCCGCCGCCGGAGTAGCCGGCCGTGGCGACCTGGTCCACGCCGAGCCTGTCGAGCACCTCGACGACGTCGGCGACGGTGCGCCCGGCGCGCCGGGGTGAACCGCCGAAGCCGGGGCGGGTCACCGACAGGAGGCGCAGCCCGAGGTCGGTCGCCAGGTCCGCGATCCGTGAGGGGTGGCGGCCGGTGTGCGGGGTGCCGTAGTGCACGACGAGCACCGGGACTGCAGGGTCGTCGCTGCCACCGAGGTGCACCGCGGCGATGCGGTCTCCGCCGAGCTTGACAGGGTGCGGTGCCGTCCATCTCTCCTCTCGGTCGGCTCCCTCCGCACGTCACGGGTGTGACGTGGGTCTCCTCCGACCCTGTCCTAATGTGTGTCACTTGCAGACATTCGGGCGCGACCCGTCCGACCAGGCCCAGGAGGACCACCGATGTCGTTCGCCCACCGTGCCACCACCACCGCCGCCCTGGCCGCCCTGGCGCTGGGGTTGAGCGCCTGCGGATCGGACGACGCGCAGCCCGAGGAGACCACGACGACCACCACGACGTCGAGTGCCGAGCCCACCGAGGAGTCCTCCGGGGAGAAGACGACGTCCTCGGGCGACGACGCCGAGTCGACGCAGGGGGACGGTGGCGGTCTCGACGTGACCGTGGCCGGCGACCAGGGCGTCCTCGCCCTCCAGCGCTCCGGTCCCGCGCCCGACGGTGCGGCCGGCCCCCAGGGGGCAAGCTCATCACGGGCCCGGGGGGCTGCTTCGCCCTGACCGACGACGGCCCGCCGCAGCTGCTCGTCTTCCCC
>NZ_BCSR01000086.1 GCF_001570965.1 Janibacter corallicola NBRC 107790 | reverse complement strand
TGGATCGCCCCGGGAAGGGTGGAGGGCTTGATCTCCCCAGGAGGATGGATTCATGCCTGCACCGAGGAAGTATCCCGATGAGCTGCGCCAGCGAGCTGTGAGGCTGGTACGCGACCGTATTGCTGACGAGCCGGGGTTGCCGGTCTCTCGTGCCTGCCGGCTGGTGGGTGAGCAGCTGGGCATCAACGGCGACACGCTGCGTAACTGGGTCCGCTCGGAGCGAGTCGACGCCGGCGAGGTTGCGGGCAGGACCAGCGATGACGCGATGCGGATGGCCGAGCTGGAGAAGGAGAACCGGGAGCTGCGCCGAGCGAACACGATCCTGCGGCAGGCGAGTGCGTATTTCGCGCAGGCGGAGCTCGACCGCCGCTGACCGACGTCGATGCGTTCATCGAGGATCACCGCGACGAGCACGGGGTCGAGCCGATCTGCACCGTCCTGGCCGAGGCCGGGGTCCAGATCGCCCCGAGTTCGTACTACGCCCGCAGGGTGCGTCCGCCCTCGGCCAGGACGGCGCGTGATGCCGTCATCGACGAGCGCCTGGCCGCGCTGCACGAGGAGAACATGGGCGTGTACGGGGCACGGAAGATGTGGAAGGTGATCAACCGGACCCACCCGGGCGATCCGGTCGCTCGGTGCACCGTCGAACGCCGGATGCGGGCGCTGGGCCTGTCCGGGGTGCCCAACGCCCGCACAACTCGCACGACACGTCCCGCACCGCCTGGCTGCCACGAACCACGCGACCGCCTCGAGCGTGACTTCACGGCCGCAGCCCCGGATCAGCGGTGGGTCGCCGACATCACCTACGTCGCGACGTGGACCGGGTTCGTGTACGTCGCGTTCGTGATGGACCTCTTCGCCCGGCGCATCGTCGGCTGGCGTGTGTCCCGCTCACTGCGCACCGACCTTGCCCTGGACGCCCTCGAGCACGCGATCTGGACCCGCTCGCGCGATCAGCGAGACCTGTCGATGTTGGTCCATCACAGCGACAAGGGAGTGCAGTACCTCGCCATTCGCTACACCGAACGCCTCGCCGAGTCCGGGATCGAAGCCTCGGTCGGCTCGACCGGCGACTCCTACGACAACGCCGCCGCCGAGGCACTGAACAAGCTGTACAAGAAGGAACTCATCTGGCGACGTGGCCCATGGCGCGGCCTGGACGACGTCGAGCTAGCGACCCTGGAATGGGTCGACTGGTACAACAACTCACGCCTACACGGCCACTGCGGAGACATCCCGCCGACAGAACTCGAAGACCGCTACTACGCTGACACGACCACCGCCCCGGCAACCGCCGAGACGGCACAACCAGCCCTCCACTAAACCCGGGGCGATCC
>NZ_BCSR01000085.1 GCF_001570965.1 Janibacter corallicola NBRC 107790 | reverse complement strand
GCTGGTGGTCGGCGTTCGGCAAACCCAGCGCGGCAAGGCCAAGAAGCCTGGCCCGCCGGTCCACGACGACCTGTGCGCCGTCGTCGACAAGCACGGCCTGACTCGGTACGAGTTCGTCGCCGATGGGCCCAACGAGTTGTGGCTGGCCGATATCACCGAGCACAAGACCGGCGAGGGCAAGCTGTACCTGTGCGCGGTCAAGGACGTCTACTCCAACCGGATCGTGGGCTACTCGATCGACTCGCGGATGAAATCGCGCCTGGCGGTAGCGGCGCTGAACAATGCCGTGGCCCGTCGCGGAGGTGACGTCGCCGGCTGCGTGCTGCACACCGACCGCGGCAGCCAGTTCCGCAGCCGCAAGCACGTGCGCGCCCTGAGCCGTCACGACATGGTCGGATCGATGGGACGTGTTGGTGCCTGCGGTGACAACGCCGCGATGGAGAGCTTCTTCGCGCTCCTGCAGAAGAACGTCCTCGACCGCCGCTCCTGGGCCACCCGAGAGGAGTTGCGGATCGCGATCGTGACCTGGATCGAGCGGACATATCACCGCCGTCGTCGTCAGGACGCGCTCGGGCGATTGACCCCCATCGAGTACGAGACCATCATGACCACACCAGCCACTCAGGCTGCGTGACCGAACCTGTCACCTATCCGTGCAGCAGTCCCCATCCCAGACACAACCCGCCGCACACCCCCTTCCGCCGCATCCCAGCGACGCCGCACGCTGGTCGGGCCAGTGACGACGACGTCAGCGAAGGGACGAGCATGGCAGCCAGCACGACCGCAGAGGTCTCCACCGGGAGCGAGGCGAAGGGGCTCTGGCGTTTCTTCGTCTTCAGCGGCGTCGGCCTGTTCATGTTCTTCGTGCCGATCACCATCGGCGGTGTCAGCAGCATCCCGCTGGACCACCTCGTCACGGCGATCGAGACGTATGCGGCGCCGGTGGTCCCCTTCGTCGTCCTCGCCCTGATCGTGCTCGGCACGGCCCGCCCCTTCATCACCGGCTCCTGGCGGCAGGGGATCACCAAGGGCGTCTTCTCCTTCCTCAACATCCTCGGCCTCGCCGTCGCCGTGATGATGCTGACCGTGCAGCCGGGTTGGCTCGCGGCCGAGGACATCGGGCCCTTCCTCTGGGAGAAGCTCGTCATCCCGGTGGGTCTCATCGTGCCGGTCGGCGCGGTCTTCCTCGCGCTGCTCGTCGGCTACGGCCTCATGGAGTTCGTCGGGGTCCTCGTCCAGCCGGTGATGCGCCCGGTCTTCCGCACCCCGGGCCGCTCGGCGATCGACGCGGTGGCCTCCTTCGTCGGCAGCTACTCGCTCGGGCTGCTCATCACCAACCGCGTCTACCGGGAGGGCAAGTACTCCTCTCGCGAAGCGGCGATCATCGCGACCGGCTTCTCGACCGTCTCGGCGACCTTCATGATCATCGTCGCCAAGACCCTCGGCCTGATGGACCAGTGGCTGACGTACTTCTTCCTCACCCTCGTGGTCACCTTCGTCGTCACCGCCATCACCGTGTGGATCCCGCCGCTGTCCTCGATCCCGCACGAGTACCACCCCGAGTCGACCCCGCAGCCCGAGGAGGCGGTGACCGAGAGCCGCCTCCGGGTGGCCTGGCAGGAGGCGAAGGGGACGCTGGCGGCTGCCCCGACCTTCGGCCGCAACATCTGGTCCAACTTCCGCGACGGCACGTACATGGCCGCGGCGATCCTCCCTTCGATCCTCTCGGTCGGGCTGATCGGACTGCTGCTGGCGAAGTACACGCCCGTCTTCGACTGGTTGGGCTGGCTCTTCGTCCCGGTCACGTGGCTGGTGCAGCTGGGCGAGCCGGTGCTCTCGGGCAAGGCGGTCTCGCTCGGGATCGTCGAGATGTTCCTGCCCGCCGTCGCCGCAGCCGACGTCGGCTCGTCGGTGACCCGGATGGTCGTCGCGGTTGTCTCGGTCTCGCAGGTGATCTTCTTCTCCGCGATGGTGCCGTGCATCTTCGCCACCGACATCCCGATCAAGCTGTGGCACCTGGTCGTCATCTGGTTCGAGCGGGTGTTGCTGACCATCCTCATCGCGGCGCCGCTGGCACACCTCCTCGTGTGAGGCGTTGTGCGTTCGCAGGCGCCCGGCCTCCCGGGTGGCGCGGGTGTCGCGA
>NZ_BCSR01000084.1 GCF_001570965.1 Janibacter corallicola NBRC 107790 | reverse complement strand
TCTCCTCGTGCTCCAGCGGTTCGTGGGCGGTGGCGCTGAACATCGCGCCCGACCACACCCGGGTGTCCTCGCCCTCGCCGCGATATCCCGCTTCGCTGTCGGTGTCCCACGACGCCACCGGCATCTCTCGACTGCCGGCCCACAGGTGCACCCATTCGTCGTTGCCGTTGCGCGTCGACTCCCCGAGCACGAGCACCCGGGAGTCGTCGGCCGCGACGGCTTCGCGCACCTGGTCCATGGTCCGGCGGGGCGCCTGCGTCGACTCCTGCGTCGTCGTGGGCGGAAGGGAGGCGGAGCCGGTCTCGGTGGCGCTCTCCTGCCGGAAGTTGGCCAGCACGGCGATTAAGCCCCACGACGAGGACGAGCAGCACGGACAGTCCGACGAAGGGAAGGACCGCTTGCCGCAGTGACGGAGTCATGGGCGCAGGCCAGCCCCGCGGAGACGCCGCACGCGCCGGGAGAGCGCGTGCGGATGCGCGAGAGGATCTGCAGCACCTGCTCCGCGGTCGCGTACCGCGCCTCGGGGCCGACGTCTGCGGACGCCACCAGTCCTCGTTGGCCTTGTACCAGTCGATCGTCGCGGCCAGCCTCGAGCGGAAGTCGCGGTACTCCGGCTGTCAGCCCAGCTCCGCCGAAGGCCGGGCCCGGCCCCCGCTGTCGGTGGTGTCATCGTGACCCTGGCGCCGTGGTGTCCCAGCGCCGGTGGGTGAAGGACGGGGGGCGGGGCGGCGGCCTCCAGCAGGCGACCGGTGTGTCCGGAGGGGAGCGCTCCCGGGCCCAGGGTTCGATCGGCGGCGGGTGCACGATCGCCTCGGGGACGCCAGGCTCGGCGCTGCCGACGTCCGGCCACGGGCGCTCGCGCCGCTCCTCGGCGCCCGTCGTCACAGGCGGGTCGGAGTCAAGGACGGCCGCGAGCTCCAGGAGGAACAGCTCGTCGTCCTCCAGGACGATCTCGAGGAAGCGCTCGATCGTGGCCTCGGTGAGGTCGTCGTGCTGAACGATGTGGGCGGGCATGACGCACCTCGGTCAGGCGTCGATCGCCTTGCGGTCATCGCTGCGACCGCCGGCGATCTCGATCTTGCGGGGCTTGGCCTGCTCGGCGACGGGGATCCGCAAGGTGAGTACACCGGCATCGTAGGAGGCCTCGATGTGCGCGGTGTCGAGGTTGTCCCCGAGGACCAGCTGGCGGCTGAAGGTCCCGCGGCGGCGCTCGGCGGCGAGCATCTCCACCGAGCCCTCCTTGGCCGGGCGCTCGGCCGTCACGGTGACGACGTTGCGCTCGACGTCCAGGTCGATGTCCTCCGAGACCAGCCCGGGCAGGTCGAACTCGACGAAAAAGGTCTCGCCCTCGCGCCAAGCGTCCATGGGCATCGCCGTGGGCGCCGGGCTGCCGTCACCTCGGAACAGCTGCTGCGTGACCCGGTCGAGCTCTCGAAACGGATCGGTGCGCATCAGCATCTGTGCCATCGTGTCCAACTCCTTCCCTCGTGATGTCCTATCCACATCTGTTGTGGTGGTGATAGATTTTTTATAGCAACAGCCCACGCAACGATCAAGACCCCTCGGGAGAGACATGACGGCGACCGACCCGGCACGCGGCGTCTACGGGATCTCCGTGGCAGCGGACCTCGTGGGCATGGGGTCGCAGCAGCTGCGGTGGTACGAGACGCAGGGACTGCTGACGCCCGACCGCACGCCCGGTGGCACCCGGCGCTACAGCGACGACGACCTGGTGCGGCTGCGCCGCATCGACGCACTCCTCGATGCCGGGCTCAACACCGCCGGCATCGCCATGGTCATGGACCTGCAGGACGAGGTCGACGACCTGCGTGAGGAGCTCACCCGGGCACAGCGGCCCTGACACCATCACGGAAGGACACGGATGTGGACACTCGAGCACTCCCCTCCTCGCCCGTCCCTCACGAGGACGGTCAGGACCCGCCGCAGCTCGGCGCCGTGGCACCGTCGCTTGAGGCCCTGACCGTGCGCGAGCTCATCGCCCGCCTGGCCCGCACCGAGGACCAGCTCAACCTGGCGAGGTTGCAGGAGGGGGCGCAGGGGCAGTCCGTGGCTAATCTGCTCATCGAGCAGCACCGGGTGATCCGCGAGCTGCGACGGCGACACTGAGAGCTGAGTCCGCGGCGGACGACCCGCGCGGACGGTTGGCTTCCACCGCGGCCTACGCTCGGCGCATGCGCGGGATCATCCTCGCCGGGGCCTGGGCACGCAACTGCGCCGCTTCGCGTCGCGGTCGGCGGGCCGCGGGCAGCGCT
>NZ_BCSR01000083.1 GCF_001570965.1 Janibacter corallicola NBRC 107790 | reverse complement strand
GGGCCGGTCCCGGACCAGCTGGTCCGGACCGGCCCGAGGGTGGGGGTGTCGGGTCCCGGTGGGGACGGCGCGCACTTCCCGTGGCGGTTCTGGATCGACGGCGACCGCAGCGTCTCGGCCTATCGGCCGGGCCGCCCGCGCCGGCGCTGAGATCAGGCGGGGTTGACCGAGACGTCGACCTGCTGGGCCAGGTACTGCTCCATGCCCACCCGCTTCGAGGCGTCCAGCTGGGCCTCGAACCAGTCGCCGTGGCGCTCCTCGTCGAGGGCCATCTGCTCGAAGACGTTCGCCGTCGCGTGGTCGCCGAGGTCGTGGCACTCCTTGGCCGCGGAGTTGAAGGTGCGGATCGCGTGCAGCTCGCTGTCGAGGGCCAGCTCGAGGATCTCGATCGCGTTCTCCCCGACCTGGATGTTGTTCAGCTTCTGCACATTGGGGTGCCCGTCGAACATGAGGATCCGCTCGATAAGCTCGTCGGCGTCCTTCATCTCGCCGATCGACAGGTCGTAGAAGACCTTCCCGAGGCGGGGCATGCCCCAGTTGTCGAGCATCCGTGCGTTCAGGAAGTACCCGTTGACGACGGTGAGCTCGATGGTCAGTGCTTCGTTCAGAAGGGTGACGACCCTAGGGTCAACTGGCTTCACGTTCCGCCTCCGCGAGAGTGTGGACAGGATCCGAGATGGCCTCGGACTCCACAGTCTCGCAGATGATGCGGCGCACGGAGAAGACACAGGAGCCGCAGTCGCGTCCGGCTCCGGTACTGGCGCAGACCTGGGAGAGGCAGGTGGCCCCCGCTTCGACCGAGGCGACGATCTGCTTGTCGCCGACCACGGCGCAGTGGCACACGATCACGTTTCTCTCCGATCCCACGACGTTCTTGAGGTGAGGCACACCTTACCCACACCGATCCGGCAAAGTCACGGGGCGTTCCGCATGGCGGTCCCCGGTGCGCCTCACGACGTGCGGAGTGCTGCATGGCAAGGTTGGTCCGGGCACGAGCGCCCATCGGAGTCAAGGAGAGGGAAGAGACGTGAGCGACATCCTCGATGAGCTCCAGTGGCGGGGAGCGGTCGCCCAGACGACCGACCTCGAGGAGCTGCGGGCGGCCCTGGCCGACGGCCCGGTCACCGTCTACTGCGGATTCGACCCCACGGCGCCCTCGCTTCACTTCGGCAACTTCGTCCAGCTCGTCACGCTGCGCCGGCTGCAGCGGGCCGGGCACCGGGTCATCTGCCTCGTCGGCGGGTCGACCGGGCTGATCGGGGACCCCAAGCCCACGAGTGAGCGCCAGCTGCGCACGAGGGAGGCGACCGCGGCGAATGTCGCGCGGATCAAGGAGCTCGTCCGGCCCTTCCTGGACTTCGAGGGGGCAGAGGTCGAGCACCCCGCGATCCTCGTGGACAACCTGGAGTGGACCGGGCCGCTGAGTGCCCTGGACTTCCTGCGCGACGTGGGCAAGCACTTCCGGGTCAACCAGATGATCCGCAAGGACGCCATCGCGGCCCGGCTCGAGAGCCAGGACGGGATCTCCTACACCGAGTTCAGCTACCAGCTGCTGCAGGCACTGGACTACCTGGAGCTGTACCGGATGCACGGGTGCACGCTGCAGGTCGGCGGCTCGGACCAGTGGGGCAACCTCACCGCGGGAGTGGACCTCGTCCACCGGGCCGAGGGTGCTTCGGTCCACGCGATGACCTCGCCGCTGCTCACCGACTCGGGTGGGGTCAAGTACGGCAAGTCCGAGGGCAATGCCATCTGGCTCTCGGCCGACATGACCAGCCCGTACGCCTTCTACCAGTACTTCCTGGGCATCGAGGACGCCTCGGTCATCAAGCTCGTGAAGATCTTCACCGATCGCGGTCAGGAGGAGATCGAGGAGCTCGAGCGGCAGGTCCGGACGGAGCCACACCGGCGTGCGGCCCAACGGGCGCTCGCCGGCGACATGACGACCCTCGTGCACGGGAAGGCTGCGACGGCCTCGGTGGAGGCCGCATCGCAGGCCCTCTTCGGCAAGGGGGACGTGACCGCGCTGGACGAGGCGACCCTGCTCGATGCGACGGCGGAGCTACCGGGAGCGGACGTGCCGGCAGGCACCGGTCTGCTCGACGCCCTCGTCGCCACCGGACTCGTGGACTCCAAGAAGGCCGGCCGCCGGGCCATCGGCGAGGGATCGGTCGCGGTCAACGGCACCAGGATCCATGAGGAGGACCGTGTCCTCGCAACCGAGGACTACCTGTACGGCCGCGTCGCCGTGCTGCGCCGCGGCCGGAAGAACCAGGCCGCAGCACGCGCGAGCTGAGCGACGAACAGCAGTCGGGGAGACCC
>NZ_BCSR01000082.1 GCF_001570965.1 Janibacter corallicola NBRC 107790 | reverse complement strand
GGTCACCGGCTCGCCCGCCACGGTGTCCGCGGTGACCGCGTCCGGGGTGAGTGCCTTGAGGGCGGCCTTCTGCTCGCGGGTCGCGGGAGCGTCGACCCGGGCGTAGGCGGGCTCGCCGTGCCGTGCGGTCAGGTCCGCGTAGTGCTCGCTCGGGGTGCGGCCGGTCGTGGCGAGGATCTCCGAGGCGAGCAGCGCGAGGATGATGCCGTCCTTGTCGGTGCTCCACACCGAGCCGTCGAAGCGCAGGAAGGAGGCGCCGGCGGACTCCTCGCCGCCGAAGCCGACCGACCCGTCGAGCAGCCCGGGCACGAACCACTTGAAGCCGACGGGCACCTCCCACAGCCGCATCCCGAGCTCCTCGGCGACCCGGTCGATCATCGAGCTGGAGACGAGCGTCTTGCCGATGCGCTCGCTGGACCACCCGGGCCTGGCCCCGCCGTGCAGGTACCGGATCGCCGCAGACAGGTAGTGGTTGGGGTTCAGCAGGCCGCCGTCGCGGGTGATGATCCCGTGCCGGTCGGAGTCGGCGTCGTTGCCGGTGGCGATGTCGTAGCGGTCCTTCTGCGCCACCAGTCCGGCCATCGCGGCGGGGGAGGAGCAGTCCATCCGGATCTGTCCGTCGGTGTCCAGGGTCATGAAGCGCCACGTCGGGTCCACGAGCGGGTTGACGACCGTCAGGTCGAGGCCGTGGCGTTCGGCGATCGCGCCCCAGTAGTCGACGGCGGCGCCGCCCATCGGGTCCGCGCCGATGCGCACGCCGGCCTCCCGGATCCGCGCCAGGTCGACCACGTTCGGCAGGTCCTCGACGTAGTTGCCGAGGAAGTCGTGCTCCTCCGCGGCGGCCCGGGCCCGGGCGAAGGGGGTCCGCCGCACCTCCCGCAGCCCGTCCCGGAGGTGGGCATTGGCCGCCTCCGCGATGGCAGCGGTGACGTCGGTGTCGGCGGGCCCGCCGTGGGGCGGGTTGTACTTGAAGCCGCCGTCGCTCGGCGGGTTGTGCGACGGAGTGACCACGATGCCGTCGGCGAGGCCGCCCCCCTTCGCCGTGAGGTCCTTGCCGCGGTTGGCGGTGAGGATGGCGTGCGAGACGGCGGGGGTCGGGGTGTAGCGGTCGCGGGAGTCGACGAGCACGGTGACGTCGTTCGCGGCCAGCACCTCCAGGGCAGAGGTCCACGCCGGTTCGGAGAGGGCATGGGTGTCGCGCCCCAGGAAGAGTGGACCATCGATGCCGGCGGAGCGGCGGTGGTCCACGATCGCCTGCGTCGTGGCGAGGATGTGTGCCTCGTTGAAGGACCCGGTCAGCGAGGAGCCGCGGTGCCCGCTGGTCCCGAAGGCGACCTGCTGGTCCACGTCCTCGGGGTCGGGCTCGGTCGCGAAGTACGCGGTGACGACGTGACCGACGTCGATGAGGTCCTCGGGCTGGGCAGGGGTACCGGCACGATCGGCTGCGCTCATGTGGGAACGGTAGCGCCCAGCGTGCGGCCGGGGCCGAGACTGGCCGGGACCCGGACCGTCGCGGCGATCCGTCGGGCGCGCTGCTCCCTTCGGCGCGCCAGCAGCGGGAGGCTCGTGGGGGCGAGGCTGAAGAGGAGCAGGTCGGCCTCGAGGCATCCGCTCGTCAAGGCTGGCAGGAGACGCGGGGAGGGGACGAGCGAGAGACGGGTGTCTCGGCGGTCCGTCCCCACCGCCGCGGCTGCCCGGTCCAGCTGGCACTCGAGCCGCTGGCGCGCGGCTCGTCGCGTCTCGGTCCGTTCCCGGTCGGTGGTGATGTGCGGGAACATGCCCACCGGTGGGTAGTACTCCGCGATCACGTGCAGGTTCGTGGACCAGCGGTGGGCCAAGCCACTGGCCCAAGCCAGCGCGGAGGCGTCCGCGCGGCGTCCGATGATCCCGAGAACGATGCCATCCGGCCATGACACCCGGATCACCCCCAAGACGAAGGGCCCGCAGGGCCAGCCACCTCTTTCCCGAATTGTCCCATCGCGGCCGCGCCGAAGGAAGGGCTGCGCGGCGGACTACCGTCGGGGTATGAGCACCGCAGCAGGAAATCTCACCTGGACCGCCGCGACAGAGCACGTGGAGCTGCTCGCGGCGCCCGTCGCGAGTGCGATCGATGGGGTCCCCTCCGCCCGGGTCGCCACGATCGACCCCGAGCTCGCCGACACCGCCGCCTTCTGCGAGGCCTACGAGTCGGCGCCGGAGCACTCCGCGAACTGCGTCGTCGTCGCCGGGCGCAGGGCGGGGGAGACCCGGCGCGCGGCGGTCCTCGTCCTCGCGACCGACCGCGCGGACATCAACAACGTCGTGCGTCGGCACCTGGACGTCCGCAAGATCTCGTTCATGCCGATGGACGAGGCCGTCGAGCTGACCGGGATGGAGTATGGGGGCATCACCCCGGTCGGGCTGCCCGAGGACTGGCCGGTGCTGATCGACGAGGGCGTCCGCGACGCGGGGGAGGTCGTCATCGGCTCCGGGGTCCGCGGCTCGAAGCTGCTCGTCGACGCGAGCGAGCTGGTCGCGCTGCCCACCGCCGAGGTGCTCGCGCTGACCCGCTAGCCCCTGACCCGTCCCCCTTCGCTTTGACCTGTGGCGGTCGAGGCGGTGCGATGGACGCATGACCGACCGCGCCATCGTCGAGGCCGACCCCTCCCCGCTGCGGGCACGGGTGGGCACGAAGTTCGCCTACGGCACGAGCGGGGTCTCCCGCGCGCTGCTCTCCTTCGCGGTCTCCCGGGCTCACGACATCCGCGAGGAGCGCATCCTCGTGCACACCGCAGGCCGGCTCGTGGAGCCGAGGGAGATCCTGGGCGACCACGGCACGCGGCTGCACGTCGTCGACGACGTCGGCGACGGCTGGCTGGAGGTCACCTACGAGGCGGTCGTGGACATCACCCGTCCGAAGGGGGACCAGGCCGGCCCCGAGACCGACTACGACACGTGGGCCTTCACGCGCCCGAGCCGCTACTGCGAGTCCGACCGGCTGG
>NZ_BCSR01000081.1 GCF_001570965.1 Janibacter corallicola NBRC 107790 | reverse complement strand
AGCACGAGCCCGACCCGCAGGTGCGGCGGGCCCGCCGCACGGTGGTCGTCGTGGGTGCCTCGTACGCGGGCACCGAGCTGGTCGCCCAGCTGCATGCGCTCGCGGAGGACCACGCGCGGCAGCGAGGCAAGCCTTTGGACCAGGCCAGATTCGTCCTCATCGACGTCGCGGACCGCGTCATGCCGGAGGTCGGGGAGACGCTCGGCGACCGCGCGCTGCAGTCGCTGCGCGCTCGGGGGATCGATGTCCGCCTCGGCACGAGTCTCGAGGAGCTCACGGCGCAGGAGGCGACCCTGACCGATGGTGACGTCATCGGCACCAGGACGGTGGCGTGGGTGACGGGGGTGACGGGGGCGCCGATGCTCGAAACCCTCGGCCTGCCCCTGGTGAAGGGCAGGCTCGCCGTCAACGCGGACCTGTCCGTCCCCGGCCACCCGCACGTCTTCGCCGGCGGCGACGCCGCAGCCGTGCCGGACCTCGCGAGCGAGGAGACGGACGCCATCACACCACCCACCGCCCAGCACGCCGTGCGCCAGGGCAAGACGCTCGCACGCAATGTCGCGGCGACACTCGGGGTGGGCAGCAGCACGCGTTACAAGCACCACGACCTGGGCCTGGTCGTCGACCTCGGACCGACGTATGCCGTGGCCAACCCGTTGGGGCTCAAGTTGTCCGGCTGGCCCGCCAAGATCGCGGCCCGCGCGTACCACCTCGCCTCCCTGCCGCGGGCCGCCAACCGCTGGTCGACCGCGCTCGCGTGGGCGTCCGAGGTGGTCAGCGACCGACCGATCTCCCGACTGGGGCTGGTCAGCGAGGACGAGGCCGACTTCCGCGCGAGCGAGGGCCTGGGGGCCTCCGAGTAACCTTCTGGCCCCACGAGCGAGTCGCGTTGGGTGCGAACGCGCCGCAGATGTTGTGTGTCGCGGCTCCCGGCCGGTCACTGCACACGGGCGAAGGGGGCACCACTCGCCCCCTTCGCCCGCGGGCACCACCACGTCAGTGGTTGCGGAGGGCCTCGATCAACTCGTCCTTGTCCATTCGCGAACGCCCCTTGATGTCGAGCTCACGCGCCCGCTCGTGCAGCTCGTCGACGGTCCAGTCCTCGTACGAGCCGGACTTCCCGCCTCGCCGACCGACCTGCGACCTCGAGGAGTCGGCGGCCGCGTTGGCGATCCTGGCCGACTTCTCCTTGCTCTCACCCTCGTCACGCAACTCCTCGTAGAGCTCGTCGTCCTTGACGCTGGGTCCCGGCTTGCGTTCGGGCATCGGTGACACCGTCCTTTCCTCGTCCCATCCGCCGTACCCGTTCGCCGACGATGCATGCGACCGGATGAGGGCCGCGCGGGGGCAGCCCAGCGTGGCCGAGGTCAGACGAAGGGGAGGCCGCTGGACATCCCCTCGGGCCGGCCCGGCTCGGCGTAGTGCTCGACGCCGAAGGCCGCGGCGAAGACCTCCTCCGGCATCCTCAGCATGAACTGCACGTCCTCCTGCGAGGCGTGGCAGGCGAGCACCTCGCGCTTGCCGTCGATGACCTCGGTGACGTCCACCGCGTGGCGGATCTCCTTCTCCGGAAGCCCGACAGGGTTGCCGTCGTCCGCCGGGGCGTCGGCGTCCATGTCGAGCTCGAGGCCGGCCTGGCGGGCCAGCTCGAGCTGCCGGCGCATCCGGTCCCGGTTCATCGTGTTCTCCAGGACGCGCGGTCGGCGGGCCGCGAGCTCGGCCGCGCGGTGTGCGACGTGGTGCACCTTGACGTGGTCCGGGTGCCCGTAGCCGCCGTGCCAGTCGTAGCCGACGAGGATGTCGGCCTCCTCCTCGTCGAGGACCCGCGCGAGCCGGCGGGCGGCCCCGTCGGTGTTCGCGGAGTGGAAGGAGGTCTCGTGGCCGTTCTGCTCCCACCCGGTCATGCCTGAGTCTACGTAGCCGAGCCACTCCACGCGGGAGGTGCCGGTGAGCCGGGCGGAGGCGGCGGCCTCCCCCCTTCGGTACTCCGCGAGGTCCATCCCCTCCGGGAGGTCCTGCGGGACGGTGCCGTGCTCGCCGCCGGTCGCGTAGACGAGGACCACTCGGTGCCCGGCGCGGGAGGTGAGGATCATCGACCCGGCCGTCCCGCTGGCCTCGTCGTCGGGGTGGGCGTGGAAGAAGACGGTCGTGGTCACGGACTCCATCCTGCACCGAGGTGGTGACGGTCGGGTACCGAAGGGGGTTTTCCGGTTGCCGTCCCGGGGGCACGGGTGGAGAGTCATGGCCATGCGTGAGCATCCAGAGGGGCACTGGCTCCCCGTCGACACCTACGTGGCCGCCATCGAGCGGGAGACCCGCCGGTTCCGCGAGGTGCTTGCGCAGGCGCCCACCGGGACCGCCGTGCCCGGTTGCCCCGAGTGGGACGTCGATGACCTGCTGTGGCACCTGGGCGGGGAGGTCCAGGCCTTCTGGGCGTGGGTGATCGCCAACCGTCCGCTGCCCCCGACCGAGTTCGAGGAGCCGGACCGTCCCGACTCGCGGGCCGGCCTGCTGGCGATCCTGGACCGGGTGCACGAGGCGCTGATGCTCCGGCTGCGCAATGCCGACCCGTCGGAGGGGGCGTGGAGCTGGACCTCCGACCCGGACCTGCACACCGTCGCGTTCACGATGCGTCGGCAGGCCCACGAGGCCCTCATCCACCGGATCGACGCCGAGCTGGCCGTGGGTGAACGCACGCCCGTCGACCCTGCGCTGGCCGCGGACGGCTTCGCCGAGTGCCTGGAGGTGATGTACGCCGGGTTGCCGTCGTGGGGGTCCTTCGAGGCGGACGGCACCCGGATCGTCGTCGAGGCGACGGACACCGGGCACCGGCTCGTTCTCGGGCTGGGGCGCTTCACCGGGCACGACCCACGCAACGGGGAGGACGTCGACGCCGACGAGCTGCACGTCGTGGGCCACGGCCACGTCGGCGAGGTGGTCGAGGAGCCGGACCTGTGGATCCGCGGCACCGCCGAGCTGCTCGACACCTGGGTCTGGCATCGCGCCGGCCTCGCCGAGCCGGAGACCGACGGGGATGAGGAGGTCGCCGAGCGGTTGCGGGCGATCCTCTCCCAGTCGATCGACTGACGGA
>NZ_BCSR01000080.1 GCF_001570965.1 Janibacter corallicola NBRC 107790 | reverse complement strand
CGGAGCATGCGGATTAATTCGATGCAACGCGAAGAACCTTACCAAGGCTTGACATGTACCGGAAACACTCAGAGATGGGTGCCCCCTTTGGGTCGGTACACAGGTGGTGCATGGTTGTCGTCAGCTCGTGTCGTGAGATGTTGGGTTAAGTCCCGCAACGAGCGCAACCCTCGTTCTATGTTGCCAGCACGTGATGGTGGGGACTCATGGAAGACTGCCGGGGTCAACTCGGAGGAAGGTGGGGATGACGTCAAATCATCATGCCCCTTATGTCTTGGGCTTCACGCATGCTACAATGGCCGGTACAATGGGCGGCGAATCCGTAAGGTGGAGCGAATCCCAAAAAACCGGTCTCAGTTCGGATTGGGGTCTGCAACTCGACCCCATGAAGTCGGAGTCGCTAGTAATCGCAGATCAGCAACGCTGCGGTGAATACGTTCCCGGGCCTTGTACACACCGCCCGTCAAGTCACGAAAGTCGGTAACACCCGAAGCCGGTGGCCCAACCCTTGTGGGGGGAGCCGTCGAAGGTGGGACCGGCGATTGGGACTAAGTCGTAACAAGGTAGCCGTACCGGAAGGTGCGGCTGGATCACCTCCTTTCTAAGGAGCATTTTTGGCCTGGCTGCCTCCGAGTGTGGGGTGGCAGGTTGCTCTGGGTGGAACATCGATCATGACATCTGGGCCCTGTTGGTGGGTCTGCTCGAGTACTGACGTGCCGCTCCTGTGTTGGGGTGGGTGTCGTGGAATGGGTGGGCTTGCGGGTGGGGTGGGTGTCTGGCACGTTGTTGGGTCCTGAGGATTCACACTGCTCGTCCCCGTGGTGGGGTCTGGCCCTGGTTGGGTCGTGGCTCTGGTCGGGGGCGGGGTGGTTTCCTTGAGGAATGGTCGGGCCTTGCCTGGTCGCGAACTGCCTGTGGCGCTCGTTGGTGGGTGTCGGGGGTGGGCGTGGTCGTGTGGTGGGGTTGCTGCCCGTATGTTGAGAACTTCACAGTGGACGCGAGCATCTTTATTTTCTGTGGCTCAAGTTTTTAAGGGCGCACGGTGGATGCCTTGGCACCAGGAACCGAAGAAGGACGTAGGAATCTGCGATAAGCCTCGGGGAGTCGATAACCAGACTGTGATCCGAGGATTTCCGAATGGGGAAACCCGGCTGGAGGCAAGTCCAGTCACCCGCAGCTGAATTCATAGGTTGTGTGGAGGGAACGCGGGGAAGTGAAACATCTCAGTACCCGCAGGAAGAGAAACCAAGAGGGATTCCGTTAGTAGTGGCGAGCGAACGCGGATGAGGCCAAACCGGGCTTGTGTGATAGCTGTCAGGCGTTGCAGGTTCGGGGTTGTGGGAGCGTTTTTCCCGGGACTGACATCTCGGGGTGGAGTGATCAATCCATGTCATAGTCGAAGGGTCTTGAATGGCCCGGCGTAGAGGGTGGGACCCCCGTAGACGAAATGGTGTGGACTTCATGGGCGTTTCCCAAGTAGCACGGGGCTCGAGGAATCTCGTGTGAATCTGGCGGGACCACCCGCCAAGCCTAAATATTCCCTGGTGACCGATAGCGGACAAGTACCGTGAGGGAAAGGTGAAAAGTACCCCGGGAGGGGAGTGAAATAGATCCTGAAACCGTGCGCTTACAAGCCGTCGGAGCCTGCCTGTGGTGGGTGACGGCGTGCCTTTTGAAGAATGAGCCTGCGAGTTAGTGCTCAGTGGCAAGGTTAACCCGTGTGGGGAAGCCGTAGCGAAAGCGAGTCCGAAATGGGCGGCAGAGTCGCTGGGTCTAGACCCGAAGCGGAGTGATCTACCCATGGCCAGGTTGAAGCGACGGTAAGACGTCGTGGAGGACCGAACCCACTTAGGTTGAAAACTGAGGGGATGAGCTGTGGGTAGGGGTGAAAGGCCAATCAAACTCCGTGATAGCTGGTTCTCCCCGAAATGCATTTAGGTGCAGCGTCACGTGTTTCTTACCGGAGGTAGAGCTACTGGATAGCTGATGGGCCTCAGCAGGTTACTGACGTTAACCAAACTCCGAATGCCGGTAAGTGAGAGCGTGGCAGTGAGACTGCGGGGGATAAGCTCCGTGGTCGAGAGGGAAACAGCCCAGATCACCAGCTAAGGTCCCTAAGCGTGTGCTAAGTGGAAAAGGATGTGGAGTTGCAGTGACAACCAGGAGGTTGGCTTAGAAGCAGCCATCCTTGAAAGAGTGCGTAATAGCTCACTGGTCAAGTGATTCCGCGCCGACAATGTAGCGGGGCTCAAGCACACCACCGAAGCTGTGGCATTGACAATACTGCTCGACATCCATGCGTGGGTGTCCAGGCGTGTTGATGGGTAGGGGAGCGTCGTGTGGCGAGTGAAGCGGCGGAGTGATCCAGTCGTGGATGCCACACGAGTGAGAATGCAGGCATGAGTAGCGAATGACGGGTGAGAAACCCGTCCGCCGAATAACCAAGGGTTCCAGGGTCAAGTTAATCTTCCCTGGGTAAGTCGGGACCTAAGGCGAGGCCGACAGGCGTAGTCGATGGACATCCGGTTGATATTCCGGAACCGGCGAAGGACCGACCCTGGCGAATCCAGTGATGCTAAACGCCTGAAGCGCCCCGTGAAGGGGGCCATGCCTTTGTGTGTGGTTCCTGGTGTGGGTGTGGAACGCGTGACCCGAGCTGGTAGTAGCCAAGTGATGGGGAGACGCAGGAAGGTAGCCTCCGCGTGGCGATGGTTGTCCACGTCCAAGGGTGCAGGGCGAGTCGTAGGTAAATCCGCGGCTCATATGCCTCAGGCCTGATGGTGACCGCCTATGGCGGGAAGCAGGGTGATCCTATGCTGTCGAGAAAATCCTCTAGCGAGGTTCGAGCCGCCCGTACCCCAAACCGACTCAGGTGGTTGGGTAGAGAATACCAAGGCGATCGAGTGAATCGTGGTTAAGGAATTCGGCAAAATGCCCCCGTAACTTCGGAAGAAGGGGGGCCCGGATCCTGAAGCCCCAGGCGGGCTAGGGAGAAGGGCCGCAGAGGCCAGGGAGAAGCGACTGTTTACTAAAAACACAGGTCCGTGCGAAGTCGCAAGACGATGTATACGGACTGACGCCTGCCCGGTGCTGGAAGGTTAAGAGGACCTGTTAGATCACTTCGGTGGTCGAAGCGGAGAATTTAAGCCCCAGTAAACGGCGGTGGTAACTATAACCATCCTAAGGTAGCGAAATTCCTTGTCGGGTAAGTTCCGACCTGCACGAATGGCGCAACGACTTCTCCACTGTCTCAACCGCGAACTCGGCGAAATTGCACTACGAGTAAAGATGCTCGTTACGCGCAGCAGGACGGAAAGACCCCGGGACCTTCACTATAGCTTGGTATTGGTGATCGGGACGGCTTGTGTAGGATAGGTGGGAGACTGTGAAGCGAGCACGCTAGTGTTCGTGGAGTCATCGTTGAAATACCACTCTGGTCGTTCTGATCATCTAACCTCGGTCCGTGATCCGGATCAGGGACATTGCCTGGTGGGTAGTTTAACTGGGGCGGTTGCCTCCTAAAATGTAACGGAGGCGCTCAAAGGTTCCCTCAGCCTGGTTGGCAATCAGGTGGCGAGTGCAAGTGTACAAGGGAGCTTGACTGCGAGACAGACATGTCAAGCAGGGACGAAAGTCGGAACTAGTGACCCGACGGTGGCTTGTGGAAGCGCCGTCGCTCAACGGATAAAAGGTACCCCGGGGATAACAGGCTGATCTTCCCCAAGAGTCCATATCGACGGGATGGTTTGGCACCTCGATGTCGGCTCGTCGCATCCTGGGGGTGGAGTTGCTCCCAAGGGTTGGGCTGTTCGCCCATTAAAGCGGC
>NZ_BCSR01000079.1 GCF_001570965.1 Janibacter corallicola NBRC 107790 | reverse complement strand
TGCGATGGCCGCGTCACGGGAGTCAGCCGGGCACGGCCTCGTCGCCGACCCGCAGTTCCCCGGCGCCGGTCGGCACCAGACGGGTACCGAACCATGTCTTCCCGTCCCAGCGTCGGTGCCGGGACAGCGTCCGGATCGGCTCCTTCCCGCCAGCCAGCGTCACCGGGTCGATCGTGGCGATGACACACCGGTCGCACAGCTCCGCCTTGCGGAACTCCACATCCCCGATCCGCAGCGTTTCCCACTCGTCCTCGGCGAACGGCTCGCCACCGTCGATGACCACATTCGGGCGAAAGCGCAGCATGCTCAGCGGGTCCCGGCCCCCGACGGAGTCGGAGTCGCTGATGTCATCAGCTTCCATCCCCTCCGGGTCCGGCTGGTCGGCCTCCGCGTCGACCCACTCCTGCAACCGGGCCAACGAAGCCTGGGAGGTCATCATCAACGGCCCCGCATCGGCGAGCGAGAGCGTGTCCCCCTCGAGCCCGCCGTGTGCACCGGAGACCGAGCGCACGCTCGGGTCCTCCTGCCAGACCAACCGCAGCTGCCGACCGACGCGCTCGCTGATCCACTCGCCGACGTCCTGGTCGGCGGGGTTGGCGAAGCCCTGCCGGGCGTGGCTGACCGGGACCGGTGGGAGCCCCAACGGGATGTCGATGGGGATGCTGTCACCGTCACGGTCATGGATCCGGATGGTCTCCTCGTCCACCTGCTCGGCGCGCAGCCCCAGCAGGGCATGGACCTCGCGGGCGGTGACCTTCTCACCCGCCTCGTCCACGAGGGCCCAGCGGCGGTCCCCTTCGAGCCCCCACGGCTCCACGCGAGCCCGCTCGACGTCCATGCCGCCGAGGGACTTGACCGGATAGATGCGTACCTGGGTAACCCGCATGGCCCCGATGCTGCCACTCCCTCGGCCGCGGGTGAACGGCAGGCCGGCCGCTCAGGCCTCGGCGGAGACCTCGTCCACCGGGATCTCCTGCGCACCCGGCGCGCCCATACCGCTCGCGTGGGTGCTCTCCCCGTGGACAGCGTGCTCGACGACGTCTCCGGTGCGCTTCAGGGCGTACCAACCACCGAAGACGACCGAGAACATGTCCGCGTGGAACTCCCGAAGAGTCAGCTGCGCGCAGTGGCCCTGCTGCACGAGGAAGGCCACGGGCTCGGAGGTGTTCAGCCCCTCCTTGAGCATCAGGTAGTGACGACCGGCGGGGATCTCGAACCGCAGGGTGCTCTCGGTGCCGTCGAAGACCCCCAGCTCGGTGTCTCCCAGCATGACGCTCTTGCCCTTCAAGTGCACCGGGTCGATGTCACCGGTACGGATCTCGACTGCTGCGCCCACGTTCTCCTCCTGAGTCCCGGGTGCGCCCTGTGCGGGCCTCACCACCATCCTGCACCGACTTCACCCCACATGACACCTGTCATGGCCGACTCGTGACATGAGGGGATGGTCGCGGGTGGTGCGGAACCGACAGGATCAAGCCATGGCATCGACCAGTACAGGCACACCACCGAGCACGCTGCGAGCGCCGACGAGCAAGGGCACCGGCGTCCACCTCGAGGGGGTCACCAAGTCCTTCCGGACCGGCGGCGAGACCGTCCGTGCCGTAGCGGGGATCGACCTCGACATCGCCTCCGGGAAGGTGGTCGCGATCCTCGGCCCCAACGGGGCCGGCAAGACCACCACGCTGGACATGATCCTCGGCCTGACCCGGCCGGACACGGGCACGCTCACCACCTTCGGTGAGGAGCCCCGAGCGGCCGTGCGAGCAGGCCGGGTCTCGGCGGTGCTGCAGACCGGGGGCCTGCTGCGTGACCTCACGGCGCGCGAGACAGTCCGCTTCGCCGCCTCCACCTTCCCCGAGCACCAGCCGGTCGAGGACGTGCTGGACCAGGCGGGTCTGGCGGACAAGGCGGGCCGGATGGTCTCCAAGCTGTCCGGCGGGGAGCAGCAGCGGCTCCGCTTCGCGCTGGCCCTGCTGCCCGACCCGGACCTGCTCGTCCTCGACGAGCCCACGGCCGGGATGGACGTGACCGCGCGGCGGGACTTCTGGCGCACCATGCACGCCGACGCCGACCGCGGCCGCACGATCCTCTTCGCCACCCACTACCTCGAGGAGGCCGACGACTTCGCCGACCGGATCATCCTCATGTCCGCCGGTCGCGTCGTGGCCGACGGGACCACGGAGCAGATCCGGGCCCGTGGCAGCGGCCGGACCGTCAGCGCCGACGTCCGCAGGGGGGACGTCGACGCTGCCGTGGAGCGGCTCCGCTCCCTTCCGGGGACGAGCCGGGTGACCACCGCCGGTGACCGGGTCACCGCCATCGGTGAGGACTCCGACGCCCTGGCCCGACTGCTGCTCACCGAGCTCGGCGGCACCAACCTCGAGGTCACGACGGCCTCGCTCGACGCGGCCTTCCTCGCCATCACCGGGGACGAGATGCCGGCCGACACCGACGACGCCGAGGAGGCGCGATGAACCCCACGATCATCGGACTGGAGCTGAAACGGATCAGCCGCGACTACGTCGGCCTGTTCTTCATCGCCGTCCTCCCGGCCTTCATGTACGTCGTCTTCGGCGCGGCGCAGACCTTCGGATCGGAGGACATCGGCCGCGGCAACGTCGCCCTGTACATCATGATCTCGATGGCCGTCTACGGTGCCGTGACCGCCACGGTCAGCATCGGGGGGCAGGCCGCCGTCGAGCGCCAGCAGGGCTGGGGGCGACAGCTGGGACTGACCCCCCTTCGCGACAGCTCCTACGTCGCCGGCAAGGCGCTCATAGCCTTGGCCATCGCGCTGATCCCGATCATCATCATCTACGGGATCGGCATCGCCACCGGGGCGAAGGGGGAGGCCTGGGTCTGGGTGGCCTCCGCCGCCATCGTGCTCTTCGGGGCAGCCGTCTTCGCCCTGTACGGCCTGATCTTCGGCCTCGCCTTCCGCTCCGAGTCCGCGGTCGGAGCCGCATCCGGATCGCTCGTGATCTTCGCCTTCCTCGGCAACATCTTCATCCCGCTGTCAGGCGTCATGCTCACGATCGCGAAGTTCACTCCCCTCTACGGGATGGTCTCCCTCGCCCGGTACCCGCTGACCGAGGGCTACTCGGTGGACATGGCCGGCAACCTCGCGCACGAGAGCCTCTGGGTCCCACTGGCTAACGTGGTGGTGTGGACGATCATCATGGCCGTGGCGACGGTGCTGCTGGCACGCCGGGGTCGGGAACGCCAGTGACCACCTCGGCGGCGGGGCTCGGGCTCCGGGAGCAGAGCGTGCCGGACCCCTGGGCCCGCCACGGCTGGCTCCTCGCCGCCATCTGGTTGGTCTTCCTCGCCTTCCCCATCGCCGCCGTCGTCGACCAGACGGTCGACCGGCCGCTGCTGCGGTTCCTCGGCGTCGGAGCCATCGTCGTCTTCGCCGCGCTCTACCTGTGGGCGTTCCTGCGCGGACAGGCGGCACTGCGCTGCGGCTGGTCCCGGGAGGACCTGCTCGTCGTCGTCGGTGGCTTCGCGGTCAGCATCGCGATCATGCTCGCCCTCACGGGGATCATCGGCGTGGACGCGCTCGGGATGACTCCCTTCCTCGCCTCGATCGCCGCGTGGAGCTTTCCTGACCGGTGGGCCGCTCCCATCGTCGTGGCGACCGTGGTTGGCGCCGGCATCATGCTGCTCGTCAGTGGCGACACCACACAGACCTGGCCCTACCTCTTCCTCCCCGTCCTCATCGGCGGCTTCGGACTGCTGCTGCGCCGGCTCACCCTCAGCGACGAGCGCCACCAGGCGGCGCGCCGTTCCCTCGCCGTCTCGGCGGAGCGGGACCGGGTCGCCCGCGACGTGCACGACGTGCTGGGCCACTCGCTGACCGTCGTCTCGCTCAAGGCGGACCTGGCCGAGCGGCTCGTCGAGGTCGACCCACAGCGGGCGAAGGACGAGCTGGCCGACATCCGCTCCATCACCCGCCAGTCGCTCGCCGAGGTGCGCGCAACCG
>NZ_BCSR01000078.1 GCF_001570965.1 Janibacter corallicola NBRC 107790 | reverse complement strand
CGGGAGGTCACGGACGAGCCGCGACCGAGGAAGTCACCGGTGGCCAGCTGTCGCAGCACGGGCCAGCCCAGGAAGCTCGAATCCTTGGGTGCCATCGTCGACTCCGTTCCTCACCGACCTGACGTGATCGTAGCCACACCGTAGTCCTTCGTTGTCCTGTGCGGGAGGGGGGTTCGTGCGCAGCGCCGTTCGCCCTCGGTTACCGACCGGTCAGTGCAGTCGACGGGAGTGCAGCACCCGGACCCGCTCGGCAAGGACCTCGTCGGGACCGTCGACCACGGCGTCCGGGACGATCGCGGTGACCGGCAGCGGCGCGACGGGGGCCGTGGGCAGGCCGAGCTCGGCGGTCCAGGAGAGCAGCTGCTCGGTCGAGCTGGCGCAGACGGTCCGACCGAGCCCGACCCAGCCGTGGGCGGCGGCGCACATGGGGCAGTGCTCACCGGAGGTGTAGACGGTGGCCGCGGTCCGCTCCGCGGGGGTGAGGTGCTCGGCCGCCCACCGCGCGATCGCGAACTCCGGGTGCCGTGTCGCATCGCCGCCGGAGACCCGGTTGTGGTCCTTGTGGAGCACGCGGCCGTCGGCGGCCACGAGGACGGAGCCGAAGGGTTCGTCGCCGGAGACCAGCGCCCGCTCCGCCAGGTCCACCGCACGCTCCAGGTGTTCTCGGTCCGCAGCGTCGATCATGTCGGCAGCGTGGCACACGCGGTTGGGTGCAGGTGCGGACCGGAGGCGACGAAGGGGGAGGATGGCGCCATGAGCTTCCCCCTGGCCGACCGGACCTTCGCCGCGGTCATCTTCGACAACGACGGGACGTTGGTGGAGTCCGCCGGACCGGTGCAGCGCTCCTGGCTGCGCTGGGCCAGGGAGAACGACGTCGACCCCAGGCTGCTTGCCGGCTCCCACGGGCTGCCGGCCGCGGCGATCATCGAGCGGGTGGCGCCCCACCTGGACCCCGCCGCGGCGCTGGAGCAGATCGAGTCCCTGGAGCTCGCTGACCTCGACGGGGTCCACGCCCTGCCCGGTGTGCTCGAAGCGCTCGCAGCACTCGCTGTCCCGGTGGGAGGCCCCGCAGCGTTCGCCATCGCGACCTCGGCGACGCGGCCCCTGGCGCGGGCCCGGTTGACGACCGCCGGCATCGAGGAGCCGGAGCTGCTCGTCACCGTCGAGGACGTCGAGCGGGGCAAGCCGCACCCGGACCCCTTCCTGCTCGCGGCGGAGCGACTGGGCGTCGACCCGGCCGACTGCCTGGTCTGCGAGGACGCGCCGAGCGGAATCAGCGCGGCGAAGGCCGCGGGCTGCGCTGTCCTGGCCGTCACGACGACCTCACCGACGGAGGAGCTGGCCGTGGCCGACCTCGTCGTCGGGGCGCTCGACGAGGTGCGTTTCGTCCGCGAGGGCGGACGGGTGCGCATCACGCCGGCCTGACGGGGGCGGGTTCGCGGCCCGACGCAAGCCCTTGTCATGATGTGAGACATGACACACCCGGACACCATGGCGGTGCACGGTGGGCGCGAGGACCTCGCAGCCCTCGGAGTGCACGTCCCCCCGATCGACCTCTCCTCCACCTACCCGGTCACCGACCTGCACTCGGGTGGGGGCTCCTACGAGACGCTGGCCACCGGCGGACGCCCGGACGAAGGGGGCGTCAGCTCGCTGGTCTACCAGCGACTGTGGAACCCCAATGTCGACCGCTTCGAGCGCGGCGTGGCCGACCTCGAGCACGCCCCGGGTGCAGTCGCCTTCGCCTCCGGGATGGCGGCCTTCAGCGCCACCCTCATCGCCTGCATCTCGGCGGGGGCCCCACACGTCGTGGCCGTCCGTCCGCTCTACGGGGGGAGTGATCACCTGCTCGCCACCGGAATGCTCGGGACCGAGGTCACCTGGACCACACCCGGTGGCGTCGCAGAGGCCGTCGCCTCCCGCCCGGACGACACCGGGCTGGTGCTCATCGAGTCTCCTGCCAACCCGTCGCTGGAGATCGTCGATGTCCGCGCGGTCGTCGAGGCCGCCGGGAACGTGCCGGTCATGGTCGACAACACCTTCGCGACCCCGGTGCTGCAGCAGCCGCTGGGCCTCGGGGCGGCGCTGTCGATGCACTCAGCGACGAAGTACCTGGGCGGTCACGGCGACCTCGTGGGAGGGGTCGTGGCCACGAACGAGGAGTGGGCCCGTCGGCTCCGGCAGGTCCGCGCGCTCACCGGTGGCCTGCTGCACCCGATGGCGGCGTACCAGCTGCACCGCGGCCTGCAGACGCTGCCGGTGCGGGTCCGCGCCCAGCAGGCGAGCGCGGGCACGCTCGCGGCATGGCTGTCCGGCCACGAGATGGTCCAGGAGGTCCGCTACCCCGGCCTGCCCGGCTCGAGCGTCCCGGACGGTCAGATGAGCGGTCCCGGCGCGATGATCGCCTTCCGCCCGCGTGGCGGCGCTGCGGCCGCGGCCGAGCTGGTGACGCGGTGCGAGCTGATCACCCACGCGGTCTCCCTGGGTGGCGTGGACACCCTCATCCAGCACCCTGCCTCCCTGACCCACCGCCCCGTCGAGGAGTCGGCGAAGCCGGGGGAGGACCTGCTGCGCCTGTCCGTCGGGCTGGAGGACGTCGAGGACCTGCGGGTCGACCTGGACCGGGCGCTGCGCGGCTGCTGACCTGCCGTCGGCTCGCACGAAGGGGAGGTCCGCCGCGTGAGGAGCTCGCGTTCCGTGCCCAGTGGTTCACCGAACGGTTGAGGCGTGCCGGATCAGTCGCCACAGTGCATGCTAGGGGATCGTCACTCACCTTCAGGAGACTGGACAGATGCAGGACTCAGAGCTCGCCGATGTCGTGGAGCGGCTGTCGACCGAGCCGGAAGAGGACTACACGCTCCAGCGGGTCGTCGACCAGGCGGTCGTGAACATCCCCGGCTGCGACATGTGCAGCATCTTCGTGCAGCAGCGCGGAACCGTGGACGTCGGGGCGCAGACCGACCTGCTCGCAGCCCGCATCGACGGTCTCCAGCTCGAGTTCGACGAGGGACCGTGCCTCTCCGAGCTGCGCCACCACGAGATCGTGTCGGTCCCGAGGACGGAGACCGAGGCGCGCTGGCCACGATGGAGCCGGGCGGTGTGGTCGGAGGGGGTGCGTTCGACGCTGAGCGTCCGACTGGCCACGTCCGAGCCCTACCGCGCCTGCCTCAACATGTACTCGCGTGAGGTGGAGGCCTTCGACGAGGACGCCATCGACCGGGCGATCATCTACTCCCGTCTGGCCGCGGTGGCCCTGCTGAAGGCACGGGAGATCTCCGGGCTGCGCAGCGCCCTGCACAACCGGCTCGTCATCGGGGTGGCCCAGGGAATCCTCATGGAGCGCTACGGCCTCAGCCTCAACCGCTCCTTCGAGGTGCTGCGACGCCGCTCCAACGAGACGAACACCAAGCTGCGCGACGTCGCCCAGGAGATCGTCGACGGCTTCCCCAGCAGTACCCCTGACGCGGTCCGGTCGAGTGCCCGAGGCAAGAAGCCGACACCGTCCTGAGCTGCCTCATCAGGTGACGCTGCCACGTCGGTGTCCCGGGAATGCGACGGACGGGAGTGGGTACGCCGGGAGGGATGCACCTACGACGAAGGGAGCTCCCGTGACCGTCCCGACCACCAACGGCCGCGAACGCGTGGTCGTCGTCGGCAGTGGGTTCGCCGGCTTCGAGGCTGCCCGAGGGGTGTCCCGGCGACTGCGTCGGGCCCAGCACCCGGCCGAGGTCGTGCTCGTCTCCCTGCACGACTACATGCTGTACACCCCGTTGCTGCCCGACGTGGCCGGTGGGCTCATCGACCCGCGCTACGTGGCGGTGCCGCTGGCGAACGAGCTGCCGGACGTGTCGCTGCGCCCCGGGTGCGTCGACCGGGTCGACCTGGAGGAGCGGACCCTGCACGTCAGTGGGTGTGCACCGGAGGACGAGGAGATGCACTGGGACCGGCTGGTCCTCACGCCCGGGTCGGTGACCAAGCTCCTCGGTGTCCCCGGGGTCGCCGAGCACGCCCGCGGCCTCAAGACGGTTGCCGAGGCCCTGTACCTGCGCGAGCAGTTCCTCCAACAGCTCGAGCTCGCCGAGCACGAGCCCGACCCGCAGGTGCGGCGGGCCC
>NZ_BCSR01000077.1 GCF_001570965.1 Janibacter corallicola NBRC 107790 | reverse complement strand
GTGGAAGGCGGTGCCCCGCCGGCCGGCGACCTGCGGCGGCCCCGGCATCGGGCGGCGCAGGTCGCGCGCGAAGGCCTGCGGGTCCCGGGCCAGCGAGACCAGCTGCGAGGTGGACAGGTGGGCGGGCAGCTCGACCGAGGAACCCGCGCCGTGGGAGGCCCGCCGCTCCTCCCGCTCCGCGAGCAGGATCGCCAGGGTCTCGTCCAGCTCCACGGCGTCCTCCGGCAGCTCCGAGGGGGCCGCAGCGGCACCCTCTTCGCGCATCTGCCGGTCGGCGAGAGCGAGGGCCGGGCGCTCGGACGGCTCGGCCCCGTCGGGCCAGCCGACCTCGTGGGCGACCTCGAGCATCGGGTTGCGCTCCTCCTTGGTCTCGGGCATCTCGGCCCACCCGATCGTCCCGGCCCGACCGGTGGCGAGCACCTCGTCGAGGAAGCGTGAGGGCAGCCGCGGTACCTGGCCGGTGCGGCCCCACACCCAGGAGCCGAGGAGCAGCCGGCTGCGGGCGCGGGTGAACGCGACGTAGGCGAGGCGACGCTCCTCGAGCAGCCCGTGCTCGCCGTTCGCGGAGATGAAGCGCTCGACCTCGCCCTTGAGGGCGTCGCGCTCCCCCAGCGAGAGGTCGAGGTGCGGCAGGCCCGCTTCGTCCCCGCGGAGGGGGTAGGGGACCCCGTCGAGCCCGGTGAGCCACCCCGCGTCGTTGACCCGCCCGAGGGTCCAGGCGCCCTCCTTGAGGCTCGCCCGCGAGTTGTGCGCCGGGAACACCCCTTCGCCGAGGCCGGGGACGGCGACGATGTCCCACTCCAGGCCCTTGGCGGCGTGGCAGGTGAGGATCTGGACCGCCTCCTTCGTCGGCTCGACGACGGGCGCCTCGAGGCCGCGCTCCTGCTCGACCGCGGCCTCGATCCAGTCGATGAAGCCACCGAGGGTGGGCCGGTCGGCCCCCGCGGCGAAGTCGGCCGCGACGTCCTCGAAGGCGTCCAGGTGCGCCCGGGCCGCGGCAGGACTCCAGCCGGGGCGGGCGAGCACCTCGACGTCCACGCCCAGCTCGTGCTCGGCCTCGGCGACGAGGTCCGGCAGTGCCATCCCCGTGGCTCGGCGCAGCCGGCGGACCATGCCGGCGATCGTGTGGAGTCGCTCCAGCGCGGTGTCGCCGATGCGCTGCCCCCCGCTGCCGGTCCACCCAGGATCCGGCAGGGCCTCGAGCGCGTCGACGATCGTGACCTCCTCGGTCCCGCCGTCGTCGCGTCGGCCCAGGGAGCGCGCCCACGCGCCGAAGCCGTCGATGTCGGCCGCCCCGAGCAGGCCCGGTGGGCCGGTGAGCAGCCGCATCAGCTTGTCCCCGCGGGCCGGGTCCTGGACGACGGTGAGCAGCGCCACGACGTCGGCCACCTCGGCGGTGAGCAGCAGCCCACCGAGTCCGACGACCTCGTGGGGGATGCCGCGCAGCGCCAACGCGTCGACGACCAGCCCGAACTGGCTGCGCTTGCGACACAGCACCGCCGCGGTGTGGCGACCGTCCTGGCGGCGGGCTGCGATCCACTCCGCGACCTCGTCGGCCTCCTCGGCGGCGGTCGCGGCGCGCAGCACCTGCACCTGCCCCTGCTGGGCCCCCGGCCGGGGACGAAGGGGGGCGACCGGCACCGAGCTGCCGGACCGGAGGGGGCCGGCCACCTCGTTGGCGACGGCGAGGATCGACTCGTCGTTGCGCCAGCTCGTCGAGAGCTGGCGGACCGGCGCCGGGGCGCCGTCGGTGGCGAAGGCGCCCGAGAAGGTCGCCAGCGTGGTCGCGCTCGCGCCACGCCAGGCGTAGATCGACTGGTTCGGGTCGCCGACGGCGGTGACCGCCGCGGGGCGCTCCCCCTCGGGGGCGAAGAGCGAGCGCATGAGCACCAGCTGCGCCTCCGAGGTGTCCTGGAACTCGTCGAGCAGCACCACCCGGAAGCGGGCCCGCTCCGCCGCCCCGATGTCGGGGAAGCGGGAGGCCAGCCGGGCCGCGAGCGACATCTGGTCCGAGAAGTCCATGACCGACCGTTCGCGCTTGGTCTGCTGGTAGCGCGCCACGATCGGCAGCACGAGCCGCTGCTGCTCCAGGGGGGTGATCACCCGGTCGGTGAAGCCCTTGGTGAAGCCCTTTCCGGAGGACTCCACCCGCGCGAGGTGCCCGAGCACCTCCGCCGCGAAGGCCTCGACGTCGGCGGGGGTGCGCACGTGCTCGGCGAGCTCCCCGGAGAGTGCGACGACCGCGTTGGTCACCGTCGCCTCGACCTTGTCGATCTCCTCCATCGGCCCGTCCCAGGCCATGACGACCTCGTGGGCCAGCTGCCAGGTGGCGGCCTCCGAGAGCATGCGGGAGTCCTTCTCGTACCCCAGGCGGAGGGCGTCCTCGCGCACCAGCCGACCGGCGTAGGCGTGGTACGTCGAGATCGTCGGCGCGCCGCCGAGCGCGTCCGCCCCCGCCTCGGGGGGTGCCCACACGCCGCTGGACTCGAGGGTGGCCAGTCGCCGCGCGACGCGCTCGGCCAGCTCCCCGGCCGCCTTGCGGGTGAAGGTCAGGCCGAGCACCTCCTCGGGTGCGACGAGGTCGTTGGCCACGAGCCAGACCACCCGGGCGGTCATCGTCTCGGTCTTGCCGGAGCCGGCACCCGCGACGACGAGCAGCGGCTCGAGCGGGGCCTCGATGATCGCCTGCTGCTCGGGGGTCGGCGGGTGCTCCTGCCCGAGGGCCCGGGCGAGGTCGACGGCACCGATCCGGGGAGTCGTCATCGCAGACGACCTCCTTCCTCGTGGACGGGGCAGGAGGAACGCACCGGGCAGATCCGGCACCGGTTGTCCTCCGGCTGGGCGGCGAAGGTGGCCGCGGCCATCCCCTCCGCGGTCTCCTCGATGAGCTCGTGGACCCAGCGCGGGTCCTCCGCCTCGGTGAGCGGACGCTGCTCCTGGACGGCCTTGCCGGAGGTGTGCGCCCGCCCGAGCTGGACGAGGGCTGCTCCGGCGGAGTCGGTGCCCCGCCCCGTGAAGCCCCCCTCCTCGACCGCGACCTGGTAGGCGCCGAGCTGTGGGTGGACCTCGACGTCCTTGGCGGTGGGGGCCGAGCCACCGGTCTTGTAGTCGATGACCCGCAGCCGGCCGTCGGCATCCGCCTCGAGCCGGTCGACGCTGCCGCGCAGCACCGCCCGGCCGAGCTGCACCCGGAACTCCTCCTCCCGCGCGACGGGCTGCCACCCCTCGGCGGCGGCCCGGGCGTGGTAGGCGGCCAGCCAGTGCACCATCTGGCGGGCCCGGGTCAGCTTCTGGTCGGTGACCCACCCCGGGGGCATGCCGAGCTCGACCCAGCGACGGTCCAGCTCGGCGAGGAAGGCCTCCTCGCCGGCGTCGCCGAGGTCGTGGGCGATCTCGTGGACGAGGGTGCCGACCTCCATCGACGTGGAGCGCACCCCCTCGCCACCGGCGGAGGTGAGCAGCCACCGCAGCGCGCACTCGCCGAAGGACTGGACCTTCGAGGGGCTCACCGACACCCCGACGCCGGCCTCCCGCAGCGGCCGGTCGTCGCTGCGGTCGCGCAGCGCCCACCAGGAGGCGGGATCCGCGCCCGGCACCCCCGCCGCGGCGAGCTCGGCCAGCCGGGCGACCGCGTGGGCGACGGCGGCCGGGTCCGGGGAGACCAGGCGCTGCCGCAACGTCGCCACGAGCCCGGTGAGGTCCAGCGGCGCCGGCACGCTCGTGGGCTCCCGTCGCAGCGACTCCTCCGGCAGCGGGTCGACGAGGTCGAGGTAGACCGAGGGCTGCTCGTCCTCGGTGGCCACGGCGGTCACCAGCACCCGACGCCGCGCCCGCGTGAGGGCGACGTGGAACAGGCGCGTCTCGTCGTGCCGCACGGCCGTGGCCGCGCCGGCACCCGTGCGGTCCCGACCGGTGACGACGTCGACGAGCCGCTCCGAACCGAGCAGGGAGCCGCGCAGCCGCAGGTCCGGCCAAACCCCCTCCTGCACGCCGGCGACGACGACGGTGTGCCACTCCAGCCCGGCGGCCGACTGCGGGGTCAGCAGCGCGACCGCGTCCGGGTCGGGGCTCTGTGCGGCGAGGGTGTCCGCGGCGACCGACTGGGACTCGATCGCGTCGAGGAAGGAGTCCGGCCCGGACGCCGGCAACGCGTCCTGGTGCGTCGCTGCGGCGTCGAAGAGCGCGACGACACCGTCCAGCGCCCGGTCCGCCCGCGCCCCGGCGGGGCCGCCGGCGAGGGCGCTCGCCCGCCAGGCGTCGGCGACGCCCGTCGCCTGCCACAGCTCCCACAGGACGGACTCGGCGCTGACCCCCTTCGCCCAGGCCCCGTCCCCGTCGGTGCGGGCCGCGGCCACACCGGCGGCCACCACCTGCGCCAGTCGCAGCAGCGGGGCCACGTCGTCGCCGAGCAGGGTGAGCCGCTCCGGCGCGAGGACGAGCGCGGCGAGCAGCTCGTCGCTGGTACGGGTGCCCTCCGCGGCCAGCTCCTCGCGACGCAGCGTCCGACGCAGCCGACGCACGCCGACGGCGTCCAGCGCGATGAACGGACTGGCGAGCAGGTCCATGACGGTGCTCACCTCGGGCTCCTCGATCCGACCACGGGCGAGGTCGACGACGAGGCCCAGCAGCTGCAGCAGCGGTCGGGTCGCCGGTTCGTCACGCAACGGCACCCGCCGCACGTCGGCGTCCACGGGCACCCCGCGCCCCGCCAGCACCCGACGCAGCGTCGACTGCCGGGCGGCGCCCCGCACGATGACCGCCATCTCCCGCCACGGCACACCGTCGCGCAGGTGCGCCGCCCGCAGCTCATGGGCGACGAAGGCCGCCTCCTGGGCCGCGGAGTGGAGCACGTGCGCCTCGACGTCACCACCGGGGCCGACGGGAACCGGGTCGCGCTGCGCGCCCCCACCGAGCGCCGCGATCCGTGAGGTCACCCGGTGGTCCGCCTGCCCCAACCGCTGCGGCAGCCGGTGACCCTGACCCAGCACCAGGGGCGAGCCGGTGTGCCCGGGCCACTCCTGCACCAGGTGGACCGGGTCCGCGCCGCGGAAGCCCTGCACCGTCGCGTCCGGGTCGCCCACGAGGAGCAGGTCGACGCCGCCGCCGGTGAGCACGCGCAGCAGCCGCGCCGCGGGGGCGGTCAGCTCCTGGGCGTCGTCGACGACCACCACGCGCAGGCCGGAACGGACCCGGGCCCTGGCCTCCGGGTCCTGCTCGAGCAGCTCGGCAGCAGCGGTCAGCACCCACGCCGGGTCGTAGGCCCCGGGCCTCGCGAGCGCCGTGACCTCGTCGTACTCGCGGGCGACCGCTGCGGCACCGACCCACCCCGGTCGGTCGTGCTCGTGGCCCAGGGCGGCCAGCTCCTCCGGGGAGACGCCGTGCTCGATGGCCCGCATCAGCAGGTCGCGCAGCTCCTCCCGGAAGCCGCGCGTGGGCAGCGCCAGCTCGAGGTCCTCCGGCCAGGCCGGCCCGGCGCCGGAGTCCCGGTGACCGGCCAACAGCTCGCCGAGGACGACGTCCTGCTCGGCGCCGGAGAGCAGCCGCGGGGTCTCAGAACCGGTCAGACTCGCGTGCTGGCGCAGCACCGCGAAGCCCAGGCTCTGCATCGTGCGAGCCATCGGCTCGGTCGTCGCGCCGGTCAGCCCCCCCGTGACCGCGTCGCGGGCACGGGCCGCCGACAGGCGG
>NZ_BCSR01000076.1 GCF_001570965.1 Janibacter corallicola NBRC 107790 | reverse complement strand
AGGCGGGCTTCGCCTGCCTCGTCGGCCGTCCCAACGCCGGCAAGTCGACCCTGACGAATGCGCTCGTCGGGGAGAAGGTGGCGATCACCTCGAGCAAGCCGCAGACGACCCGGCACACCATCCGGGGCATCGCCACGCGCGAGCGCCAGCAGCTGATCCTCGTGGACACCCCGGGGCTGCACAAACCCCGGACCCTCCTCGGCGAGCGGCTCAACGACCTGGTCCGGGACACCCTGCTCGAGGTGGACGTCATCGGCTTCTGCCTGCCCGCCGACCAGAAGATCGGGCCCGGCGACGGCTTCATCGCGGCGGACCTCATCGAGCTGCAGCGGGCCAAGAAGGTCCCGGTCGTGGCCATCGCGACCAAGAGCGACGCCGTGGACCGGGAGCGGCTGGCCGAGCACCTCATCGCCATCGACCAGCTCGGGGACTGGGCCGCGATCGTGCCGTGCTCGGCGGTGCGCGGCGACCAGGTCGAGGACGTGCGCCGGGTGCTCTCCGAGTACCTGCCGCCCTCGCCCGCGCCGCTCTACCCCGAGGAGGTGCGCACGGACGAGTCGAGCGAGAAGATGATCGCCGAGCTCGTGCGGGAGGCCGCCCTGGAGGGCGTGCGCGACGAGCTGCCGCACAGCCTCGCCGTCCTCGTCGAGGAGATCGTCCCGAGGGAGGGGCGACCGGAGGAGGACCCACTCCTCGACGTGCGCGTCCACCTCTACGTGGAGCGGGAGAGCCAGAAGGCCATCATCATCGGCCGGGGCGGCTCCCGGCTGCGCGAGGTCGGCACGACGGCACGGCGCGGGATCGAGGAGCTGCTGGGCCAGCAGGTCTACCTCAACCTGCACGTGAAGGTCGCCAAGGACTGGCAGCGGGACCCCAAGCAGATGCAGCGACTGGGCTTCTGAGCGATCCGCCCGGGTCGGTTCGGTTTGTGCCCGAGCGGATCGTGAGTCATCGTGGTTCGTTGGTGCCTGTGCGGCGCCCACATCCGCATGACGTCCACTACAGGGAGGAGTGGCCGCCCGCACACAGGCGGTCGGCCTTGAGCGCACCGTGAGCACACCTACGGAAACACCTGACCAGAGTGGCACCCCGTTGCGGAACTCGCGCCGGGTCGACCACCCGGCGCTGGAGAAGCGCGTCCTGGCCCGGGACGAGAAGTTCCCGCTGGACAAGATCGTCTTCGGCGTCACCGCCGTCCTCTCGCTGGCCTTCGTCCTCTGGGGCGTGATCAGCACCTCCAGCCTCTCCACCGCGTCGGCGAGCGGCCTCGACTGGGTCGTGACCAACACCGGCTGGCTCTTCGCCCTCGCTGCGACGGCCTTCGTCGTCTTCGTGATCTGGCTCGCGGCGAGCCACTACGGCAACATCCCGCTCGGGCAGGACGGCGAGCCGCCGGAGTTCAAGACGGTCTCCTGGATCGCCATGATGTTCTCCGCCGGCATGGGCATCGGTCTGATGTTCTGGGGCGCGGCCGAGCCGCTGATCCACTACGTCACCCCGCCGCCCGGAACCGGAGGCCAGGGCAGGCACGACGTGGCCATGGCCACCACGCTCTTCCACTGGACCCTGCACCCCTGGGCCATCTACACCCTCGCCGGCCTGGCGATCGCCTACGGCGTCTTCCGCAAGGGCCGGGGCCTGACGATCAGCGCCGTCTTCGAGCCGCTGCTCGGCCGCCGCGGGGTCAACGGGCCCGCGGGCAAGATCATCGACATCTTCGCGATCTTCGCGACGCTCTTCGGCTCCGCGACCTCGCTGGGCCTCGGCGCGCTGCAGATCTCCTCGGGTGCCCAGATCGTCGGCTGGGCCGATGACGGGGCCTCGAACGCGCTGCTCGTCGGCATCATCACCGTGCTCACGATCTGCTTCATCATCTCGGCGGTCTCCGGTGTCGAGCGCGGCATCCAGTACCTGTCGAACACCAACATGGTGCTCGCGTTGATCCTGGCCGTCTTCGTCTTCGTCGTCGGACCGACGGTCTTCATCCTCAACCTCGTCCCGACCGGGCTGGGCACCTACATCCAGCACCTCATCGACTACTCCGCCCGGACCAACGCCATCGGCGGGGAAGCGACCAACAGCTGGCTGGCGAGCTGGACGATCTTCTACTGGGCCTGGTGGATCAGCTGGACCCCCTTCGTCGGCATGTTCATCGCCCGCATCTCCCGGGGCCGGACCATCCGTGAGTTCGTCACCGGCGTGCTGCTCGTGCCGAGCGCGGTCAGCCTGATCTGGTTCGCGATCTTCGGTGGTGCCGCGATGCACGCCGAGGACGCCGGCGCCAAGCTCTCCGAGCTCAGCGGCGGTGAGGAGGCCACGCTCTTCGGCCTGCTGGACACGATGCCGGGGGCGACGGTCTCCTCCGTGCTGGTCATGGTCCTCGTGGCGATCTTCTTCGTCTCGGGCGCCGACGCGGCCTCCATCGTCATGGGGTCGCTGAGCGAGCACGGCACGTTGGAGCCGAACAAGGTCACGGTGATCTTCTGGGGTGTCGCCACCGGAGCGGCTGCCGCGGTCATGCTCATCATCGGTGGCGAGGACGCGCTGGCCGGCCTGCAACAGGTGGTCATCATCGCCAGCCTGCCCTTCGTGGTCATCATGATCGGCATGGCGGTGTCACTGGTGAAGGACCTGCAGGCCGATCCGCTCGTCGTGCGCCGGCGCTATGCCCGGATGGCGGTCGACAATGCCGTCGTCACCGGTGTCATCGAGCACGGGGACGACTTCGCGATCGCCGTGGACGAGGCCGGACCCGGCCAGGGCATCGACCGGAACAAGGCCCTGCACAAGACCCCGACGCCCGACGAGGACACGGCCACGCCGGCCTCCGAGGAGCAGGACGGGTAGCCCACATCGTGGATCCGGTGTCCGGGGCCCGAACGCCATGACGGCGTCCGGGCCCCGACCCGTATCCTGCTGCCCATGCACATCGGAGTTTTTGGAGCCACCGGCCAGGTCGGATCAGTCATTCGGACGCTGCTGGAGGAGCGGGACTTCCCCGTCACCTCGATGCGGTACTTCGCCTCTGCCCGATCCGCCGGGTCGACCCTGCCGTGGAAGGGCGAGGAGGTGACCGTCGAGGACACCGCGACCGCGGACTTCTCCGGGCTGGACATCGCGCTCTTCTCCAACGGGGGATCGACGAGCAAGGAGGTCGCGCCCAAGGTCGCGGCCGCCGGCGCCACCGTCATCGACAACTCGAGCGCCTGGCGCAAGGACCCGCAGGTCCCGCTCGTCGTCTCCGAGGTCAACGCCGAGGACATCGAGGACCTGCCCAAGGGCATCATCGCCAACCCCAACTGCACGACGATGGCCGCCATGCCGGTCCTGAAGGCGCTGCACGACGAGGCGGGGCTGGTCTCCCTTCGCGTGGCCACCTACCAGGCCGTCTCCGGCTCCGGTGGCAAGGGCCTGACCGAGCTCGACAGCCAGCTGCGCGCCGGCTACGCCTCGGGTGATCCCAAGGACCTCGCCCTGGACGGCGGGGCGGTCACGCTGCCCGAGCCACAGGTCTACGAGGTCCCGGTCGCCTTCAACGTCGTCGCGATCGCCGGCTCGATCGTCGAGGACGGCACGCTGGAGACCGACGAGGAGCAGAAGCTGCGCAACGAGTCCCGCCGGATCCTGCACGCGCCGGAGCTGCGCGTCTCCGGTACCTGCGTGCGGGTGCCCGTCTTCTCCGGCCACGCGCTGGCCATCCACGCCGAGTTCGACGAGGACATCACCCCGGAGCAGGCCACGAAGATCCTCGACGCGGCCCCCGGAGTGGTCCTGGCCGATGTGCCCAACCCGCTCTCGGCCACCGGCAAGGACGAGGTCCAGGTGGGTCGCATCCGCAAGGACCAGGCGGTCCCGGGCAACAAGGGTCTGAGCCTCTTCGTCGTCGGCGACAACCTGCGCAAGGGCGCCGCCCTCAACGCCGTCCAGGTCGCCGAGGCCGTGGCAGCGCGCAAGGGCTGAGTCCCGACGTCCCGACACGAGGACGCCCCGCACGTCGCCGCGTGCGGGGCGTCCTGCTCCCGCGAGTCGGGCGACCGAGGCCCGTCCGGATCGTGAGCGGCTCCGTCCGAGGGGTGGATGGGGAGTAGGGTGGCGGCCATGCGGACGGACCTGCTCCTTCTCTGCCGCGGCGAGGCCTGACAGACGGCCACCTCGTCGCGGAGTTCGTGGTGCCGCCCACCCATCGACGTGACGAAGGATGAAGGATGATCCACCCCCAGCAGGACACGCGGATGCCGATCCGCAAGTACGTGCCTTTCCAGGACCAGATCCGGGTCGAGCTGCCGGACCGCACCTGGCCGGACCAGGTGATGACCAAGGCCCCGCGCTGGTGCGCGGTCGACCTGCGTGACGGCAACCAGGCACTCATCGACCCGATGGACGCCGACCGCAAGCTGACGATGTTCCAGCTGCTGGTCCGCCTCGGGTACAAGGAGATCGAGGTCGGCTTCCCCAGCGCCAGCCAGACCGACTACGACTTCTGCCGCCGGCTCATCGACGGCGGCCACATCCCCGAGGACGTCACGATCCAGGTGCTCACGCAGTGCCGGGACCACCTGATCGAGAAGACCTTCGACGCCATTGCCGGCGCCCCCCAGGCGATCGTGCACTTCTACAACTCGACCTCGGTGCTGCAGCGGCGGGTCGTCTTCGACACCGATCAGGACGGCATCGTCGACATCGCCCTCCAGGGTGCCCGGCTGTGCAAGAAGCTGGAGGAGACCGTCCCCGAGACCACGATCATCTACCAGTACTCGCCCGAGTCCTACACCGGGACCGAGCTGGAGTTCGCGGCCCGGATCTGCAACGAGGTCATCGAGATCATCGACCCGACGCCGGACCACAAGATGATCATCAACCTGCCGGCCACGGTCGAGATGGCCACGCCGAACGTCTACGCGGACTCCATCGAGTGGATGAGCCGGCACCTGGACCGGCGGGAGTCGGTGATGCTCTCGCTGCACCCGCACAACGACCGCGGTGAGGGTGTCGCCGCTGCCGAGCTGGGCTACCTGGCCGGAGCGGACCGGATCGAGGGCTGCCTCTTCGGCAACGGCGAGCGCACCGGCAATGTCGACCTGGTCACGTTGGGAATGAACCTCTTCAGCCAGGGGATCGACCCGCAGATCGACTTCTCCGACATGGACGAGATCCGGCGCACCGTCGAGGAGTGCAACCAGCTGCCGGTGCACCCGCGCCACCCCTGGGGCGGCGACCTGGTCTACACCGCCTTCTCCGGCTCCCACCAGGACGCGATCAGCAAGGGCTTCGCCGACATGCAGGCCCGGGCCAAGGCGGCCGGCAAGGGCATCGACGACATCGACTGGGGCGTGCCGTACCTGCCCATCGACCCGCACGACATCGGCCGGGACTACGAGGCGGTCGTGCGCGTCAACAGCCAGTCCGGCAAGGGCGGCGTGGCCTACCTGCTCAAGTCCGAGGTCGGCCTGGACCTGCCGCGCCGGCTGCAGATGGAGTTCTCCCAGGTCGTGCAGCGCAAGACCGACTCCGACGGTGGCGAGATGAGCGGCGTCGCGTTGTGGGACGTCTTCAACGACGAGTACATCCTCAGCGAGGACAGGGACGGCTGGGGCCGGTTCCAGCCGGTGCGCACGACGATCACCGGTGAGGACGAGGGGCTGGACCACATCGAGGGCCACATCCTCGACCGTGGCCAGGAGCTGGAGATCGAGGGGACCGGCAACGGTCCGATCGCGTCCTTCATCGACGCCCTCTCCGCCTTCGACATCGACGTGCGCGTGCTGGACTACCACGAGCACGCGCTCTCTGCCGGTGGCGACGCCCGCGCCGCGGCCTACGTCGAGTGTGCCGTGGGCGAGCGGGTCCTGTGGGGGGTCGGCATGCACGACTCGATCGTCAAGGCCTCGCTGCGGGCGGTCCTCTCCGCGGTCAACCGTGCCGAGCGTGACGCCGCGGTCACCGAGGCGGAGGCAGCAACCGTCGACGCCTGAGACCCGACGGCGGCGGGGCGAAGGGGGCCGGTCACCGGCCCCCTTCGCCCCGTCT
>NZ_BCSR01000075.1 GCF_001570965.1 Janibacter corallicola NBRC 107790 | reverse complement strand
GGCCCGCCGCCGGCCCGCGCCGCGCGGCGGCCCGCCCGGGGCCGGCCTCGGGATGCCCACCGAGAGCGCGGTGAACTTCGGGGCATCGGCCCGCCGACTCATCGGGCTGCTGCGCCCGCAGCGGGCGATCATCGGCCTCGCGACCACCCTCGCGGTGATCGGCGTCGTCCTCACCGCGATCGGGCCCCGGGTCCTCGGCCGCGCCACCGACCTCGTCTTCGCCGGTGTCATCGGCGAGCGACTGCCGTCCGGGACGACGCAGCAGCAGGCGGTGGCGGGGCTGCGGGCCGGCGGGCACGACCAGCTGGCCGACATGGTCTCCGGCATCCCCGATCTCGTCCCCGGCCAGGGCATGGACCTCGGCGCGATCGGTCGGGTGCTGCTCATCGCCGTCGCGCTCTACGCGGGCGCGGGGCTCTTCTCCTTCGTGCAGAACCGGCTCGTCGTCGTCGCCGTCAACCGCGTCATCATGGACCTGCGGCGCGCGGTCGAGGACAAGCTGCACGTGCTGCCCCTGCCCTACCTGGACTCCCAGCCGCGCGGTGAGCTGCTCTCCCGGGTGACCAACGACATCGACAACCTCGCCCAGTCGGTGCAGCAGACCCTCGGGCAGATGCTGACGAACCTCGTCATGGTCGTCGCCATGCTCGCGATGATGTTCTCCATCTCGCCGCTGCTCGCCGTCATCGCCCTCGTGACGATCCCCATCTCGATCTGGCTGACGAAGGTCATCGGTACCCGCAGCCAGCGCCACTTCAAGGAGCAGTGGGCCACGACGGGCCAGGTGAACTCGATCGTCGAGGAGACCTTCAGCGGGCACGAGCTGGTCAAGGTCTTCGGTCGTCAGGAGGAGGTGGCGGCCACCTTCGAGGAGCGCAACGAGGCGCTGCGGACGGCGACCTTCGGCGCGCAGTTCGTCTCCGGCGTGATCATGCCGGTGATGATGTTCGTCGGGAACCTCACCTACGTGGTCGTCGCCGTCGTCGGCGGCCTGCGGGTGGCCTCCGGGGCGCTCACCCTCGGCAGCGTCACCGCCTTCATCCAGTACTCCCGGCAGTTCACGATGCCGATCACCCAGCTGGCCTCGATGGCCAACCTCGTGCAGTCGGGGGTGGCCTCGGCGGAGCGGGTCTTCGAGGTGCTGGACGCGCCGGAGCAGCGTCAGGACCCGCAGCCGGCGGCCGTGCCGGAGCGCTCCGACGGGCGGGTGACCTTCGAGGACGTGAGCTTCTCCTACTCCTCGGACGCGCCCCTCATCGAGGGCCTCGACCTGCGCGTGGAGCCGGGGCAGACGATCGCGATCGTCGGGCCGACCGGCGCGGGCAAGACCACCCTCGTCAACCTCGTCCTGCGCTTCTACGAGCTGAACGGCGGTCGGATCACCCTCGACGGCGTCGACATCGCGCAGATGTCACGCGCCGGCCTGCGCTCGCGCATCGGCATGGTCCTGCAGGACACCTGGCTCTTCGGCGGCACGATCGGCGAGAACATCGCCTACGGCCGGCCCGGAGCCCGTCGCGAGGACGTCCGGGCCGCGGCCGAGGCGACCTTCGTGGACCGCTTCGTCCACTCCCTGCCGGAGGGCTACGACACCGTCCTGGACGACGGTGCGAACAACATCAGCGCGGGCGAGAAGCAGCTGATCACCATCGCCCGCGCCTTCCTCTCGGACCCGGACCTGCTCATCCTCGACGAGGCGACGAGCTCGGTCGACACCCGCACGGAGAAGCTGGTCCAGGACGCGATGCGAGCCCTGCGCGGCGCGCGGACCTCCTTCGTCATCGCGCACCGGCTCTCGACGATCCGGGACGCCGACGTCATCCTCGTGATGGAGGAGGGCCAGATCGTCGAGCAGGGCTCGCACGAACAGCTGCTCGCCCGCGGCGGGGCCTACGAGCGGCTGTACCGGGCGCAGTTCGTCGCTCCCATGGACGATGAGAGCGACCCGCTGGACCCGGAGCTCACTGCTCGAAGGTGATCTTCCACTCCTCGTCGACCTTCTTGAGCTTGATGTCCTGCTCCTCGTCGTCCTTGTTCTTCACGGTGACGGTGGCGGTCTTCTCGTCGTCGGAGATCTCGGAGTCCTGGATGTCGATCTCGGCGTCCTCGGGGATCTCATCGGCGAAGGCGTCCTCGTTCTCCTTGAAGAGGGTCGCGCAGTCCTTGCCCTCCTGGAGCTGCTCGAGCTGGTCGACGATCTCGGGGTCGAGGGTTTCGCAGACGGTCTTGTAGTCCTTGTCCGCGACGGCCTCGCCGAAGGTGTTCACCGCCTCCTCGGGACCGTTGTCGGCCCCGCAGGCGGTCAGGCCGAAGGCGAGGCCGGTGGCGGCGACGAGCGTGGCGATCTTCTTCATGAGTGGAGTCCTCCCTGGGTGGCGTTGCGCGACCCCCTCCGAGCCGCGCCGGGACAACTCTATGGCCCACCACACCGGGGCGCGATGGGCAGTCCTACCCAGTGGTCAGTCGAACTGCCAGGACCGCTTGGACAGGCCGAACCAGAAGCCGTCGACGGCCGTGGTCCGCTGCGTGGCGCCGGCCGCCTCCGCGGCCCCGGCGGCGATGTAGAGGGGCGCCCAGTGCTCGGTGCGCGGGTGCGCCTCGTGCCCGGCCGGCGCGACCTCGAGCATCCGCTCCAGGGAGTCCAGGTCCCCGGCGGTCACGGTCTCGGCGGCCCAGTGGTCGAACTCGCTGGAGGCGCTCGGCGGAGCGGTGTCCGCCCCGCGGCTCGGGTCGAACCACCGCAGGTTGTGCGTGGTGAAGCCGGAGCCGATGATCAGCGTGCCCTGCTCGCGAAGGGGGGCCAGCGCCCGCCCGAGGTCGGTGAGGGCGGTCGGCTCCAGCGTCGGCATCGACATCTGCAGGACCGGCACGTCGGCCTCGGGGTACATCTCGACGAGCGGCACGTAGGCGCCGTGGTCCAGGCCGCGGGTCTCGTCGTGGCGCACGTGCACCCCCTTCGCCCCCAGGAGGGCGGTGACCTCCTCGCCGAGCTCGGGCGCGAGCGGGGCCTCGTAGGTGACCTCGAAGTACTTCTGCGGGAAGCCCCAGAAGTCGTAGGTCAGCGGGACCCGGCGCTGGGTCGGGCTCACGGTCACCGGGGCGTCCTCCCAGTGCGCCGAGACGATGAGGATGTCCTTCGGCCTGGTGAAGGACCCCGACCACCGGGCCAGCTCCGCGGTCCAGCGCGCGTCGTCGGCCAGCGGAGGGGCGCCGTGGGAGAGGAAGAGGATCGGGGGAGTCGCCATGGAGACATGGTAGTTCAGCATTCAACAAAATGTCACGGTCTGACCGGCACGTGACCCGGCACGCGTCGGGCGACGGCCTGTGGGGGTAGTACGGTCATCGCAGGAATGACTGCACGTCGGAGCAGCGACGAATCCGCTGCACGTGTCGTCGGGAGAAGGGGCGTACATGGCCAACAAGCTCGTCATCGTCGAGTCGCCGGCCAAGGCGAAGACGATCGCGGGGTACCTCGGCGGGGACTTCGTCGTCGAGGCGTCGGTGGGGCACATCCGGGACATCCCGACTCCGTCGGAGATGCCGGCCGAGATGAAGAAGGGGCCCTACGGCCGCTTCGGGGTCAACATCGAGGAGGGCTTCGAGCCCTACTACGTCGTCGACCCGGACAAGAAGAAGAAGGTCACCGAGCTGCGGCGCCTGCTCAAGGACGCCGACAGCCTCTACCTCGCCACCGATGAGGACCGTGAGGGCGAGGCCATCGCCTGGCACCTGTTGGAGACGCTCAAGCCGAAGGTCCCCGTCCAGCGGATGGTCTTCCACGAGATCACCAGGGAGGCCATCGAGCGCGCCGTGGGCGAGACCCGCGAGCTCGACCTGGATCTCGTCGACGCCCAGGAGACCCGCCGCATCCTCGACCGGCTCTACGGCTACGAGGTCTCGCCGGTCCTGTGGCGCAAGGTCAAGGCGGGCCTGTCCGCCGGACGCGTGCAGTCGGTCGCGACCCGGATCGTCGTCGAGCGCGAGCGGGAGCGGATGGCCTTCAAGGTCGCCTCGTACTGGGACGTGGAGGGCACCTTCGTCTCCGGGGGGTCCCCCTTCGTCGCCCGGCTGAGTTCCCTGGACGGCACGAAGGTGGCCGCCGGTCGCGACTTCGACGACACCGGCGCGCTGAAGGGCACGGCCCGCCGGCTGGACGAGCGCGCCGCCACCGCCGTCGCGGAGTCCACGCTCGCCGCCGAGGCCACCGTCACCTCGGTCGCGGAGAAGCCCTACACGCGCCGCCCGTACGCCCCCTTCACCACCTCGACGATGCAGCAGGAGGCCGGCCGCAAGCTCGGGCTCGGCTCCCGCGACGCGATGCGGGTGGCCCAGCGGCTGTACGAGAACGGGTACATCACCTACATGCGTACGGACAGCACCAACCTGTCCCGGGCCGCGCTCTCGGCGGCGCGCGGTCAGGCGCGTGACATGTACGGCGGCGACTACGTGCCGGACTCCCCACGGGTCTACGGCAAGAAGGCCAAGAACGCCCAGGAGGCGCACGAGGCGATCCGTCCCGCCGGTGACCGCTTCCGCACGCCGGCGCAGGTCGCCGGCGAGCTGCGGGGTGACGAGTTCCGCCTCTACGAGCTGATCTGGAAGCGCACCATCGCCTCCCAGATGGCCGACGCGAAGGGCTCCACCGCCACGATCCGCGTCGGGGCCGACCTCGGCGGCTGCGAGGTCGCGAGCAGCGCCGAGTACACCGCCTCGGGCACCGTCATCACCTTCAAGGGCTTCCTTGCCGCCTACGAGGAGGGCACCGACGCACCCAAGGAGACGAAGGGGGACTCCGCCCGCCTCCCGAAGCTCACCGAGGGGGCGAGCCTGGAGGTCCGCGACGCCACCCCGCTCGGGCACGAGACCAGTCCGCCCGCCCGGTACACCGAGGCCAGCCTCGTGAAGATCATGGAGGAGAAGGGGATCGGTCGTCCCTCGACCTATGCCTCCACGATCAGCACCATCCAGGACCGGGGCTACGTGCGCCGGCGGGGGAGCGCGCTCATCCCGACCTGGCTGGCCTTCGCGGTCACGCGCCTGATGGAGGTGCACTTCACCCGGCTCGTCGACTACGACTTCACCGCGGCGATGGAGGAGGACCTCGACGAGATCGCGCGCGGTGAGGGGCAGCGGGCCGAGTGGCTGCGGCGCTTCTACTTCGGTGACGAGGCGAGCGAGGCCAGTGGTCTCGCCGGGCTCGTCTCGGACCTCGGGGACATCGACGCCCGCGCCATCTCCACGATCGAGATCGGGGACGGGGTCGTCGTGCGCGTCGGCCGTTACGGGCCCTACGTCGAGGAGGTCGTGCCGACCTCCGACGGCTCGGGTGAGGAGCCGAAGCCCAAGCGGGCCTCGATCACCGACGACATCGCCCCGGACGAGATGACGCCCGCCAAGGCGCGCGAGATCCTCGCCCAGGCCGCCGACGACGGCCGGGTGCTCGGCACCCACCCCGAGACCGGCAACGAGGTGATCGTCAAGACCGGACGCTACGGTCCCTTCGTCACCGAGGTGCTGCCGGAGGCCCAGGAGAAGCCGAAGAAGGGCAAGGCGAAGGTCAAGTCGCCGACCGCCTCGCTCTTCAAGAGCATGGATCCGGCCACGGTCGACCTCGAGCAGGCACTCCGGCTGCTCTCGCTGCCGCGCACGGTCGGGACGGTCACCGAGACCAGGACCGACGAGGAGGGCAACGAGTCGCAGGTCGAGGTGCCGATCACCGCGCAGAACGGGCGCTACGGGCCGTACCTGAAGAAGGGGACCGACTCGCGCTCGCTCGAGACCGAGGAGCAGATCTTCAGCCTCACCCTCGAGGAGGCCCAGGCGATCTACGCCCAGCCCAAGCGGCGCGGCCGCGCGGCCAAGCCGCCGCTGCGGGAGTTCGAGGAGGACCCGGAGAGCGGGAAGAAGGTCGTGGTCAAGGACGGACGCTTCGGCCCCTACGTCACCGACGGCGAGACCAATGCGACGCTGCGCGCGGGTGACGACCCGGCGACCGTCAGCCAGGAGCGGGCCTTCGAGCTGCTCGCGGAGAAGCGGGCCAAGGGTCCCTCGACCCGCAAGAAGGGCGCCAAGAAGGCCACGAAGAAGACGGCGAAGAAGACCGCCAAGAAGTCGACGGCGAAGTCCACGAAGAAGACGGCAGCGAAGAAGACCGCGAAGAAGTCGTGACCGCGGTGCGGATCGGGCGGGTGTGAGTGACCGCACCCGCCCGATCCG
>NZ_BCSR01000074.1 GCF_001570965.1 Janibacter corallicola NBRC 107790 | reverse complement strand
CGGCGGGCCGCCACGACCCGGTCCTGCTGCGAGTGGCCGCTGTGGTCTGTCTCGCTGCGGGGCCGCTCTTCGCCGTCGGCGTCACGCCCTGGCTCGTGTCGAGCCTCGGAGCGGCGCTCCTTGCGCTCGTCGTGTGGATCCGTGCACCCGAGCTGCTCCACCGCCTGTCACCACCGTGGGGCATGGCCGTGGTCGTCATGGTCCTCTTCGGCGTCGTCCAGGTCGCCCTCTCCCTCGGCGGCCAGGGTGTGCTGGATGCACTCGCAGGCACCGGGGAGGGGCCCGTCGGCCTGCTGCGGGTGGCCGGCGTGGGCGCGGTCACGGGCAATGTCGTGAACAACCTTCCTGCCTTCATCGCTCTCGAGCCGGTCGCCGGCGACGGACCGGGGCGGCTCGTGGCCCTGCTGATCGGGACCAACGTCGCGCCGGTCATCACCCCGTGGGGCTCCCTCGCGACCCTCCTGTGGCTACACCGGGTACGTGCCGCCGCGGTCCCGGTCACCGGCCGGGCGGTGCTGGCCCAGGGAGCGACCGTGGCCGTCGTCGCCGGGGGCGGGGCCGTGACCGCCCTGGTTCTCGTGGCCTGAACCAGGACCGATCCGGTCGAGCGCGCCCGTGAGGTCGGCGACGAGGTCCTCGGCGGACTCCAGACCGACCGAGAGCCGCACGGTGCCGTCCGTGATCCCGATCGCGGCACGCCCCTGGGCGCCCATCCGTCGGTGCGTCGTCGTCGCGGGATGGGTGATGAGGGACTTCGCATCGCCCAGGTTGTTCGAGATGTCCACGATCTCCAAGGCGTTGAGGAAGGCGAAGGCCCGATCCTTGTCACCGTCGACGGCGAAGGTGACCACGGTGCCACCGCCGCTCATCTGCCGACGGGCGAGCTGGTGCTGGGGGTGGTCGCCCAGCCACGGGTGCACCACCGAGGTGACGCCGGGGTGGGCCTGCAGGGCACGTGCCACCTCCAGGGAGCTCTCCGCCATCCGCCGCACCCGCAGGTCCATCGTCTCGATCCCCTTGAGCAGCACCCAGGCGTTGAAGGGGGACATGGACGGGCCGGTGTGCCGGATCAGGTTCTTCACCGGCCCCTGCACGTAGTCCCTCGTCCCGAGGATCGCCCCGCCGAGCACCCGGCCCTGACCGTCGATGTGCTTGGTCGCGGAGTACACGACGACGTCCGCACCGTGGTCCAACGGTCGGGAGAAGACCGGGGTGCCGAAGACGTTGTCGACGACGACCTGCGCGCCGGCCTTGTGGGCGAGCTCGCTGACGGCGGCGATGTCGACGAGCTCCTGCATCGGGTTGCTCGGGGTCTCGAAGAAGACCGCCGTCGTGGGTCGGTCGAGCGCCTCGCGCCACTGGTCGAGGTCGCGACCGTCGACGAAGACGGTCTCGACGCCCCACCGGGGCAGGATCTCGTCGAGGATCACGAAGCAGCTGCCGAAGAGACCGCGGGAGGCGACGACGCGATCGCCCGTGCCCAGCAGCGCGGCCAGCGCCGTGAAGACCGCTGACATCCCGGATGCCGTCGCGTAGGCCGCCTCCGCACCCTCGAGCAGTGCCAGACGGTCCTCGAGTATCGCGACGGTGGGGTTGCCATACCGGGAGTAGATGAACTTGTCGAGATCCCCGGCGAAGGCGGACTCGGCCTCCTCCGCGCTCCGGTAGACGAAGCCGGACGTGAGGAAGAGCGCCTCGGACGTCTCGTCGAAGCCGCTGCGCACCCGACCGCCGTGCACGGCCAGGGTCTCGCGGGACCGGGCGTTCACCCCTGCCGCCACGGCAGATCGGAGTTCTTCCACCCGTTCAGCTGCCGGTGACCGCGACTGTCGTGCTCGCCCTCGAAACCCTCCACGACGTTCCACGCCTCGGCGTAGCCGGCCCGGGTGGCCGCCTCGGCGGCGCTCAGGGAGCGCCCTCCGGAGCGGCAGAGGAAGAGCACCGTCGCGTCCTGGGGGACCGCCGAGCGCAGCTGTTCGAGGAAGTTCGGGTTCTGCGTTCCCTCGGGGAAGGTCGTCCACTCGATCGGGACGACCCGCTTGCCGATGGCCCCCAGGTCCGGTACCCCCACGAAGGCCCACTCGGCGCTCGTGCGCACGTCGACGAGCACGGCATCGGGCTCCGCGCTCAGACGCTCCCACGCCGCTTTCGGGTCGAGGTCTCCCGCATGATTCATGCCCCAAGGTTATGCGCCACCGGTCGGGCCCGGCGAAGGGGGTGGGCGCCCCCTTCGCCACCTCAGAAGCGGATGTCGATGCCCTCCTGGACCAGCCAGGCGGTGATGAGGAAGCGAGCCAGGCAGCCGATGGTCATGACGCCGATGAGGATCGTCGCCGAGACCCGCTTGACCCCGGCCGCGACGACGACGACCGCGAGCGGGGGGAAGCCGATGCCGGAGCTGCTGAGGATGACGAGCGGCCCGAGCCGGGGGCGGTCGAGGACGTCGATCATCGCCTTGCTCCACTCCGTGAGCTTGTCGCGCACCCGTCGCCAGACGGTGGCTGGGCCCTCGAGCGGTTCGGTGCGGGGGCCCCTCGCCTCCTTGATCTCCCGGCGCCTGCTGATCGCCTCGGCGCCCTTGGCCGCGGCCACGAAGTGGGTGATCTTGCCGATGACGAGGCCCCCTGTCATCGCCGAGACGTGCAGCACCCACATGTCGGGGAAGATCACCGGTGCGGCGACGGCGTAGATCTCCGCGTTCAGCGGCGGGAAGAACGCCGAGAGCAGCCCGAAGATGACGGCACCGATGATTCCCGAGGCCATGAGCCACGAGGGCAGGTCAGCGATCTCGGGCCCCCTCAGGTGCGGTTGGTGAAGGTCACGACGGCCCGCCCGTCCGGCCGGGCGTCGATCGCGGTCAGCGACCCCGGCTCCCCTGCGAGACGCCAGAAGCTCTCGTGCGGCAGGTCGAGCACATGGGCGAGCACGACGAGGATCGGCTTGCGGTGGCAGACGACCACGACGGTACCTCCCGCCTCGACGGCCTCCTCCCAGGCCGCCACCACGCGAGTCTCGAGCTCCTCGTGGGACTCCCCGCCGGGGCGGGCGAAGGTGGGGTCGTCCCGCAGGGCGCGCAGGTCCTCCCCACTCTCCCGGAGCAGGTCAGCGATCGCCCTGCCGTCCCAGTCACCGAAGCCCTGCTCGTCCCAGCGGGCATCGACCTGCGGGGCCACACCGAGCCGTTCGGCGACGACGACGCCGGTCTGCTTCGCGCGGGCGAGGGAGGAGGTGAGCACGCGGACCTGCTCCTGCCCGACCATCTCGGCCACGAGATCGGCGGCCCGCTCGGCCTGCGCGCGCCCGGTCGCCGAGAGCGACGGGTCCACGCCACCACGTCCGTCGAGACACGCCTGCTCGGTCAGCGCCGTCACCCCGTGGCGGACGAGCACGACGCGCGTCGGGGCCGTCCGCCCCTCCCCCGGCGTCCCGGCGCGCTCCTCGTGCCAGTCCTCGACCTCCTCGCCGTCCATGCCACGGTTCGAGAGGGCATCGGCGGCGGCGTTCTGCGCGCGAGGGATCCATGTGAAGTCCACCGCCCCACCGGCGTCCTCGATCCCGGCGACCACGCCGCGGGCCTGCGCGGCCAGGGCGCGCATGTCCTCGTGCTTGATCCGCCACCGGCCCGACATCTGCTCCACGACGAGCTTGGAGTCCATCCGGACCTCCACCCGGGCCCCCGGCTCGATCCGGGCGGCGGCCTGCAGGCCGGCGAGCATGCCGCGGTACTCGGCGACGTTGTTGCTGGCCCGCCCGAGGGGCGCCGCGAGCTCCACGAGCAGCCCACCGCTCGCGGCATCACGCACGACAGCCCCGTAGCCGGCCACCCCCGGGTTGCCCCGTGAGCCCCCGTCGGCCTCGACACGGAGGCTGCGGGCCATCAGGCGGCCGTGTCGGCACCGGTGCGCACGAGGATGCGACCGCACTCCTCGCAGCGCACCACCTCGTCCGGCGCCGCCTTCTCGATCGCGGTGAGGTCGACGGGGTTCAGCTCGAGCCGGCACCCTCCGCACCGTCCGTGGAGCAGCTCGGCGGCTGCCAGGCCGCCGGAGTTCTCACGCAGCCGGTCGTAGAGCGCCAGCAGCGGCTCCTCGACCCCTGCGACGAGCTCCTCGCGCGGAGCGAGGACCTTCGTGCGCTCGGCGTCGAGCTCGGCGAGGGCGGCATCGCGCTCGCCGGTGATCCGCGCGACCTGCGCGCTCGCCTCCTCCTTGGCCGCACCGGCCTCGGTGAGACGCTCCTGGGCCGCCTCCTGGCGTTCCATCACCTCGAGCTCGATGTCCTCCAGCTCGCTCTGGCGTCGCGCGAGCGACTCCAGCTCGCCCTGCAGCGCGGTCAGGTCGCGGGAGGTCATCCCGGTGCCGGCCTCGAGCTTCTGCTGGTCGCGGACGGCCCGGTCGCGCACCTGCTGGACGTCCCCCTCCGCCCTCGTGGCCTCGCGGCCGATGTCGGAGAGCATCGTCTCGACCCTCACGACCTCGTCGGAGGCCTCCTGCAGCCGCGTCGAGGCCTCCTCGAGGGCCGCGTGCTGGGGCAGCGTCCGTCGTGCGTGGTCGATCTGCTGCACGCGGGTGTCCACGGCCTGCAGGTCGAGCAGGCGACGCTGGATCTCGGGGGCGGCCTTCACTGTGGATCTCCTTCGTCGCTGTGGGCCCCGATCGTAAAGCTCCACGGGTCGGTGCAGATGGTGCTCACACGGGTCTCCCAGTCCACCATGTCGTGACCGGCGTCCGCGAGTGCCTGACCGAGGCGCTCCAGCATCTCCGCCAGCCACAGCGATTCGCTCGCCCAGTGGCCCGCGTCGACGAGGAAGGGGGTCCCGCCGTCGAGAGCCGCCTCCTCCCTGGCCTCCAGGGCCGGGTGGTGGCGCAGGTCGGCGGTGACGTAGACGTCGGCCCCGGCAGCGCGGGCGGCCTCCATGAGCCCGTCGCCGGCCCCGCCGAGCATCGCGACTCGACCGACCCGGCCGTCGGCGGGCCCGGCGACCCGGATGCCGCCCGGTGCGGAGGGCAGCGCCGCCGCGAGGCGGTGGGCGAAGGCGGAGAGCGTCACCGGCTCGGGCAGGTCGCCCACCCGGCCCATGGTGATGCCCTCCTCCTCCGTCAGCGGCTCGCTCTCGGTGAGGCCGCAGGCGGTGGCCAGGGCGGTGTTGACGCCCGGCTCGGCCACGTCGGCGTTGGTGTGGGCGACCCACAGGGCGACGTCCCCGACGACGAGGGAGGTGACGCTCGCCCCCTTCGCACTCGTCGTGGCCACGGAGTGGATACCGCGCAGCAGCAACGGATGGTGGGTGATGAGCAGGTCCGCGCCGGCGGAGCGGGCCTCCTCGATGACCTCGAGGGTGGGGTCGACAGCGGCGTGCACGAGGCGCACCGGCTGGTCGGGGTCGCCGGTGACGAGCCCGACCCGGTCCCAGGACTGGGCGGTCCCGGTCGGGAACATCGCCTCCAGGGCGGTCAGCACGTCACGCAGGCGGATCTCCATGTGGGCCCGGCCGGGTTCGAACCGACGACGCCCGCGGTGTAAACGCGGTGCTCTACCAGCTGAGCTACAGGCCCCGGCGCGGTGCGCCGAGCGTCATTGTGTCATCGCCGTCCCGCGGTCCCCCACCCAACCGGCAGCTTCAGGAGGGCGTCGCGACGAGCCGCCGGAGCGCCTCGTCGTAACCGCTGAGGTCTCGGGGGCTGCCCGTCTCCCCCACGAGCGACCACGCGATGCGGCCGGAGCGGTCGATGAGGAAGGTGCCGCGCAGGGCCGCGCCCATGCCCTCGTCGAAGACCCCGTAGCGGCGGGCCACCTCGCCGTGCGGCCAGAAGTCCGAGAGCAGCGGGAAGAAGAAGCCCTCCCGGTCCGCCCAGGCCCGGAGGCTGAACATCGGGTCGCAGGAGATCGTCAGCGTGGTGACGTCCTCGGAGGAGAAGCGGCCCAGGTCCTCCCGGATCGCGGTCAGCTCACCGGTGCACACCCCGGAGAAGGCGAAGGGGTAGAAGACCAGCAGGACGGCCTTGTCCCCGACGAAGGAGGACGGTGAGGTGTCCCGCCCGAACTGGTCGCGCAGCGTGAAGTCCGGAGCCGGCGCGCCGACGACCGGTCGCTCGGGCTCACTCACCCCGGGCCACCCGACGGCACGCCGTCACAGCGAGCCCTTGCGGGCGGCCAGCCGCGTGGCCACCCACTCCGGGGAGCACATGACCGACCCGGAGGTGTGCAGTCCGGCCGTCGTGGCCGCCTCGTCGACCTCGCTGGGGTCGACCTCGCCGGGATGTCCCGGCCGCGGCGTCACGAGCACGATGGAGGATCCGTCCGCGAGCGTGCCGAGGGTGTCGACGAGCGCATCCGTGAGGTCGCCGTCGTCCTCCCGCCACCACAGGAGTGCCGCGTCGACGACGCCGGTGTAGTCCTCGTCCTCCAGCTCACTGCCGACGACCGACTCGATCCGCTCCCGCAGGGCCGCGTCGACGTCGTCGTCCCAGCCGTACTCCTGCACGATCTGGTCGTCGCTGAATCCCAGCTTGTCGACCGCCGCATCCGCCTGGTCCGTCCCGGAGGCCGACTCCGCGCTGCTCACCATGGTCCTTCCGCTCGTCTGCTCGTTCATCAGGGACAGTCCACCCTGTCCGGCGACGGATCGCAACCAACGACGCCGGGCCGTGGGCGTCTGGACCGGCTGGCGAGCCCCGCCACGA
>NZ_BCSR01000073.1 GCF_001570965.1 Janibacter corallicola NBRC 107790 | reverse complement strand
CCCTCTCGAAGACCCGCCGCTGGTGGGCGAAGTAGATCGGCGGGATGTCGACCTGCTCCCGCCCGATGTAGTGCCAGATGTCCAGCTCGGTCCAGTTGCTCAACGGGAAGACGCGCATGTGCTCGCCCTCGTGGATCCGTCCGTTGTACAGCGACCACAGCTCGGGGCGCTGGTTCTTCGGGTCCCACTGACCGAAGTCATCTCGGTGGGAGTACACACGCTCCTTCGCGCGGGCCTTCTCCTCATCCCGACGGCCGCCGCCGAAGGCAGCCGTGTAGCCCTCGGACTCGATGGCATTGAGCAGCGTGCCGATCTGCAGCCGGTTGCGCGGGGTCTTGCCGTCGTCGACGACGATCCCATCCGCGATCGCCTGCTCGACCGAAGCCACGTGCAGCCGCACGCCCAGACGCTCGACCCACCGGTCACGCGTCGCCAGGACCTCCGGGAAGTCATACCCCGTGTCCACCTGCAGAACAGGGAACGGGATCCGGGCGGGATAGAAGGCCTTCTCCGCCAGGTGCAGCATCACGATCGAGTCCTTGCCGCCGGAGAACATCAACACCGGCTTCTCGAACTCCGCCGCAACCTCACGGAAAATATGGATGGACTCTGACTCGAGCTGATCCAAGTGGCTCAGACGATAGTCGTGCGTGGACATCTGCTCTCTCACGACGCGGGGACGGGGTGCTGGGCCACCATAGCCTGTCAACGACGCTCATCCTGCAACAATGCGGCGTGTGAGTTCCCACCCCACGCCCCATCAACACTGCCCACCCTTCTCGGCGCTCGACGCGCTGGAGAGGATGCGCGTCGGCGCGGTCCCTACGAGTGACGCGATCACGCTGTCGCTGGACACCGCCACACGAGAGCAGTCGAGCGGGGGACTCGAGGTGGTCGACCCGGAGGGAGTCCCGATCGCGGCGTACTCCCCCGACCAGATCACCTCCGACGGCGCCGAGGGGGCACCCGAGTGGCTGAGCGAGCCCTCCCCTCGGCCGTACGAACGGCTCTTCCTCTCCCCCGCACACGTGCGGGGGACCACCGACGAGCAGACAGCGACCGTGGTCATCGACCGGGACCTGACGACCCGGGACGCCGACGACATCCGCGCGGGCACCCAGGGCCGACACCTCGTCCTGCTCGTGCTGGCCGGGCCGACCCGCTCGCCGTACTCGCGCGGCGTCCGTCGACTGCGGGCGAGCGTGGGGCTCGCGGAGCAGCTCACGAACGCCGAAGTGGTGGCGGTGCCCCTCGACCCCCGTGAGGCCCGCGAGGACGAGGCGCTGCTGGAGACCGTGGTCGCCGCCTACTCACGGGGCGCGATCACCCGGCTGCGGCCGGGCGACCCCGAGTCGGCTCCCACCGACGGTCTGGTCCTCTTCTTCACCGGTCTGTCCGGCTCCGGCAAGTCAACCGTCGCGCGCGCCGTGCGCGAGGCCATCCTCGAGCAGGACGGGCGCCCGGTCTCGTTGCTCGACGGTGACGTCGTCCGGCGTCACCTCTCTGCTGGCCTGTCCTTCTCCCCCGAGGACCGGGACACCAACATCCGGCGCATCGGATGGGTCGCCGCAGAGATCGCCTACCACGGGGGCACCGCCATCTGCTCGCCCATCGCGCCCTACGAGGCGACCCGACGTGCAGTGCGCGAGATGACCACGGACCGCGACGGCGACTTCGTCCTCGTCCACATCAGCACACCCGTCGAGGAATGTGCCCGACGGGACCGCAAGGGGCTCTACGCCAAGGCGATGGCCGGTGAGATCCCCGACTTCACCGGGGTGAGCGCCCCGTACGATGTCCCCGTCGACGCCGACATCACCATCGACACGACCGACATCGGCATCGACGACGCCCGCGACCAGGTACTCGAGCTGCTGCAGTCCAAGGGCCACCTCACTGTCGACACGCCCGGTTCGGTCATCTGATGGGCGACATCGCCTCTCTGCTGCTCGTCGCCTTCGGCGTCGGCATCGTCATCGGTCTGACCGGGATGGGTGGCGGGGCACTGATGACCCCCGCCCTGGTCTTCCTCGGCATCCCCCCGACCACCGCCGTGGCCAACGACCTCGTCGCGGCCGCCGTGAACAAGTCGGTCGGGGCCGCCACCCACCTCAGGCACGGGTCCCCCAACCTCAAGCTGGCCGGCTTGCTCATCGTCGGGTCGGTGCCGACTGCGGCCGCAGGCGGGTGGATCATCAGCCAAGTCGGGTCGGCGGAGGAACAACAGACCTTCGTCAAGCTCGCGATCGGCGTCGCGCTCGTGCTCGCCGCCGGCACCTATGTACTGCGCACCTTCCTCAACCTGCGACACAAGCTGCGCAGCGTGGCAGAGGGCAGCAAGCACAACAACGAGCCCGAGGTCGTCCGGGTCATCCCGACGATCATCGTCGGCGCGACGGGTGGACTCCTCGTCGGTCTGACGAGTGTCGGGTCCGGATCATTGATCATGGTTGCGCTGCTCATGCTCTACCCACGACTGGCGCCCAACCGGCTGGTGGGCACCGACCTGGTACAGGCCATCCCCCTCGTCCTGGCGGCAGCGATCGGTCACGTGATGTACGCGGGCATCGACTGGGCCATCCTCATCCCCCTGATCGTCGGCGGCAGCCCCGGCACCTACCTCGGAGCCCGCCTCTCGTCCTGGGTCCCCCAAGGCGTCGTGCGTCGTGGCATCGCCATCGTGCTCGCCCTGACCGGTATCGGCATGCTCGGGCTCCCCTCCGTCTGGGTGGGGATCGCCGGCGCCGCGCTGCTCGTGCTCGGACCAATCTTCTGGGGAATGGTGCGCAAGTCCCACGGACTTCCGCCTTTCGCCGACGCAACCGATGAGGACCTGCAGGCAGCCGCGGCACGCCTACCTCGCCCCGACAGGAAGCCTCCTGCGCACAGCCAACACGGCTGACGCCTTCCGGGCTCAGTCGCGTTCGAGCACGGTCCGCACAGTCGCCGCGATCCACGCCAGATCGGAGGCGAGCGACCAGTTCTCGACGTACTCGCGGTTCAAGCGCACCTTGTCGGGCCAGATCACCTCGCGGTTGTAGACCTCCGGGTCCTCAGCGGCGGTGAGGAGTTCTTCCTCGTGCCGGTAGGCGACCGATGCAGGCCCGGTGATGCCGGGGCGCACGCTGAGCACGATCCGATCCTCACCCGTCAGCTCGTCGGCCCATCCGGCGACGTCGGGGCGCGGGCCGACGAGGCTCATGTCGCCCCTGACCACATTGACCAGCTGGGGAAGCTCGTCGATCTTCAACCGGCGCAGCCAGGCGCCCGTCCGGGTGATCCGCGGGTCCGTACCCGCCGTGATGGTCGTCGTCACCCCGTCGATGCGCCGCATCGAGCGGACCTTGTGCACCCGGAAGGGGACCCCGTTTCGGCCGATCCGCTCCTGGGAGAAGACCCCCCACTCGCGGGTGCTCACGGTGGCCGCGACCACGCCGACCACCAGAACTGGTGAGGTCGCCAGCAACCCACACCCGCCGAGCACGAGGTCAAAGGCCCGCTTGAGAGCCTGCTGTCGGGGAGTCAGTCCGCGCACCTCACGCATAGCCGAACCGCCCCAGCGTCGGGCCGCCGAGTGCCTCGATCCGGGTCACCGCGTCGGGACCCAGCTGGCTGCGTCCCTTACCGACGCTGCCCGCATTCACCCGCCCGACGTCGGTCGCATCCAGTCGGTCGCCCAGGCCCATGAACTCGAGGCACCGCCTGGTCCCTTCACGAGGGTCGGCGACGTAGTCCTCGTAGACGACCTCCAGGACCCGATCCTCGGGGAGAGCCGAGAGGCTGTCCGCAGCCTGCTCCACGCACCGCTGCCACTGGATGAAGGCCAGCTCCTCGAGCGGGTGGTCCCGCTGCAGCTCCCGGAAGTCGTGCGGGCGGGGCCCCCACCACGTGCTGACGCGCAAATCGTTGTCCTGGGAGCGGGCATCGCCGGAGACCCGCTGCTTGACCCGTTTGACGGCGAAGTCCCGCAGATGGCGCGGGAAATCGGTGGGAGGGACGAACCGCACCTTCCTGAGGGTGTAGCCGAGGTCGAACTCCGCGTTCCACCGCTTCATCGTCGAGGCGGTGGCGTCCAGGCCGTCCCGGCGGATGAAGATGAACTTCGCCTCCGGGAGAGCGCCCGCCACGAAGGGGACCCGCAGGCTCGTGGCGCAGGTCTTCTCGATGACGATGTCCGCATCGTCCCTGCGGCCACGACGGGCGAACTGCTCCTGCAGGTAGGCCGTGGACCGGTCGGCACGAGAAGCGGGGATCTCGTCGTGCTCGAGGTCGAGGTTGTGGTGCTTCCACACGAAGTTGATCTCGTCGCAGGGCCAGGTGGTCACGCCCGGTGCCGAGGTGAGGACGTCACGGAGCATGTTGGTGCCGGACCGCGGCGCCCCGACGATGACGACGGGCTGGTTCATGGCGATTCCTTCGGCTCGTTGATCCCGGTGAGCAGTTCGCTCCACCGCTGCAGGATGTCGGACTCGTCAAAGGCCTCTCCCGCGAAACGGCCAACCGCCGCACGCTCCGCCCGCAGCCCCGTCGCGGCCAGCCGAGCGCTTGCGTCCGTCAACGCCTCGACGAGCGCCGGGGTGTCGCCGGCCGCGACGCTCCAGCCGAGCCCACGCTCACGGACGGCGCTGGCCAGCTGACTGTCCTGCTCGCAGAGCACGAGCAGGGGCAGCCCCTCGGTGGTGTACGTCGCGGTCTTGCTGGGGTAGGCGTACTTGACGACGTCGGGCACGAGCGTGACGAGCCCGAGATGTGCCGTGGACATGAGCGACTTGGCCGCGCTCGGGGACCCGTGAGGGAGGAAGACCACGTCGACACCGGGGTGGCCGATCCGTGCCGCAGCCGCCTCCACATCCGGCTTGGCGCGCCCCTCACCCATGAAGACCATCTCCAGGCGGACCTCCTCGGGGAGATCGGCCAGCGCGGTGACCATGCGCTCCAACCCCTGGAAACGTCCGAGGTTGCCCGCGAAGACGAGCCGCAGGACGCCGGGGACGGGCTCGCCCAAAGGTGCCGGCTCCGGCTCCGAGAAGTCGGGCAGTGCCCAGTTGTTGAGGACCACCACCCGGTCCGCGAGTGCCGCATCACGATCGAGCACCGACCGACGCATGTCCTCCGAGAGGACCACGACACGACGCGCTCTGCGCATGGTCGCCAGGTCGAGTCGCGCGAGGATTCGGTAGACGAGGGGGTTGCGGAACTCCCCGGAGATGCGTCCGATCTCGGGGTGCAGGTCCATGCAGTGGTAGATGAAGGCCGCACCTCGTGCCCTGGCGGCCAGGGACACTGCCCAGCCGAGCGTGACCTGGGGAACCGTGGAGCACATGATGACGTCGGCCCGGCGGCTGGTGAGGATGCGCAACGCGACGACGAGAGGGAAGACCACGAGGTTGAGCAGCTGGCGCCACCCACCGGCCCGGTCACGCATCACGGGGAGCCGCCGGATACGGAAGCCGTCCAGAGACTCCGTCGCAGGGCTGCGCTCCTGCCCCGACGCGTACGACGGCTGGCCCGAGAGCACTTCGACCGCATGACCGTCCTTGACCCAGCGAGCGGCGATCTGCCGCAGGAAGGAGGCGTAAGGAGGGCTGTCCGGCCAGAAGTAGCGGTGGATGGCGATGATGCGCAACAAGATTCCCTTCAGGAGGACCGGCCGGAGGGAGCATAGCGACGGAAGAGACGCCGCACCCGCAGGCCAAGCACCTGCCACCGGTTTCGGTACGGAACCCGATGAGCTTCCGCCCAGAAGCGGGCGGTGTCGGGGTCGATCGTCAGCTGTCCCCAGACGACCCGAGGGATCTGCCACGGCGCCCGAACGAGCAGGTCGACGATGAGCCGGCGGCCGCTGTTGCGCGCCCCCCTGCGCAGCCACTGCTCGAGGCCCGGTGGTGGTGGGCTGCTCGGAGCCGGACGACCCAGCGCGGTGATCAGCGGGTCCGCGGTGTGACGGGCCCCCACCGACTCGGCGGCAGCGGCGACGTCTGCCGGGTCGCCGCCGCCCGCGGTGTCGACGACGCGTTCCACCGCACCCATTCGCCTCTCGGCGGGGAGGAGCTTCATCGCGTTCAGGGCCTCGAGGACGAGCGCGTGGTCCCGCCCGACGGTGACGACCTCTTGGTGCGCCACCTGCACGGTGGTCCGCTGCTGCCACAGTGCTTCGAAGGTGGTCCCGGCGTCCTGGAGCAGCCCGCTGAAGCAGTGGTGCAGGTCCAGCGGCGTGGGGAAGCGCTGGTGACGGAAGGTCGTCGAGTAGATGACGTCATCGAGCGCGGGCGGAAACCAGTAGGAGATGATGGACCAGCCGGCCCGCACCAGAGTCGCTGTCGCGCCAGCCCGGTCGTCAGGATGGATGAGCAGGTCGATGTCGCTGCTCTGCCGCTCTGCCCGCACCCCCAGCTCCGAGAATGCCGGTCCCTTGATCACCAGCGACCGGACACCAGCGCCGGCAAGCAGTCGTTGCAGGTGGACGGTGCCCAGCGGCACTGCCTCCCCGATGGTGAGGGAGTCGTTCATCCGGCCGTCCCGACGATCAGCGCTCCGTCGCTGAGCATGTCCAAGGATGCGCGCACGAACCCTTCCGGGTCGTGGTCGACCAGCTGCTCCGCCACCGACTCCAGCTGGCTCACCGACAACGGGGCATCGTCGAGCGCCCGCCACAGACTGGCCACCGGCTCGGCCATGATCATCGGCTC
>NZ_BCSR01000072.1 GCF_001570965.1 Janibacter corallicola NBRC 107790 | reverse complement strand
CCCAGCCGGTCGCGGCTCGGCAGCTCCATCGGGTACCGGCCGGAGAAGCAGGCGGTGCACAACTGCTCCGGCTCCTGGGAGGTCGCGGCGACCATGCCCTCCTCGCTGATGTAGCCGAGGGAGTCCGCGCCGAGCGAGGTGCAGATCTCCTCGACGCCGAGGCCGTTGGCGATCAGCTCGGCGCGGCTGGCGAAGTCGATCCCGAAGAAGCAGGGCCACTTGATCGGCGGCGCGGAGATGCGCACGTGCACCTCGGCAGCGCCGGCCTCGCGCAGCATCCGGACCACGGCCCGCTGGGTGTTGCCGCGCACGATCGAGTCGTCGACGATGACCAGCCGCCGGCCCTTGATGACGTGGCGAAGGGGGTTGAGCTTCAGCCGGATGCCCAGCTGGCGGATCGTCTGGCTGGGCTGGATGAAGGTGCGCCCGACGTAGGCGTTCTTCACCAGGCCCTGGCCGAAGGGGATGCCCGACTCCTGGGCGTAGCCGATCGCCGCGGGGGTCCCGGACTCCGGGGTCGCGATGACCAGGTCGGCGTCGACGGGGTGCTCCCGGGCGAGCGTGCGGCCCATCTCGACCCGGGCCTCGTGGACGGTGGTGCCGTTGATCGAGGTGTCCGGGCGGGCGAGGTAGACGTACTCGAAGACGCAGCCCTTGCGGTCGGCCTCGGCGAAACGGCGGGTGCGCAGCCCCTCCTCGTCGACGGCGACGAGCTCACCGGGCTCGACCTCCCGCACGAAGGAGGCCCCGACGATGTCCAGAGCGGCCGTCTCCGAGGCGATGGCCCAGCCCCGCTCCAGGCGGCCGATGACGAGGGGACGCAGGCCCTGCGGGTCCCGGGCGGCGTAGAGGGTGTCCTCGTCGATGAAGGCGAAGCAGAAGGCGCCGCGCAGCCGCGGCAGCAGGTCCATCGCCGCGGCCTCGAGGGTGCGGTCCGGGTCGCGGGTCAGCAGCGCGGTCACCAGCGCCGTGTCCGAGGTGTTGCCCCGGCGCAGCTCGCCATCGGTGATCCGGCGCTGCCCGACGTCGTCCGGCTCCTGGTCGTGGGCCTCGACGAGGTCGCGCAGCTCGGCGGAGTTGATGAGGTTGCCGTTGTGCGCGAGTGCGACCGTGGCGGCGTCGTGCCCCCCGAGGGTCGGCTGGGCGTTCTCCCACGTCGACCCGCCGGTCGTGGAGTAGCGGCAGTGGCCGACGGCCAGGTGGCCACGCATGGTCGAGAGGGTCCGCTCGTCGAAGACCTGGGAGACCAGGCCCATGTCCTTGTAGACGAGCAGCGCCTCGCCGTTGGACGTGGCGATGCCCGCGGATTCCTGGCCCCGGTGCTGCAGCGCGTACAGCCCGTAGTAGGTCAGCTTGGCGACGTCCTCGCCGGGGGCCCAGACCCCGAAGACGCCGCAGGCGTCCTGTGGCCCCTTCTCGCCGGGCAGGAGGTCATGGGACAGGTTTCCGTCTCCGCGTGGCACCACACCAGTCTTCCACAACGCACGGGGTCGGTAGAGTCCGGTCAACGTCGTGACGGCATCTCGAGCAAAGGATCCCCATGCCTGTCTTCCGCAAGGGTGAGCGCAAGTTCCTCTTCATCCACATCCCCAAGACGGGAGGCTCGAGCATCGAGCGGGCCTTCGCGGACGTGGGGTACGACACGCTCTACAAGGACGGGCGGGTCGGGCCGACGTCGTGGAACGACATCCGTCGCTGCACGCCCCAGCACATGCACCGCGAGATGCTCGAGATGCTCTTCCGCATCGAGCGCTTCGACGGGATCTTCGCGGTCGTGCGCGACCCCATGGCGCGGATCAAGTCCGAGTACCTGTGGCGTCACCGCCAGGACGACTTCTCCATCAGCGGCCGCGCCGTCGAGGAGTGGGTGGCCAAGAGCCTCTCCAAGTACCGGAGGCACCCCTTCATCCACGACAACCACATCCGCCCGCAGGCGGACTTCCTCGTCGAGGGCACCGAGGTCTTCCGCTTCGAGGACGGCCTGGACACGATGGCCACGACGCTGAACGAGAAGTGGGACCTCGGCCTGCCCGCCGAGCTGCCCCGCGTGCGCGAGGGTAGCTCGGCGACGAAGCACTCGAGCAAGGACGTCGAGGTCACCCCGAGGGCCGAACGGCTGGTCCGCGACTTCTACAAGGCGGACTACAAGCGCTTCGGCTACTCCGACTGAGCGACGCCGAGGACCCGGTAGAACTCCCGGGTGGCCTCCCGGTTGTACTCGGCGGGGTCGAAGGGGGGGTTGGGCACCTCGTCGCGCAGCGCCGCCCGCATGCCGTCGGCGAGGGCCTCGACGTCGCGCTCGACGACGAGACCGACCCCGTCGGTCAGTGACCCACCGACGGAGTCGAAGTTCGTCGAGACCACCGGCCGGTCGAGCACCCGCGCCTCGAGGATGACCATGGGCTGGCCCTCGTAGTCGCTGGAGAGGACGAAGACGTCGGATCGGGCCAGGACCGCGTGCGGGTTGCTCTGCTGGCCGGCCATCGTCACGACCGAGCCGAGCCCCAGGTCACGGGAGAGCTCGGTGAGCTCCTGCTGCAGCGGCCCGCCGCCGATGATGATCAGCCGGGAGCGCGGGTCCTCCTGGTGGACGAGGTCGAAGGCCCGGATGAGCCGCTCGTGGTTCTTCTCCGGGGAGAGCCGGCCGATGGTGACGAAGACCTTCGCGTCCTTCTCCCGGGGCATCAGCTCGCGGACCACGCTGTGGCGCTGCACCGCCGCCTCGAGGGTGGCGACGCCGTGCACGTCGGAGAGCTCGCGCACGGCACGCGGTAGGTCGGCGACCGGGACGCTGGCATCGGTGTCCGGATCGACGAGCCGCTCGCCGTAGGCCATCCGGGTGATGTAGGAGTCGTCGATGGTGTTGCGCGCGTAGGTGTGCTTCTCCCGGGGCGCGGCATCGGCGAGGTTCTTCGCGTTGATCTCCATCAGCGCCGGGGAGACCGAGACGAGGTGGTCGAAGTCGGCGTAGGTGTTGAAGACCGAGCCGAGGTTCAGCTCGTGCGGCCGCTGACCGTCGACCTCGCGCATCTGGTCGGCCTTGAGGTCGTTGTGCAGCCAGATCGAGTGGCTCCTCGCGGGCCCCTGCTGCAGCAGCAGCGCCCAGAAGGCCGCGTACCCGCTGAAGTCGATGATGTGGTCGAACTCGGCCAGACCGAAGCAGCGGCGCCACTCGAAGCCGAACATCCGCTCGGCGACCTCGAAGGACTGCCCGCGGGCGGCCTCTCCCCCGTGCAGGATCTGGGCGCGCTCACGCTCCGAGCGCAGCGACCACAGCATCCCGCCGGAGCGCGGCAGCACCCGCACCCGCGGGTGGATCTTCGCCTCGTTGGCCCGGACCTCCTTGCTCGAGGAGTACTGGTAGAGCACCGAGACGTCGAAGCGGTCGTGGTCGATGTTGTTCAGCAGGTTCAGCGCCGAGGTCGTGATGCCGTTGGAGCGCATGCCGCCGAGGTAGAGCAGGATGCGGGTGCGCCCGTCGGAGGCGACGGGGCGCACGTCGTGCTCGCGCGAGCCACGGAAGACGACGTCGATGACGCGCCGGGAGGCCCCGCCGTCCTCGCGGGAGGCGTAGATCGACTGCGCCTCGTCGCGGACCGCGCCGTGGCTGACCACGGGGTCGGCCCCGCTGCCGGTCCCGGTCGCGAGCAGCACGTCGCCCAGGTCGGTCACCGTGCGCACGACGGGCCCGGGCAGCTCCTGCGGGTCGAGGTAGAAGCCCCGGTAGTCGTCGTAGTCGTCCAGGTCCGGGGCGTAGAAGACGATCGGCCGCTCGGTGGCGAGGAAGTCGAAGAAGATGCTCGAGTAGTCGGTCACGAGCACGTCGGTCAGCCCGAGCACCTCGTTGCTCGGCACCTCGTTCGGCACGAGGATGTCGGCGAGGTCGGGGTGCTCCAGCGCGAAGTTGTACACCTGCTGGTGCACCCGCAGCAGCACCTGCTGGTCATCGGGCAGCCGACGCTTCAGCTCCCGGACGCACTTGGCCAGCCGCACGATGTCGTTGGTGGGCTTCTGGAAGGAGGTCCCCCGCCAGGTGGGCGCGTAGAGGACCACCTTCTGGTCCGGCCGGATGGAGACCCCCGAGTCGGTGAGCCGTCGGCGGACCCGCTCCTTGCCCCCTTCGTCCAGGAACTGCCGGTCCACCCGCGGCGACCCCTCGGTGATGATCCGGCCGGGGTGGATGTTGCTCAGCCGGTAGGCCTGCTCGTACATCCGCTCGGCGACGAAGCCGTTGGCGGCGAGCAGGTAGTCCGCGGAGAGGAAGTTGCGGATGACGTTGCGGGCGTTCGGTCCCCCGCCCGGCTCGTCGTAGCCCATCGTCTTGAAGGGGGTCCCGTGCCAGGTGTTGAGGTAGACCTGACCGTCCCGCTTGGTGAACTCCGTCGGGAAGGTCGCGTTGTTGATGACGTACCCGGCGGTGAAGAGCGCACGGAAGTACTGCGGGGACTTGTACCGCACGAACTCCACCCGGGGGTGGTTCGCGAACTCCGCGCGGATGCTCGCTCCCGACCACGCCTCCTTGGACAGGACCCAGACATGGGTCAGGTGATCGAAGGAGGGGTCGGCCATGAGCGCTCGGAAGATCGCCTCCGGGTTGCCCAGGGCGCCGTTGCCGGCGAAGGACTCGTAGAGCACCCGGCCCCGGTCCACGGGACGCTCACGCCAGTAGGAGCGCCACTCCGCGGACCCGCTCCGGCGGGCCTGCTTCACGGCTTTCACAGCGCTGGCAACTCGCAACTTCCGACCTCCTGGACCGAGGATTGACAACCCCGTGACCCTAACCGGTCCAGCCGCTCAACGCCTGTACGTCGCGCCCGTCAGCGCCGGTACGTGAGCAGTGCCACGACGACGGCGCCAACGAGCGCGCCGACGCAGAGGCCGAGGACGCTCATGTACCCGAGCGCGGCGCCCGGGTCGTAGGTGATGCCGTAGCCCTCGTTGCGGTCCGGACCCACCATCGAGATGACCCCGAAGACGATCAGCCCGATGATCGCCCCGGTCGCGATGAACGGGAACGGCTTGGGTTGGCTGCGACGTGTCCTCTTCACGCGCCCCATCGTAGGTTGGGCGCATGGGTCGGCCGTCACCGTCACGGCTACGTCTCGGACCTGACTTCGACAGCGAACAGGCCCCCGCCCAGCCCGAACGGAACCGCCAAGACCGCGCCCGCCGATCGCGAGCGCGATCATGGACAAGCTGGCCCCCCACGACCTGCTCACCTCGGCGAGGTGGGTCTCAGCGGGGAGGTGCGGCCCGCGGTGGGTGTCTAGCGCCGGCTGTCGGAGGCGGCGCGGCTGGGATTCCGCACCGCGCTGGTGCCGCGCGGCGCGATGGCCGACGTCGCCCCGCCGGAGGGCATGGAGGTCATCGAGGTGGTCGACGTCCAGGGGGCCATCCACTACGTCAACCAAGCTCCGGGCGACCGCATCCGGCTGCACCAAGTCTGTCCTTAGATTGGACCCGCCTTGAGCCCCAGCCCATTACCTTCGCTTCCGGTGGGGGACCTCGTCGATGTCGTTCATCGCCAACGTCTGGCGCATCGCGTCCACGACCTGCTCGGTCGTCCACTCATCCGGGGCCGACAGCAGCGTGCCCGCTCCCAGCCGTGACACCGCCACTCCCTCGGCAACCTCCGCGATCGTAGCCACCTTGTCATGTACCCACGTGCGGTAGCCCCAGACCACTTGCCACGCACTCGTCGGGCGGGCAATGTCCAGCACCGCCCGGTCCCGAAACTCCGCAGTCAAGGGTTCCCACACGTCAACCACGGCCTCGACAATCGGATCCACGACCGCAGTGGTGAAGCCACCAGCGACAGTCTCCCGAAGCGTGACCCCCACATGGTTGCTGGGTCGACGTCCCCCCATGAGGCTCCCGCCGGCCCCGATCCGCAAGTCGACACTCAACCCATCAGTCTGCTGGCTGAGCGAGAACGAGTAGCCGTTGACGGGCTCAGGGTCGCCGTCCTCAGAACGAAAGACCTTCGACTCGACCCAAGCCGCCTGCTCCCTCTCACCCGACGGCCAGAGTCCCCACACGTTGCCGTCCGGGTATCGCCACCCATCAACCGGGCAAACGGATTCAAGACGCTCGATCGTCGCCTGCGTCCTCCGGGCGACCGCGTCTGCGCTCTCGGCACGACCGTCCCAGACGGCACTCATAGTGGCCTCAGTCGTATCAGCCAAGCGGTGGTCCACATGCATCATCCCTTCGGAACGTACTCGACGTCGATGTTGAAGAACTTCTCATCATCCAGAAGCTTCTGGATGGCGTCAGCGCCGCGCGGGTCGGAGACCTTCCACTCCAGCACGGCTCCTTCGGGCAGAGCGTCTGTCTGCCGTTTCGCCGCATCCAATATCCCGTCCTTCATGCCCCTGGTCCATGGCCGGCCCGGGTTGCTGGCCAGGTCGGCGTAGCCGTCCTTGGCATCGAGGAACACCTCGTGGGGTGGGTCCCCTCGCAGGGTCCTCCCGTCGAAGGAGACGGGCAGGTCGGTGTCGGGGTTCTTCACGACGTATTCCGGGACCCGCCCGTCCGGCAGCCTGCCCACCCCGGTGATCTGCTCCTGGTAGGCCATCCCCTTCTCGCCCTGCGCCACGGCTGCCCAGCCCGGCTCGAAGTCTGCCGGCAACCGGCCCCGGGGCTTCTTCGGGTACGTGACCCACTCCGGGTAGCCCGTCGGCCGCGGCAGGTCATCGCCGAACCTCAGGTGCCCCGCCTCCGGGGCCTCGCGCATCGCGGCACGACGCCCGGCCCAGAAGTCCGCCGGCCCGACAGCGCGGTACTCCCGGGCTGCCTGTTTCACCCCGCCCCGCACGATCGTGCCCGGGACCGCGCCCGCAGCGGGCGGGATGAAAGTCAACCCCAGCTCGGCCACATCGAGGAGCACACCCGCCGGTGTGGCGCTCGCGGCGTAGTCCGCCACCGCCGCCTCGGGGTCCTCGATCAGGTCCCCCAGCCCCGTCCCGTGCTCGGCCACATACGTGCCGACCCCGGCAGCGAACAGTCCCCCGCCCAGCCCGAACGGAACCGCCAGCACCGCGCCCGCCGCGACACCGATCGCGATCTGCTCGGCCGGACTCAGCCCGTCCCACCACTGCGCCAGGCCGTCCAGCTGCCCGGCCAGCCACCACAACGAGTCATCCGTGGTCAGGTCCGGGCCGATCACATCCGCCAGCCACGGCGCGACCACCAGCCCGAGGGCCAGCAGCACCACCGACACCGCCGCCCCGACCAGCCGGAACCGCGCCGCCAGCGACAGCCCCGACCCGACGTGGCCGTCAGCGTCGACGTGGCAGGCCAGCTGACGCGCCTGCCGCTGGAGCCGCCAGAACGCCCGTCCATCCCGCAGCGCCTCACTCCGGGACTGACCCGGCGCGCGGGCATGCGCCGCAACACCATCGGCC
>NZ_BCSR01000071.1 GCF_001570965.1 Janibacter corallicola NBRC 107790 | reverse complement strand
CCGTCGAAACCGGCCCGCTCGGCCCGCCGCGCCGCGTCGACGAAGTCCGCCACGGAGCGGTGCACCTCGTCGGTGGTCAGGGCGCGGGCCTGCTTCTCCGGGTCGTCCCACGGGGCGAGGTTCGTCCGGCCGGTCACGTCCGGGTTGCCACGGAGGCCGCCGTGGTGCAGCTGCACCGAGGAGGCGCCGCCGGCCTCCCGGATCGCCTCGACGAGGCGGGTCAGCCCCGGCAGGTGGCGGTCCTCGCTGATCCCGAGCTGCCCGGCCCAGGCCTGCCCCTCGGGGGCCACGAAGGTGGCGCACGTCATCGTCAGGCCGAAGCCCCCTTCGGCCCGCGCGACGAGCCAGCGCAGCTCGTCCTCCGAGAGCGTGCCGTCGGCGTTGCTCTGGGTGTTGGTCAGCGGCGCGAGGGCATAGCGGTTGCGCCACACCGGCCCCCGGGCCAGCGCGAGTCGGTCGTCCGGTTGTGGGAGGGAGATGCTCACTCTCTCCTCAGCCACGACGGCCGGCGGGTCATTCCCGCAGCGCGACGATCCGCTCGGTGGCGCCCTCGTAGGCGGCCAGGACCTCCTCGAGGTCGATGAGCTGCGGCAGGTCGCCTGCGTCCTGGTGCTCCAGCAGGTAGGCGATCGTCGCCCGGGCCGTGCGCTCGTCGTCGGCGAGCTGCCCGCCGCTCGCGGCCTGCGCCGCGTCGAGCAGGAGGGTGTGCGACGTCGATCCGTCGCCGCCCCGGATGTTCACCTCGTACTCCCCGTCGCCGTGCGTGACGATCTCGACATCCGCCATGGCCCTCTCCTTCCCGTCCTCCCATCACAGCACACCCCACCGGGCTGCCGTCAGTGGCCCGAAGGCCTACGGTGGTGCGGCAAGAAGTCCCCTGTTGGAGAGGAGTGCTCATGCGAGGCATCCGAAGGGCCGTCCGCCGCAGCGTCCGGATGGGCGTCCGGCAGGCACGGCGGGAGAAGCGGCGGGAGAGGCGTCGGCAGCGCCGGGAGGAGCGCCGCCAGCAGCAGGGTGACGGAGGCGGCCAGCCCGATCAGCGTGACCCCCAGCAGAACTGACCCCCTCGATCCCTGAAGCGCGAAGGCCGCCTGCGGCCTGAGCCTCGAAGGGCCACGTCCGCGTGCGCGAAAGGTCGTGCTGGTGCGTCTCGCGTCATTGATCGGTTGGAAACCCTGGTTTTCACTACCTTCCGTGCACACCACTCCGACTCACTCCGGGTCGTCGGGGAACTGCAGCGCCAGCAGGTCCAGCGCGTCGCCGGTCAGCTGCGCGGTGCGCTCGAGGAGCTCCTCGACGGAGGAGGCGCGCAGCAGGGTCAGCTGGTCGAGGGGTCCGAGCGGCGCGATCCCCGCCAGCTGCCAGCTCCTTGCGACCGGGTCCTCGGCGAGCTCGACGTCGGCGGGCCAGGGCTGCGGACGGTACTCACTCATCACGCTCACCGCGCGCCGGACGGCGTGCTCGGTCTCGGCGAGTCGCCCGGACTGCTCCTGGCTCCACGTCAGGTCCGGCAGGAAGCGCACCTCGGCACACGGGTAGGGGTCCTCGGGGAGCCACCGCACGACCTCGAGACGCTCCCGCCCCCGCGCCAGGACACCCAGGCGGCCACCCGGCATCGGCCGGACCTGCTCGATGCTCGCGACGCACCCGATGGGGAAGCGCTCGTCCCCGCCCCCGACCTCGGTCCCCCGCTCGATGAGCACGACGCCGAAGCGCCCGTCCCCCTCGGCCACGACCTCCATCATCCTCAGGTACCGCGACTCGAAGACCTGCAGCGGCAGCGGCTGCGCCGGTAGCAGCGCGGCCCCCAGCGGGAACATCGGCAGGACGTCCATGCCACCAACCTCGCACACCCCGCGCCCCTCGGTCCCGACACCTCGTACTGCAGTTCGCCCTCCCGCGGACCTGGCAGCCCCGACATTCCGGGCCCGAGGCCGCGACTCCTCACCCAACTGCCGTACGACGTGCCGGGCCGTCATGCTGGCCACACGTGAAGCCCGCCCATCCGCCACCACGAGGAGACACTGATGAGCCTGACCGACGCCGCCTACCAGTCGACCCCCAGCGGGCCACTCGACGTCGACCGCGAGCTGTACGACCGGATCGGGTCGATGACGAAGGGGCGCGAGCTCGTCGACTCCTTCGTCATCCCGATCCGCAGCGGCCGGGCCTGGGAGGTACCTGCCGGACACGTGTGCCGGATCGTGACGATCGAGGGCCCGCAGGTGGCAGACCTGAACCTCTGGAACCGCCACGACCCCCGCGAGCGCTTCTGGGCCTCCCGCACCCGCCAGCTGCAGGCCGCGCACGTGAGCACGCATGACCGGCTCTGGTCGACCCTGCCCTTCCTGCGACCGATGGCGACGATCACCGGCGACTCGCTGGCCGACTACGGCATGGACGGCGAAGGGGGCCGCGTCCACGACCTCCTCGGCACCCGATGCGATCCCTACGTCAACCAGATGCTGAACGACGCCCCCTTCGACCGGCACTGCCACTCCAACCTCACCCGGGCGGTGCGGCCGTACCACCTGACCGAGTTCGACGTGCACGACGTGCTCAACGTCTTCCAGTGCACGGGGCTGAACGAGCACGACCAGTACTTCATGAAGACCTGCCCGGCCAAGAAGGGCGACTACTTCGAGTTCTTCGCCGAGATCGACCTGCTCGCCGCCCTGTCCACGTGCCCCGGCGGTGACCTCTCGGTACCGATGTTCGGCCCGGACGCCGGTGACGCCGAGTCGGTCTGCCGCCCCCTGGGCATCGAGGTCCACAAGGTGCCGGAGGCCGCGCTCACCGGGTGGCGTCCGCCGGAGCGAGCCGCCTACGCCGGCGGCCACGGCCTGGTCGAGCCCTGACCCTTCGAGACGCTTGCTGCGCAAGCTCCTCAGGGACCGTCCACGCAACGCGGCCGCGACGCCCCCTTCGAGGCATCGCGGCCGCCGGCCCTCCCCCGGGAGGGTCAGGAGGTCACGGCCACCTGCCCACGGTCCTTCTTCACGGGCCCGTCGCCACCCGGCCGGACGTCGAAGTCGAAGATCTCCGTCGGCAGGAAGACGGTGCAGCAGGCGTTCGGGATGTCGACGACGCTGCTCAGCCGCCCCTGGATCGGCGAGGTACCGAGGATCAGGTAGCTCTGCTCCCCGGTGTAGCCCCACTTCTCGAGGTAGGCGATCGCGTTCAGGCAGGCGTTGCGGTAGGCCTCCGTCGCGTCCATGTAGAGGTTGGTGTCGTCCCGGTGGTCCACCGAGATCCCGGTGAAGGTGAGCCACTCGTTGTACAGCGGCTCCACCCGGCTCGGCAGGAAGATCGGGTTGTGCGTGACCCCGTAGGTCTCCATGCCGCCCTTGATGAGCTCGACGTGCAGGTCGATGAACCCACCCATCTCGATGGCGCCGCAGAAGTTGATCTCCCCGTCGCCCTGGCTGAAGTGCAGGTCGCCGATGGAGAAGTTCGCCCCGTCGACGTAGACCGGGTAGAAGACCCGCGCACCACGGGTGAAGTTCATGATGTCCATGTTCCCGCCGTGCTCGCGCGGCGGGACCGTGCGCGCGCCCTCCCGGGCGACCTTCGCGGCCACCTCCTCACTGCCCGTCCCGGCGAGGGTCCCCGGACCGGTCGGCGGGATCGCGAGCGGCGGCACCCGCGTCGGGTTGGTGTCGATGAGCGCCTGCTCGCGCTTGTTCCACTGCGCGAGCAGCTCCGGTGAGGGCGCCGTGCCGGCCAGGCCCGGGTGCTGGATGCCGGTGTACTGCACGCCCGGGATGTGCCGCGAGCTGCACGTCTGCCCACGGAAGTCCCAGATCGCCTTGTACGCGTCCGGGTAGTAGTCGGTGAGGAATCCACCGCCGTTGACCTTGGCGAAGATGCCGGAGTAGCCCCACCCCTCGCCGCAGTTCTCCCCCTCGGCCTGGGGCACCTGGCCGACGTCGACGATGTCGACGACGAGCAGATCACCGGGCTGGGCGCCCTCGATGGCGAAGGGCCCGGAGAGCATGTGGTTGTGGTCCAGGTCCACGTCCCGCACGTCGTTCGCGGAGTCGTTGTTCAGGATCTGGCCGTCGGTCCACTCCTTGCACTCCACCCGGAAGGTCTGGCCGGGCTTGACCGTCGCGGCCGGCGGGATGTCCGGGTGCCACCGGTTGTGGCCGGGGACCGCCTGGTCCCGCATCGACTTGTCGTGGTCCACGCTGAAAATCACGTCAGGCATTGCTTGTCTCCATCTCTGGTGCAACTGATCAGGTCCGAATCGGGCGGGGTGGGGCGCTGCTCAGGCGACCACCTCCGTCGCCGGATCGATCCGCGCGGCGACCGGCCCCATGACCGCCAGCCCGATGACGCCGACGACCGCGACGAGACCGGCCGTGACCCAGTCGCCGCTCCAGACCTCGGTGAGGGACAGGAAGGCGACGATCGCCGTGACCACTCCGGTGACCGCGGTGAAGACGCCGGTCGGCCGGGTGAGGGACTCGTGCCCCAGCCCGAGGACGACGAAGAAGAGGAACCACAGCACGCCCCAGAGGAGCCAGACCGCCCCGAAGCCCGCGTCACCGGCCCGGACGACGCTCTCCCCCGCGTAGACGGTCGTGCACAGCGCGACGAGCAGGCAGTACCAGCCGAAGCCGCGCAGGCTCTGCCCGGTGAAGCCGGCGATGCCCACCCACAGGTACGTGAAGCCGAAGAGGTAGATCCCCGAGGCGGCGAAGATCCCGGCCGGGTCGGGGGCGGTGGCGATGAGGTAGGTGGGGATCGCCACCTGGATGACGCCGACGAAGACGTTCAGCGGCGCCGCCTCCTGCGCCGTGACCCGCCCGAGCAGCAGCAGGCCGTTGATGACCAGGACCACGCCCACGTAGATCAGGCCGACGGAGGACATCGGTCACGGCCTGGGCAGCGGCGGCAGGTCGGGACGCCGGGGTGGCGGCGAAGGGGGCCCGGCCGCGGCCGGGACGTGCCGGGTGACCCCGGGGCTCTCGGAGCTGCGGCCGGCGCTGGTCACCGCCCGGTCCAGCGCCGGGTCCAGCCGACCCAGGTGGGGAGCGGTGAAGACCCGTCGGCCGGCCTGCTCGCAGCTGGGGCAGGAAGCGGTCTCGTCACGACGGGCCATCGGGCGCATCAGGTCGAAGCTGCCGCAGTCGGTACATGCATACGTGTAGATCTGCATCCTGGCCTCCGTTTATGAAGTGACTTGAAACATACCCAAATGAAACTACTTGTCAATGGGTCGACGCCCGGGGCGCGCGTCGGAGCGCGGTCAGAGGGAGGTGAGGATGTCGAAGTCCGCAGTCTCGGCCCGCGCGAGATAGACCGACTGGTGCAGGTGGCCGCCCCGCAGGTGCACGGTCCCCCGCGGGCTGTCGTAGGTCAGGCCCTCGGCGACCCGCAGCACGTCGCGAAGGGAGGTGCTGCCCGCTGCGTCGAAGAGCCGGGTGAGCAGCCGGATGCCCTCGTAGCAGGACTCGCCCTGGTTGTTCAGCGGGGGCGCCTCGGGCCCGAACTCGGCTCCGTAGTCGCCGACGAAGTCCATCGACCCCCCGGTCGGCAGGGACCGGAAGTAACCGGCGGCGACGTAGAGGTCGCGCACGGCGTCCGGGCCCGAGGCGAGGAGCATGTTCTCCTCCATGAGCGGACTGAGGCGCACGAGCTGGCGGTCCAGCCCGCGCGCGGCGAACTGCCGGTTGAAGTGCACCGCGTCCTGCCCGACGAGGAACATCAGGACCCCGTCGGCCGGCCGGGCCCGCTCGATGTGGTCGAGCACGCCCTCGAAGTGCTCCGAGTCGAAGCGGGTGAAGCTCGTGCTGACGAGGTCCAGACCGAGGTCGCGCAGGTAACCGGCTGCGACGGTCGCGGACCGGCGTGGCCAGACGTACTCGGAGCCGACGATGTGCCAGCGGGTCAGTCCCAGCTGCTCACGCATCCAGGCCAGCGCGGGCCTGATCTGGCGGTCGGGGGTCTCCCCCGCGCAGAAGACGCCGGGGCGGCGCTCGCCCCCTTCGTACAGCGAGGTGTAGGCGTAGGGGATCCGGTCGGCGGTGACCGGCGCCAGGCCGTTGCGGACCGAGGAGATGTGCCAGCCGGTGAGGGCGTCGATGCGACCTCGGTCGATGAGGTCGCGGACCTCGCCCGCCACCTCGGCCACGGGCCGGCCGGCGTCGATGACCTCGAGCTCGACGGGCCGGCCGAGCACACCGGAGTGCTCGTTGAGCCGGCGGCGCAGGAGCTCGGACACGGCCTCGCAGGACGGACCGAAGATGCCCCCGGGGCCCTGCAGCGGGATGGCCAGACCGATGCGGATCGCATCACGGTGGGCCCGGTGCAGTTGCCGAGGGGCCGTCGCCAGCTCCACGGGTTCCCTCACACGTCTTTGGGTAGTGTTTCCACCTGAAAAGGATCCATCCAATGTAGGTTGTCCGGAGCGAATGGGGAAGAGGGAAGACGCAGTGGGTACGACGGTCCGGGAGACGACGCGCGAGGTCACCACGGGCGACCACGCGTGGCTGCTCGCGCTCATCAGCCAGGACCTCGACCAGCGGATCGGCGCGGCCCTCGCACCCGCCGGGCTGTCCGTGGAGCAGTGGCGGGCGCTGGAGCACCTGGCCGGCGCCGGGCCGTGCACGATGTCGGCGCTCGGCAGCACGAGCACGGTCGCAGGTGCCTCGCTGACCCGCCTCGTGGACCACCTCGTCGAGCATTCGCTCGTCTACCGTGCGGCCGACACCGCCGACCGCCGCCGGGTGCTCGTGCACCTCTCCAGCAGGGGCCGGCGACGGGTGCGCGCCCTGCGCCCCAAGGTCCGGACCGCCGAGGCCGAGGCGATGGCCGCGCTCAGCGACCAGGAGCGTGACGACCTCGCGCGGCTGCTGCAGCAGCTGGCACCTTCCATCGATCCCTGAGCGGATCCCACTCCCCGAATCAGCTCCGGACGGGCTCGATGACCACCTTGCCGGCACCGTGCCCGCCCTCGACGGCTGCCATCGCCTCGGCCGCCCGGGCCAGCGGGTAGGTGGCGCTGATGTGCGGGGCGACGATCCCCTGCGCCGCGAGGTCCGTGATGTTCTGCAGGACGCCGTCCGAACGGGTGCGGCCCGAGCCGCCCAGCTCGGCCGCCGTGTCCCCGTCGGCCGCGGAAACGATCCCCGTGGGGTCCTTGGCCAAGGGCGCCAGCTCGCGCAGCGGGTCACCGCCGACGAGGTCGGCGAGCAGGTCGACACCGCCCGGGGCCGCTTCGCGCACCCGGCCCGCGACGCCCTCTCCCGAGGGGACGAAGGTCGCACCGGTGGACTCCACGAGATCCCGCTTGTCCTCCGAGGCGACACCGATGACCGTCCGCTGCCCGGCCCCGGCGATCTGCAGCGCGATCCGGCCCACGCCTCCCCCGGCGCCGAGGACCAGCACCGTCCCGCCGGCTCCGACCGGCACCTGGTGGGTCAGGTCGTAGGCAGTCGTGCCGGCCACCGGCAGGGTCGCCGCGATGTCGAAGGGGAGGTCCGCCGGCTTGTGCACCGCCTTGGCTGCCTTGAAGACGGTGTGCTCGGCGAAGCTGCCCTGACCACGCGCCGGCTCGCCCAGGACCTCGTCGCCGACGGAGAAGCCCTCGACGTCCTCGCCGACGGCGGTGACCACACCGGCAGCCTCCAGCCCCATCGCGACCGGCAGGGTCCCCTTCGTGCCGAAGGCGCCCTCGCGGCGCTTGGCGTCCGCCGGGTTGACCCCGGCAGCACGCACCTCGACCCCGATCTCGTCGGCACGGGGCTCGGGCACCCCGCGCTCGATGAGCTCCTGGCCCTCCGGGCCGCCGTAGGTGGTGAAGGCGAAGACTGCGGACATGCGTGCTGGATCCTTTCGGCGCGACGTTGCTCCGAACCCAA
>NZ_BCSR01000070.1 GCF_001570965.1 Janibacter corallicola NBRC 107790 | reverse complement strand
CGACGCGGCGCGGCGGGCCGAGCGGGCCGGTTTCGACGGCGTCGAGGTGCACGGCGCGCACGGGTACCTCATCTGCCAGTTCCTCGACGGGCGGAAGAACCACCGCGAGGACGGGTACGGCGGCTCCCTCGAGGGCCGCGCCCGGATGCTCTTCGAGGTGCTGCGCGGTATCCGGGCCGCGACCGGGCCGGACTTCCAGCTCGGGGTGCGCCTCACGCCCCGGGGCAACGGGATCGAACTCGACGAGGGCGTCAGCGTCGCCGGGTGGGTCCTGGACTCCGGGCTCGTGGACTACGTCGACATGTCCCTCTGGGACGCCTTCGCCGTCGTCGACGACGCCGGTGGGGACCTGCTCATCGACCGCTTCACGTCGCTGCCCCGCGGGGACGCGGCACTCGGCGTCGCCGGGAAGGTCCGCAGCGCCGAGCAGGCGCGCTGGTGCCTGGCGAAGGGGGCCGACTTCGTCGATCTCGGGCGCGCGGCGAGCGTGCACCACGACTTCCCGCGGTGCTCGCTCACCGATGCCGACTTCGCCATGGCGGACCTGCCGGTGACCCGACAGCACCTGCGCGAGCAGCGCGTGGGGGAGGACTTCATCGAGTACCTCGACGCGGGGTGGCCGGACTTCGTCGCCTGACCTACCCTGCAGTGGTGTCCCCGTCGATCTTCGTCACCGGCGAGGCGAAGGCTCCGTCGAACAACCCGATCACGACCCAGTTCGGGATGTTCTACGTGGCACTCGTCGTCGACACGGACACCCACCGCATCCTCGATGCGGAATGCTCGGCGACGTTGGCGCTGACGAATTCCTTCGTCAGGAGCTTGTTCGTCGGTGCAAGCATCGAGGAGGAGGGCACGTTGGCGGAGCAGGTGGCCGCGCGCTACCACGGCTCGTCGCAGCGGGCACTCGTGGCGGCGCTCGCCAATGCCGCCGCGAAGTACCGCAGCGTCGTCGACCCGCAGGGTCGGACGTCCTCACACAACTGATTGCCCGACCCTTCACCGGGCCGGACCCAGTCGGGAGCAGCTGGTCGCTCGACCATGCCTGCTTCCGACTTTTTTCGTTCTCCAGCAAGGGGTGTGGACAGTGATCGACAACGGCTTCCTCTTCATCGGCGTGCTCCTCGCGCTCTCCGGCGCCATCATCCTGCTCGACCAGCGCAGCACCAGCCGCTTCTTCCGCTACGTGCCCGGGTTCGTCCTCATGTACTTCGCGGCGGCGTTGCTGAACACGGTGGGCTTCTTCTCCGACGCGAAGGAGATCGAGACCGTCGGCGGGGGAGTCCAGGACGCGCTGCTGCCGGCGATGATCCTGCTGCTGCTCTTCACCTGCGACATCCGCCGGGTCATCCGGCTCGGCCCCAAGCTGCTCCTGACGCTCGTCGTCACCTCCGCGAGCATCATCGTCGGTTTCATCGTCGCCTACCTGGTCCTGAACTCCTTCCTCCACGAGGAGGCATGGAAGGCGCTCGGAGCGCTCAACGCCTCCTGGACCGGCGGCTCGGCGAACATGGTCGCCGTCCAGGGGATCCTCGAGGCGCCGGAGTCGGTCTTCGGGTACGTCCTCATCGTCGACACCGTCCTCTACTCCTTCTGGCTGCTGCTGATGTTCAGCTCGGTGTCGGTCTCGGAGAAGTTCAACCGCTGGACCGGGGCCGACACGGCCTACCTCGACGCCCACACCGGGACCGAGGACGAGGCCGACTCGGACCGGATCGACCTGCCCTCGCTCGCCATCGTCATCTGCGGCAGCATCGCCGTCTCCGCGGGCGCGACCTGGCTCGGTGGGCTCCTCCCCGAGCTCGGCGTCGTCGTCACCGCCACGACGTGGACGATCCTCATCGTCAGCATCCTCGGGCTGGTCATCGCCGCCACACCGCTCGGCCGCACCGCCGGCTCCAGCGAGGTCGCGATGGTCATGCTCTACCTGATCATCGGGATCATCGCCTCGGGGTCGGACTTCACCTCGCTCACCGAGGCGCCGCTCTACCTGCTCGCCGGCATCATCGTGCTGGCCGTGCACATCGCGATCATGGTGGTCTACGCCAAGCTCACCCGCACCGAGCTCTTCAGCCTCGCCGTGGCCAGCACCGCCAACATCGGCGGCGTCGCCTCCGCGCCGGTCGTGGCAAGCGCCTTCAACCGGCAGCTCGTCCCGGTCGGTGTGCTCTTCGCCCTCGTCGGCGCCTTCGCGGGGACCTTCCTCGGCCTGGTGTCGGCGCAGATCATGGCGGTCCTGTGAGCGCCGGGATGACCGTCACGTCGGTGCGCACCCGACCCTACGAGGGCCGGCTGCGCGCCCCCTTCGTCACGGCCCGGCGGCGGGTGGAGACCGTCACCGGGGTGCTCGTGGGGATCGAGCTGGCCGACGGCACCGTCGGCTTCGGGTCCGCCGCCGAGACCTACGCGGTCACCGGGGAGTCGGCGGCCTCGATCACCGCCGCGGTCCGGGGGCCGATCGCGGCTGCCCTCACCGAAGGGAGCCGGCCGGTCCGTGGCCACGCGGAGGCGGTCGCAGGGGCGTGCGTCGCCAACGCGGGTGCGAAGGCCGCGGTCGACGTCGCCCTGCACGACGCCTGGGCCCGGCAGCTGGGGATCCCGCTCGCGACGGCGCTCGGCGGGGACGTCGCCACGCCGCTGCACGGCGACATGACCATCAGCCTGACCGACCCGGAGGACATGGCCGCCCGTGCCGCAGGTGCGGCGGACCGGGGCCACGACACCCTCAAGATCAAGCTCGGCAGCGACTGGCGCGTCGACCTGGAGCGGCTGCGGGCCGTCGTCGACGCCGCCCCGGACGCCGCGCTCCGGCTCGACGCCAACCAGGGGTGGGACGTGAAGACGGCCATCCGGATCATCACCGCGATCGAGGAGGCCGGCCTGCCGGTGCAGCTCGTCGAGCAGCCCGTCGACCGGCGCGACCTCACCGGCCTCGGGGAGGTCACCCGGGCGGTCGGCACGCCGATCATGGCCGACGAGGCGGTCTCGGGCCCCGAGGACGCGCTGGACATCGTCGCCGGGCGCTGCGCGGACCTGCTCAACATCAAGCTGGCCAAGTGCGGTGGCATCCGACAGGCGCTGGCGATCGCGGACATCGCGGCGGCCGGCGGGATCGAGTGCATGGTCGGCGCGATGATGGAGCCGCGCATCTCGGTCACCGCCGCCGCGCACGTCGCCGCGGCCCACCCGAACATCACGCTGCTCGACCTGGACTCGGCCGAGTGGGTCGACGACCCCGGCCTCGCCGACAAGGGCTACTCGATGGACGGCTCCCTCATGCGGCTGCACGAGGGGCCGGGCATCGGCTTCGAGGAACTGTCACCGACCGAGAGGACACCGTCATGAGGGCCACGCACGCCATCGCAGCCGTGCTCGGCAGCGCGCTCGTCGTCAGCTGCCTGCCCGCCGCATCCGCGCAGGAGGCGGACACGATCGAGGCGGGGGACACCGCCTTCGTCGACGTCGCCGCCGCGACCCTGTGGGTCGAGCCGGACACCGACCGACCGCTGGACCGCCCGTCGACCACCAACCCGGTCGACCTCGACGAGTGGAACTCGCGCATGCAGGACACCGAGACCCGCCGCTGGCTCACCGGCAAGCTCGAGACCCAGGCGGTGCTCGGCTCGCAGGTCGAGGTCACCAAGGTCTCGGGCGACTGGGCGAAGGTGGTCCTCCCCGAGCAGGCGACGCCGCGCGACGAGCGCGGCTACCCCGGCTGGGTGCCGACGGACCAGCTCGTCGAGAACGACCGCTTCGAGCGGCAGGTCGAGCACCGCGACCGCGCCGTGGTGACCGACCGGACGGCGAGCCTGCAGCGCCCCGGTGGTCGGTCGGGGCCGGAGATCAGCTTCAACACCGAGCTGCCGGTGCTCCACGAGGGCCGGGACCGGGCCACGGTGGCGCTGCCCGACGGGTCGCGCGCGTCGCTCGACGAGGACGCGATCGAGGTGTACGCCCCGGGCGAGGGGCCGGCGGCGCCGACGGGGGAGGGCCTCGTCGAGACGGGCAGGACGTTCCTCGGGCTGCGCTACCTCTGGGCCGGCGTGTCCGCGTGGGGCTTCGACTGCTCGGGCTTCACGTACTCGATCCACCGGGCGCACGGCATCGACATCCCGCGCGACGCCGACGCCCAGGCCGCGGTCGGGCAGGACGTGGCCGTGGCGGACCTGGAGCCCGGTGACCTGCTCTTCTTCGCCCAGCCGGGCGGCACCGGCTCGGTGCACCACGTGGGCATGTACCTCGGCGACGGGAAGATGATCCACGCGCCCAACGCCGCCGAGTCGGTCTCGATCGTCGACTGGCAGCAGTGGGACGAGGACGAGGAGTTCTCGGGCGCCAAGCGGATGTGGTGACCGACGCTTCGAGGCTCCTCGCTGGCGCCCTTCGAGGCTCGGCCGCGGGCGGCCTCGCACCTCAGGGGCCGCTTCGTCGCACCTCAGCGAGCAGGGGAGCGCATCCGCAGCAGAAGGGCCTCGGTGACGGCCGCGATCACCTCGTCGGCGGCGGCCTCCGCCAGGCCCGAGGTGCACACGGCCAGGTAGCGCACGTCCGCAGCGCCCGGGTCCCCGACGAAGGCGACGTCGTGCCGGAAGCCCTCGACCTCGCCGGACTTCGAGCCGTGGCGCACCCCCTTCGGCAGGCCGGCGGCGATCGGGGCGATGGTCTGGCGCTCCAGCCAGTCCACCTGCCGGGCGACGAGATCGTCCGGGAGTCGTGTGGTGCCGAACCGGCCGGTGACGGTCGCTCGCAGCAGCATCGTGAGGTCGGCTGCCGTGGTCTCGTTCGTCAGGCCCCCTTCGACCGCGGAGGGATCACCGATGAGGCGCTCGATGCGGGTGTTCCGGGTGCCGCAGGCCTCCGGCACGGCGGCGACCGCGGGGACGCCGAGCAGCTCCATGACGGAGTTCGTCGCCTCGTTGGAGGAGCGGGTGATCATTGCCCCGAGCATCTCCGCGAGGCTCATCGGCGTGCCCTCGGCCGGCAGCTGGTGGTCCAGGTGGTCACCCTCCAGCGCGAAGGGGGCACCCCCGGCCCCCGTGAACGTGCGGCTGGCGGGCAGCTCGTCGGTGAGGGAGGCGCGGCCGTCGGCGACCGCCGTCGTGGCGGCGAGGAGCACGGCGAGCTTCATCGTCGAGGCCGCGTAGTAAGGACGGTCGGCGTCGCGGGCGAAGAGGGTGCGGCCCGCGGCGTCGGTGAGGTGGACGCTGATGCGCGGGGTCATCCCCAGAAGATCGGGTCCCCGCTGTCGATGAGCCAGTCCAGCTGCTCCTGGACCTCCGGGGTGGGCTCGAAGTCCTTGTAGGCGTGGAAGCGCATGTTGCGGTCGCACCAGTAGATGCTCCACAGCCCGGTCTTGGCGGTGTAGCGCAGCCGCGCGATGGGGGTGCGGTCCTCCTCGCCGATCCCGTCCCACGGCGGCCCGACCTCGACGATGTCGACATGTCGTTGGCTCACGTCAGCCTCGACGCGCACCTCATCCCACTGCTCCTCGGGGATCCGCTCGCGCGCCCACAGCTGGATCCGGTCCAGGTCGTTCTGCGGGATGGCCATGGCCTCAGCCTGTCATCTCTGGCTCGTCTCGTCACGGACCACGGTGGCAGCATCCGCGACGTCCTCCCGGCGGCCAGGGACTCCCTCACCACCGCACGACGGTCCTGGGCCTCCCGACATCACGACGGGTGAGCTCGGCGGCCAGGTCGAGGGCGCCGACCGGCCCGTCGAGCGCCTCGTCCCACGGCAGGGTGTCCCCGGACCGCGAGAGCATCGCCACCGCCTCCTGCAGGTGTCGCGGCTCGTAGTTGTGCACGCCGGTGATCGTGCGCCAGCCGCGCACGACCCACTCGGGGTCGACCTCCACCGTGCCGGCGGGGGCCACGCTGCCGGCGAGGACGAGCGAGCCGCCGACCTCGAGCGCGTCGAGGCAGGCACGAACCCCGGCGGTCGTGCCGGAGAACTCCAGCGCCACGTCGACACCGTCGTCGACGACGGCCGAGGTGGCGAGGGGCCTCGCACCACCCGCACCCGAGGCACCCTCGCTCCCGCCCACGGGGGCGAAGGACTCCGCCAGCCGACGGCGCCCGGCGGCCGGGTCCACCGCGAGCACCTCGGCCCCCCGGGACCGGGCGGCGGCGACCGCGACGAGCCCGAGCATGCCGAGCCCGTTGACGAGGACCCGCCGCCCGGTGAGCTCCCCGGCCCGCTCCAGCACGGCCATCACCGTCGCGACGGCGCAGCCGGCGGTGGACGCCGCGCCGTCCTCGATCGCGGCGGGCACGGTGCTGACGGCCTGCCCCTCGCGCAGCAGGATGTGGCTGGCGTAGGTGCCCGAGAGCGGCCAGTCGCCGGCGAAGCTCTCGTGACCGACCTTCGTCACCGTGGCGCACTTGGCGCTCAGCCCGCGCCGGCAGGCGGCGCAGTGCCCGCAGGAGCGGGTGACGCCGAAGACCACCCGGTGCCCCGGTCGCAGCAGGTCACCGGCGACGGTCCGGCCCCCTTCGCTCGCCACGACCTCGCCGACACCCTCGTGACCGAGCACCGACGGGCACGGCGACGGGCGCCGCCCGCTCACGGTGTGCCGGTCGGAGCCGCAGACGGTCGCCGCGGTGAGGCGCACGAGCGTCTCCCCGGGGCCGACGTCGGGGAGCGGGACGGTGACGATCTCGAAGTCCCGCCCCCCGCGCCAGAGGAGTGCCTCCGCGCTCATCGGGCCGCCGCGGGGAGGGCCACGACGCCGGGCAGGTCGGCGACGGAGTCGAGGACCATGTGCGCCCCGAGGGCCTCGAACTCGCCCCGGCTGACGTGGCCGGTGAGCACACCCACCGCGGTGACCCCGGCGGCACGCGCCGACCGGACGTCCGCGGCGGTGTCACCGGTGCTGACCACGGTGGCCGGGTCGGTGACGCCGACGCGCGCCATGGCCTCGCGGATGAGGTCCGGCTCAGGGCGCCCGGACGCCACCTCGTCGCCGGCGACGTGCGTGTCGATCGTCTCGCCGTCGGCCCACCCGAGCGTCTCGAGGATGAGGTCGGCGACGTCCCGGCTGAAGCCGGTGGTCAGCCCCACCTTCACCCCGCTGGCGCGAAGGGAGGCCAGCGCCTCCTCGACGCCCGGCAGCGGGGTGGGCGGCCGCTCGGTGTAGGACCGGCGCAGCTCCTCGCGGAACCACGTGAAGGCCTCGTCGACGAGCGCCTCGTCGGCCTCGACGCCGCCGAGCCGGAAGAGGTTGGTGATGGCCCACCGCTTCTCGGTGCCCATCCACTCCTGGAAGGTCTCGTCGGTGTAGCGGGCGCCGTGGCGCTCCGTGGCCTCGCGCAGCACGCGGTAGACCTCGTCGTGCTCGTCGATGGTCGTGCCGGCCATGTCGAAGACTGCGAGCTGGATCATGGTGGGTTCTCTCTTTCTGTGGGGAGTGGGGTCAGCGCACGGCCCGGCGCAGCCACATGGACAGCGCCTCGACCGCGAGGACGACGATCACCATGAGGATGAGGATCATCGTGACGACGTCGAACTGGTTGACGCGCGAGGCGTTGAGCAGGAGGAAGCCGATGCCACCGGCGCCGACGACGCCGAGCAGGGTGGCCGAGCGGATGTTCGTGTCGAGCAGGTACATCGTGTGGGCGACGAAGGACGGCGCAGCCTGCCGCAGCGTCGCCGCGAAGAAGGTCTGCAGCTCCGAGGCCCCTGCGGTGCGCATCGCGTCCTGGACGCGGGTGTCGGTCTCCTCGAGGGAGTCGGCGACGAGCTTCGCGAGGAGCCCCACCGCGCCGACCGCGAGGGCGAGGGCGCCGGCGACCCCACCGAGCCCGGTGATGACGACGAAGATGATCGCGAGGATGAGCTCGGGGATGCCGCGGACGAGGACGATGAGCAGGCGGAAGGCGGAGCGGACGCTGCGGTTGGCCACGACGTTGCTCGCCGCGAGCACGCCGATCGGGATGGCGAGCACCGCCCCGAGGAAGGTGGCGGCGAGCGCGATCTGGATCGTCACGAGCATCTCCGAGACGAGCGAGTCCATCATCCCGCCGGCCGAAGGGGGCAGGAAGAGCGCCGCCGTCTCCGGCAGCTTGACGAGGCCGTCCCAGAGCACGGCGGGGGAGAGGCGCACCTCCCAGGCGGAGGCGACGAGGAGCGCGAGCACGGCCCCGACCGCGAGGAAGCGGCGGCGGCGCTCCGCGGTCCACGGCGGGCTCAGCTGCACCTGCC
>NZ_BCSR01000069.1 GCF_001570965.1 Janibacter corallicola NBRC 107790 | reverse complement strand
CGCCGCGAGCTCGCGGCGTGGCCCCCTTCGGGTGCCCGACTCAGACGTCCAGGTCGAGGTCGTCGAGGCGGATCGCCTCGCCGGAACCGGGACCGAAGACCGGGTAGGCGTACTCGTCGTAGTCCGGCAGCGAGTACATCGCGGCCTTGGCCTCCTCGGTGGGCTCGACGTCCACGTTGCGGTAGCGGGGCAGGCCCGTACCGGCCGGGATGAGCTTACCGAGGATGACGTTCTCCTTGAGGCCGAGCAGCGGGTCGGAGCGACCCTCCATCGCGGCCTCGGTGAGCACCCGGGTCGTCTCCTGGAAGGAGGCGGCCGAGAGCCAGGAGTCGGTGGCGAGCGAGGCCTTCGTGATGCCCATGAGCTCGGGGCGACCCGCGGCGGGGCGCCCGCCCTCGGAGACGACGCGCCGGTTCTCCGTCTCGAAGTTCGCGCGCTCGGCGAGGGTGCCGGGAAGCAGGCCGGTGTCACCGGACTCGAGGATGGTGATGCGGCGCAGCATCTGCCGGACGATGACCTCGATGTGCTTGTCGTGGATCGAGACACCCTGCTGGCGGTAGACGTTCTGCACCTCGTCCACGAGGTGCTTCTGCGCGTGCCGCGGGCCGAGGATGCGCAGGACCTGCTTCGGGTCGATCGCACCCTGGACCAGCTGGGCGCCCACGGGCACCGACTGGCCGTCCTCGACGAGCAGGCGGGCCCGCTTGCTCACCGGGTAGGCGTGCTCCTCACCGTCGCGGTCGGCGGTCAGGACGATGCGCCGACCCTTGTCGGTCTCCTCGACCTTGACCCGGCCGTCGGCCTCGGCGATCGGGGCCACACCCTTCGGGGTGCGGGCCTCGAAGAGCTCGACGACGCGCGGCAGACCCTGGGTGATGTCGTCACCGGCCACACCACCGGTGTGGAAGGTGCGCATCGTCAGCTGGGTGCCGGGCTCACCGATCGACTGCGCGGCGACGATGCCGACGGCCTCGCCGATGTCGACCAGCTGACCGGTCGCGAGGCTGCGGCCGTAGCACTTGGCGCAGGTGCCGACCTTGGACTCGCAGGTGAGCACCGAGCGCACCTTGACCTCGTCGACACCGGCCTCGTACAGCCGCTGGATCGCGACGTCACCGAGGTCCGCGCCGGCCTCGGCCAGCACCGAGCCGTCGTGCTCCACGTCAGCGGCGAGGGTGCGCGCGTACGCGGTGAACTCGACGTCGTCGTGGAGGCGGCGGGTACCGGTGAGGTCGTCGCGCTGGGCGATCGCCATGGACAGTCCGCGCTCGGTCCCGCAGTCGTCCTCGCGGACGATGACGTCCTGGGAGACGTCGACGAGACGACGGGTCAGGTAACCAGAGTCCGCGGTCCGCAGGGCGGTGTCGGCCAGACCCTTGCGGGCACCGTGCGTGGAGATGAAGAACTCGACGACCGAGAGGCCCTCACGGAAGTTCGTGCGGATCGGTCGCGGGATGATCTCACCCTGCGGGTTGGCCATGAGGCCTCGCATACCGGCGATCTGACGCAGCTGGAACCAGTTGCCTCGGGCGCCGGAGGAGACCATCCGGAAGATCGGGTTGTCCTTCGGGAAGTTCTCCTGCATCTCCGTGGCGACCTCGTTGGTCGCCTGGGTCCAGATCTCGATCTGCTCCTGACGACGCTCGTCGTCGGTGATCAGACCGCGCTCGTACTGCTTCTGGACCTTGGTCGCCTTCTCCTCGTAGCTGCCGAGGATCTCCGCCTTGCGCGGCGGGGTCACCACGTCGGAGACCGCGACGGTCGTGCCCGAGCGGGTGGCCCAGTGGTAACCGGCCTCCTTGAGGGCGTCGAGCGAGGCCGCGACCTGGACCTTGGTGTAACGCTCGGCGAGGTCGTTGACGATCCCCGAGAGGCGCTTCTTGTCCACCGGCTCGTTGACGAAGGGGTAGTCCTCCGGCAGCGCGTCGTTGAAGAGCACCCGACCCAGTGTGGTCTCGGTGGTCCAACTGGAGAGCAGACCGTTCTCGTCCGGCTCGGCCCCCTCGGGCAGCTCGGCGCCGGCCGTCGGGACGGTGTCGGTGAGGCGGATCCGGACCGGGGTCCCGATCGTGATCTCACCGGCGTCCAGCGCCATCCGCGCCTCGGCGGGCGTGGCGAAGGAGCGCAGCTCCTCCTCCTGCGAGGACACCTCGGAGGTGAGGTGGAACAGGCCGATGATCATGTCCTGGGTCGGCATGGTCACCGGGCGGCCGTCTGCCGGCTTGAGGATGTTGTTGCTGCTGAGCATGAGGATCCGGGCCTCGGCCTGGGCCTCGGCACCCAGCGGCAGGTGGACCGCCATCTGGTCACCGTCGAAGTCCGCGTTGAACGCGGTGCACACGAGCGGGTGGATCTGGATGGCCTTGCCCTCGACCAGCTGCGGCTCGAAGGCCTGGATGCCCAGACGGTGCAGCGTGGGCGCACGGTTGAGCATGACCGGGTGCTCGGTGATGACCTCCTCGAGGACGTCCCACACGACCGGACGCTGCCGCTCGACCATCCGCTTGGCCGACTTCACGTTCTGGGCGTGGTCCAGGTCGACGAGGCGCTTCATCACGAAGGGCTTGAAGAGCTCCAGGGCCATGGCCTTGGGCAGACCGCACTGGTGCAGCCGCAGCTGCGGCCCGACGACGATGACGCTACGACCGGAGTAGTCGACGCGCTTGCCGAGCAGGTTCTGGCGGAAGCGCCCCTGCTTGCCCTTGAGCATGTCGGAGAGCGACTTCAGCGGCCGGTTGCCCGGGCCGGTGACCGCGCGGCCACGACGGCCGTTGTCGAAGAGGTTGTCGACGGCCTCCTGCAGCATCCGCTTCTCGTTGTTGACGATGATCTCGGGGGCCCCGAGGTCGAGCAGCCGCTTGAGGCGGTTGTTGCGGTTGATGACGCGGCGGTACAGGTCGTTCAGGTCGGAGGTGGCGAAGCGGCCACCGTCGAGCTGGACCATCGGGCGCAGGTCCGGCGGGATCACCGGGATCGCGTCGAGCACCATGCCCGCGGGCTGGTTGTCCGTGGACAGGAAGGCGGTGACGACCTTGAGGCGCTTGAGGGCACGGGTCTTCTTCTGGCCCTTGCCGGTCGCGATGACCTCGCGCAGCTTCTCGGCCTCGGCGTCGAGGTCGAAGGTCTCCAGCCGCTTCTGGATCGCGGCCGCGCCCATGCCGCCCTCGAAGTAGAGGCCGAAGCGCGTGCGCATCTCGCGGTAGAGCGACTCGTCGCCCTCGAGGTCCTGGACCTTGAGGTTCTTGAAGCGGTCCCAGACCTGGTCCAGCCGCTCGACCTGCTGGTCGGCGCGCTTGCGGATCTGGTTCATCTCGCGCTCGGCGGAGTCACGCACCTTGCGCTTGGCGTCGGACTTCGCGCCCTCCTCCTCGAGCTCGGCGACGTCCTTCTCGAGCTTCTGGGCGCGGGTCTCGACGTCGGCGTCGCGACGGTTCTCCAGCTCCTTCTTCTCGGCCTCGATCTGGGCCTCGAGGGAGGGCAGGTCGGTGTGCCGCTGGTCCTCGTCGACGCTGGTGATCATGTAGGCCGCGAAGTAGATGACCTTCTCCAGGTCCTTCGGGGCCAGGTCCAGCAGGTAACCCAACCGGCTGGGCACGCCCTTGAAGTACCAGATGTGGGTCACGGGCGCGGCGAGCTCGATGTGGCCCATCCGCTCACGCCGCACGCCGGCGCGGGTGACCTCGACGCCGCAGCGCTCGCAGATGATGCCCTTGAAGCGGACGCGCTTGTACTTGCCGCAGGAGCACTCCCAGTCCCGGGTGGGGCCGAAGATGCGCTCGCAGAAGAGGCCCTCCTTCTCCGGCTTCAGGGTGCGGTAGTTGATGGTTTCGGGCTTCTTGACCTCGCCGTGGCTCCAGTTGCGGATCCCGTCCGCGGTGGCCAGGCCGATGCGCAACTCGTCGAAGAAGTTGACGTCCAGCACGGTGTGCTTCCTTCTCTCGTTCTCGAGGGTGACTCGATAAGTTCTGTGGCCCGTCGCCTCCGCGAAGGGAGGGTGTGCGGGCGTGTCGAGGGGGCCGGGGATGGGGGTCACCCGCCGGGGCGGGTGACCCCGCGACGACTAGACCTCCTCGACCGAGCTGGGCTCGCGACGGGACAGGTCGATGCCGAGCTCCTCCGCGGCGCGGAAGACCTCGTCCTCGCTGTCGCGCATCTCGATCGTGCCCCCCTCGGAGTTGAGCACCTCCACGTTCAGGCAGAGGGACTGCATCTCCTTGATGAGCACCTTGAAGGACTCGGGGATGCCCGGCTCCGGGATGTTGTCGCCCTTGACGATGGCCTCGTAGACCTTGACGCGACCGGTCACGTCGTCGGACTTGATCGTCAGCAGCTCCTGCAGCGCGTAGGAGGCGCCGTAGGCCTCCAGGGCCCAGACCTCCATCTCGCCGAAGCGCTGACCACCGAACTGGGCCTTACCACCCAGCGGCTGCTGGGTGATCATCGAGTACGGCCCCGTGCTGCGCGCGTGGATCTTGTCGTCCACGAGGTGGTGCAGCTTGAGGATGTACATGTAGCCGACCGAGACCGGGTCCGGGTAGGGGTCCCCGGTGCGGCCGTCGAAGAGGCTGGCCTTGCCGGAGCCGTCGATCAGGCGCTGGCCGTCACGCGTCGGCAGGGTCGAGTCGAGCAGACCGGTGATCTCCTCCTCCTCGGCACCGTCGAAGACCGGGCTGGCCACGCGGGTGTCGGCCGGGGCCTCGCGGGCGTCCTGCGGGATCATCGCGGCCCAGTCGGGGTCGCCCTCGATCTTCCACCCGCGGCTGGCAGCCCAACCCAGGTGCAGCTCGAGGATCTGGCCGATGTTCATCCGGCCGGGGACACCGAGCGGGTTGAGCACGACGTCGACCGGGGTGCCGTCCTCGAGGAAGGGCATGTCCTCGACCGGGAGGATCTTGGAGATGACGCCCTTGTTGCCGTGGCGGCCGGCGAGCTTGTCACCGTCGGTGATCTTGCGCTTGTTGGCGACGTAGACCCGCACGAGCTGGTTCACGCCCGGGGGCAGCTCGTCGCCCTCGTCCTTGTCGAAGACCTTGACGCCGATGACCGTGCCGGTCTCGCCGTGCGGGACCTTCATGGAGGTGTCGCGAACCTCCCGCGCCTTCTCGCCGAAGATCGCGCGCAGCAGCCGCTCCTCCGGGGTCAGCTCGGTCTCCCCCTTCGGGGTCACCTTGCCGACGAGCAGGTCGCCGTCGCGGACCTCGGCACCGATGCGGATGATGCCGCGCTCGTCGAGGTCGGCGAGGACGTCCTCGGAGACGTTCGGGATGTCCCGGGTGATCTCCTCCGGGCCGAGCTTGGTGTCGCGGGCGTCGACCTCGTGCTCCTCGATGTGGATCGAGGAGAGGACGTCGTCCTGGACCAGCCGCTGGCTGAGGATGATCGCGTCCTCGTAGTTGTAGCCCTCCCACGGCATGAAGGCGACGAGCAGGTTGCGGCCCAGGGCCATCTCCCCGCCGTCGGTCGCCGGCCCGTCGGCGATCAGCTGACCGGCCTCGAGGTGGTCCCCCTCGGAGACCATCACGCGCTGGTTGTAGCTGTTGCCCTGGTTGGACCGGGTGAACTTCATCATCTTGTAGGTCTGGCTGCCACCCTCGTCGTTGGCGACGGTGACCAGGTCCGCGGAGACCTCCGTGACGACGCCGGCCTTCTCGGCCCGGACGACGTCGCCGGAGTCCAGCGCCGCGCGGTGCTCCATGCCCGTCCCGACGTACGGGGCCTCGGAGCGGACCAGCGGCACGCCCTGACGCTGCATGTTCGCGCCCATGAGGGCGCGGTTGGCGTCGTCGTGCTCGAGGAAGGGGATCATCGCGGTCGCGGCGGAGACCATCTGCTGGGGCGAGACGTCCATGTAGTCGACGTCCTCGGCCGGGATCTGGTCGACCTCGCCGCCCTTGGTCCGGGCCAGGACCCGCTCCTCTCGGAAGGTCCCGTCGTCGTTCAGCGGCGCGTTCGCCTGGGCGACGACGTAGTGGTCCTCCTCGTCCGCGGAGACGTAGTCGATGTCATCGGTGACCCGACCGTCGACGACCCGACGGTAGGGGGTCTCGATGAAGCCGAAGGCGTTGATCCGCCCGTAGCTGGCCAGCGAGCCGATGAGACCGATGTTCGGGCCCTCGGGGGTCTCGATCGGGCACATGCGCCCGTAGTGCGAGACGTGGACGTCACGGACCTCCATCTGGGCGCGGTCACGGGAGATACCACCCGGGCCGAGCGCGTTGAGGCGACGCTTGTGCGTCAGGCCCGCGAGCGGGTTGTTCTGGTCCATGAACTGGGAGAGCTGGGAGGTCCCGAAGAACTCCTTGATCGAGGCCACCACGGGGCGGATGTTGATCAGGGTCTGCGGGGTGATCGCCTCGACGTCCTGGGTGGTCATGCGCTCGCGCACGACGCGCTCCATCCGGGAGAGGCCGGTGCGGATCTGGTTCTGGATCAGCTCGCCGACGCTGCGGACGCGGCGGTTGCCGAAGTGGTCGATGTCGTCGGTGTCGACGGGCACCTGCACCGCCTCACCGTTGCGCACGCCCGGGAGGGTGGCCTCGTCGGCGTGCAGCGCGACGAGGTACTTCAGCGTCGCGACGACGTCCTCGAGGGAGAGGACGGACTCCGAGAGCTCGGTGTCCAGGCCCAGCTTGCGGTCCATCTTGTAGCGACCGACCTTGGCCAGGTCGTAGCGCTTGGGGTTGAAGTAGAGGTTGTCGAGCAGGTTCTGCGCGGCCTCACGGGTCGGCGGCTCGCCCGGACGCAGCTTGCGGTAGATGTCCAGCAGCGCGGCGTCCTGGTCCTCGACGGTGTCCTTCTCGAGGGTGGCCCGCATCGACTCGTAGTCACCGAATTCCTCGAGGATCTCGGCGGAGGTCATGCCGAGGGCCTTGAGCAGGAGCGTCACGGGCTGCTTGCGCTTGCGGTCGATGCGCACGCCGACGGTGTCGCGCTTGTCGACCTCGAACTCCAGCCAGGCGCCGCGGCTCGGGATGACCTTGGCGGAGAAGATCTCCTTGTCCGAGGTCTTGTCCGGGGTGCGCTCGAAGTACACGCCGGGGCTGCGCACCAGCTGGCTGACGACGACCCGCTCGGTGCCGTTGATGATGAAGGTGCCGCGGGGGGTCATGAGCGGGAAGTCACCCATGAAGACCGTCTGGCTCTTGATCTCGCCGGTGTCGGCGTTCATGAACTCGGCGGTGACGAAGAGGGGTGCGGCGTAGGTCTGGTCGCGCTCGATGCACTCGTCGACGGAGTACTTCGGCTCCTCGAAACGGCTCTCCCGGAAGGAGAGGCTCATCGAGCCGGAGAAGTCCTCGATCGGGGAGATCTCCTCGAAGATCTCCTCCAGGCCGGAGAGCTCCGGCACGTTACGACGTCCGGAGTCGAGTGCGTCGGCGACACGCTCCTGCCACTTCTCGTTGCCGAGGAGCCAGTCGAAGCTGTCGGTCTGCAGCGCGAGGAGGTCGGGGACCTCGAGCGGCTCACGGATCTTGGTGAAGGACAGACGGCCACTGGCCGTCAGTGCGGTGGACATCGGGGAAGCGGTGCGCGAGGCAGCCAAGGATGGATCCTTCCACGGGCCTTGAGGGTCGGGCGGCGCCACTCCTGTCCCGACGGGAACCCAGCACCGGCACCGAAACACACCTCCGCACCGAGGAGCGTTGTGCGATCCGACCAGGCCGCCACAGGAGAAGGGCAGCGCAAAGCGACAGTCTAGACGCACATGCACAGGACTGTCCACCCCGGTCGAACCAGCGGTTCGACGGTGGTCGCGGCCGGAACCCTCCCGAGGGCCAGCGAGCCGGATGAATCGACGCAATGAGGATGGACGACGAGGTGGCCCACGTCAAGGCACTCCTCGGCGGGTCGTGCAGGCGCGCCCCCTTCGGACACTCCATCTAGGGTGACGTCATGCCCTTTCGTCCCTCTCGCAGACGTCGCCGACGCCAAGCGATCCACACGACGCTCCGCCGGGCGGGCTTGGCGGTGCTCGGGACCCAAGTCGCCACTGCCGCAGGCCTGCTCGTCTTCGACTCGGTGCGTCGTCGGGACCGGCCCGATCGGGAGTTCCCCTACCGCTCGGGCGACCCGATCCCCGTGAGCGGGGGTGAGGTGCGGGTCTACACCTACGGCGAGCACCTCTTCGAGGACATGCTCGAGGACATCGCCGCGGCGAAGGAACGGATCTTCTTCGAGAGCTACATCTGGAAGGCGGACGCGGTCGGCGAGCGCTTCCGGGACGCCCTCGCCGCTGCGCACCGTCGGGGCGTGGAGGTCTACATCGTCTTCGACGAGTTCGCCAACCTCGTGGTGCCGAACTCCTTCTACCGCTCGCTGCCGGAGGGCATCCACATCAAGCGCCACCCGCTCTTCACCGGCGGGGCGGCCTTCTTCCTGCCCAGCCACTGGGGCCGCAACCACCGAAAGCTGCTCGTCGTCGACGAGCGGGCCGCCTACGTCGGCGGGTACAACGTCGGCCAGGACTACGCGAACAAGTGGCGTGACACCCACGCCCGCTTCTCCGGGGACATGGTCGTCGAGCTGGAGAACGCCTTCGTCGACTACTGGAACCACTACGGCGGGCGACCGGAGCTGCCGCAACCCCGCCGG
>NZ_BCSR01000068.1 GCF_001570965.1 Janibacter corallicola NBRC 107790 | reverse complement strand
CCTGCCGGTCCTCCTCGTCACCGGCGGGTCGCTCGGGGCCAAGCGCCTCAACGACGCCTTCTCCGCGAGCGTCGCCACGCTGCGGGACGCCGGCGTGCAGGTGCTGCACGCGACCGGGGCGGGCAAGGAGTTCGTCGCCACCGGCGGGGACGAGTCGGTGCCCTACGTCGTCATGCCCTACGTGGACCGGATGGACCTGGCCTACGCGGCGGCCGACACCGTCGTCTGCCGGGCCGGCGCCAACACGGTGTGCGAGCTGACCGCCGTCGGCCTGCCCGGGGTCTACGTCCCGCTGCCCATCGGCAACGGTGAGCAGCGCCTCAACGCGGCCGACGTCGTCGCCGCCGGCGGCGGGGTCCTCGTACCCGACGCCGACGTGGACCCGGCCTGGATCGCCGGCGACGTCGTCCCGCTCATGCACGACCCCGAGCGCCTCGCGCAGATGGCCCGGGCCGCCGCCGGTGCCGGCCACCGCGAGGCCGACGAGTCGCTGGCCGACATGGTCGAGGACGCCTGGCGGAACGGGGGCCGGCGTGGCTGAGCCGGTCGTGCCACGCAACGAACGCTTCGACGTGCTCGCGCCGCGGGTCCCGATCGCGGACCTCGGGGTCGTGCACGTGCTCGCCGCGGGCGGGGCCGGGATGTCGGCCATCGTCCGGCTGCTCCTGGATGCCGGGGTGAGCGTGCAGGGGAGTGACCAGAAGGACTCCCCGCTGCTGCGCCGGCTGGAGGAGCTCGGCGCCCGGGTGTGGGTGGGGCACGACCCCGACCACCTCGAGGGCGTCGACACCGTCGTCGTCTCCTCCGCCATCCGGGAGGACAATCCTGAGCTGGCCGCCGCCCGGGAGCGCGGGCTGCGGGTGCTCCACCGCAGCCAGGCCCTGGCCGCGGCCATGGGCGGGCAGACGCGGGTGGCGATCGCCGGCGCCAACGGCAAGACGACGACCTCCTCGATGCTCACCGTCGCCCTCCTCGAGGCGGGGGAGCGGCCCTCCTTCGCACTCGGCGGGGAGCTGGCCGCCCGTGGCGTCAACGCCGCCCTCGGCGACGGATCCGCCTTCGTCGCGGAGGCGGACGAGTCCGACGGGACCTTCCTGGCCTACGCGCCGCACGTGGCGATCGTGACCAACGTGCAGCCGGACCACCTGGACTTCTACGGCGACTTCGCCACCGTGCAGGCCGCCTACCGCGAGTTCGCCGGGACGATCACGGCCGGCGCGAAGGGGGAGCCGGGCCTGCTCGTCGCCTGCGCCGACGACGAGGGCTCCCGCCGGCTCGCCGAGCAGGTGCGGGCCGACGGCACCCGGGTGCTCACCTACGGCTTCGGTCCCGGTGCCGACGTGCGGCTCGGTGAGCCCGAGCTGGACGGCACCGATGCCGCCGCCGACGTGGCCTCGGCGGGCGGCACCGAGCGGCTCACGATCCGGGTACCGGGACGGCACAACCTGCTCAACGCCACGGCCGCGCTGCTCGCCGCGACGGAGGGCCTCGGCGTCGACCCGCGCGCCGTCCTCGAGGGCCTGGCCGCCTACACCGGGACCCGGCGCCGCTTCGAGACCCGCGGCACCGTGGCCGGCGTGACCGTCGTCGACGACTACGCCCACAACCCCGGCAAGGTCGAGGCCGTCATCCGCGCCGCCCGGGAGATCACCGGCCGGGGCAGGCTGCACGTGATCTTCCAGCCGCACCTGTACTCGCGCACCCGCGACTTCGCGGAGGGCTTCGCCCGCGGCCTCGAACCCGCCGACGAGGTGACCCTGCTCGAGATCTACGGCGCCAGGGAGGACCCGATCCCCGGCGTCGGCCCGGAGCTCATCGCCACGCCGCTGGCCGCCGCGGGCACGAGCGTGCAGGTCCGTGACGCACCGGCCGCCGTCACCCACGTCGCCGCGCAGGCCCGGCCGGGGGACCTGGTCCTCACCGTCGGTGCCGGGGACGTCACCCAGCTGGCACCGCGCATCCTGGCTGCGCTGCGCAACGGGGAGCGGGGTCGCGCATGAGCCGGGTGAGTGCGCCCCGCGGGACGCGACCGACCGGCGCAGGAGCGTTTCGCGACCGGGCGGTCATGGAGCGACGGCGCCGCCTGAAGCGCGGCCTCATCGGGCTGCTGTTCCTCGTCCTCGTCGTGGCCGTGGTGTGGGCCGTGGCCTTCTCGAACCTGCTGGTCGTGCGCGACGTGAGCGTGGCCGGCGCCGACGAGCGCGACGAGGCCGCTGTCCGTGAGGTCGCCGCCGAGGAGATCGGGACGCCGCTCGTGCGCGTGGACAGGCAGAGCGTGGCCGGCCACATCACCTCCGAGGTCGTCGGGGTGAAGTCTGCCGAGATCGACCGCTCGCTGACCGGAACACTAAAGGTGAACGTGACGTCGAGGGTTCCGGTGCTGGCGGTCCGCAAGGAGGGGGGCGGCTACCGCCTGCTGGATCTCGGCGGGGTCGCCTTCAGGGAGGTCGACTCGCCGCCGAAGGGGCTGCCGACCGTCACCCCGCAGAGCGGTGCGCACGTCTCGAAGCACGGGGTGCGGGCCGCCCAGGGCATGGTGCAGGCGTTCCCCGAGCGGGACCGGAAGCAGATCGAGGACATCACCGTGAACCCGGCCGACCAGATCACCTTCGAGCTGGACGGGACCCGGATCGTCTGGGGGGAGGGCGAGCGCGCCGACCTCAAGGTCGAGGTGATCTCGATCCTGCGGAAGAAGGGACCTGCCGTCATCGACGTCTCGGCGCCCGAGGCGCCGGTCACCAAGGACGAGTGACGAGACACGCGGGCACCCCAGTTGCCCCGGTGGCCCGCGACGGCATAACCTCCCGTGCACACCGCGCAAGGCCTGAATATAACCCTTAAGTAGACATTTAGGGGCAGGTCCACCACCGAGCAGCAGCAAACAGGAGTCCCACCGTGGCATCAGCCCAGAACTATCTGGCCGTTATCAAGGTCGTCGGCATCGGCGGTGGTGGCGTGAACGCCATCAACCGCATGATCGAGGTCGGTCTGAAGGGCGTGGAGTTCATCGCCATCAACACCGATGCCCAGGCGCTGCTCATGTCCGATGCTGACGTCAAGCTCGACGTCGGCCGTGACCTCACGCGCGGCCTCGGCGCGGGTGCCGACCCGGAGGTCGGCAAGAAGGCCGCCGAGGACCACGCCGAGGAGATCGAGGAGGTCCTCAAGGGGGCCGACATGGTCTTCGTGACCGCCGGCGAGGGTGGCGGCACCGGCACCGGTGGTGCGCCGGTCGTCGCGAAGATCGCGAAGTCCCTCGGTGCGCTGACCGTCGGTGTGGTCACCCGCCCCTTCACCTTCGAGGGGCGTCGCCGGGCGAACCAGGCCGAGTCCGGCATCCTCACCCTGCGCGACGAGGTCGACACCCTCATCGTCATCCCGAACGACCGGCTGCTCTCGATCAGCGACCGCGCGGTGAGCATGCTCGACGCCTTCCGCAGCGCCGACCAGGTCCTGCTCTCGGGTGTCCAGGGCATCACCGACCTGATCACGACGCCCGGTCTGATCAACCTCGACTTCGCCGACGTCAAGTCGGTCATGCAGGGGGCCGGCTCCGCCCTCATGGGGATCGGCTCCGCCCGGGGCGAGGACCGCGCGGTGCAGGCCTCCGAGCTGGCGATCTCCTCGCCGCTGCTCGAGGCGAGCATCGACGGTGCGCACGGCGTGCTCCTCTCGGTCCAGGGTGGCAGCGACCTCGGTCTCTTCGAGATCAACGAGGCCGCCCGCCTCGTCCAGGAGGCCGCGCACCCCGAGGCCAACGTCATCTTCGGAACCGTCATCGACGACGCCCTCGGCGACGAGGTGCGCGTCACCGTCATCGCGGCCGGCTTCGACGGGGGCAGCCCGCAGGCGCGCAAGGACGAGCGTGCGCTCGGCCAGGTGCACGCCGGCGGTGGCGGCCAGGCAGGTGGCCAGCAGGCCGCTCCCGCGCAGCAGCAGGCTCCGGCCCAGGCCCCGGTCCAGCAGGCTGCTCCCGCACAGCAGCAGGCCCCGGCCCAGCAGGCCGCGCCGGCGCAGCAGAACGCCCCGGCCACGTCGGCGGCCCCCGCGCAGCCGCAGGAGCCCGAGCCGGCCGCCCCCGCGCAGCAGCAGGCACCGGCCCAGCAGGAGGGCGGGGCCGAGCAGCAGCAGCCGCAGCAGCCCCGTTCCGGCCAGCCGGAGCGTCCGCCGCGCCAGGTGACCTTCGACGAGGGCGATGACCTGGACGTCCCGGACTTCCTCAAGTGATCCGGGCGGGGCGTCACTGACGTGTTCGCCTGGCGCTGCGAGACCCAGGGGCTGGTGCGTGCCTTCACCGACCGGCGCGGTGGCGGCAGCTCCGCTCCCTTCGCCGGACTCAACCTCGGCGCTCACGTCGGCGACGAGGCCGAGTCCGTGACCCACAACCGACGGCTCGTCGAGCGTGAGCTCGGCGGGCCGCTGGTCTTCGCCGACCAGGTGCACGGCACCGACGTCGTGCACGTGACCCACGAGCTGCTCCACGGGCCGCGGAGCGGGACCGGCGGCGTGGCCACGGCAGATGCGCTCGTCACGGACCTGCCCGGCGTCGCCCTCGGAGTCCTCGTGGCCGACTGCACCCCCGTCCTCGTCCACGACGAGGAGGGCCCCCTGGTCGGGGTGGCCCACGCCGGTCGGCCCGGCATGGTCGGCGGCGTCGTCTCCGAGCTCGTCGCCGCGATGCGCGACCTCGGCGGGCACCGGCTGCGGGCGACGGTCGGCCCCTCGGTCTGCGGCCGCTGCTACGAGGTGCCCGAGGAGATGCGGGCCACTGCCGCGCGGGTCTCGCCTGTGTCCTCGGCCATCACGTGGTCCGGCACGCCTGCCATCGACGTCGCCGCGGGGGTCGTCGACCAGCTCGACCGCGCCGGGGTGCCCGTGGAGTGGGTCCCCGGGTGCGCCCGGGAGGACGAGGCGCTCTACTCCCACCGCCGGGACGGGACCACCGGGCGCTTCGCCGGGGTCGTGGTGCGCCGATGAGCGCCGAGCGCCGCGCCGAGCTGGAGGCGAACCTGACCGCCGTGCAGGAGCGGATCGACGCCGCCTGCGCCGCCGCCGACCGCCCGCGCGAGGAGGTCGAGCTCATCGTGGTCACGAAGTTCTTCCCCCGCAGCGACCTGGACCTGCTCGCCGACATCGGCGTGCGCGACATCGGGGAGAACCGGGAGCAGGAGGCCTCCGCGAAGCTCGCCGACGGTGGCACCCCGCCCGGGGTGCGCACCCACTTCATCGGCCAGCTGCAGTCCAAGAAGGCCGGCGCCGTCGCCCGCTGGGCCGACGTCGTCCACTCGGTGGACCGGACCAAGCTCGTCGGCGGCCTGGCCCGCGGCGCGGAGCGCAGCGGGCGGGAGCTGACCGTGCTGCTCCAGGTCGACCTCGAGGAGGGGGGCCACGGGCAGCGCGGGGGAGCGTCCCCGCAGGACCTTCCGGCTCTCGCCGACGCCGTGGCGGGCAGCCCCCTTCGTCTCGGCGGGATCATGGCCGTCGCGCCCCTGGGGGCCGACCCGGACCCAGCCTTCGCCCGCCTCGAGCGGATCTCCCACGAGCTGCGCGAGGCCCACCCCGAGGCGACGTGGATCTCCGCGGGCATGAGCGCTGACCTCGAGTCCGCGGTGCGCCACGGCGCGACACACCTGCGTGTCGGGACGGCAATCCTCGGAACTCGTCCCGATCGCCGGTAACTTCGGTGCCTGACGAGGAACCGGACTCGATTGAAGGGCATGCACATGACGGCACTGCGGACCGCGATGGTCTATCTCGGCCTCGCCGAGGACGACAGGCGCTACGACGACTACGACGAGCAGTACGTCGATGACTACGAGCTCGGCCATGCCGATGGGGAGAGCCGTCACAGTGGTGCCGAGGTCACCCCGCTGCGCCGCGTCTCGACCGGTCCGGCCGTGCGTGAGGTGGAGGTCACGGGGATGAACCGCATCACGACGATCCACCCGAGCACCTACAACGATGCCCGGGCCATCGGTGAGAGCTTCCGTGACAACATCCCGGTGATCATGAACCTCGGGGACATGGACGACCAGGACGCCAAGCGTCTCGTGGACTTCGCCGCTGGGCTCGTCTTCGGCCTGCACGGGTCCATCGAGCGCGTGACGAACAAGGTCTTCCTGCTCTCCCCGGAGCACATCGAGGTGGAGGCCGAGTCCGCCGAGGAGAACCAGCGCCGGGCGCTGTTCAACCAGAGCTGAGCCCGCTCAGCCTCCCCGGAGGCCCAGCGCCTACGCTGCCCCCATGCTGATCGTCCGTCAGGTGCTCGACCTGCTGCTGAGCATCTACCTCTTCATTCTCATCGGGCGGCTGATCTTCGAGTGGATCCAGGTCTTCGCACGGGACTGGCGCCCCACCGGAGTCATCCTCGTCGTCGCGGAGGCCATCTACACCCTCACCGACCCGCCGCTGCGTGCCATCCGCAAGGTGCTCCCGCCGCTGCGGATCGGCGGCGTGGCCATCGACCTGGCCTTCCTCGTGCTGATCATCGCTGTCTCGATCCTGCGGGCGATCGTTTAATCTGGTGAGAGAGCGCGCCACCGTCGGCGCCGCCCGACCATCCGCCAACATCCCAGGAGGAAGCATGGCGCTCACCCCGGAGGACGTCCTCAACAAGACCTTCACCCAGACCCAGTTCCGTCGTGGCTACGACGAGCGCGAGGTCGACGACTTCCTCGACGACGTCGTCGCCGAGATGCGGCGCATGATCAAGGACTCCGAGGGCGGCGGCGAGGCCACCGGGGCTGCGGCCGCCGGGGACTCCGAGAGCTCCGAGGGTTCCTCCGCCGAGGTCGCCGAGCTGAAGTCCCGGCTGGAGAAGGAGACCGCCGCCCGCGAGGAGGCCGAGAAGAAGGTCGCCGAGCTCGAGTCGGGCAAGGGCAAGAAGGGGCTCGGCAAGGGCAAGGCGGAGCAGGACGCGGAGAAGCGGATCGCCGATCTCAACGCCCGGGCCGAGGAGGCCGAGGCCAAGTCCAAGGAGCGCATCGAGGCCGCCAACGCCGCCGCCGAGAAGGCGGAGGCGGATGCCAAGGCCGCCCAGGACACCGCGGCCGTGGGCCACGCCGGCGACGGCGAGGGCGAGGGCGAGGGCGACGCGGGCACGATGGCCGCTGCCGCCGCGGGTGGTGGCGCCGGTGCCACGGGCCTGATCGCCCTGGCCCAGCGACTGCACGACGAGCACGTCGCCGAGGGCAAGTCCCAGCGTGACTCGATGCTCGCCGAGGCCCAGAGCAAGCACGACGAGTTCATCAAGACCGGCCAGAGCAAGCGTGACAAGCTGATCTCCGACGCCGAGGCCAAGAGCTCGAAGATGGTCAGCGACGCCGAGGCCCAGCGCAAGAAGATCCTCGACGACCTCGGCGCGAAGCGCACCGACATCGAGAGCCGGATCCAGCGACTGAGCGGCCAGGAGAAGGAGTACCGCAGCAAGCTCAAGGAGTTCATGAGCACCAAGCTCAAGGAGCTCGACGAGACCCCCTCCATGGCGCCGAGCGACGCCGGCAGCAAGGACGCCGGCAGCAAGGACGCGACCGCGGCGACGGGCAGCAAGCCGGCCCAGCCGGGTGGTAACGCCTGACAGCCTCCAGCAGCACGTGGCGGCGGCGTTCCCCTCACCGAGGGGCGCCGCCGCGCGTGCTCCCCGGGGGGCCGGAAGAAGTCAGCCGACCCCCGAAGGTGTTCCCCGGGAGGATTCGTCGTACCCTTCGGACACCTCCGACAGTGACCGGGGGGATATGAACACACTCGAGCAGAGGACGGACATGGCGGCGAAGAAGGCAACCGCGGCGTCGGCGGCGAAGAAGGACTCGACGAAGAAGTCCGCCCAGCTCGTCGTCCGGGAGGACGAGTCGCCGTGGACCGCGGCGGAGCTGAAGGAGATCCGCGACGAGCTCGAAGGGGAGATCCGGCGCCTCTCCGAGGAGGTGAGCTCCGGGGAGACCGACCTCTCGGAGTTCCTCAAGGAGCCGATCGACGGCGCGGGGGACGACCCGGCGGACGCCGGGTCGAAGTCCTTCGAGCGCGAGCACGAGCTCAGCCTCGCGGCCAGCACCCGGGTCGGCCTGCAGCAGAACGTGCACGCCCTCGAGCGCCTCGAGGACGGCAGCTACGGCCGGTGCGAGTCCTGCGGCGAGCCGATCGGCAAGGCGCGGCTGCAGGCCTACCCCCGGGCCACCCTGTGCCTGGCGTGCAAGAGCAAGCAGGAACGACGCTGAGCGGGCCAACCCGATCGGGGGCGCTCCGGCTGTGTCTCTTCGTCGCGCTGGCCGCGCTCGTGGCGGACCAGGGCAGCAAGGTGTGGGCCCTGCACGTCCTGGACGGTGGTCGGGTGGTGCCGGTCCTCGGTGAGTGGCTGCAGCTGCGACTGCTCTTCAACGCCGGGGCCGCGTTCTCCATCGGGTCCTCGTTGACCTCGGTGATGACCGCGGTCTCGCTCGTCGTGACGGTGGTCATCGCCTTCATGCTGCGCCGGCTGGGGTCGCGGCCCTGGGCGGTCGCGTTCGGTCTGCTGCTCGGCGGCTCGGTGGGCAACCTCGTCGACCGCTTCGCCCGCGACCCCGGGCCGCTCCGGGGCCACGTCGTCGACTTCATCGACTACGGCGGG
>NZ_BCSR01000067.1 GCF_001570965.1 Janibacter corallicola NBRC 107790 | reverse complement strand
TCGGGCGAAGGGGGGTGGCGGGGGAAGGGTGAGGGGCGGCTCGGTGCCGCCCCTCACCCGAGGTGATGCGGCTCGATCAGATCTTGCCGACGAGGTCCAGGCTCGGGGCCAGGGTGTCCTCGCCCTCTTCCCACTTGGCGGGGCAGACCTCGCCCGGGTTCTTGCGGACGTACTGGGCGGCCTTGACCTTGCGCACCAGCTCCTTGGCGTTGCGGCCGATGCCCTCGGCGGTGACCTCGGCGAACTGGATGACGCCGTCCGGGTCGATGAGGAAGGTGGCGCGGTTGGCCAGCCCCTCGTCCTCGCGCAGGATCTCGAAGTTGCGCGCGATCTGGGCGGTCGGGTCGCCGAGCATCGGGTAGGTCACCTTGCCGACGGCGTCGGAGGTCTCGTGCCACGCCTTGTGCGTGAAGTGGGTGTCGGTCGAGACGGAGAAGACCTCGACGCCCAGGTCCTTGAGCGTGCCGTCGTACTCCGCGGCCAGGTCCTCCAGCTCGGTCGGGCAGACGAAGGTGAAGTCCGCCGGGTAGAAGAAGAAGATCGCCCACTTGCCGGCGATGTCCTTGTCGGAGAAGTCCTTGAACTCACCATCGACATAGCCGGTGGTTTCGAAGGGCTGGACCTGCGTGTTGATGAGCGACATGTGTGTACCTGTCTCCTCGATGTCGGGTGTGTGGTCCGAAGAACTCTCATAACTGGAGTTATGCGTCCTTTGGAACAGTTCCAATCTAACGTGCTCACGCCCAGGGTTCAAGTCGGGCCCCAAGCCCCCGTTCCCTGCCCTTCGTGACGCTTGCCCCGAAGGCACCTCACGACCGACGGGGGAACCATTCGCCACTCCCCGACGTCTCACAGGCATGCGGACCCCGACCACCCTCCTGCTCTCGGCGCTCCTCATGCTCGCGACCGCTGCCTGCGGCGCCGAGCAGGAGACCAGCCCGGGTGATGACGAGTCGGCCGGGCCCGACCCGGCCACGGTGAAGGTCTCGGTGTCCTGGGTGCCACGCTCCACCCCGGAGGAGTACGAGAACGGCGAGTCCCTCACCCTCTCCGCGGACGGCATCGTGCACGAGCAGGGTCAGGACGGCCCGAGCACCGAGCCGATGGACCCGCAGGAGTGGGAGGACTTCGTCGCCGACCTGCCGGACGACCTCGAGGGCATCGAGGACGAGGAGACATCCTGCACCGGCGGCGGGGCGACGATGCTCACCGTCAAGGGCGCCGGCGACCTGGACCGGACGGTCTCGGCGTCGGTCTGCGGCGGCGAGGCCCCGCCCACGGCCGAGCGGATCGACGAGCTCGTCGCCGACTTCCGCTGAGGCCCGCCGTCAGGCGGAGTGGGTGAGACGGCCGCCCACGACGGTGGCGAGCACGGTCGCCCGACGCAGGCGATCGGCCTGCTCGGCGGTCCCGGCCCCGCCCCCGTGGGTGGGGTCCTCCTCGACGAGCACGAGGTCCCCCGGTCCACCGACCTCGAGGGCACGGACGCCGTCGGTCGAGGCGAGCAACGCCTCGCGGGGAGTGAGCGCCTGCTCCGGTGCCCACGGGTCACGCTCATCGCTGCTGCGGTGCACCGCCGCGGCCATCGCCAGCCACGGGTCGAGCGGGGCGACGGGGGCGTCCGACCCGAGGCGAAGGGGGATCCCCGCCTCCGTCATCGAACGCAGGGCGAAGCAGCGGTCCAGCCGGTCCGGCCACAGGGCCTCGGTGGAGTCGCGGTCGTCGAGCAGATGGGCCGGCTGCACGCTCGCGACGAGGCCCAGGTCGGCCATCGTCGACAGCGCCTCGGGCCGGATGAGCTGGGCGTGCTCGATGCTGCCACGGGCACCACTGGCGGCGAAGGCCTTCAGCGCGTCGACGAGGGCGGCGTCGCCGATGGCGTGCACCGCACCGGTCAGTCCGTGCGCGCGCGCCCGCGAGAGCAATCCGGTGAGCTCGGCGAGGTCGACGTTCTGCTTGCCGTAGGGGTCCCCGAGCACGTCGTCGGTGACGAAGGGCTCGCAGCACCACGCTGTCCGGGTGTTGAGGGACCCGTCGGAGATGACCTTGAGCGGGCCCATGGTGACCAGGCCGGCCTCGTCGAGGACGTCCCCGGTGCGCGCCCCGGCGGCGATCGTCGCCTCGAGGCCGGCGGGGTAAGTGCACGGCCGCACCCGCAGCAGGTCGTAGCCGGCGGCGATGCGCCGCGGCCACAGCTCTCGCCCGCTCTCGAACTCCATGTCGGCGATGCCGACGACCCCCTTCGCCGCCGCTCGGCGCATCGCGCGCTGCAGGCTGGCGTGCACCGCGCGGGGGTCCTCGGGCAGGTCGGCGAGGCCGGCGTAGATGGGGAACCAGTCGTCCTCGTCGATGTGGCCCTCCCGCACGGGCAAGCCCAGTGCGCGGAAGGCGGCGCTGCTCAGCCAGCCGGCGTGGCAGTCCCCGGAGATCAGGACGACGGGGCGGTCCCCGACGACCGCGTCCAGCTCGGCAGTGGTCGGCAGCCGATCCCACCCGGCCACGCGCCAGCCGAAGCCCTGCACGACCGCGCCCGGTTCCGGCTGCTCCATTGCCAGGTGCGTCGCGATCCTCGCGGTGACCTCCTCCGGGCCGGCGGTGTCGGCGAGATCCACGCGGCGGGACATCGCGGCCCACTGGGCGAAGTGCACGTGCCCGTCCCAGAGCCCGGGGAGTGCGACAGCGCCGCCGGCGTCGTGGCGCTCGGCGCCGTCGCCAGCCAGTCCGGTGCCGACCTCGACGATCCGGCCGTCACGGACACGGATGTCGACCGGATCCGCTCCCGCGCGCAGGCGCGCGCCCGTGATGAGCACGTGGGGCCCGCGGGTGGTCATGCCGGGAGCCTACGACGGGCAGCCGCGAGGCGGCACCCGGCCGGCGAAGGGGGCATGCGCCACCCTTCGCCGGCCGATCGGAAGCGACCGGAGTACCTCGTCAGACGTCGCGGGGATCCCGTCCGTGTAGGGGGTCGCTGACGTGGAAGTCTGGCTCGTCCGCCGAGCCGTCACGCTCCTGGGTGTCGTCGAGCACCATCCTCCCGATGATGTCGTAGCGGGCCGGCATGAAGCGCCGCGCCACCAGTGCGAACCCGATGCCGCCGGCACCGGCGAGGAGAACGAGCCACGGCGAGATCGTGAAGATGATGTCGCTGGCCGCGTCCCCGGCCGCGAAGCTGGCGTTCTGCATCAGCAGGTAGATCACATACAGCATTCCGAGACCGCCCGCGAGCGGGGCCGCAAGGGTGCGGAACCAGTTCGCAGTCTCCGGGTGCTTCTTCAGTACGTGGAAGTACGAGACCGCCGAGAAGGCCGTCAACGCCTGGACAATGAGGATCGCCGTCGTCCCGAGGATCGCCATCAGCGTGTACAGCTGGGAGTACGGATCCCGACCGGTGAAGAAGAACGTCAGCACGATGATGGTGGCGATGCCCGTCTGCACGAAGCCGGCGACGTAGGGCGAGCGGTGCACCGGATGCGTTGCCCCCAGCGTCCGGCCGAAGCCCGGGACCAGGTCCTCCCGCCCGATGGCATAGATGTAGCGCGAGGCCGAGTTGTGGAAGGCCATGCCGCAGGCGTAAGAGCCGGTCATCAGCAGGAACTCGAAGAGGACGACCGCCCAGCCGCCGAGGTGTGCGTCGACGACACCGAAGAAGATGTTGCCGGCCTGGCTCGGGTCCTGGGCCAGGGAGACCGCCTGCTCGGGCCCGGTGCCCACGATCGCCAGCCAGGAGATGATCACGTAGAAGACGCCGATTCCGATGACGGAGAGCATCGTCGCCTTGGGGATGATCTTCTTCGGCTCCTTCGTCTCCTCGCCGTACATGGCCGTGGACTCGAAGCCGACCCAAGACCAGAACGCGAAGAACAACCCCAGTCCGGCGGCTCCCGTTGCTGCCATCGTCCCGCTCCCCGAGGGGTTCGGCACGGTCTGGTCGAGGTTGACGAAGGCGTTGAGCGGATTGAGGGAGCCCAGCGACCAACCCTCTGGGCCGCCACCGGTGAAGAGCACCGTCAACCCCATGAGTCCGAGCATGATGATCTCGGTGATCAGGAAGACCCCGAGCACCTTGGCGGTGAGGTTGATGTCGAAGTAGGTCAGCACCGCGTTGACCGCGAGCATGAGGAAGGCGAAGGCCAGCCAGGGGATGTCCATCCCGAGGTGCTCAGCGAAGAACGAGCTGGCGAAGAAGCTGAAGATGCCGACCAGGGCCGCCTCGAAGACGACATAGGCCAACGTGGTCAACGCACCTGCCCCCATGCCGACGACCCGCCCCAGCCCGTGGGAGATGAACCCGTAGAACGCCCCGGTCGCGGTAATGTGCTTGGCCATCGCCGAATAACCCAGCGCGAAGAGGGACAGCACGATGGTGGCCACGGCGTAGCCGGCCGGGGCGTACGCACCGTTTCCGAACCCGATGGCGATGGGGACATTGCCGACCATCGCGGTGATGGGGGCGGCTGTCGCCACCGCCATGAACATGACGCCGAACAGGCCGACTGCGCCTCGACGCAATCGCTGTACCTCAGGCGCCTTTGCGGCACTGGTGTTTTCGTTGTTCGGGGCGGCTTCTTGCGGGTGTGACGTCATTGGACACCTCTTGGGGATATCGGTCATCCGATGTGGTCGGCACCACATCTAACCGGCGAGCCTCCCACCAGCGTGTACCAATTACAAGCCTTTTCCCTTATTTGGTTTCCCTTTGGTTGTACCGTTGACAAAGCGTGCTGGACCGATTGAGGATGAGGGCGACCATGCACCGGGCGGAGCCGCACGCAGCGCTCCCGAGACCACGGACGGCCCCATGCACGACTACGAGCAGTTCGCCTACGAGGACAAGGACGACATCCTCGCCAAGTCGCGCCAGTACTGGAACAGCGACAAGACCCAGTTCTGGCAGGACGCGGGCGTCGACCTGGTCATCGACCGGCGCGAGGGCTACTTCCTGTGGGACATGAACGGCCGCCGCCTCATGGACGTCCACCTCAACGGGGGCACCTACAACCTCGGCCACCGGAACCCTGAGGTCGTCGATGCGGTCCGGAACGCGATGGACCAGTTCGACATGGGCAACCACCACTTCCCCTCGCTGGCGCGGACCGCGCTGGCCGAGGAGCTCGTAGCCACGGCCCCGCCGTCTTTGACCCGAGTCGCCTACGCCTCGGGCGGCGGGGAGGCGATCGACATCGCACTGAAGTCCGCGCGGCACGCGACCCAACGACGCAAGATCGTCTCTATCCAGAAGGCCTACCACGGCCACACCGGGCTGGCCGTGGCCGCCGGAGACGACCGGTTCACGAAGTTCTTCCTCTCCGAGCAGGACGCGGAGTTCCCGCACGTGCCCTTCAACGATCTGGCAGCCATGGAGGCGGCCCTCTCCGGTCGTGACGTGGCCGCGGTGATCATGGAGACGATCCCTGCGACCTACGGCTTCCCCCTGCCCGAGCCCGGCTACCTCGAAAGGGTCAAGGCCCTCTGCGAGCGCTACGGCACGCTGTACATCGCCGACGAGGTCCAGACCGGCCTGATGCGCACCGGAGAGCTGTGGGGAATCACCAAGCACGGGATCGACCCGGACATCCTCGTCACCGGCAAGGGCATCTCCGGTGGCCTCTACCCCATCGCGTGCGTCCTGCTCGGTGAGCACTCGGGCGCCTGGCTCGATGAGGACGGCTTCGCCCACATGTCAACCTTCGGGGGCGCCGAGCTCGGGTGCATCGCGGCGCTGAAGGCCCTCGAGATCACCACCCGGCCGGAGACCCGCTCGGGCGTCCACTACATCGCCGAGACCATGGGCACGGGCCTGGCCGAGATCGCCGCTGACCACCCGGGCTTCTTCTCCGGGATCCGCCAGAACGGGGTGATCTTCGGACTGGAGTTCCCCGGACCGGATGGGGCGAAATACGTGATGCGCGAGCTCTACGAGCTCGGCGTCTGGGCGATCTTCTCGACCCTCGACCCGAGCGTCCTGCAGTACAAGCCCGGGGTGCTCTTGAGCCCCGACCTGTGCGACGAGCTCCTGGACCGCACCGGTCTGGCGATCTCCCGTGCCGCGCACGCATTCACCACCCAGAGGAGGGCGGGCTGATGTCGACCACGACGGACGAGCCCTGGAGCAAGGAGCGCGTCGCCGAGCTGAAGCGGCGACATGCCAAGGACCCCTCCGGCACCGCCTCGCGGTGGTCCCATCCCGCGACCCCAGAAGCCACGCAGGCTCCACCGACTCCTTCGGCCACGCCGGCCGCCAGTCGGAAGAGCCCGCAGGCCGCGGCCGCCTCGGAGAAGGCCCGCGCCGGTCAGATGCTGGAGCGTGCCCGCTGGGCAGCACGGGCCTACGGCACCTACACCAAGGGCGACGTCGACCGGATCGTCACCGCGGTCGCCCGGGCGGCTGCCGGCGAGGCCCGGCGACACGCCGAGATGGCGGTCGCCGAGACCACCTTCGGCGTCGTCGAGCACAAGGAGCGCAAGAACCTCGCCTGCTCGGTGGGCCTCCTCGAGGAGTATGCCGGCCACGACTACGTCACCCCGCGCGTGCACGAGCACTCCAAGATCGTCGAGATTCCCCGTCCCGCGGGGGTCGTCCTGGCCATCACCCCCTCGACCAACCCGGTGGCGACGACGTACTTCAAGACGATCCTGGCGCTGATGACCCGCAACGCCGTCGTCATCAGCCCCCACCCGATGGCCAAGCACGTCTGCGCCGACGCGGCCCGCGTCCTGGCCCAGGCGGCGGAGGCGGCCGGCGCACCCAGCGGGATCGTCCAGTGCGTCGAGAACCCGACGATCCCCCTCGTCGAGACCCTCATGGGCGACCCCCGCACCGGCGTAATTGTCGCGACCGGGGGCACGGGCGTGGTCCGCTCCGCGTACAGCTCCAGCAACCCGGCGCTGGGCGTGGGCCCGGGCAACGTCCCCGTCATGGTCGACTCCACCGCCGACATCCGCGCAGCGGCTCAGCGGATCGTCGACTCGAAGGCCTTCGACAACTCCGTGCTCTGCACGAACGAGTCCGTGCTCATCGTCGAGGAGAGCGTCGCCGATGCGCTCCTCGCGCAGATGGAGCGCGCCGGGGCCCACCTGCTGGAGACCGACGAGGTCGCGAACCTGACCGCGCACATGTTCCCCATGGGCAAGCTCAACACCGACGTCGTGGGGCGCGACGCCCACCTCATCGCCGCCGACGCCGGGATCCGATCCGGCCCCGCGACGAAGGTCCTCCTCGCCCCCTTCGAGGCACCGGTGCCCGAGGAGATGATGACGCACGAGAAGCTCTCCCCCGTGCTGGGCGTCCTGCGCGTCCCGGACGCCGCCCGCGGCATCGCCGCCGCTCGCTCGATCGTGCGCATTGCCGGCTCGGGGCACTCCGCCGCGCTGCACTCCACGGACCCCGAGACGATCATGCAGTTTGGGGCCACGGTCCCGGTGCTGCGGGTGGCAGTCAACGTCGGAAGCTCAACCGGCAGCTCCGGTCTGGACACGAACCTGGCCCCCACGATGACCGTGGGCACCGGCTTCATCGGCAACTCCGGCCTCGGTGAGAACCTCCAGCCCAAGCACCTGCTCGACTGGGCCCGTATCGCCTACAACAGCGACGACGCTGAGACCATGGCCGACTTCGGCGGTCGCTCCCCGTGGGAGGAGCACGCTGGTCCGGTACCCGTCTACCCGTGGGCCGCCAACGACCCCCGTGCGCGAGAGGGCCGGGCTCCGGAGGCACCGGACGCCCCGGCGATGTTGGACCGTGTGACGGAGGACCTGACCCAACGCTCGACCGGCTCCCTGCAGGGCCGGGGCGTGCCCACGGCCGACGAGAGCGCCCTGCGGGCCGAGATCCGTCGACTCGTAGCCGCCGAGCTGTCCACGATGCTGAAGGACTGACTGACCCATGGCCGAACTGCGCTCGTTCATCTTCATCGACCGCCTGCAGCCGCAGACGATGTGCTACCTGGGCACGTGGATCAAGGGCACCCTGCCGCGGGCGAACACCGCGGCCCAGGTCCTCGAGGTCGCCCCGGGGCTGGACATCGAGCCGCTCACCGACGCCGCTCTGAAGCACGCCGACGTCTCGGCCGGGATCCTCGTGGTCGAGCGACAGTTCGGCTACCTCGAGTTCCACGGGGAGACCGGGCCCGTCCAGGCGGCGGCCGAAGGGGTCCTGGACGCCCTCGGCGCCAGCCGCGGCGATGCCACCGCGCCGAAGATCCTGGCCAGCAAGATCGTCTCCTCCGTCGACCCCCAGCACGCCTTCCTCATCAACCGCAACCGCTCCGGCTCGATGTGCATCGCCGGGGAGACGCTCTTCGTCCTGGAATGCCAGCCGGCCTCCTACGCCGTCCTGGCCACGAACGAGGCGGAGAAGGCCGCCGAGATCAAGGTCGTCGACTACCGCATGATGGGCGCCACCGGACGTGTCTACCTCAGCGGCACCGAGGCCGACATCCGGACTGCGGCCGAGGCGGCAGAGGACGCCCTGCGGGGCCTGTCATGAGCACCGTGCCAACCGAGCTCCTGCGCGCCATGGTCACCGAAGCCGTGCGCGAGGCGCTCACCGAGCGCGAGGGCACCGCCAGCTCCGCGGCGCCGGAACGCGCCGACCCTTGGCATGGCCTGGTGACCCGCACCGGGGCACGCACCCGCACTCAGACGATCCGGCTGCGCACCGACGAAGACCTGGCCGCCTTCACCCGCCAGCTCCTCGCCCTCTTCGAGAACCCCAAGAGCCGGGCGGACGTGCGCAACGGGTGGCTCCGGTTCTCCCTCGAAGGTGGCAGCCCGGCTACCCCGTTGGTCCCCGCCAGCGGGGACGGCCCGGTTTCATCCGCGCGACGGGTCGAGCGCGGCGCCGTCACCGAGCGCACCGTCGCCGACGCCGCTGCCTCCGGCCAGCACCTGCTCCTGGCCCGGGCCGCGGTGCTCACACCCCTCGCGCGTGACAAAGCCAGGACGCTCGGCGTCCGCATCGAGAAGGAGCGGCAATGATCCGAGGAATCGTGACCGGCAACGTCTGGTCGACCAAGCGCGTCGACGGCCTGCCCGGCGGGGCCCTGCTTGACGTCACCGTCGACGGGTCGGGGTCCACCATCGTCGCCTTCGACGTCATGGGCACCGGCACCGGCGAGCACGTCATCGTCGCCCAGGGCTCCGTGGCCGCGGCGTGGTTCCCCGGCACACCCCCGCCGGTGGACGCGCTGATTATCGGCTCG
>NZ_BCSR01000066.1 GCF_001570965.1 Janibacter corallicola NBRC 107790 | reverse complement strand
GGGCCGCCGCGCGGCGCGGGCCGGCGGCGGGCCGCGGCCGCCTTCTCCTCCTCCGTGGGGACCTCGCTCATGCGGCATCCTCCTCGGCGGCCTGGGACTCGACGATCTCGACGTAGGTGGGGCACTCCCGCAACAGCTCGGCGTGGCTGCCCCGCCCGACGACACGCCCGTCGTCGAGCACGACGATCTGGTCGGCATCGATGATGGAGGCGACCCGCTGCGCGACGACGATGACGGTCGCGTCCGAGGTCCACGGGCGAAGGGCGGCGCGCAGCCGGGCGTCCGTCGCGACGTCCAGCGCCGAGAAGGAGTCGTCGAAGAGGTAGACCGCCGGCCGCCGGACGATCGCCCGCGCCATGGCGAGGCGCTGGCGCTGGCCGCCGGAGAGATTGCGCCCGCCCTGACCGACGGTCGCCTCGAGCCCGCCCTGCCGGCGGACGAAGTCGGCGGCCTGGGCGACCTCGAGCGCGGCCCACAGGTCCTCGTCGCTCGCCCCGGGCGCGCCCTGGCGCAGGTTGCTCGCGATGGTGCCGGTGAAGAGGAACGCCCGCTGCGGGACGAGCCCGATCCGGGCCCACAGGTCCTCCAGCGAGGCATCGCGCACGTCGACCCCGCCGAGGGAGACGGCCCCGTCGGTGACGTCGTAGAGGCGGGGCAGCAGACCGACCAGGGTGGTCTTGCCCGAGCCGGTCGACCCGATGACGGCCGTCGTCGTGCCGGGCCGCGCGAGCAGGTCGACGTCGTGCAGGACGGGCGACTCCGCGCCGGGGTAGGCGAAGGTCACCCCCGACATGCGCACCTCGAGCGGCCCCTCCGGCACCGGGACCGGGTCCGCGGTGTCCACGACGCCGGACTCGGTCTCGAGGACCTCGCCGATGCGGCCCGAGGCGACCGCGGCCCGCGGGATCATCATCGTCATCATCGTGGCCATGACGACGGACATGAGGATCTGCGTCAGGTAGGCCATGAACGCGGTGAGCGAGCCGACGCTCATCTGCCCGGCGTCGATCCGCAGCGCACCGAACCACACGACGGCGACCGTCGAGAGGTTGAGCACGACCATCGCGAAGGGGAAGACCGTCGCGAAGAGGTTGCCGACCCGGATCGCGGAGTCGGTGTAGCGGCGGTTGGCCACGGCGAAGCGCTCCCGCTCCTGCTCCTCGCGCACGAAGGCGCGCACGACGCGCACGCCGGTGATCTGCTCGCGCAGGATCCGGTTGACCGCGTCGACGCTGGCCTGCATCGCCCGGAAGCCGGGGACCATCCGGCTGACGAGGACGCCGACGACGACGCCGAGGACCGGGACGGCCACGGCGACGAGCCAGGCGAGGCCCGCCTCCTCCTGCAGCGCCATGATGATGCCGCCGATCATCATGATCGGGGCGGAGAGCATCATCGCCAGGCCCATGTTGGTCACCAGCTGCACCTGCTGGACGTCGTTCGTGCTGCGAGAGATCAGCGTCGGCGCCCCGAAGCGCCCCATCTCCCGGGCGCTGAAGCGGCCGACCCGGGCGAAGAGGTCGGAGCGCACCCGCGCCGCGAGGGAGGAGGAGCAGCGCGAGGCGATCCACGCGACGCCGACGGTCGCGAGCACCTGGACGAGGGAGACGCCGAGCATCACCGCGCCGGCGCGCAGGATGTAGCCGGTGTCTCCCTTCGCCACGCCGTCGTCGATGATCCGGCCGTTGAGGCTCGGCAGCGCGAGCGCCGCCAGGGTGGAGGCCAGCTGGAGGAGCACGAGGCCGACGATGAGCCCGGGCCGGCTGCCCAGGTGGGTGCGCCACAGCCGCAGCAGCATGGTCACCCCCTCCGCAGCACGCCGTGCAGCACGACGTCGACGATCTCGGCCGGGGTCAGCGGCTCCGCGGCGGTGATGTGGGGGTGGGCGCCGGAGAAGCTGAGCAGCCGGACGTACTGGGCGAGTCGCTCGGGGCTGATGGCCAGCCGGTCGGCGTCCGGCTCGAGCAGCGCGACGACCCGGCGGCGCACGCCGACCCGCCAGTCGTCCTCGCCGTGGCCACCGGTCCGGCGGCGCAGCGACTCCGGGGGGCCGGGCATCCCGACGGCGACGAGGATCTCGAAGACCTCCCGGAAGCGCTCGTGGAAGGCGCTGACCACGGCGAGCAGCCGCTCCTCGAGCGGCTGGGCGGGGTCGATCACGTCGAGGCGGGCAAGGAAGGGGGCGGGGTCGGCGGCGTCCTCCACCACGGCGTCGACGAGCTCCTCCTTGGTCTCGAAGACCCGGTAGAGCGTGCCCTCGGCGACGCCGGCGGCGGCCGCGACGTCCTTGGTGCGCACCGCGTGACCGTGCTCGCGCACGAGCGGCCGGGCGGCGTCGAGCAGGACGCGACGGCGTTCGTCGGGGGGAAGCGGTTTCGCACGTGGGGTCACGAACGACCATGCTAAATGAGTGAGCGCTCACTCACAAACAGGTTTCCTCCGACGTCAGGCTGTGAGGAAACCGTCCGCGACGAGGCCGCGGAGCAGGCCGACCCCGCGACCGAGCGCCTCCCCCGTCGGCACGTCGAGCAGCCCGGAGATCGCGACGAGCGACTGCCGGGCGGTCAGCTCGCCGTCGCAGACCGAGACCAGCGCCGCGTCGAGGGTGTCGAGCCGGACCGAGCGGCCGAGCCCGCCGCCCTGACGCAGCACGATGACGTCGGGGTCGGTGGCGCCGGGCCGGGCGTGGGTCTCGGTGGTCACGTCCGGGGCGGCACGCCAGGCGGTGTCGAGCACTCCGTCGTCGTCCGTGCCGGCGAGCCGGTCCCGGGCGACCAGGCCGGCGGCCACGGTGGGCCCCATGGGCGTGGCCACGGGACCGCTCGCCTCCACCAGGTCCACGAAGGGGACGCGCTCCCGGCTCGGTCGGTGCATCGTGATGATCCCGAAGCCGATCTGCTCGATGGACCGGGAGGCGAAGTCGTCCAGCCAGGCCCCCACGAGCGCGTCGTGCTCCGGGGTGCCCGGCAGGTGTCCGCCGTCGCGGGCCCACAGCTCGGCGTACTCGACGGGGTCCTGCACGTCACGCTGGACCACCCAGGCGTCCAGGCCGCTCGCGGCGACCCACGCGCCCACACGGTCGCGCCAGTCCTCTCCCCCGGCGGTCTCCCAGTTGCCGAGCATCTGGGCCACGCCGCCCGGGGCGAGGTGGGCGCCGACCCCCTTCGTCAGGGCCGCGACGACGTCGTCGCCGGCGGCGCCGCCGTCCCGGTACTCGTAGCGGGGCACTCCCCCGGTGCGCGGGGTGATGACGAAGGGGGGATTGCTCACCACGAGGTCGAAGGTCTCCCCGGCCACGGGGTCGAGGAAGGAGCCGCGGCGCAGCTCCCAGTCCAGCCCGTTGAGGGCGGCGTTGAAGGCGGCATAGTCCAGGGCGCGGCCGGAGAGGTCGGTGCCGACGACGTGCTGCGCGTGCCTCGAGAGGTGCAGCGACTGCACCCCGCTGCCGGTGCCGACGTCGAGCGCCCGGCCGACGGGGGTGCGCGGGGTCCACGAGGCCAGGGTGGTCGAGGCGCCGCCGATGCCGAGGACGTGGTCCACGGGCAGCGGTCCGCTGCGGGCGTGCTCGGTCGGGTCCGAGGCCACCCACCACGCGCCCCCGAGGTCGTCGCCGTAGGGACGCAGGTCGCACAAGGCGCGCACGTCGGCGCCGTGGGGCTCGACGAGGTCCAGCTCGACGGCGCCCGCGACGCCGAGCCGCGGCAGCGCCCGCGCGAGGTCGTCGGCGGCGACCTCCAGGCCGAGCCCGAAGCAGCCGACGAGCACGCCGATCGGGTCGCTGGCGGCCACGAGCAGTCGCCGGGCGGGCAGCGTGCGCTCCTTGGCGAGCGCCGTGGCGGCGAGCGGGCCGAGGCGCTCCTGCACCGCGTCGACGGTCAGCGGCAGCGCACTCAGGTCCTCGCGCAGTCGGTCGAGCAGCCGGGGGTCGGTGCGGGGGGTCGCGGAGGTGGTCACGTCCCCGAGCCTATGTCCCCGTCGCGGTCGCTCACGCCGGGTCGCTCACCGGCTCCTCGGTGTCGGTCATCGCCACGTCGTCGCGCTTGGCGATCACGATGGCGGCGACGAGCACGAGCAGCGCGACGATCGTGATGACCCAGCGGATGATCTGGTCGGTGGAGTCGCCGAGGTAGAGGGTGACGATCGCGGGCGCGATGAGGACCGCCACGAGGTTCATGACCTTGATCAGCGGGTTGATCGCCGGGCCGGCGGTGTCCTTGAGGGGGTCCCCGACGGTGTCACCGATGACCGCCGCCTCGTGGGCCGAGGAGCCCTTGCCGCCGTGGTTGCCGTCCTCGACGATCTTCTTCGCGTTGTCCCACGCGCCACCGGAGTTGGCCAGGAAGACGGCCATGAGCGCACCACAGGCGATCGCCCCGGCGAGGAAGCCGGCGAGCGCGCCGACCCCCAGCCCGAAGCCGACGATGATCGGGGTGAGCGCCGCGACGAGGCCGGGCGTGGCCAGCTTCGTCAGCGAGTCGCGGGTGCAGATGTCGACGACCTTCGCGTACTCCGGCCGCTCGGTGCCCGCCATGATGCCGGGCCGCTCGCTGAACTGCCGGCGCACCTCGAGGACGATGGACCCGGCCGCGACGGTGACCGCGTTGATCGCCAGCCCCGAGAAGAGGAAGACGACGGCGGCGCCGATGAGGACGCCGACGAGGACGTTCGGGACGACGACCTGGGTGTTGATCATCGCCTGGAAGGAGTCGGCCCTCGCCGAGATGGCGCCGCCGTCCAGCTCCCTCGCGGCCTGGGTCCAGGCGTCGGTGTAGCTGCCGAAGAGCGCCGTCGCCGCGAGCACCGCGGTCGCGATCGCGATGCCCTTGGTGATCGCCTTCGTCGTGTTGCCGACCGCGTCGAGCTCGGTGAGCACCTGGGCGGCCTCCTCGTCGACGTCGCCGGACATCTCCGCGATGCCCTGGGCGTTGTCGGAGACCGGGCCGAAGGTGTCCATCGCGACGATGACCCCGACCGTGGTGAGCAGCCCGCAGCCGGCGAGCGCGATGAAGAAGAGCCCGAGGGTGACCGAGGAGCCACCGAGGAGGAAGGCCAGGTAGATCGCCGCGGCGATCGTCGCGACCTTGAAGACCGCCGACTCCAGGCCGAGGCTGATGCCGGAGAGGACCACGGTCGCCGCCCCGGTCTCGGTCGTGCGGGCGACGTCGACGGTGGGGCGCTTGTCGGTGCCGGTGTAGTAGCCGGTCATCCGCAGGATGACCGCGGCGAGCACGATGCCGAGGACGACCGCGAGCAGCGCCGAGAGGCGCGGGTCGCCGGCGAGCCCGGCGATGTCCTCGTTCGGGGAGCCGAGCGCGGCGAAGCTGTCCGGGAGGAAGAAGAGGGCCGCCCCCGCCGAGAGCACCGCCGAGATGATCGCGGAGATGTAGAAGCCCCGGTTGATGGCGTCGAGCGCGCTCTCCCCGGCCCGCGCCCGGGTGATGAAGATGCCGATCATCGCGGTGATCGCCCCGACCGCGGGGATGACGAGCGGGAAGACCAGCCCATAGGCGCCGAAGGCCGCCGACCCGAGGATGAGGGCCGCGACGAGGGTGACGGCGTAGGACTCGAAGAGGTCTGCGGCCATGCCGGCGCAGTCACCGACGTTGTCGCCCACGTTGTCCGCGATGGTCGCCGCGTTGCGCGGGTCGTCCTCGGGGATGCCGGCCTCGACCTTGCCGACGAGGTCGGCGCCCACGTCGGCGGCCTTGGTGAAGATGCCGCCGCCGACGCGCATGAACATCGCGAGCAGCGCCGCCCCGAAGCCGAAGCCCTCGAGGACCTTGGGCGCCTCACCGCGGTAGGCGAGCACGACGATCGCCGCGCCGAGCAGCCCGAGCCCGACGGTGAACATGCCCACGGTGCCCCCGGTGCGGAAGGCGATCTGCATCCCCTCGTCACGGCCGCTCGTGCGGGCGGCCTCGGCGACACGGACATTGGCCTTGACCGCCAGGCTCATGCCCAGGTAGCCGATGGCCGCGGAGAAGGCCGCGCCGAGGACGAAGAAGCCGGACCGGCCCCAGCGCACGCCCGCCCCGTCCGCGGGGAGGGCGAGCAGCAGGAGGAAGACGAGCACGACGAAGACGACGAGGGTCTTGAACTGGCGCCGCAGGTACGCGTGCGCCCCCTCCTCGACGGCCTCGGCGATCTCCTGCATCCGCTCGGTCCCGGTGCCGGTGGCCACGACCTGCCGGCGCAGGACCACCCCGAGCCCGAGTGCCAGCAGCCCGATGACCGCCACGATGACGATCAGGGTCAGTTGTGAGCCGTCCAGCTCCACCGACGACGCGGTGGGCAGTGCCGTGCGAGCCATGCCGATCCTCCTTGATGGGCGCGGTGCACGGCCCGGTCGGGCAGGACCCGAGGGGGCCGTTGCCTCACCCTAGCGCCGGGGGAACGAGTGTGCTGGGCTCTGCAGCAGGCGCCTCCGGGGACGGTTCAGGGGGTGCCGGCGTCGGATCCGGCGCCGGCAGCGGCGGCGGCCACGGCGGAGTCGAGGTCGGGGTGGATCTCCAGCAGCTGGTCCAGGCCGGTGATCCCGAAGACCCGCAGGACCCGCTCGTGGGTGGCCACGACGGTCATCACCCCGCCGTGGCGGGCGAGGCGCCGGAGCCTGCCGACGATGACCCCCAGGGCGGTGGAGTCCATGAAGGTGACCTCGCCCAGGTCGAGGGTGAGCCGCCGGTGCCCGTCGGCCAGGAGCGCCTCGAGCGCATCGCGCAGCAGCGCCGCTGAGGTCACGTCGACCTCACCGGCGACGTGGACGACGTGGACCGGTCCGTTTTCGCTGGTCGTGACGGAGATGGACACCGGCCTACCGTAGATCACATGTCCGGTGACACCCCACAGGCGGAAGGGGCCCTGGCCGCCCTGACCGCCGGCCGCGAAGGGCGGCTGCGCCACGTCGAGCGGCTGCCCGCGCGCGCCGCGGAGAGCGCCGACCTGCCGGACTGGGTGGCGCCGCCGCTGGCGCAGGCGCTGGCCACCGCCGGCATCGACCGGCTGTGGTCACACCAGGCGCACGCGGCGCAGCTGGCCCGCGAGGGCGAGCACGTCGTGCTCGCCACGGGCACGGCCTCGGGCAAGTCGCTGGGCTACCTCCTCCCTTCGCTCACGGCGGTGCTCGAGGGGCGTGCCGGGGCAGGCGGCCGGGCGGCGACCGCGCTCTACCTCTCCCCCACCAAGGCACTCGCCGCGGACCAGCTGGCCCGGATCCAGTCCTGGGCGGTGCCGGGGGTGCGGGCGGCCGCCTACGACGGGGACACCCCGAGCGACGAACGGCGCTGGATCCGCGACCACGCCGACGTGATCCTCACCAACCCCGACCTCGTGCACCACTCGCTGCTGCCGGGCCACGAGCACTGGCGGCAGGTGCTGCGCCGGCTGCGCTACGTCGTGATCGACGAGTGCCACGTCTACCGCGGCGTCTTCGGCAGCCACGTCGCGCTGCTGCTGCGCCGGCTGCGGCGGGTGTGCCGGCGCTACGGCGCGGACCCGACCTTCGTGCTGGCCTCCGCGACCGTCGGCGACCCGGGCGGACACGCCTCCCGCCTCATCGGTGACGAGGTCCGCGCGGTGACCGAGGACGGTTCCCCGCGTGGTGCGGTGACCTTCGCGCTGTGGCAGCCGCCGGAGGATGACGAAGGGAGCCGGCGCTCCCCGGTCTCCGAGTCCGCCGGGCTGATGGCCGACCTCGTCGCGAGGGACGTGCAGACGCTGGCCTTCGCGAAGTCCCGGGCCGGCGTGGAGGCGCTCGCCTCCGCCGCCGCCCGCCGTGTGCCCCTCGCGGACGAGGATCGAGTGGCCGCCTACCGGGGCGGCTACCTGCCCGAGGAGCGCCGGGTCATCGAGCGACGACTGCGCGAGCGGGAGCTGCTCGGCCTGGCCGCGACCAACGCCCTCGAGCTCGGCGTCGACATCGCCGGTCTGGACGCGGTGCTCATGGCCGGGTGGCCCGGACGGCTGGCCTCGGTGTGGCAGCAGGCCGGGCGGGCCGGCCGCGACGGTCAGGACGCGCTCGCGGTGCTCGTCGCCGACGACGATCCCCTCGACACGTGGGTGCTCGAGCACCCGGAGACCCTCTTCGGGGCGCCGGTCGAGGCGAGCGTCCTCGATCCGGAGAACGTCCACGTGCTCGTCCCCCACGTCGCCTGCGCCGCCGCGGAGCTTCCGGTGAGGACCGAGGACTCCCGCTGGTTCGGCGAATCCCTGGCGGGCGTCCTCGAGGTGCTGACGGGCCGGGGGATCCTGCGCTCGCGTCCGGGCGGCTGGTACTGGACCCGCCCAGACCGGCCGGGTGAGCACGTCTCGCTGCGCGGCATCGGGGACGTCGTGAGCATCGTGGAGTCCGGCTCCGGTCGGGTCATCGGCACCGTGGACGCCTCGGCCGCGCACAGCCAGGTGCACACCGGCGCGGTGCACGTGCACCAGGGGCGCACCCACGTCGTCACCGAGCTCGACCTCGAAGGCGCCGTCGCCACGGTCGTGCCCGGCGACCCGGGGTGGAGCACGCACGCCCAGTCCAGCTCGGCCTTCGACATCGTCGCCGAGGAGACCGGGCACGACCACGGGCCGGTGCGGGTCAGCTTCGGGCGGGTCGACGTGCGCCGTCAGGTGACCGGCTTCCTCCGGCGGCTGCCGAGCGGTGAGGTCATCGGGCGCCACCCGCTGGAGCTGCCCGAGCAGACCCTCTCCACCCGCGCGGTCTGGTGGACGATGACGCCCGAGGCGCTCGCGGCGGCCGGCGTCGCGGAGGCCGACGTGCCCGGCGCGGCCCACGCCGCCGAGCACGCCGCCATCGGCATGCTCCCGCTGCTCGCCGCCTGCGACCGTTGGGACATCGGTGGCGTCTCGACCGACTGCCACCCCGACACCGGGCTCCCGACGATCATGGTCTACGACGGGCACCCCGGCGGGGCGGGCTTCGCCGCGCGGGCCCACGAGCGCGTCCTGGAGTGGCTGACGATGACCCGCGAGACCATCGCGCGCTGCGGCTGCCGGGGCCGCGGCTGCCCCGCCTGCGTCGTCTCCCCCAAGTGCGGCAACGGCAACGAGCCGCTCGACGCGCGCGGGGCGGTGGCGCTGCTTGACCTGATCACGGAGTCGCTGCGGCCTAGGGTTGGGACCACAGCCCTGCCGGAGATCTCCGGCTGACCGACGCGGAAAGGACCCGACGTGGTCATCATCGGACTCATCCTCGTGCTCATCGCCCTGGCCATCGGGGCCGCGTTGCTCCTCGGTACCTCCGGACCCGAGGTCTCCGCCCAGGACGTCGACATCTCCCTCTTCGACTCGGTGACGATCACGCTCAACCCGCTGACGCTCGTCGTCGGTGGGATGGTCGCGATGTTCCTGCTCTGGCTCGGTCTGGTGCTGATCAAGACGACGCTCGCCCGCAAGGCCCGCGCCCGGAAGCAGCGCAAGCGCGACGAGGCCGCGGCGCGCGAACGGCTCAACGAGCGCGACGGGTACTACGACGACCGCGGCTTCGGCCTGGCTCCCCCGAGCGATGCCGGACGCGGCCGCCCGGAGCTCGCCGAGGAGGACCCGCCGCTCGCCGAGCAGCCGCCCCGCGGCGAGGAGACCACCCGCATCCCGCAGCAGGACACCGGCGAGCGTGCGGCCCGTCCGCCGCGCGAGGACGAGGCGACCGGCCGGATCCCGCCGGTCGATCCCGACGCGACCCGGCAGGTCCCGACCGACGACGCGACGCAGCGCATCCGCCAGGATGAGGACCCCCGCGCCTGACCGGCGGCTCATCCCCCTTCGTCCCCACCGGTGGGGACCGGCCCGGCACGGGCCCGCCCCTCCGCGCTCTCCGGCACACCCGGCGGGCG
>NZ_BCSR01000065.1 GCF_001570965.1 Janibacter corallicola NBRC 107790 | reverse complement strand
CCCCTTCGCGCGCCACGGGCCGAGGCTCGTGCCCGCCTCGAAGAGCGCCGGGGCGAAGGGAGTGCCCTCGTAGGTCTTCTCCGCGGCTGCCTCCATGGCGCTCCAGAGGTCGGTGTCCAGGTCCGCCGGCGGCGTCGCCCAGGTCTCGTCGAGCTCGGCGAGCGCCTCCTCCTCGCTCTGGCCCTTCGCGGTGGCGAGGGCGACCTCGACGTCCCGGTCGGCCAGCAGCGTGCGCACACGGGCGAGGAACTCCCGCGGCTTCTCCCCGCCGGGGATCCCGCGGCAGTTGACGCGTGTCGTGGCCTCGGAGGGGATGACGTTCTCCTTGTAGCCGGCCTCCTGGATGACGAAGGCGTGCGTCGTCCGCAGCAGTGCACGGTGCAGCCAGGGGTAGTCCGACTGCTTGACCACCAGTGCCGCCGCCCGCTCCCGGGACCGCTCGCTGCGAGCCTTGAGCATCAGCCGGATCGCGCCGGCGAAGCGGCGATCGGACGTCGCGTGCTGCAGCGCCTCGAAGTACTCCCGGGTGACGTCGGTCAGGTGGACCGGCGCCTCCCACTCCCCCAGCTCGACGAGCGCCCGGGAGAGGGTCACGGCGGCGGAGTCGTCCGGGATCGGCTTCGACGAGTGGGTGGCGGTCCCCTTCGCCGTGATGTCGAGGTTGAAGTAGACGTTGTCCTGACGCGTGGCGGTGATGAGCATCGGGGTGCTCTCGTCGCTCTGCGCGAGGAACCAGCCACCCTCGGTGAGCACCGACCCGGCATCGATCTTGTCCCAGTGGTTCTCGGCCAGCCAGCGGGATCCGTAGCTGCCCGCCTCCTCGTCGCAGTCGGTGAGGATGATGATGTCGCGGTCGAAGGTCGCGCCCTCGTCCAGATGACGGAGCAGCGCGCTGATGGAGGCGGAGTTGGCACCCTTCATGTCGAGGGCGCCGCGGCCGTGGATCTCGCCGTCGACGACCGTGCCGGCGAAGGGGTCGTGGTCCCAGTTCTCCTCCTCGACCGGCACGACGTCGGAGTGGCCGAGGAAGAGCAACGGCTCCTTCTCGCCCGTGCCCTCGATCCGGGCGATGAGGTGGACGTTGTCCGGCTGCGGGGTGTCGATGATCTCGGCGTCGACGCCGGCGTCCTCCCAGACCTTCTGGAGCATCTCGGCGTGCGGGCGCGTCCTGCCCCCGTCGCCGTCGTTCTGGGTGTCGAAGCGGATCATCCGCTGCAGCAGGTCCAGCGGGTCCATGTCGGCCGCGGCGACGGCCGCCCCCTTCGTGCTCCCGGTGGGGCGGGCCCCCTTCGTGAAGGCCCCGGCGCCACCGGCCGTGGCCACGCCGAGCGCCGCGACACCCACCCCTCCGAGGAAGGCGCGACGGGGCAGGCTGCTTTCGGGGCTCTCGCTGGTGCGGTGGTCCATGGCGACTCCTTCGTCGGTGTGGCTGTCCGCGCAGCATTCGCCCGGTCCCGTTGCGGCACAACGGGTGACCTCGCGGTAGCACGACCAGCGGTCGGGCGGGAGCGACGGACGGCGCCGCCCTTGGACGTGCCTGACCGGGCCGTGACCAACTCCTGGCGAAGGGGATGCCCGGCCGTGGAATGTCAGGCACCGGCATCCCCACCCGTCACTCCCGACACATCCGCCCCCCGGTTCCGGTAGCATCGCCTGTGGCGCCGTCGCGGTGTCGTTGTCGTCAGGGGAATGGGAATGATGAGCATGGGCCTGAGCGAGGTCGTCTCGATGGGGGTCGTCGGTGTCGGATTCGTCGCCGGACTACCGTTCCTGATGTCGTGGGTCGAGAAGAACCTCATGGACGGCCGCTCCCACCGCGACTGACCGCTCCCCCGAGCCCACTCCACGGACACCGTCCGTAGAGTGAGACGCGTGAGCAGCAACACCAGAGACATCGAGTCAGGCGTCCACCGCGACTTCCGGGAGGAGATGTCCTACGGGTCCTACCTGGCCCTGGACACCTTGCTGGACGCACAACGCCCGATCAGCGTCCCGGAGCACCACGACGAGATGCTCTTCATCATCCAGCACCAGACCTCCGAGCTCTGGCTGAAGCTCGTGCTGCACGAGACCCGCTCCGCGATGGACCTGCTCGCCCGCGACGAGATGCGCATCGCCCTGAAGCGGATCGCCCGGGTCAAGCACATCCAGCGCACGCTGACCGACCAGTGGTCCGTGCTCGCGACGCTCACGCCCACGGAGTACCAGGAGCTGCGCCCACACCTGGGGCACGCCTCCGGCTTCCAGTCCTGGCAGTACCGCGCCGTCGAGTTCGCGCTCGGCAACAAGCACGCGGGGATGCTCCCCGTCTTCGACGGCGACCCGGAGGCGCAGGTGCTGCTCACCGAGCTGCTCGAGGCGCCGAGCCTCTACGACGAGTTCCTGCGCCACCTGGCCCGGCGCGGCCACCCGATCCCGGGGCGGGTCCTCGAGCGCGACGTCACGGTCGCCCACGAGCTCGACGACCAGCTGACCGAGGTCTTCGCCGACATCTACGCCCACGCCGAGGACAACTGGGACGTCTACGAGGCCTGCGAGGAGCTCGTCGACCTCGAGGACAACTTCCAGCTGTGGCGCTTCCGCCACCTGAAGACCGTCCAGCGCATCATCGGCATGAAGCGCGGCACCGGCGGCAGCTCCGGGGTGGCCTTCCTGCGGCAGGCGCTGGATCTGACCTTCTTCCCCGAGCTCTTCGCGCTGCGCACGAGGGTCGGCGAATGAGCGCCCTGTCGGCCCGCGCCCGGGAGCTGGACGCCGCCGACCCGCTGGCGTGGTGCAGGGACGAGTACCTGCCGGCCGAGGGCGTCGTGGCCTATCTGGACGGGAACTCCCTGGGCCGCCCCCTTCGCGCCACCGCGGAGCGCATCGAGCGCCTGGTCCACCACGACTGGGGCACCCGGCTCATCCGCTCGTGGGAGGAGCAGTGGATGGAGCTGCCGCTGCGCCTCGGTGACCGGATCGGTGGGGCCTGCCTCGGCGCCGCGCCCGGCCAGACGGTCGTCGGGGACTCCACCACCGTCATGCTGTACAAGCTGCTGCGGGCGGCGGTGTCCGCGGCCGGCCCCGGGCGCGACGAGATCGTGCTCGACAGCGAGAACTTCCCCACCGACCGCTATGTCGCCGAGGGGATCGCGGCGGAGACCGGTGCCCGGCTGGTGTGGGTGGAGCCGGACCCGGCGAAGGGGGTCACCCCCGACCTGGTCACCGGTGTCCTGGGTGAGCGGACCGCGGTCGTCCTGCTCTCGCACGTCGCGTACAAGTCGGCGTGGGTCGCGGAGCTGCCGGAGATCACCCGGCTCGTCCACGAGGCCGGTGCACTGGTGCTGTGGGACCTGTGCCACTCGGTCGGGGTGGTCCCGAGCGAGCTGGACGCGCACGAGGTCGACCTCGCGGTCGGGTGCACCTACAAGTTCCTCGGCGGCGGTCCCGGGGCGCCGGCCTTCGGGTACGTCGCCGCGCGCCACCAGGAGCGGCTGCGCCAGCCGATCCAGGGGTGGATGGGCCACGCGGAGCCCTTCGTCATGGGGCCCGGGTACCGGCCGGGGCCCGGGATGCGGGCCTTCATCTCCGGCACTCCCCCGGTGCTCGGGATGGTCGGGATCGAGGACTCGGTCGAGCTCATCGAGCGGGTCGGCCTCGACGCCGTGCGCGCCAAGGCCACCGCGCTCGGGCGCTACGTCATCGAGTCGGTGGACGAGCACCTGGCGCGACACGGTGTGCGGGTGGTCTCGCCACGCGAGGACGAGCGCCGCGGCGGGCACGTGACGATCGCCCACCCGCGCTCGCGGGAGATCTGCGCCCGGTTGTGGGAGGAGGGCGTCGTGCCCGACTTCCGGGAGCCGGACGGGATCCGGCTCGGGCTCTCGCCGCTCAGCACGAGCTTCGCCGAGGTCGGCCGGGCCCTCACGCAGGTCGAGGAGCTGCTCAGCCGCTGATGGCCGCCACGACCGCCGGCCAGTGCCGCGAGGCCGGGTCGATGAGGTCGAAGTGGTGCGCCCCGGTCACGAGCGTCGTCTCCGCCGGGAAGGACTCGCTCTGCCCCACCGGCACGGTCTCGTCGTCGCGGCCGTGCACGAGGTGGATGCGCCGCGCCCCGTCGGGGTTGGCCGCGAGCAGCCGGGTCGGGTCGAGGCGGGAGTAGAGGCGTGGCGCGTCCTGCGGGCCGCGGCCGATCCAGTCACGCACGGCGTCGTCGCCGAGCCGTTCGGCCACGGCGGCGTCGAAGTCGCTGACCGCCGCGAGGCCGACCGCCCGCATCGGGGGCAGGTCGGGGGTGAGCGCCCGCCACAGGGCCAGCGTCCCACCGGCCGAGTGCCCGACCCAGGCCCGCACGTCCACCCCCAACGCCTGGAGGTGGTCGTCGAACGCCGCCAGGTCCTCGGTCGCGGTGCAGGGCGCCCCCGGGACCCGCCGGTACTCGGGGAGGACCACCTGCCAGCCCTCGTCGGCGAGCGCGCGTGCCTGGGGTCGGGAGTGGGTGCGGTCCACCCCGGGGCGGAAGTAGCCGCCGTGGACGAGGACGAGCGCCGGCGCGTCGGCCGGGCCGTAGCGTTCGAGCACCATGTCCTCGGAGGAGCCGTAGCTCTCGGCATCCGTCGAACGACGTCCACCCTCGGCAAGCAACCGGGCCAGGGCCTCGTCCTCGGAGGCCTCTGTCGGGGTGGGCTGGTGCGCCACGAGCGCTCATCCCCTTCGTCGACGGACACGGACTCTCCATGTTCTTGCGGTCCGGCCGGGCGCGCAAACCGAGGACGACTACATTGGCCCGGTGCCCATGACCGAGCGGATCTACTCCAGGCTGATGCGCCGCGTCCCCGCGGCGGAGGAGGAACTGCCCGAGGAGGTGCGGCGCAACGTGCCCCACAACGGGCTGCGGCTCGTCGGGGCGCAGGCGCTGCAGTCCTCCGGTGACCAGACGGTCAACGCCTCGACGGTGCTGCCGTGGCTCTTCCACGCCCTCGGGGTCCCGACCGCGCTCATCGGTGTCCTCGTGCCGATCCGCGAGTCCGGGTCGATGCTCCCGCAGGCACTGCTCACGCCCTGGATCCTGGGCGTCCGCCGACGCAAGTGGGTCTACGTCCTCGGGGCGCTCGTGCAGGCGGTCGCCGTCGCCGTGATGGCGCTCACCGCGGCAGTGGGCCACGGGGTGACCGCCGGAGTGGTCATCATCGTCGCGCTCGCGGCCTTCTCGCTCGGGCGCTGCCTGACCTCCGTCTCCTCCAAGGACGTGCAGGGCCAGACCGTGCCGAAGGGGGAACGCGGCCAGATCAACGGCCTGGCCACCACCGCCTCCGGGATCGTCTCGATCACCCTCGGCCTCGCGGTGCGCACCCTCGGAGGTGGCGATCTCACCGGCGCCCAGCTGGCCTGGCTGCTCGGGCTCGGGTCGGCGCTCTGGGTGCTCGTCGCGCTCGTCTACGCCGGGGTGCGCGAGCCGGCCGACGTGAGCGAGCGGACCGAGCAGGACGTCGACGCACAGGGGTGGTTCGCGGAGGTCGTCACGCTGCTGCGCACCGACCGGGCCTTCCGCGACTTCGTCCTCGTGCGGGGGTTCCTGCTCGTCTCCTCGCTGTCGCCCCCCTTCGTGGTCTCGCTGTCGGTGCGATCGGACACCTCGGCGCTCACGGGACTCGGCGGGTACATCCTCGCCTCGGGGGTCGCCGCGCTCATCGGTGGGCGGCTCTTCGGGCGGATGGCCGACCGGTCGAGCCGGCGGCTGATGACCGTCGGTGCTGGCGTGGCCTCGGGGCTCGTGCTCGTGCTGGTGCTCCTCGTGACGCTCACCGGTATCGAGGGGACCGCGCTCGGGTCGGTGGTCTTCGTCGTCACGTACTTCCTGCTCACCCTCACGCACACCGGGGTGCGGGTCGGGCGCAAGACCTACGTCGTCGACATGGCCGAGGGCGACCTGCGCACCACCTATGTCGCGGTCTCGAACTCCGCCATGGGCCTCGTCCTGCTGCTCGTCGGCGGGATCAGCTCGGCCATCGCGACCCTCGGGACGGAGTGGGCGCTGGTCTTCCTCGCCGCGCTGGGACTGCTCGGGGTGCTCGGGTCGGTGCGGTTGCCGGAGGTCTCGCGCGGCTGATCCTTCCACCCCCGGTTCCGCGGCGGCCATGATGGCGTCATGGAGTACACCGAGATCACCTACGAGGTCCGCGAACGGGTCGCCACGATCACCCTCGACCGGCCCCGGGCGCGCAATGCCTACACCGCCGTGATGGCGGACGACCTCGCCGACGCGCTGCGCCGGGCGGACCGGGACGAGGACGTCCGGGTGGTCATCCTCACCGGCGCCGGGAGCGACTTCTGCGTCGGCGCGGACCTCTCCAGCGGTGGCTTCGGCGTGAGCGAAGGGAGTGGCGCCACCGGCCCCGAGCACTGGCAGGAGCCCGCGGGACGGTGCTCCCGGACGATCCACGAGATGAACACGCCCGTTATCGCCGCGATGCACGGCGCCGCGGTCGGTGGCGGGCTGACGATCACCCTCTCCTGCGACTTCCGGCTGGCGGCGAGCGACTCCCGGTTCGGGCTGGTCTTCTCCCGCCGCGGGATCTTCCCCGAGGGCGCCTCGGTCTGGTACCTGCCTCGGCTCGTGGGGATGACGACGGCCCAGGACTGGCTGCTCACCGGGCGGATCTTCGGAGCCGAGGAAGCGCTGGCCGCCGGGCTGCTCAGCTCGGTGCACGAGCCGGAGGAGGTGCTGCCGGCCGCGCGCTCGCTCGCCGAAGAGCTGCGCGACAACACCGCCGCGGTCTCGGTCGCGGTGATCCGGCAGATGCTCGGCCGGCTGTCGGGGATGGACAGCCCCTACCCCGCGCACGAGCTCGACTCCCGGCTGATCGGCGACCTGCCGCGCAATCGTGATGCGGCGGAGGGCGTGGCGTCCTTCCTGGAGAAGCGCCCGCCGGAGTTTCCGGACACCGTCGCGGAGGATCTGCCGGCCTATTTGCCGTGGGTGTGAAGGGGCCTCTCCATCATCGGCGGGTGCGGCATCAGTGGTGGACGAGGCGGGTCTTCGTCCCCAGCACCTCCAAGGTCGAGCTCGGCTCGTCCTGCAGGTCCGCGGTGGTGGCGATGTCGCGCCATTCGCCGCCATTGACCCGGTACTGGCCCGTCAGTCGGGCATCGACACTGACATCGACCATGTCGGCGTGCTCGTACGTGTGGGTGATGTCGCCGTCCGGGTAGGCGCCGCCGGTGCTGCTCGTCCACCTCGATGTGGAGCCGTCGCCGTAGTTGTACCGGTAGTCCTGTGCGGCGACCTTGAACTCCACGGTCCAGGAGAGCAGTTGGACCTTCTTGCTGACTTCGCCGGGTTGCAGGCCGTCGTCATCGGGCCAGGTCACCGCGTAGTAGGTCGGGAGGTTCTTCAGCGTCCTCAGCCCCACCGGCTCGATGCTCGGGCTGGGCTTGCTGAAGGGCAGCTCCCGGAAAGCCTGCTGGATCTGCCCGAAGGACGGCGTCGGAGGTGCCTGGACCCGAACGGTCACCGGCTCGCCGGCTCCCCCGCCGCCCTTCTTGGGCTGGCCGGGCAGGGCCACCGAATCCGGTGTGCCGCAGGACAGCCCGCTGTATCGCCAGCCACCGTTGTTGACGCTGATCCAGGTGATGGTCGGAGCGTCGTAGTAGTCGGGATTTCCTGCCTCCGTGATGCATCCCGCCCGCGCGCTCGAGCACTGCGTCAGGGACATGTCGTTGCAGACCTCGGTCTTGACCCGGATGCCCTTCTTTGGTTTGTCACTCTTGACCTTGACCGGGGAAATCGTGGCGGAGCGGTCTTTGGTGTGGTCGGTTGAAGCGGGAGGGGCGGGGGTGTCGCCGAACTTGGTTACGCCTGGCGACACCCGATGGTTCCGATCTGTCTTCGCACTCGCCCCTAACGTCCGATCGTTGAGATGAATATCCGGGCTAGCCGCTGCAGTGGAGGTGAGGACGCTGAAGACCAGCACCAGCACTCCCCCGAAGACGAGCGTGCAAAACCTCGTCATGAGACGACCCAGTCCGCAATCTTCCATCCACCGCCGCGCCAGATCACATGTTGCGTCAAATGGAACTGCGTTGCGTCGACGGTTCCGTACGGCTTCCCATTCTTCAAACCGCGATGCTTGGCGACATCGACGTCCATCACAACCTTGTATCCGGAGTCAGGGCGCTTGGTGGCTTGGAGTCCACTCATAGAATATGGATTCGCACTACGTACTCGCCCTTTCTCCGCATCCGTTCGAATATCCTTCACGACCTGAGAGCACGGTGGGCACTTCGACGTTGCCATCTCATCGAGCAATGACGGATCCCCAGACTTCGAGGCCTCGCCAATCTCGTTCTGGTACGCCTTCCCAAACGCCGCCGCGCCTTCCTTCGTTCTCTTCGCCGCGACCGCGGGCATGCCCTCGGGCAGTTCACCAGTACCGGGAGACGAATCGGAGCTGCCGCCCCCTTCGCTGCTATTGGTGGAGCTCTCGTCCGTCGAAGCACCGGAGGACGACGAGCCCGACGCTTCCGACGTCTCCCCCTGCGATGCATCGCTGGTCTTGCCCTGACCGGCCGGGGTGCGTGGGGACACCGTCGTGCTGGGCTCCGTCGGCTCGTCACCCCCGCCGCATCCGGCCAGGCCGCCGGCCATCCCTGCCGCGGCGAGCAACGCTGCTCCACGCCCAAAACGCACGGGTACTCCCCTTCGTCGCGATGAGGCGGCCTCCCCGACCACCTCCGGATGGCACACCAACGTAGTGAAATCTGACGGCTTCGCACCTCGAGAATCCACAGGCCACCCCTTGCTTTCGAACACCTGTTCGACTAGAGTTGCTCCATGGACCCGACCACCAGCAGCGCCACCCCGCCGCCGCGGGTTGCGGAGACGAGCATGCAGGACCTGCTCGACCTGCTGGCGAAGGGCGAGGTCTTCTACACGCCGCCTCTGGACGATGTCCTGCAGCGCGCCCACGCCGTCATCGGCACCATCCTGTCGACCATCGACGACAACCCTCCGGCGAGCGCCACCAAGTACAAGGAACACCTGCGCGAGGTCGAGCGGCTCAAGAGGCGCGTCGACGCTGCCCGCCTGCGCCTGATCGCGCAAGCACAGGCGGCGGAGGCGCACGAGGCGAACGGCCACACCGACTCCGGCTCCTGGGTCGCCGGCGCCACCGACTCCGACCGGCACGCGAGCCAGGGCGATGCCCACCTCGCCGAAGCCTTCGGGACGGGGACGGACGAGCAAGAGGCCTCCGACGAAGGGTGTGCCGCGACCGCCTCCGACGCCGACGACCCCGCGGGCACCAACCCCGGCAGACGGCCACGGCTCAACGCGACGGCTGATGCACTTGCCGAGGGCAGGATCAGCGCCGAGCACGCCAAGGTGATCGCCCGGACCCTCGACGACGTACCCGAGCACGTCACCGACGAGCAGTACCTGCAGTGCGAGGCGGAGTTGCTTGCCCTCGCGGTCAACCGCTCCCCCTCCCGTCTGCGAGCAGCAGCCCGGCGGGTCCTGGCCGCCATCGAGCCCGACCCCGAGGTCGTCGACGAGGACGAGGACACCACCGTCGCCGACGAGGAAGAGCGCGCGATGGAGGCCTCGGCCTTCTGGATCCGCGACAACCACGACGGGACCATGACCGGGCACTTCACCGTCCCCTGGGCCTCCGGGATGATCCTCAAGAAGGTCATCGACGCCATGACCGCACCGCGCCGCCGCGGTGGCGATGCCGGCGAGGCCCATGACTCCCAGGACTCTCGCGAAGGGCAGGGTGGCGAGGCCTTCCGGCGACCATCGTCCGACCCCAAGGGCACCGAGATGAGCTGGCAGCACAAGCGGGGCCTGGCCTTCGCGGACCTGATGTCCCGAGTGCCCACCGACCACCTGCACAACAAGACCGCCGCGACCCTGCTGGTCACGATCCGCCTGGCCGACCTGCAGCAGGCGCTCAAGGCCAGCAAGGTGGCCACCACGGACATCACCGGCGGCGTCCTCAGCTCAGGGGCCACCCGCCGACTCGCATGCGGGGCGGGCCTCCTCCCCACCGTGATGGACACCGATTCCGTCCCCATCGACCTCGGCCGTCAGGCCCGACTCTTCACCGAAGCCCAACGCATCGCCCTCTCGACGCGCTACACCGAGTGTGCGACCGAAGGGTGTGACCGGCCCTTCGCGTGGACCGAGACCCATCACCTCCGACCTTGGGAGTCAGGCGGGCGCACCGACATGGACAACGCCATCCCGCTCTGTGGTCGGCACCACCACATGATCGACTCCCCCAGGTGGCGTCACGCCACCCACCACCACGGCGACGGCACGGCCCACATCACCTTCCACCGGCGGGA
>NZ_BCSR01000064.1 GCF_001570965.1 Janibacter corallicola NBRC 107790 | reverse complement strand
GCCGACCGGCAGGGCCGTACCCGCCGCGTCTTCCGGCTCGAGGAGATCTCCCCCTCGTGGGACTTCGTGCTCTCGGTCGCCCACGAGGTCCCCGCCACCGGCGCCAAGCTCAGCCCGAGCCTGCCCGAGCACGCCCTGCCGGCGGGCACGGAGGCGCAGTGGACCTCCTGGCAGGGCACCGTCCTGGAGTGCGCCCTCTGGTGGGGACCGCTCGCGCAGCGGCCCGGCCGCAGCGCCCGTGTGCTGCGCAAGGGGCGGGCTCCCGTCGAGGTGGACGAGACCCACTGCGAGGCGGACCCGGCAGCAGCCACCGACACCGGCTCGATCGGACGCTGGCTCTACGAGGCCGACCGTGCCGTGGTGCGCGCCGGCCTCATCGGGACGGTCACCGCCGCCACGGCCGGGCTCGAGCTCGAGCCCGGCGTCGGGTACGTCACGTCCGAGGAGCGCCACGAGCTCGGCCACGCCCGGCGCCTCGAGGTGCTCGAGGCCATGCCCTACTCGGTGAAGACGCTGCGGCGCTGGTTGCGCGAGCGCGGCGTCACCGGCCTGACGGTCAAGAAGCGCGGCGTGCGCATCGACGAGGACCAGCTGCGCCGCCAGCTGAAGATCGGCCGCGGCGCGGGTGACGGCGCCACTGCCACAGTGGTGCTGACGCGCGTCGCCGGCGAGCAGCTGGTGCTCGTCGTCGGCTCCTGAGACACGGCCGATCCACCCGGCAGGACGCCGACCGCGCAGGTAGCGTGCCCGACATGTCCCACCACGTCTTCTCCCGTGCAGCCGCAGCCGCGGCCGCGCTCGCCCTCGTCGGGTGCGGGTCGAGCGGTGACAGTGCCGCCAGCACCTCGGGCGGCTCGTCCGGCACCTCCGCCACCGGCAGTTCCTCCACGGCCGGCTCCTCCTCGACCGGGGGCACGCCCCCTTCGTCCACGCCGGCGGCGGCCAGCAGCTGCGTGAAGAAGGTGCGCTCCGCGATGACCCCGACCCAGCGCGCGGGCCAGCTGGTCATGGCCGCGCTGGAGCCCGGCCCCGCGGACGGACTGGACCGGTACGTGAGCGAGCAGGGCCTCGGCGGCATGCTCTACCTCGGCGGCTGGGAGGGTGCCGACACGGTGACCGCCACGAGCCGGCACATGCAGCAGGTCGCCCCCACCGTGGACGGCACGAAGGTGGGCACCCTCGTCGCAGCCGACCAGGAGGGGGGTGAGGTCCAGCAGCTGAGCGGATCCGGCTTCACGGACATCCCCTCGGGGCTGGAGCAGTCCCGGCTGCCGCAGCTGCGCTCGTCCGCGAAGACCTGGGGATCCGAGCTCGCGGACGCGGGCGTGAACATCAACCTCGCACCCGTCGCCGACACCGTCCCCGCGGACATCGGCACCGACAACGAGCCGATCGGCAAGTGGGACCGCCAGTACGGGTCCACCCCGCGCACCGTCGGGAAGGGCGCGAGCAGCTTCGCCAGGGGGATGATCGACGCCGGTGTCGAGCCGACCGTCAAGCACTTCCCCGGCATCGGCCGGATCAAGGGCAACACCGACCTGACCGACGAGAACATCAGCGACCGCCGGATGACCAGGGGCGACACGCACCTGCACCCCTTCGCCAAGACCATCGACGCCGGCGCGAAGATCGTCATGGTCGGCTCCGCGCACTACCCCAAGATCGACGGGGACACCCCTGCGGTCTTCTCACGGACCATCGTCACCGGGATGCTGCGGGGGGACCTGGGTTTCGACCGGGTCGTGGTCACCGACGACGTCGGCGCCGCCAAGTCCGTGGCCGCGACCCCGGTCGGCCAGCGCGCCACGAAGTTCGTCGCCGCCGGAGGCGACATCGTCCTCACCGCCGAGCCCGGCCAGGTGCCGACGATGGTGGAGGCGCTGCAGGCGAAGGGGGCGAAGCACCCCGCCTTCGCGAAGAAGCTGAACGCCTCGGTCACCCGGGTGCTCACCCTCAAGGAGGACATGGGGCTGCTGCGCTGCGGCTGACCTCCCTGCACGAGAGAGCGAGCCCCGGGCCACTGGCCCGGGGCTCGCTCTCTCGTGCGGGGAGAAAGGCCTACTTCTCCTCGGTGATCTCGGTCTTGAAGGCCTTGGGGTTCTTCTTGATCCAGGCGTCGATGGCTTCCTTCTCCTTGCCCTCGCCGTACTCGTTGACGACCATGTCCTCCAGGGACCCGTACTCCTCGTCGTCCAGCTTGATCCCCTTGATCAGCTTGGCCGCGTCGGGGAACTCGTCGGAGAAGTCCTTGGTCCCGAGGAAGTGCAGCGCCTCGCCCTTGCCCAGCGCGCCCTTCGGGTCCTTGAGGTCACGGACCGGGAACTTGCTGTTCGCCCAGAAGGGGCGCCAGAGCGTGACGACGATGTCCTCCTTGTTGTCCGTCGCCTTCTTCAGCTCGGAGAGCATGCCCGCCGTCGAGGAGGTCACCAGCTCGAAGTCGTCACCGAGACCGTACTTCGGGATGACACTGTCCTTGGTCTGCTTGGTCAGACCCGCACCGGGCTCGATCCCGATGATCTTGCCGTCGAGCTCCTTGGCGTGGCTCTTCAGGTCGGAGATCGACTGGATCTTGCTGTACTTCGGCACCGCGAAGGTCAGCTTCGCGTTGTCGTAGTAGGCACCCACGTCCTCGATGTCGTCGCCGTACTTGTCCATGTAGGACTTGTGCGTCACCTCGGGCCAGGCCGAGGGGTACATGTCGACGTCGCCCTGGGCCAGTGCGGTGTACAGCGGGGCGGCCTCGGTGAGGGTCTGCATCTCGACCTCGTAGCCCTGCTTGGTCAGCTGGTCCTCGAGCAGGTAGGCGGTCGAGAGGCCGTCGGTCCAGGACGGGATGTAGCCCAGCGTGATGGTGCCCTTGTCACCGTCACCGCCCGAACCCCCACCGTCGTCGCTGCTCCCACAGGCAGCGAGGCCGAAGGCCAGTGCAGCGACCCCGGTCGTGGCGATGGCCTTGCGGCTGAGTCGCATGTTCATGTTGTCCTCCTCATTGGCGCCGCCTCGGGGCGGCTGCGTCTCCGGCTCGCGCCGGGATCGGTCGGTTTCAGTTGCGCTTCAGTGCCCCTCGCAGCCAGCGGTACAGCGAGCCCTTGTACTCCCCGGGGTTGCCCAGGGCAGCAGTCAGTCGGTCGAGGAACACGGCCAGGACCACCACCCCGAGACCGGCCTCGACGCCCTGCGGGATGTCCAGGGTCGAGATGGAGGAGACGACCTCCTTGCCGAGCCCGTCGGCGCCGACGAAACCGGCGATGACGACCATCGACAGCGCCAGCATGATGACCTGGTTGATGCCGGCCATGATCGTGGGCGTGGCGAGCGGGATCTGGATGCCGCGCAGGATCTGGCGCGGCGTCGCGCCGAATGCGGCACCGGCCTCGACCGTCTCTCCGTCGACCTGACGGATGCCCAGCTCGGTCAGGCGCACACCGGGCGGCAGCGAGAAGACGACGGTCGCCACGACGCCGGGCACCGCGCCGACACTGAAGAAGATGATCGCCGGGATCAGGTAGACGAAGGCAGGCATCGTCTGCATGAAGTCCAGCACCGGCTTGACCACGGCGCTGGCGGCGGAGCTGCGGGCGGCCAGGATGCCGATCGGCACGGCGATGGCCACCGCGAAGATCGTGGCGATGACGACCATCGACAGCGTGAGCATCGCATTGGCCCACTGGTCCATGGACGCGATGAGGGCGAAGCCGATGGCCGTGGCGATCCCGAACTGCCAGGACCGGAACAGCCAGGCCAGCAGCGCGAAGATGATCACCAGCACCACTGGCTCCGGTGCCAGCAGCAGGGAGTCGAGCGTATCGACCATCCAGCCGATGACGGTCTTGATGAAGTCGAAGAGCGCGCTGAGGTTCGTCGTGAGCCAGTTGATGATCGACTCCGCCCAGGAGCCGATCTCGATGCGGGGAAAGACCGAGTCCTCCATCAGGACGTCACCCCCAGCTGCTCGGCGGCGCCGGTATCCGCACCGTTCGTCGGCGTGTGCGCCGCCGCCGCCAGCAGGGTCACGTGGGGAACGGTGCCCAGCACCTTGCCCTCGTCGTCGACGACTGCCACCGGGCTGTCCGCATCGGATGCCTCGCGGAACATGTCCGCCAGGAGGGTGTCCGGGCCGACCGAGGCGACTGCCTCACGTCCGATCACCGGCAGCCGGTCTCGCTTCTCCCGCACCGCAACTGCCACGTCTTCCTCCCGCACCATGCCGGCCAGTCGCCGGTCCCGGTCGAGCACCACGAGCCACCCGGTCTGCGTCTCGCGCATGACCTTCTGCGCAGCGAGCGGGCCGGTGCCGGTACCGATCACCGCCGGTGGCGACTCCATGATGCCCTCGGCCGTGATCACCCGGCTGCGGTCGACGTCCTGGACGAACTGGGCGACATAGTTGTTCGCAGGGTCATCGAGGATCTGCTCGGCCGTGCCGATCTGCTCGATCCGCCCGTCGCGCATCATCGCGATGCGGTCGCCCAGACGCATCGCCTCGTTGAGGTCGTGGGTGATGAAGAGGATCGTCTTGCCCAAGCGGTCCTGCAGCTCGACCAGCTTGTCCTGCATGCCGCGACGGATCAGCGGGTCGAGGGCGCTGAAGGCCTCGTCCATGAGCATGATGTCGGTCCCGGACGCCAGCGCCCGGGCGAGCCCGACCCGCTGGCGCATGCCGCCGGAGAGCTCGTCGGGCATCGAGCCGCCCCAGCCCCCGAGGTCGACCATCGCCAGCGCCTCCTCGGCGCGCTTCTGCCGGTCGGAGGAGTTCATCCCCTGGATCTCCAGGGCGTAGGCGGCGTTCTCGCCGACCGTCCGGTGCGGCAGCAGCGCGAAGTGCTGGAAGACCATGCTGACCCGCTCCCGCCGGACCCGGCGCAGCGCCTCCCCCTTCGCCCGGGTCAGGTTGGTGTCACCGATGACCACGTCCCCGCTGGTCGGGGTGAGCAGGCCGTTGACCATGCGGATGAGCGTCGACTTGCCGGAGCCGGAGAGGCCCATGACCACGAAGATCTCCCCCGGGTCCACCGAGAACGAGGCGTCGATGACGGCGGCCGTCAGGCCCTGGTCACGCAGCTCGTCCCGGGTGGATCCTTGCTGCAGCGCTCGGACTCCGCGGTCGGGCCGGCGGCCGAAGACCTTGTAGAGGTTGGTGGCGGTGATGGAGCTCACTGATCTCCTGACATGGGCGACACGTTCACGGCCCGCGCCCACCCGATGGCGCGAATCACCGAGCGCCGGCCAACGACCACCGTAATCACTTGGTAAACCGCTGCCACAAGCGCGTTCGACTTTCGTGACCCGAATGCAACCCGGCGTCAGTGGTCGTGGTCGACCGCCACGGGCAGTCCGGTGCGCACGTCCGTGACCGGCAGCGAGCTGTCCGCGGGCAGCGAGAGGTCGCTGACGGGGCGGCCCTTGAGCATCAGCTGGGCGCCGAGGGCGGCGACCATGGCGCCGTTGTCGGTGCACAGCGCCCGACGGGGGACGCGAAGGGCGACACCCGCCTCGTCGCAGCGCTGCTGGGCCATCGCCCGCAGCCGCGAGTTCGCCGCGACCCCACCACCGACCTGCAGCGCGGCGACGTCGTGCTCCCGGCAGGCGAGGACCGCCTTGCGGGTGAGGACGTCGACCACCGCCTCCTGGAAGGAGGCGGCCACGTCGGGCACCGGTACGGCCTCACCGGCGGCGCGGCGGGTCTCCACCCACCGGGTGACCGCGGTCTTGAGGCCGGAGAAGGAGAAGTCGAAGCGGTGTCGCTCCATGTCCTTCCGGCCGGTCAGCCCGCGGGGGAAGTCGATGGTGATCTGCCCGTCCCCGGAGGCGCGGTCGATGTGCGGCCCGCCGGGGAAGGGCAGCCCGAGGACCCGGGCGACCTTGTCGAAGGCCTCCCCCGCCGCGTCGTCGATCGTCGAGCCGAGGCTGCGCACGTCGCGGGTGACGTCGGGGACGAGCAGCAGCGAGGAGTGCCCACCGCTGACGAGCATCGCCATCGTCGGCTCCGGCAGCGGTCCGTGCTCGACGATGTCGACGGCAACGTGGCTCGCGAGGTGGTTCACGCCGTAGAGCGGCAGGCCGAGGGAGAGCGCGAGCGCCTTCGCGGAGGCGACGCCGACCATGAGGGCACCGGCGAGGCCGGGCCCGGCGGTGACGGCGATGCCGTCCATGTCGGTGAGGGCGACCCCCGCCTGCCGGCAGGCCCGCTCGATCATCGGGACCATCGACTCCAGGTGGGCGCGGCTGGCGACCTCGGGCACGACGCCGCCGAACCGGGCGTGCTCGTCCACGCTCGAGGCGATCGCGTCGACGAGCAGCTCGGTGCCGTGGACGATGCCGACACCGGTCTCGTCGCACGAGGTCTCGATGCCGAGCACGAGTGGGGTGTCGCTCACGGCTCCTCCGTCAGGTCGAGGGCGAGGACGCGGGCGTCGACCCCGTCCGGGTAGTAGTGGGTCCGGGTGCGGACGTGGGCGAACCCGCGGTCTTCGTAGAGGCGCCGGGCGGGCACGTTGTCCTCGCGGACCTCCAGGACCAGGCGAAGGGAGCCGGCCGCCCGGGCGCGGGCGACCAGCTCCTCCAGCAGTCGCCGGCCGAGCCCGCTGCCGCGCCGTCGCGGGAGCACCGCGATGGTCATGACGTCGGCGACGTCGCCGACGTGGTCGATGCCGGCGTACCCGGCGATGCCCGCATCGTCCTCGAGGAGGACGTACTCGCGGCGCGGACGCCCGGCGAGCTCGCCCCACCAGGAGCGCAGGCTCCAGGCCTCGGGACCGAAGAGCTCCTCCTCCAGTTCGGCCAGCCCCGCCAGGTCCTGCCAACGGACCTCCCGCAGCACCGGATCGGCCACCGCTGCGGTCACTGCTGGACCTGCTCGGCGCCGCCACCGACGTGGGGTGCCTGGTTGCGCTGCGGGACGGGGGCGATGACGGACTTCGGCGGGGCCGGGGCGGCGGTGTCGGGGCGACGCAGGTAGAGCGGCTCGGCCGGCATGTCCTCGCCTGCGGTGAGCCGGGCCACGGTGAGGTCGGCAAGCACCGCGGCGTCGACGTCGAGGACCTCGGGTCCTGGTGCGGCCGTGAGCAGCTCGGGGTAGAGCAGCGGTCCGCGGCCGACCGTGGGCAGGGCCCGGACCACCTCCGGCAGGTCCGCGGGCCTGGTGACCGCCGGCTCGTCGATCGCGGTGACGTCCTCCTCGGTGCAGGAGTAGCGCGCCCAGTAGACCTCCTTGCGCCGGGCGTCGCTGGCCACGAGCAGCTCCCCGCGCGCCCCGGCCCGGCGCGCGGCCTCGGCGAGCGCGTCGAGCGAGCAGACCCCGAGCACGGTGGTCCCGTTGACGTGGGCCATGGTGCGCGCGGTCACGAGCCCGACGCGCAGCCCGGTGAAGGGACCCGGCCCGGTGCCGGCGGCGACACGGGTGACCTCCTCGGGGCGGGTCCCTGCCTCGGTGAGGACGTCCCGCAGCAGCGGGGCGAGCAGCTCGGTGGTCCGGCGCGCGTCGGGGACGGTGCGGGAGGCGAGCACGCGGTCCCCGTCGTGCACGGCCGCGGTGATCGCGGAGGTGGCCGTGTCCAACGCGAGCAGCCTCACGGCAGACCCCCTTCGTCCTCGGTGGTCAGGACGGCGGCGATGTCGACGTCGGCCCAGCGCGGGCCGATCCCGCGCACCTCCATGGTGCGCTCCTCGGTCACCGGGTCCGGGGTCAGGGTCACCTCGAGCCGGTCATCGGTGAGGCCCTCGACGAGTCCGGCGCCCCACTCGACGACGGTCACGGCCTGCTCGAGCTCGGCCTCGAGGTCGAGGTCGTCCAGCTCCGCGGTGCCGCCGAGACGGTAGGCGTCGACGTGCACCAGCTCCGGCCCGCCGACGAGCGAGGGGTGTACCCGGGCGATGACGAAGGTGGGTGAGGTCACCTCTCCCCGGACCCCGAGGGCCGAGCCGATCCCGCGGGTCAGCACCGTCTTGCCCGCGCCGAGGCCGCCGGTGAGCACGACGAGGTCACCCGCCCGCAGCAGGGAGGCCAGGCGGGACCCGGCAGCGATCGTGGCGTCCGTGTCCGGCAGCACGATGCTCATGCGCTGTGCCCCGGCACGGATCGTGCCGCCCGGTCGGCGTCGGCCTGCGGGTCGTCACCGCGAGTGCGTTCGAGCAGCCCGAGGACGGCCTCGGTGACGACGTCGGGAGACTCCAGCTGGACCAGGTGACCGGCCTCCGGCACGACCACGGTCTCCGCCGCCGGCAGCTCCCGGGCGAGGGTCTCGCTGTGCTCGGCGGGGATGAGCCGGTCCTCGCCGCCGGAGACGATGACCACGGGGGTCTCTCGCAGGCCCGGCAGCGCCTCGCGCACGTCGAGACCGTCCAGCTCGGGGAGGAAGGCTCCGATGGCCTCCAGCCGGGTGCCGAAGATCATCGTCGCCACGGCACGCAGCGTCTCGGTCGGCATCGGCTCGCCGAAGGCGTAGTGCTGCACGAGCCGGGACTCGATGCCACGCCCGGCCGCGCGCAGACCTCCCCAGAGGCCCTCCCGACGACCGAGGTTGCCCAGCACCCCCGGGCCGAGCATCGTGATCGCGCGGTCGAAGACCAGCCCCAGACCGAGGCGGACCACGCCGTCGCCACCGGCGCTCGTCGCGATGAGCGCCGCCCCGGCGACCCGCTGCTGGGTCAGCTCCGGGTAGCGCATGGCGAAGCTCATGATCGTCATGCCGCCCATCGAGTGGCCGACGAGCACGACCGGCCCCTCCGGCGTGGTCGCGTCGAGGACCGCCCGCAGGTCCTTGCCGAGCTGGTCGATCGTGCAGCGCTCGAGGTCGCCGGCCTCCGAGCGCCCGTGGTTGCGCTGGTCGTAGCTGACGACGCGGTAGCCGGCCTCGACGAGCGCGACTCGTTGGTGGATCCAGGAGCTGAGGTTGAGCACGAAACCGTGGACGAGCACGACGGTGGGGGCGTCAGGTCCCGTCCCCTCCGGTTCGTCGACCTCGGCGTGCAGCACGAGCCCGTCACTGGCGGGCACCGCGACCTCACGGGTGGCCTCGAAGGGGTAGACGTGCACCCGGTCCGGGTCGGTGACGGCGTACGCGCGCGAGGTGCGCGCGGCCGCCTTGCTCGCCAGACCGACCCCGGCGATGGCGGCACCGCCGACCAGGGCGGCGCCCAGGCCGATCCCGGTCGCCGCGGCACGGCCGATGCGGCGGCCGCCCGGCGTGTCCTTGCCGTCTGGCCGCTGCGTGTCCGGTTCGGCCATCAGAGCCCTCCCAGGTAGCGGCGGGGCACCCTCGAGCCCAGCCGCGTGACGATCTCGTAGTTGATGGTGTCGATGGCGGCCGCCCAGTCCTGGGCGGTGGGCTCCCCCTTCGCCTCCTGCCCGATGAGGGTCACCGGGTCACCGACGGCTGCTGGCGAGTCCGCTCCGAGGTCGAGGACGAACTGGTCCATGCAGACCCGGCCGGCGACGGTGTACCGGCGCCCGCCGACCTGCGCCGGCCCGACCGAGGAGGCGTGCCGTGGGATGCCGTCGGCGTACCCGAGCGGGACGAGACCCAGCCGGGTCTGCTCAGTGGTCGTGTACCGGTGGCCGTAGGAGATGCCCTGACCGGGCGGGCAGTCCTTGACGTTGATGAGCCGGGCCGTCACCCGCATCGCCTCCCGCAGGCCGAAGTGGGTCGGCCCTCCGACGTCCGGCACCGGCGAGAGCCCGTAGACGGAGACCCCGGGGCGGATCATGTCGTAGGTCGCCGAGGGGTTGGTCAGGGTCGCGGCGGAGTTGGCCAGGTGGCGCAGCCGGGGCCGCAGGCCGGCCCGCTCCGCCTCGGCCAGGGCCGCTTCGAAGACCTCCTGCTGGGCCCTGATGGAGGGGTCGCCCGGCTCATCGGCGCGGGCGAAGTGGGAGAAGATCCCCTCGACGTCGATGACGCCGTCCGCCTCGAGCCGGGCCGCGTCGCGAAACATGCCGGAGAGGTCCTCGCCCCACGATCCCCCGCGCCCCAGGCCGGTGTCGGCCTTGATGTGGATCGTCGCGGTGGTGCCCACCTCCCGGGCCGCGGCGGCGATCTCGGCGAGCGCCCACGGCGCTGCCGCGGTGAGCGTGATGTCGGACCGGATCGCGGTGGCCAGGTCCGCCCCGGGCGGGAAGAGCCACGTGAGGACCGGCGCGGTCAGGCCTCCGGCGCGTGCCGCGAGCGCCTCCCCCAGCTGGGCGATCGCGAGGTATGAGGCGCCGCCGGCGAGGGCGGCCCGGGCCACCGGCAGCAGGCCGTGCCCGTAGGCATCGCCCTTGACGACGGCCATGACCTCCGCGTCACCGGCACGACGGCCCAGCGCGGCGACGTTGTCGCGGATCGCCTCGAGGTCGATGTCCGCCCAGGCGGACAGGCCCTCGGTCGAGGCGTCCGCGGGCAACGTCGAGAGGGCGGCGGTCGTCGGGTGCGGCGGCTGCGAGTGCGTGGTGTCCATGGGTATCCGCCCGAGTGTATGCCCGCGGGACCGGGCACCATGGAGGCATGACCTACCGCGTGGACGACTACCAGGCAGACCCGACCCGCTACGACGACGTGGTCTACCGACGCTGCGGGCGCTCGGGGCTGCGGCTGCCGCCGATCTCGCTCGGGCTGTGGCACAACTTCGGCGACCACGAGCCGCTCGCGACGCAGCGGGCGGTGCTGCGGCGGG
>NZ_BCSR01000063.1 GCF_001570965.1 Janibacter corallicola NBRC 107790 | reverse complement strand
CTCGCCCGCCTCGACACGGGAGCGGCGGGCCCCGACCTGGCCGGTGAGGCGGGCGTGGCCCTCGCGGCGGTCGGCCGCCCGCTGGGCGAGCGCGGCGATCCGCTGCTGCTCGGCGGTGGCGGCCTCCTCCGCGGCCTCCCGGGCCGCGACCGTCTCGCTGAGCTGCTCGGTGATCTGCTCGACCTCGCCGCGCAGGGTCTCCTCGTCGGCGCGCACCCGCTCGGCCTGGGCGCGCAGCTCCTCGGGGTCACGGCCGGTGGTGGTCTCCTCGGTCTCGTCCTGTCCGAGGAGGCGGACCCGCTCGGCGGCGAGGGAGGCGGTGGCGGTGAGCCGCTCGGCGACGGACGCGAGCGAGACGGCACGCTGCTGCGCGGCGGCCAGGGCCGCGTCGGCGCCGCTGCCCGCCTCCTCGTGCTCGTGGATCCGGTCCCGGATCTCGGCGACGGCCCGCTCGAGGGCCGAGCGGCGCTCGAGCATCGCCTTCTCGTCGGCGACCTCCTGCTCGAGCGTGGAGGTCAGTTGGACGAGGTCGTCGGCGAGCAGGCGGCCCTTGGCGTCACGGGCGTCGGCCTGGATCACCGCCGCCTTGCGGGCGGTCTCGGCCTGCCGGCCGAGGGGGCCGAGCTGCCGACGGATCTCGGTGGTCAGGTCGGCCAGCCGGGAGAGGTTGCCCTCCATCCCCTCGAGCTTGCGCAGCGCCTTCTCCTTGCGCTTGCGGTGCTTGAGGACCCCGGCGGCCTCCTCGATGAAGCCGCGACGCTCCTCGGCACTGGCCCGCAGCACCTGGTCCAGCTGCCCCTGCCCGACGATGACGTGCATCTCCCGGCCGATGCCGCTGTCGGAGAGCAGCTCCTGGATGTCGAGCAGCCGGCAGGAGGTGCCGTTGATGGCGTACTCGGAGCCGCCGCCCCGGAACATCGTGCGCCTGATCGTCACCTCGGTGTAGTCGATCGGCAGCGCACCGTCGGTGTTGTCGATGGTCATCGTCACCTCGGCACGGCCGAGCGGTGCCCGGCCCGAGGTCCCGGCGAAGATGACGTCCTCCATCTTGCCGCCGCGCAGCGACTTCGCCCCCTGCTCCCCCATGACCCAGGCGAGCGCGTCGACGACGTTGGACTTGCCCGAGCCGTTCGGCCCGACGATGCAGGTGATCCCCGGCTCGAGGCGCAGGTCGGTCGCGGAGGCGAACGACTTGAAGCCCTTGAGGGTGAGGCTCTTGACGTACACGAGCGGGCTCTCCTGGGGGCTGGGGTCGGCTGGGCGGTCCGGGCCATGCTACGTCGCCCGGCCCGCCGCCCCGGGGAGCAGCGTGGTCAGCCGGCGGTGAGGATGATCGGGTCGTCGGCGGTGATGGCGATGGTGTGCTCGCTGTGCGCGCCCCGGGAGCCGTCGGTGCTGCGCAGGGTCCAGCCGTCGGGGTCGGTGCGGATCTTGTCGGTGCCGGCCATGAACCACGGCTCGATGGCGATGACGAGACCGGGGCGAAGGGGGATCCCCCGGCCCGGGCGGCCGTCGTTGGCCACGTGCGGCTCGCCGTGCATGGTCCGCCCGACGCCGTGCCCGCCGAAGTCGGTGTTGACCGAGTAGCCCTCCTGGCGGGCCACGCCCGCGATGGTCGCGCCGATGTCCCCGAGCTTCTTCCCCGGCCGGGCGATGTCGATCGCCGCCGCGAGCGCCCGCTCGGTGGTGTCGATGAGGCGCAGGTCCTCGGTGTCGGGACGGCCGACGACGAGGGAGCGGGCCGCGTCCCCGACCCAGCCGTCGACGGAGACGGCGAAGTCGAGGGAGAGCAGGTCACCGTCCTCGAGGCGGTAGTCGTGCGGCAGGCCGTGCAGGACCGCGTCGTTGACGGAGGTGCACAGCACCTTGCCGAAGGGCATCGCACCGAAGGAGGGGTGGTAGTCGATGTAGCAGGAGGTCGCGCCGGCCTCGCGGATCATGTCGTGCGCGAGGGCGTCCAGGTCCAGCAGGTTCACGCCGACGTCCGCGGCCTCGACCAGCGCGTCGAGGACGGAGTTCACGAGCCGACCGGCCGGTCGCATCCGCTCGATCTCGTCGGGGGTCTTCAGTTCGATCACCCGACCACCGTATGCGAGGGCCGGGCGCGGGCGTCAGTCCCCCGCGGCCCCGGCAGGGCCACGCTCGCCGGCGATGCGCTCGTGGTGGTGGATGACCTCGGCGATGACGAAGCCCAGAAACTTCTCCGCGAAGACCGGGTCCAGCCCCGCGGTGTCCGCCAGTCGCCGCAGCCGCTCGATCTGGCGGTGCTCACGGGCCGGGTCGGCCGGGGGCAGTGCCAGCTCGGCCTTGAGGTGGCCCACCTGCTGGGTCGCCTTGAAGCGCTCGGCGAGCAGGTGGATCAGCGCCGCGTCGATGTTGTCGATGGACTGCCGCAGCCGGAGCAGTTCGGAGGGTGTCTCGCTCACGGGCACAGGCTAGGGGGCGAGGCCCCCTTCGGCCCACGCCCGTCCGGAGGCCGGGACCGGCGCTACTTCTCGACGAAGCCCTCGACGCCGGGGCGCGGCGCCTGGTCGAGCCGCTCGACTCCGCTGACCCGGCCCGGTCGGCCGGTGCTCAAGACCGGCTCCTCGAGCAGCGCCCCCAGCCGGTCGAGCCGGTCCGGCGACCCCTGGGCGAGCACCTCGACCCGCCCGTCGTCCATGTTCCGGGCGTGTCCGACGAGGCCGAGCTCCAGGGCGCGAGCGCGGGTCCACCAGCGGAATCCCACTCCCTGGACGCGACCCCTGACGAACCACGTGGCGCGCTTTGTGGTCTCCATGCCCCGAAACTAAGGTGTCACGGTGCGCCTCCACCACCCCGGGGGCCGCGGTGCCTAGTTTCAGGTCCGTGGGCCACGGAAACGCCACCATGGAGGCACCCACGACCGGGGGGTCGGAGCAGGTGCCCTCCGTCGGCGTGCCCGACAGCGGGGAGCCGGACTCCGGCAGCCAGCCGAAGGGACGCCCCCTCAAGGGTCACCTCGCCGGGCTGGACGGGTTGCGCGCCCTCGCCGTCACGGCGGTCATCGTCTTCCACCTGAACCCGAACTGGTTGCCGGGCGGGTTCCTCGGCGTCGACGTCTTCTTCGTCATCTCCGGCTTCCTCATCACGACGCTGCTGCTGCGCGAGCGGCGCGACACCGGGCGGGTGGACCTGCCCGGCTTCTGGAAGCGGCGTGCCCGACGGCTGCTGCCGGCCCTCTTCGTCGTCGTCCCGGTCTCGATCATCATCGCCCGGACCGTCGAGAAGGACCTGCTCGTCGGGATCGGGCGGCAGGCGCTCGGAGCGCTCACCTTCTCCACGAACTGGGTGGAGATCTACGCCGGCAGCAACTACTTCGAGTCCACCTCGCCGCAGCTGTTCATGAACTTCTGGTCCCTCGCGGTCGAGGAGCAGTTCTACCTCTTCTGGCCGCTGGTGACGCTGGCGCTCCTCGCGGTGCACCGACGGACCGGCCTCAAGGAAGGGGTGCTGGCCAGCTGCGTCGTGCTGATCGGGTTGGCGTCCGCGGTGCTCATGGTGCTCGAGCACAGCGCGGAGAACCCCACGCGCGCCTACTACGGCACCGACACCCACCTCATCGGCCTCATGCTCGGCGCCGCGCTGGCCTTCCTGTGGACGGGGCCGGGGCGGGCCTTCACGATCCACCGCTGGTGGCGCCGGCTGCGGCCGTGGCTGGTCCTCGTGTCCATCGCGACGCTGGGCGGGCTGCTGTACTTCACCGGCGAGGAGCACGCGTGGACCTTCACCGTCGGCATCCCGCTCGCCTCCCTGGCCACGGCCATCATCATGCTCGCGGCGGTCGACCGCCCGGGCGCACTGCGTACGGTGCTCGAGCTGGCCCCCCTTCGCTGGGTGGGCCAACGCTCCTACGGGATCTACCTGTGGCACTGGCCGGTCATCCTCATCGTCTCCGCGACGCTGCCGGCGACGTCGGGCAGCTCGCAGTTCCTCTGGACCCGGCTGTGGGCCGTCCTGGTCACCCTCGCCCTGGCCGACCTGTCCTTCCACTTCATCGAGACCCCGGTGCGGCGCCGGGGCTTCCGCGAGACCGGCCGCCGGGTGTGGCGTGCGGTCACGCTGCGCTCGAAGGTGGGCGGCCGGGTGGCCCTCGGGGTGCTCGGCTCGCTCGCCGCGCTGACCGTCGCGATCGTGCTCACGGCGCCGGACACCTCGAGCACCCAGCAGACGATCGAGCGCAATGCCTCCGCCTCCCCGAGCAAGCCCCGCGAGACCACACCGGCGCCGACCTTCACCGGCAAGAAGAGCTTCACGATGCCGGAGGGGGACGAGATCGACGTCTTCGGCGACTCCATGGTCGTCGGCTCGATCCCCGCGCTGGAGTACTACTTCCCCGGCGTCCAGATCGACGGCGAGTCCAACCGGCAGTGGAGCGACGGGCTCGAGGCCGTGGAGGAGGCCGACGACAGCCTGCGACGCGGCGTCGTCCTGGCCTTCGGCACCAACGCCGGCACCGACCCGGAGACGGTGGAGAAGATCATCGACGAAATCGGGCCAAAGCACATGGTGGTCCTCGTCAACCTGCACGCCGACCGGCTCTCGCGCATCGACGAGGACAATGCCGAGCTGCAGCGGATCGCCGACGAGCACGACAACGTCGCCATCGCCGACTGGGACGACGCGGTCACCCCCGAGGACCTGCAGCCCGACGGGATCCACCCCTCGCTCGGCGGGGCGCACACCTACGCGGCGACCATCCGGCAGGCCTTCGCGGACCTGACCTACAAGCACACCGGGAAGAAGCCGAAGCTCGAGGAGCTCCCCCGCCCCTGACCCGGCGGGGTCTGCCGCGCGGTCGACGCGGGTCGGTCGGCGCGAGCAGCGCCGCTGCCACCAGGGGGACCAGCACCCGACGAGTTCCGACGTGTCGGGGCTCCATCCGGGGCCGCGACCTCACCCCGCCCGGCGGGGGCGCACCTGGCACCGGGGGCAGCTGGTGGAGCTGCGATTCGTGAACTGCTCCCGCCGCATCGGGGTCCCGCAGCGCAGGCACGGCAGCCCCTCCCGGCCGTAGGCGGACAGCGACCGGTCGAAGTAGCCCGACTCTACACCTATTTGACATTCACGACTCATGAGTCGAATCCCCACTCAACTGATGATGGGATACGGATGCTACTCGCACTCAGACCCTGACTCCGCTGATTGCATTGCAGGCCAGGCTACAGATCCTGACCATGAACGTCACGGCCTGCTCTCGGGACGCCCACCCCGGAAGAGCACCCACGGGGGCTCACCACCCGTCCGCACCCCCTATCCGCCTCTCCTCTGGTCGCTTTCACGCTCCCGAAAGTGTTCGAGGAAGACATTGCGGATGGCAATCTTCTGGCCGGCCGTCAGCGGCCGTGCCGATGCTCGAATCTTCCGAACATGCTCGTCCCGAGCCGTATCCCCGAACGCATCACCAAGATCCGAGGCGCGGATCCATGTCTTGATGACCTGGCGTCCATCACGTCCGCTCGACTTTTCCTTTCGTGCCGTGAGGTGTCCGTCCTTGACCTGTCGACGGATGCTCTTCGCGCTGCACTTCTGGCGCTCCGCAGCTGCTACAACGTCTATCCATTCGCCTTCCGAGACCATGCTCTCTTCACCTTCCGCACCACCCGAAGCGCAACGCGATCACCATCACACGCACCGGTAGACCAATATGACTCATAGTCCGTGGACTCATGATCATCGTAGCGAAAGCGTTGAAATATGAGGGAGTTCGCGCATCGCATCGCATTTGGCGAGCATCTTCGCGACCTCCGCCAGAAGCGTGGCTGGCCATCTCAGGAAGCCTTCGCGCACCACGTCGGCCTCGACCGCACCTACATCAGCGGTCTGGAGCGCGGTCGCCGCAATCCGACATTGGACATCATCGTCAAGTTAGCCCTGGCCCTCGGCGTGAAACCGGCGGAACTCCTTGCCACGATCGAGTGACCATTGTGACTGCACTGGACAATCAACATCAGGACACCGTGCTACTGCGCTCGCTCGACGATCCGCACCTGGTGGGACGATGCGACGTCGCCACGCTCCAGTTGCCTATCAAGGCGCAGACGGCGATCGACGATACTCTGCCGCTGTACCAACTGATCGAAGAGTCGGAGAAGATCGTTGTGCAGAAGTCGGTGCCGTTCACGGAGCCAGAATTGGCCTACGCACAGCACGTGTGGAACGAGGAGCTACCCCGGCTCCAGGAGGCTGTGAACATGAATTTCACGGCATCCGATCCGCTGTTCGCCCGTGCCCTCAGTCAGATCCGTACCCAGCTCGTCGATCTCGTCGCGAATGCTACAGCGGGCACGCCCCTCTCCGAATGGCCGCGCGAAGAACTCGTCGACGCAGCTGTCGACACCTATATCGGCACGCAGTACAACACGACGATCCACGCGACAAACGGCCCGACCGCGATCGGCGACAGAGCAAAGGCGAAGAGCGAAGGACTCAGCGTTGCTGTCGATGACCTTCGGGCCGAGGTGGAGGCCGTCACTCCGGAGTTGGGAGCCGTCGTCAAGAAGGCAAGGCGGCCACTGCGCTTGTCATGGGTGGGGCGTTCGACTGAGGGATGCGCATGACTGCAAAGAAGGACCTCTCCCCCGGCGCGCGCGACCTTCTGAAGCGGGTCAGACAGCGCTACCTGACGTCACGGGACTTCAATGGACTGCACATCCGGCCGGATCGAGTCACCGATGACGTGATCGAAGCCGCGGTCGAGCTGGCCGAAGCCGGCCTCGTCCAGGTCGTCGGGCACGACGACTTCATGAACATCCACATTCGGCCGTGGCCGTCGCGCCGGGCCGTCGCCGATCAGGTCGAGGATCTGCGCGAGCTCTCCGAAGACGACTACGGTGTCGCGCTCTACCCCACGGCTAAGGCCATGAAGAGAGTGAAGCTCCCCAAGAAGTACGAGGACGCTCCGTTCTCCCGAGCCATGGCGCGTGGCCGCTCGACGCTGGAGCTGGCTTTCTTCAGCGCTGATGTGCTCGAGGGATATCGCAATGACGCGCGGTTCCGGTTCGGCATGGACGACTTCGGCATCAACTTCGGACTGTCCGACGATGCCTACGACAACAATCAGCCCGACAAGGGCCACGTCGGCATGATGCATCTGGGTTTCGCGTACGACATGAGCCAGTACGACCCGGAGGACCCGGAGTCGCCAATCGTCCGACGCGTGGCGGCGTTCTACGGCGATCTGAAGGATCTGACGCCCCAGCACCAGCAACGGTGGGCCAGCTTCCAGGTCGAGGCCGACGACATCGCTCCCCACCCGGTCTGGTACGGCACGCAAATGGGCAACTGGCCCGACGGAATCGGGCCATTCGCGAGGCTGACACAGGAGCTGGGGAACATCAACCACCTGTTCGAGAACGTCTGGGGCGCGAAGCTCTTCAAGACCCACGAACCACCCGACGACTTCGGTTGGATCCTGCGTGCAGATCAGCGCGAGTGGGACCACTTCATCCACTCATTCGACAAGCTCTTGTCGGACAACATCGACGGCAAAGCGCTAGACAGAGCGGGAGCCCCCAAAAGGAATGCCGCAGGGCAGACTCTGGGCACCCTCGGTCGGCTTGAGATGTTCATGACGACTAACCGCGTCGAAGCCGACACGGCGAAGTGGGCACTTACACCGCTTCGCGAGGTGCGAGCTGCACGGCAGAAGCCCGCGCACGCCCTGCGCAGCAACGTGACCGATCGGACCTTCGTGCGCAAACAGAAGCGCTTGATGCACGACGTCGATGAAGTCCTGATCAACATCCGTCAGTGGCTGGCCAGCCATCCGAAGAACCGCGGCTGGAAAGATCCGTGGCCTGACGCCAAGAACTACCCGATCTAGGGCGATGCTGCGCGGATGTGGGATCTGACCCCGCAGATCGACGAGGAGCAGTGCTTCACTCGTGTCTACCGGGGCCGTGGTGAGCTGATCGACTATCTGATGGTCAGCCATGCGCTGACCGAGGCGGTCGAGTCAGTCACCACCGGAGGCCTCGAGACGACGTGGAGGCCTCGGATCACCGGTCGGTCATCGCGACGTCCGACTTGGGGTGAGCGCCTTCGACCAAGCGCTTCAAGGGCGGTGGGCACCTCCGATTGCAGGCTATTCCGTCGTCAGCGCATCTGGCCCTCGGCGACCACGGTCGAGGTCATCGACACTGGACAGGATCACCTGGTGGAACACGAAGCGACTCCACCACACTCTAGGCCACCGCACCCTGGCCGAGGTCGAAGCCACCTACACTCACCGCAGGACGACTGCGCCCGCGACCAGCTGATGACGGGACGAAGCTCACAGCCCTTCGTCCGGCCTGCAGGGACTGGTCGTGCTCAATCCGGCTCAGAGAGCGCTCCGAGCTCGTTGTTCACCTCGGCGGCGGCTACCCTTTCCCGCCGCGGTCGGGGTGGCATCTCTGCAACAGCCGCCGCCCCGCGTACTTGATCCCCCCGGTGGAAGCTCCGCAGCGGCCCGAGCGGCTCATCGTAGGCTTGCCCGTCTCTGGTCATGCTTGCTCGATCTCCGCCTCGGAGAGTCGGTACGTCGCCTGGGAGACCGACCAGGAGGAGGAACCGACAGCGCTGGTGGCGTGGATGACCACTGCGCGCTGGGCGTCCATGCGCAAGACGTTGACCTCGAAGGAGGCCGGGGTGCCATCCGGCTCAGACCACTGCGTGGTCACGCCATCGAACTGCACCGGAGAGGCGACACGAGCGATAGCTGAGGAGCGCACCGCCGAGGGCAGAAGGCCGAGGGACCGAGCCCCCTCGGGGAACTGCTCGGCGACGCTGGCCTCGATGCCTGATGACGCCGCTGGATCGGAATGCCGTCCCGCGGAGGAGTTCTGCTTCGTATCGACAGGAACATCACCGGTTCGCTTGGCGGCCTTGCCGTTGATGTCGCAGTACGTGCGGCGATCTTCGATCAGCCACTCTCCGGAGGGGGACAACTTGCCGGTGGAGGTCTTGCTGAGCTCTCTCTCGGCGGTGGTGATGACGATCCGGTCGGGGGTCGCCTGCCACCCGATGCGACGTTGCACCACGCGTCCGGAGGACTTCCGAGGTTTGTCGAGCTGACGCACCCCTGAAGCGATGGCCGAACGGTCGACCTTGCGGGTAGCCGACTCGGAGCGAGGGGAAATAATCGCGGGCTCAGAGTCGGCATGAATGAGCTCCCCGCCGCTGCGAGCTGTCTGCGAGGCGCGGAGGGCGAGCTCAGTGGACGCTCTGACCCCAGAACGAAATGAGCGCGGGATATCGTCGGTGTACGTGAGCGCCTTCTCTGTGAAGGCCAGATCGGCCAATGACGTGGCCTGCCCTGCTTCGACAGACGTTCGACCATGGGCAAGTCCACCTTGTGTCGTGGTTCGACGTTGAAGGTGACCGGGCATCGTGTTCCTCCTCTGCTGGGCGTCCTTCTTCGACCGCCGCGCCACCTCGTGAAGCGCCGGCGGAATCATCGGTGTCGGCGATAGCAGGCCATTGGGCTCGCCAATCGCGTTAGCCTCGGTCTGCTACTGCGCGGTCGAGCGCTCCTCTGGGACCGTCACGGCACGTAGGGCAGTGATCCAAAGGCCTCGCGGGCCAACGTTCTTCCTCTGTGGGACGCCCCCTCCGCAGCCAACGCCCTGCTCGTCGCATCTACCTCGCGCTCACGCCGCGTCGCCACCATGACATGCCGTGGTCCTTTCCCCCTTCCCCCGCCGGCCGCCCTAGGCGAGCAGGCGAATGAGTCGAGTCAGTGCAGCCCTGTCGACGCTCTGGGCCTGCTGGTCGAGGCACATTCGTCCGACTTGTTCGACGAACTCTTCAGGGGACATCAGAGTCGCGTTGGGGCCCTTGGCCTGGTTGTTCGTCACCACCTGCTCCCCGACGTGGGAGTGGATGACGATCACCGGCACGACCTGCTTGTCCGGGAAGAGCTGCCGCAGCGGCTCCAGCGCCCACGACATCGGTGCCCCACGACGCTGCAGCCCCCATGCAGTGGTGGCCATAACCTGACCACTGAGCCAGTAGTAGCTGCCGCCGGACCAGTTCTTCGAGTCGACCGGGATCAGCAGGTCTCCGCAGAGGATCACGTGGTCGATGTCCGCCTTGCCGAAGTCGGGCAGGTTGATCCCATGGACGACCTTCACCCCTGGGATGGCGGTCAGCTCGTCGATGAGCTGGCTGGTGAGCACCTCGCCTTCGAAGCCGAGCTCCGACTGGCGTTCCGGGAACGGATTCTCCTGGGGGTTGTTCAGCCCTCTGCCGGGGTCGCCCCACTGGCTGTATGTATCGGCCGCCTCCGCAGAAATGAGCTCTCCGTCGTACGCCACGGCAGGCGGTGTAGAGCCTGCCGCACCGCGTAGCTTCCGCGCGGCCCGCAGCGTGAACCCGTAGGAGACCGCCACCGCCACGTCAGCCAACACCAGGGCCGTCGCAGCTCCCGAGCCAGGCTGGTCGGCGACAGCTCCGAAAGCAGTGGTCGGCTCCAGCAGCACCAAGAGCGCCACCGGCAGAGTCAGCACGGCGAAGACGTAGTAGAGCGTCTGCCAGAACTTCACGAATCCGTTCTGGACTCCGAGCCCGTATGGCAACCCGAAGAGGAACGCTCCGAAGAAGGCCCCGACGCCGAAGCTCCCGGCATCGCCCATGCTGCCCACACTGCCGTAAATGATGACCGCGACCAGCCAGATACCCGCCCAGATCACCAGTCGCCGCGCGGGGCTCCCGGTGGACCTGGTACCCCGCTCCTCAACCTTCGTCTGCCCATTCGAAACACCGTTGGTCTGCTCCTGTTGAACGCGCCGCGCCTCAGGCAACCAGCTGATCTGACCAGCAGACTTCGACATCGACTCCCAGACATCAAAGCCCGCCAGCTTGCGCGGGTCAGTCGAGGCGAACTGGTGCGGATCGTGACTGGGT
>NZ_BCSR01000062.1 GCF_001570965.1 Janibacter corallicola NBRC 107790 | reverse complement strand
CCCCCCCGCCGCGTCCAGCTGGTCGACGAACTCCACGATGTGGCGGGTGAGGAGCCGTGCCTCCTCCGGTTGGTACTCGGCGAGGGTCGGGTCGTTGAACACGTGGCCCTCGCCCGGGTACTCCACGAACGCGTAGGCGCCGCCGGCGTCCTCGACGTCCGCGCGGACCTCCTCGTCGAACTCCCTGTCCTCCTCGTGGAAGGGGTCGCCGGCGGTCACGTGCACCTGCCCGGGGACCCCGGGCGGCCAGGAAGTCTCGAGGAAGCGCATCGGCACGCCACCGCCGACCATGACGACCCCGCGCGCCCGCTCGGGGTGCTGCCCGGCCAGCCACTGCGCGGTCGCGCCGCCGACGGAGAAGCCGACGGTCACGAAGGGACCACCGACCCCCTTCGCCGCCGCCTCGGCCTGCGCGTACAGCGCGTCGTCGCCGACCTCCCGGGTGCGGGCCATGCCCGTCGGATAGTCATCGAAGGTCTCGCCATCGAAGGGGTCGACGGTGGTCACCTCGTGACCGGCGTCGGTGAGCGCGTCGGCGATGTCGGTGACGCCCTTGCGGACGCCGAGGACGGATGGGAAGAGGAGTGCGTGAGCCATGTCACGATGTTAGGGACGCCGGCTGACATGGCGGAGCTGTTGACACTCCGCAGGCGTCTCCATAGCCTCGAGAAGATCCGAACCTGAACCCGGGTTCAGCAGCGAAGGAGAGCAGCATGGTGGCTGTACCGACCGTGACCGGGAGCGTGGACTCCGCCGACCTGGGGCGCGTGCTGGCCCATGAGCACGTCTTTGTGCTGGGGGAGGAGTACCGGCAGAACTACCAGGGCGACTGGGACGAGGACGCACAGGTCGCCGAGGCGGTCGAGGAGCTGGGTGCGCTGCCGTCCATGGGTATCGATACCATCCTCGACCCCACCGTCCTCGGCCTCGGCCGCTACCTGCCCCGGGTCCAGCGCGTCGCCGAGCAGATCGACCTCAACATCGTCGTGGCGACCGGGCTGTACACGTACAACGAGATCCCCTTCCAGTTCCACTACACCGGTCCCGGGCTGCTCTTCGACGTGCCGGAGCCGCTGACGGAGCTCTTCCTCAAGGACCTCGACGAGGGCATCGCCGACACCGGCGTGCGCGCCGCCTTCCTCAAGTGCGCCATCGAGGAGCAGGGCCTCACCGCCGGGGTGGAGCGGGCCATGCGGGCGGTCGGCCAGGCGAGCGCGCAGAGCGGCGCCCCGATCACGGTGCACACCAATCCGCACACCGGATCCGGCCTCGTGGCCCAACGGGTCCTCGCCGAGGAGGGGGCCGACCTGTCGAAGGTCGTCATCGGGCACTCGGGTGACACGACGGACCTCGACTACCTGATGCGGGTCGCGGACGCGGGCTCCTACCTGGGGATGGACCGCTTCGGGCTGGACGTCCTGCTGCCCTTCGAGGACCGGGTGGCGACCGTGCTGGAGCTCCTGCGACGGGGCTACGCCGAGAAGATGGTCCTCGCGCACGACGCCTCGTGCTTCATCGACTGGTTCGACCCGGAGGCCAAGCGCCGGGTCGTCCCGAGGTGGAACTTCCGCCACATCAGCGAGGACGTCATCCCCGCCCTGCTCGAGGGCGGGGCCAGCGAGCAGGACATCGAGACGATGCTCGTGACCAACCCGAGGGCGTACTTCGAGAAGTAGCTCCCGGGGCGGCCGGGGCGTCAGCGGCCGAAGACCGGCGGCCGCTTCTCGACGAAGGCCCTGGCGGCCTCCACGTGGTCCTCGGTCAGCCCGCACTCCTTGTGTCGCGGCACCTCGGCACGCATCGCCTCGGACAGGGTCTGGAAGGGCACCTCGCGCAGGTTCCGCTTGATGTGCGTCAGGGCCACGGCCGGCCCGTCGGCCAGCCGGCGGGCCACCTCGTGGGTGCGCTCGGCGAGTTCCTCCTCGGGCACCATCTGGTTGACGAGCCCGAGGTCGAGGCACGCCTGGCCGTCCAGGCGAGGGTTGAGCAGGAGCAGCTCGCGCGCCCGGGCCGGCCCGACGAGGTGGTGCAGGAGCCAGGTGACGCCGAAGTCCCCGGACAGGGCCACCGCGGCGAAGGCCGTGGCCATCACGGTCCGGGGTGTGCCGATGCGCAGGTCGGCCGCGAGGGCCAGCCCGAGCCCGGCGCCGGCGGCTGCGCCCGGGAGTGAGGCGATCACCGGCTTCGGGAAGGTGTCGATCCGCCCGACGGTCAGCTCCTGGTGCCGTACCTGCTCGGCCACGGCCGCGGCGTCCACCTCGTCGGCCCCGCCCCCTTCGCCCCCGTCGGCGTCGAACTGCTGGACGTCCCCGCCCGCGCAGAACGCTCGCCCGGCACCGGTGAGGACGAGCGCCCGGACGCGGGGGTCCCCGGCGCTGTCCCGGAGCAGCTCACCGAGCCCCTCGATCATCGGCTCGGACATCGCGTTCCGGCGGTCCGGCCGGTTGAGGGTGATGGTGGCCACCCCGTCGCTGAGGTCGTGCAGGACGTGGTCGGTGTCGGTCATGGGAGCTCCTCGGGTGTGGACGGGGATGGGTGGTCTCGCTCAGCGACGGGTGAGTACGGACGGGGTGAAGGCGACGGCGGCCGCGAGGGGGAGGACGACGACGGTCAGCAGGGCACCCGTCAGCCCGATCTGTGCACTGAGGCCGCCGACGGTCGCGGCGCCGAGGCTGCCTCCTATGAGGAAGACGAGGGTCATCAGGCCGAGGGCGCCGCCGCGGGTGTGGACCGGGACGGAGTCGGCGACGAGGGTGGTCATCGCCGGCTGCCCGAGCCCGAAGGAGAGCATGAGCGCCAGCGTCGCGACCACGAGCACGGGGCCGGAGACCAGGGCCAGGCCGCACCCGGCCAGCACGAGCGCGAGGGCGGTCCCGAGCGTCGCGATGAGTTGGCTGCGGACGGGACCGAGACGCACGAGGGCCGGCCCGTTGACCCGGGGCGCCACGATGCCCAGCGCCGCGCACGGGACGAGCAGCAGACCGATCTGCACCCCGGTCCACCCGTGGGCGGTCAGCGACGTCGGGATGGCCACGAGCATCCCGAACCATGCCGAGGGCAGGCTCACGGCCGTCAGCAGGCTCCGGCGCGCGCCCGGGTCGGCGATGAGCGCCGCCTGCACGATGCCGTCCGGGTGCCGACGCGAGCGCAGGACGGCGACCGGGGCGGCGGTGGCCAGGGCGAGGAGGCCGATGGTGGACGGGCCCGGCCCGAGGGTGGCCCACTGCAGGGCGAGGACGGCTCCGGTGGCCGCGATGGCGATGAGTGCGGCGCCGGGCGCGTCGACGGTGGCGCCGGTCTGGCGCCGGGTCGGCAGCTCGTCCCACAGCAGCGGCATCATGAGGACGGCAGCAAGAGGGATCGCCACGATCGGACGCCATCCGAGCGGCTCGACGAGCATCGCGCCGACGACCGGTCCGAGGGCGTTGACGGTGGCCCCGACGCCCGCGTAGGTGGCCATCGCCCGCGCTCGCGCGTCACCCTCGAAGATCGCCTGCACGGCCGCCAGGGTCAGCGCCGGCACGGCCGCGGCGCCGAGCCCCTGCAGGACGCGCGCGGCGATGAGGGTGGGCAGGTCCGGGGCGAGGGAGCCGGCGCAGGCCGCAGCCACCATCACGGACAGTCCGAGCACGAGGGGGGTCCGGATGCCGAGGATGTCCCCGAGCCGGCCGAAGACCGCGCTGCCGACGGCGAGGGCGAGGGAGTAGCCGCTGACGACGAGGGCGGCGCGGCCGGCGGTGACGTCCAGGTCCGTCGCGATGGCCGGCAGCGCCACGGCGACCGCGGCGCTGCCCAGGCCGGTCAGGCCGAAGAGGACCGCCAGGCCGGTGGCCACGGTGCCGGGCACTCCGGTCCGGCCGGACACCAGTTCTGCCACGCTGCCTCGATCCGAACTTGAATATGAATCAGAGTTCAACTATACAGGCTTCAGCACGTTCTGCCAGAGGAGGGCAGCCCCCATGGGCTCATCATCACCCGACAGCGCACCCGCCGTCGCCGGCGAGTCGCTCTCGGCCCTGCTCATCGACTTCGGCGGCGTGCTGACCACTCCGATCTCGGATGCCTTCGGCGCCCTGGGCGAGGAGGCCGGGCTGGCGCCCGGCGAGGCGCTCTCCCTGCTCGCCGGCCACGAGGGCGCCCGCACCGCGCTCCGCGAGCACGAGGAGGGCCGTCTGGACGACGAGGGTTTCGAGGACGCCTTCGCGCAGGCGATCGTCGAGTCCGGTGGCCGGCTGGCGGCCCGTGGGCTGCTGGCGCGGATCGGGGCGCGCATGCAGCTGGACGAGCCGATGGTCGAGCTGGTCCGTGAGGTGCGTCGCCGTGGTGTGCCCGTCGCCCTCGTGTCCAACTCGCTCGGGCGGGACTGCTACGCGAAGGTCGATCTCGACGAGCTCTTCGACGTCACGGTGATCTCCGGCCGGGTGGGCGTGCGCAAGCCCTCGCGGCGCATCTACGCCATGGCCTGCGACGAGCTCGGTCTGCCCCCGGAGCAGTGCGTGCTCGTCGACGACCTCGAGCACAACCTCGCCGGTGCGGCACGCCTGGGGATCTCCGGGATCCTCCACCGGGAGGCTGACGGGACCGCAGCGCGTGTCCGTGACCTGCTCGGTCTCCCCGCGTCCCCCGCACCCATGACCACACCAACCAAGGACGGTTCCGATGTTCGACCTCAGTGAGCGCGGCCAGGAGTACCGCGACAAGCTGCTCGCCTTCATGGACGAGCACGTCTACCCGGCAGAGAGCGTCTACCGCCGGCAGATGCGCGAGTCCGGCGACCCCAACCACCACCCCCGGGTCCTCGAGGACCTCAAGGCCGAGGCGCGCAGCCAGGGCCTGTGGAACCTCTTCCACCCGCACCCGGAGTGGGGCCCGGGACTGACCAACCTCGAGTACGCGCACCTGGCGGAGATCACCGGGCGCAGCCTCGAGATCGCCCCCGAGGCGATAAACTGCAACGCGCCCGACACCGGCAACATGGAGGTGCTCACCCTCTTCGGGACCGACGAGCACAAGGAGAAGTACCTCAAGCCGCTCCTCGCGGGCGAGATGGCCTCCGCCTTCGCCATGACCGAGCCGGCCGTCGCCAGCTCCGACGCGACCAACGTCGAGACCAGCATGGTCCGCGACGGCGACGAGTACGTCATCAACGGCCGCAAGTGGTGGACCTCCAACGCCCTGCACAAGAACTGCAAGGTCCTCATCGTCATGGGCAAGACCGACCCGGAGGCCCCCACCCACCGCCAGCAGTCGATGATGGTCGTGCCGATCGACACCCCCGGAGTGAGGGTCGAGCGGGGTCTGCCGGTGTTCGGCTACATGGACCGCGAGGGCCACGCCGAGGTGAGCTTCACCGACGTGCGTGTGCCGGTCGAGGCCCTGCTCGCCGGTGAGGGTGACGGCTTCATGATCAGCCAGGCTCGTCTCGGGCCGGGCCGCATCCACCACTGCATGCGCGCCATCGGCGTGGCCGAGCGGGCCCTGGACATGATGATCGACCGAGCCCAGAGCCGCACGACCTTCGGTGAGCCGGTGGCCAACCGGGCCAACATCATGGACTGGGTGGCCGAGGCGCGCATCGAGATCGAGATGGCCCGTCTGCTCACCCTCAAGACCGCGCACCTGATGGACACGGTGGGCAACAAGGTCGCCCGCACGGAGATCGCGGCCATCAAGGTCGCGGCCCCCAACGTCGCCCTGAAGGTCATCGATCGCGCCATCCAGGTGCACGGTGGCGGCGGAGTGAGTGACGACTTCCCGCTGGCGATGTGGTACGCGCACATGCGTACGCTGCGTCTCGCCGACGGCCCGGACGAGGTGCACAAGATGACCATCGCCCGTCGTGAGTACCGGCGACGCAGCCCCGAGTGGGGCAAGAAGAGGTAGGCCGGTCGGGATGAAGGAGACGTGATGCAGGACGCGAACGACGCGGAGGCAGTCACCGAGGGCCTCGACCCGGAGGCCATGTCCGCCTGGCTCGAGGGGCTGGGGATCGGCCTCGCGCCACCCCTGACCTTCGCCCGGGTGGGTCTGGGGCAGTCCAACCTCACCTATCTGGCGACGGACGCGAAGGGGGAGCGTCTCGTCCTGCGGCGCCCGCCCCTGGGTGAGCTGCTCGCCTCGGCCCACGACGTCGCGCGGGAGCACCGGATCCTCTCGGCCATCCAGGGGGGTGATGTCCCCCTGCCGGTCGTGCACGGTCTCTGCGAGGACCCGGCCGTCACGGACGTCCCGGTGCTCGTCGCCTCCTACGTCGACGGGGCGGTCCTCGACGAGCGTGCCGATGCCGAGGCGCTCCCGCGCGAGGCCCGCCACCGCGTCGGGCTCTCGCTCGTCGAGACCCTCGGGCACGTCCACGCGGTCGATCTCGAGGAGGTCGGCCTGTCGGACCTGGCCAGCCACAAGCCCTACGGCGGGCGCCAGCTGCGCCGGTGGTCCCGCCAGTGGGAGCTGTCCAGGACTCGCGACCTGCCCGAGCTCGAGCGGCTCACCGAGCGGCTCACCGCGCTCGATCCCGGGCCGGGCGAGATCACGCTCGTCCACGGGGACAGCCACCTGCGCAACGTGATCATCGACCCGCAGGAGGCCACCGTGCGTGCCATCCTCGACTGGGAGCTGAGCACCCTGGGGGACCCGCTCGCCGATCTGGGCACCCTCCTGGCCTACTGGCCGCAGCCCGGGGACCCGCCGTCGATGCGCTTCGACGCCTCGATGGTTCCGGGCTTCGCGACGAGGTCCGAGCTCGTCGAGCACTACGCGGCCGTCACCGGACGGGACGTCTCGGCGGTGCCCTTCTGGCACGCACTGGGCCTGTGGAAGCTGGCGATCATCCTCGAGGGGGTGCGCCGGCGCCAGCAGGACGACCCACGCAACCTCACGGCCGCCGGCGCCATCCCTGCCTCGGCGGTCGAGGAGATCATCGTGTGCGGACATGGCGTGCTGGACGAGGACGGTTACAGTGACCGCCATGTCGAGTGAGAGCGAGACCACCGTCGAGGCCCCGGCTCTCGTCGACCCGGCGAAGCTCGGGACCCAGCCGCAGACCGCCCGTGGGCAGCGCACCCGTGCGGCCCTGATCGCCGCCGCCCGCACGGTCTTCGAGCGGGACGGGTACGTCGACTCACGACTCGTCGACATCGCGGCCGAGGCGAAGTGCTCGATCGGCAGCTTCTACACGTGGTTCGACAGCAAGGACGAGATCTTCGCCGCGGTCCTCTACGAGGCGCAGAGCGAGATGCTCCACCCGGGGACGAGCCGCATCGAGGCCACGGACGACCCGGTGGCGATCATCGCGGCGAGCAACCGCTCCTACTTCGAGGCGTACCGGCGCAATGCCCGCCTCAACCAGCTCCTCCTCCAGGTCGCCGCGGTCGACCCCCGCTTCCGGGAGATGCGCCGGGCCCGCGCGAACGCCTTCGTCACCCGCAATGCGCGGGCCATCGCGGAGCTGCAGCAGCGCGGCGTAGCCGACCGCGGCGTCGACGCGAGGATGGCGTCGATGGCTCTCTCCGGGATGGTCTCGCGGCTGGCCCAGGACGCCTACAACAGTGCCGTGGACGTCCCCGTCGACGACCTCGTCGAGACGGCCACCCGGCTGTGGACCAACGCGCTCGGGTTGACCCTGCCGCAGTTGTGGGCGGACTGACCCGCCAGCCACAGGGGTCCCTCGTGCAGAGCCGGGCGAAGGGGTGGGGTCACCGGGCGATGGTGACCCCACCGTCCACGGTGAGCGTGCTGCCGACGACGTAGTCGCCCGCGGAGGAGGCGAGGTAGACCGCGGCCGCGGCCATGTCCTCGTCCCGACCGATCCGACCCGAGGGGATCTGCCCGGCGATCTCGTCGCCGTGGTCGCGCGCCTCCTTGTTCATGTTCGAGGCGAAGGCGCCGGGGGCGATGGCGCTGACGACGATCCCCTCGGGGGCCAGGCGCACGGCCATCCGCTTGGTGAGGTGGATGATGCCCGCCTTGCTCGCGTGGTACGAGTACGTCTCCAGGGGGTTGAGGGAGAGCCCGTCGATCGAGCCGATGTTGATGACTTTCGCCTGGTGGCCACCGCGCTGGTGGCCGGCGAGGAGCAGGTCCTTGGCCTCCCGCGTGAGGAAGAAGGGCGTCTTGACGTTGAGGTCCATGACCTTGTCCCAGCCGTCCTCGGGGAACTCGTCGAAGGGTGCCCCCCAGGCCGCGCCCGCGTTGTTGACGAGGATGTCGAGGTGGTCCTCGCGGGAGCGGAAGGCCTCGAGCAGCGTGGTGATGCCGTCGGTGGTCGAGACGTCGACCGGCAAGGCCACGCAGCGGCCCGCCCCGTACTGCTCCGAGAGCTCGGTCGCGGTGGCCTCGCAGGCCTCGGCCTTGCGGGCGGTGATGTAGACCCGTGCGCCCTGGCTCAGCAGGCCCTCGGTGATCATCCGACCGATACCGCGGGAACCGCCGGTGACGAGCGCGACGCGGCCGTCGAGGGAGAAGAGGGAGGAGAGGTCCATGTGCAGTCCTTGCGTCGGAGGGGTGGAACGTGCTGACCCGACCGTAGCGAGACCTGAATCTTGATTCAAGAATAAGTTGAGGCGGGATTCATGTTGTGCGAAGGTGGCACCATCCTTTCCCGCCACCGACAGGAGTTCGCATGAGCCGGTCGTCACAAGAGATCCGCCTGGCCGAGCGCCCCCAGGGGCGACCGAGCGGGCGCACGTGGGAGCTCGCCACGGTCGATGTCCCCGAACCCGGCGCCGGTGAGTTCATCGTGCAGATCGAGCAGATCTCCCTCGATCCGGCCATGCGTGGCTGGCTGAACGACGTGCGCTCCTACGTCCCGCCGGTGGGTATCGGTGAGGTCATGCGCGCCTACGCCGGAGGGAGGGTCATCGCCTCCAACCACGCCGACTTCGCAGTCGGGGACGCAGTCAGGGGCCTCTTCGGTGTGCGGGAGTACGCCGTCTCCGACGGGAAGGGGGTCGACCGCCTCGATCTCGACGTCGCCCCGATGGCCACCTGGCTCGGTGCCCTCGGCATGCCGGGGATGACCGCCTACTTCGGCCTGACGGACGTCGGCCGCGCACAGCCCGGCGAGACGGTTCTCGTCTCCGCAGCCGCCGGCGCGGTCGGCAGCGTCGTCGCCCAGCTGGCCAAGGCGAAGGGGTGCCGCGTCATCGGCGTCGCCGGCGGGCCGGACAAGGTCGCCTGGCTGCGTGACCTCGGGCTGGACGACGTCATCGACCGCAAGGAGGGCGACCTGCTGCGCCAGGTGCGTCGGGCGGCGCCGGACGGCGTGGACGTGTACTTCGACAACGTCGGCGGCGAGCTGCTCGACGCCGCCCTGGCCAACCTCGCCCGGGGCGCGCGCATCGCGATCTGCGGCGCCATCTCGACCTACAACGACGAGACCCTGGCAGAGGGCCCGCGGCGGTACATGGCCCTCCTCGTCTTCCGCGCGAGCATGCAGGGTTTCCTCGTCACGGACTACCTCGACCGCTACCCCGAGGGCATCGAGGCGATCTCCCAGCTGATCGGGCAGCGCCGGCTCGTCGCCACCGAGACGGTGCTCGAGGGTGGGGTCGCCGCCTTCCCCGACGCCCTGCTCGGCCTGTTCGACGGGGTCAACACCGGCAAGCTGCTCCTCAAGACCTGACCATCCCCAGCGACAAGGACGTGACCATGCGCGCCATCCACATCTCATCCCTCGACGGGCCCGAGGCCGTCGAGGTCGTCGACGTGCCCGAGCCGTCCGAGGACTCCCTGGTGACGATCGCGGTCAAGGCCGCCGGCGTCGCCTTCCCGGAGCTGCTCCAGACCCGCGGCCTGTACCAGATGAAGCCCGACCTCCCCTTCGTCCCGGGGGCGGAGGTCGCCGGTGTCGTCGAGCGTGCCCCCGAGGGGAGCGGCTTCTCGCCGGGCGACCGGGTCGCGGCGCTCACGCTTCTCGGAGGCTTCGCGGAGAAGGCCCAGGCGCAGCCCGACCTCACCTTCGCGCTGCCGGACGACGTGCCCTTCGAGGAGGCGGCGTCCTTCACCTTCAACTACGCGACCGTCTACTTCGCGCTGCTCGAGCGCGGTGGCCTGGCGGAGGGGGAGACCGTCCTCGTCCACGGCGCGGCCGGTGGCATCGGGACGGCGGCGATCCAGATGGCCAAGGCCTTCGGCGCCGGTCGCGTCATCGGCGTCGTCTCCACCGAGGCGAAGGGGGAGATCGCGCGCTCGGCCGGTGCGGACGAGGTCGTCCTCGCGGAGGGCTTCCTCGATGCCGTCGGCAAGTCCTCCGTCGACGTCGTCGTCGACCCGGTGGGCGGGGGCCGGTTCACCGACTCCCTCCGCGCCCTCAAGGAGCACGGCCGGCTGCTCGTCATCGGCTTCACCGCCGGCGAGATCCCCACCGTCAAGGTCAACCGGCTGCTGCTGAACAACATCGCGGTCGTCGGGGTCGGCTGGGGAGCCTTCGCGATGAGTCGACCGGGGCACGTGCAGAAGGAGTGGGAGGCGATGCTCCCGCACCTGCGCAGCGGCGCCCTGCGACCCGTCGTCGGGTCCACTCACCAGCTCGAGGACGCGGCGACCGCGCTGACCTCCCTCGAGGGCCGCACGGTCACCGGCAAGGTCGTGCTGGTGCCGTGAGCGCCGCGCAGCTCCCGAGCGTCGCGGAGGTCATGCAGATCCCGGCCGCGCTCACTGCGGTCGCCGGCCCGGCCTGGGAGGACGGCAACGGCCACGTCAACGTCGCCCACATCTATGGCTTCCACGTCGATGCGTCCGAAGCAGCGCTGGCCCACGTCGGGATCGATGAGGAGTACCGCACGGTCCGGCGCCTCGGGGTCTTCAGCATGGAGCAGCACCTGCGCTTCCACGACGAAGTGCACATCGGCGAGGAGATCTCCGCCCACGCGCGGTGGCTGGACCGGGGCGACAAAGTCTTCCACGGCGTCTCCGTGCTCGTCAACCACACCGCCGGCCGGATCGCCAACACCCTGGAGATGCTCGAAGGGCACGTCGACCTCGGGAGTCGCCGCACCGCCCCCTTCAGCACGGACGTCGCCGAGCGGATCGACGCCGAGGTGGCGCGCCACCGGGCGCTGACGTGGCAGGTGCCGCTCTCCGGCCCGATGGGCGTACGCCGCTGACGGGTTCTGCTTCTCTCCGCTGTGCCGCCACGCACACGGCTCGGGCCCACGACCTCGCCGGTCGTGGGCCCG
>NZ_BCSR01000061.1 GCF_001570965.1 Janibacter corallicola NBRC 107790 | reverse complement strand
GGCTCGACGACGCCGAGACGATCTACACGCTGCCGATCATCGACGCGAGCCGCCACGTGGTCGGCGTCGTCAGCCTGCGCACCCTGATGCGGGCCGACCCCACCACGCGGGTGGACGACCTGATGAGCCCCGCACTGACCGTGAGGACCGACGAGGACGACGAGACGGCCGCTCGCCGCATCACGGACAAGGGTCTGCTCGCCCTGCCGGTCGTGGACAGCGAGGAGCGGCTCGTCGGCATCCTCACCATCGATGACGCGGTCCGCATCCTCGAGCGCGAGGAGAGCGAGGACACCGCCCGGCTCGGTGGTGTCGAGCCGCTCGGACGCCCCTACCTGTCCACCCCGATCATGCGGCTCGTGCGCAGCCGCGTCGTGTGGCTGCTCGTGCTCGCCATCGGGGCGACGCTCACCGTGCAGGTGCTCTCGGTCTTCGAGGCGACGCTGGAGCAGGTGACCGTCCTCGCGCTCTTCATCCCGCTGCTCATCGGGACCGGCGGCAACACCGGCAACCAGGCGGCGACGACCGTCACCCGCGCCCTCGCCCTCGACGACGTGCGCCCCCGGGACGTCCTGGCCGTCCTCGGTCGCGAGCTGCGCGTCGGGCTGGCCCTCGGCGCACTCCTGGGCGCCGTCGGGTTCGCCGCCACGGCCCTGGTCTACGAGGTGCGGGTCGGCCTCGTCATCGGCCTGACCCTCGTGGCGGTGTGCACGATGGCCGCCAGCATCGGGGGCGTCATGCCGCTCGTCGCCCGCAAGGTGGGCGTCGACCCGGCCGTCTTCTCCAACCCGTTCATCACGACCTTCGTCGACGCGACCGGGCTGGTGCTGTACTTCCTCATCGCCCACGCGCTGCTGCCGCTGTAGCGAGCCCGCTCCCGGGCCCGGCAGATCGGCGGGCAGGAAGAGCGCACGATCCCGGTCGCCCGCCACCTGGCCCTGACAGTGGTGGCCCGGACACCCGGCCACCAAAGACATGCTTGACGGTCGTCCCTCAGCTCGTCGCCCCCGCGCACCTGCAACAGGCCAACGCGGTCATGGCCTTCGCGCGGCGTGGCTCGATGGTCCTCGGGCCGGCGATCGCCGGCGTGCTGGTGGCAACGACCGGGCCGGGCTGGGCGATCATGGCCGATGCCGCGACGTTTCTGCTCGCGACGCTCGCGCTGACCCGGGTCCGGTTGCCGCCCAGCCCACCCGCAACGGGCTCGGAAGACGTGTCCTCGTCCTTGAGGCGGCTGCGCGAGGGCTGGACACAGGTGCGCAGCCGGACTTGGCTGTGGGTGATCATCGCCGCCAAGGCCTGGGGGCCAGCGGCTGGGGACTGGTGGTCAGTGCCCAGTCCGCCGGGGCAGTCGGGATGACGCTGCTCCTGCTGTGGCTACCGCTGAAGCGGCCACTGCGGCAAGGCATGCTGGGCGTGTCCGTCATGGCGATCCCGTTGTGTCTGCTCGGCTTCCGGCCCGAGACGCTGCTCGTCGCGGTCGCCGCATTCTTCGGGGGTGCGGGGATCGAGGTCTTCGGGACCGGGTGGCGGGTCGCCCTGATGGAGCAGGTACCAGCGGACGCCCTGTCACGCGTCGCGAGCTTCGACATGCTCGGGTCGTTCATCGCCATCCCCGCCGGCACGCTGCTCTATGGCTGGCTCGCCACCCGCGCCGACGTGGAGAACGTGCTCATCATCTCGGCCATCGCCTATGCCACTGCTGCGCTCGCGCCCCTACTCGTACGTGACGAGCAATTCGTGCGGCAGTTCGCCCCGTCCCTCCGCGCGTCCCCCGGCATGGCGGGGTCGCAACTGTGGGCCCCGGCCGAACTGCCGTGCGAATTGCCCCCGGCGGCCACCACGCGCCGAGCCATCAGTCAGCCGACGATCTCGGCGGCCTCCAGCCACTCCATCTCGAGCCCGTCCCGCTCCTTGGTGAGCTCGCCGAGCTCGGCCCCGAGCTCGGCGAGGCGCTCGTGGTCGTGCGCCGCGTCGGCCATCTCGTGGTGCAGCCGGTCCTCGCGCTCCCCGAGGCGGGTGAGTCGCTTCTCCACCCGGGCCATGGTCTTGCGCGCCTCCCGCTGGGCCGCCGGGTCCACCGGTGGCGAAGGGGGCCTGCCGCCCCCTTCGGACCCGGTCGCCGGCCGAGCGCTCCCGGCACCGGCCGCGCGCAACCGGAGGTACTCCTCCACGCCGCCCGGCAGGTGGCGCAGCCGCCCGTCGAGGATCGCGTACTGCTGGTCGGTGACCCGCTCGAGCAGGTACCGGTCGTGGGAGACGACGACGAGCGTGCCCGGCCAGGAGTCGAGGACGTCCTCCATCGCGGCGAGCATGTCGGCGTCGACGTCGTTCGTCGGCTCGTCCAGGGCGATGACGTTGGGCTGGTCCAGGAGCAGGAGGAGCAGCTGCAGCCGCCGCTTCTGCCCGCCGGAGAGCTCGTGGACCCGCGCGGAGAGGTGCGCCCTCTCGAAGCCCAACCGTTCCAACAGCTGCGCGGGCGTGAGGTCCTTGCCGCCGACGTTGAAGGTCGTGCGGGTCCGTGCCAGGACCTCGCGCACGCGGTCGTGGGCGATGGCCTGCAGCTGGCTGAACTGCTGGTCCAGCAGTCCCATCCGCACGGTCTTGCCGTGCTTGACCCGCCCGGAGGTGGGGGGGGTCGTGCCGGCGAGCAGCCCGAGGAGGGTGGACTTGCCGCTGCCGTTGGCGCCGAGGATCCCGGTGCGCTCCCCCGGCGCGAGCCGCCAAGTCACCCCGGAGAGCACCTCGTGGCCGTCGAAGGCCACGCTCGCGTCCTCGATGTCGATGACGTCCTTGCCGAGCCGGGAGACCGCGAGACGCTGCAGCTCGATCGTGTTGCGCGGAGGCGGCACGTCCTCGATGAGCTGGTTCGCGGCGTCGATGCGGAACTTCGGCTTGCTCGTGCGAGCCGGCGCCCCGCGGCGCAGCCAGGCCAGCTCCTTGCGCATGAGGTTCTGCCGCTTGGCCTCGGTCGCGGCGGCGATCCGGTCCCGCTCCACGCGCTGGAGGACGTAGGCGGCGTAGCCGCCCTCGAAGGGCTCGACGATCCCGTCGTGCACCTCCCAGGTCTCGGTGCACACCTCGTCGAGGAACCACCGGTCGTGGGTGATGACGAGCAGGCCGCCGGTGCCCCTCGGCCACCGCGCCCGCAGGTGCCCGGCCAGCCAGGTGATGCCCTCGACGTCCAGGTGGTTGGTCGGCTCGTCCAGCGCGACGACGTCCCAGTCCTCGACGAGCAGCGCGGCGAGCGCGACCCGGCGCCGCTGGCCGCCGCTGAGCGAGCCCACCGTGGCCTCCCACGGGAGGTCCCCCACGAGCCCGCCGATGATGTCGCGCACCCGGGCGTCGCCGGCCCACTCGTGCTCCGGGCGGTCACCGACGATCGCGTGCCCGACGGTGGTGGCCGCGTCGAGGTCGTCGCTCTGCGCGAGGACCCCGAAACTCACCCCGCCGCGCCGGGTCACCCGGCCCGACTGCGGCTCGATGGTCCCGGCGAGCACTCCCATGAGGCTGGACTTGCCGTCGCCGTTGCGGCCGACGACGCCGATGCGGTCCCCTTCGTGGACGCCGAGGGTGACCGAGTCCAGGACGACGCGCGTGGGGTACTCCAGGTGCAGCGCCTCTGCACCGACGAGCGGGAGCGCCATCAGAGCCGTGCCGCGGGCAGGACGTGTGCTCCGTGGACCGGGCCGGTGGCCCGCATGACGTCGGCGGCGACACCGGAGGCGGTCAGCGAGATGGCCAGGTCGATGGCACCTTCCGCCGTGGCGGCGAGGACGGCCACGGTGGGCCCGGAGCCGGAGACGAAGGCCGCCAGCGCGCCGAAGCCCATCGCGGCCTCGATGACCTCGCCGATGGCCGGCTGCAGGGCGATGGCGTCCGGCTGGAGGTCGTTGTCCAGCACCGGGGCCAGCTCGCTCGCCTCGCCGCTGCGCAGGGCGCTCATCAGGGCGGCACTCGGTTGGGGGTCCGGGACGTCGACGCCCTCGTTGCGACTGTCGAAGGCGCGGTACACGGCCGGGGTGGACAGCCCCTCGCCGGCGCTCGGCACGAAGACCCAGTGGTAGACCCCCTTCGCCAGGACGGGGGCGACGAGCTCTCCCCGACCGGAGCCGACGGCGGTGCCGCCGCGCAGTGCGAAGGGGACGTCGCTCCCGATCTGCGCCGCGACCTCCGCGAGGTCGTCCTTGCCCAGGCCCGTGCCCCACACCGCGTCGCAGGCGAGCAGCGCCGCGGCGGCGTCGGCCGAGCCGCCGGCCATGCCACCGGCGACCGGGATGTCCTTGTGCACCGAGAGGTGCACCGGCTCCTGGCCGCCGGTCCGCTCCGCGAGCGTGCGCGCAGCGACGAGGGCGAGGTTGCTCTCGTCGGTCGGGACCGAGTCCGCGTCGCGGCCGCTCACCGAGCAGCCCCACTCCCCCGCGGGCGCGGCGGTGACCTCGTCGTGGATCCCGACGGCCTGGTAGACCGTCGAGAGCCCGTGGTAGCCGTCCTCGCGGCGCGGCCCGACGAAGAGCTCCAGGTTGACCTTCGCCGGGGCGCGCACGGTCACGGGCGTCGCCGACTCGAGCACGGAGGTCATGGCGACACCCTAGTCATGAGTTCCTCGGCGACCCGCGCGAAGGCGGCCACGTCCAGGACCTCCCCACGGGTGCGGGGGTCGACGCCCGCTGCCTGCAGCGCCGCCTCGGCGACCTCCCCCGACCCGGCGAGGCCGCGCAGGGCCGCCCGCAGCGTCTTGCGGCGCTGGGCGAAGGCGGCGTCGACGACCGCGAAGACCTGCTCGCGCGTGGCGCCGGTCGTCGGCGGCTCCCGCCGCACGAGCGAGACCAACCCGGAGTCGACATTGGGCACCGGCCAGAAGACGCTGCGTGGGACCCGGCCGGCGAGCTCGACGCGGGACCACCAGGCGGCCTTGACGCTGGGCACCCCGTAGACCTTGCTGCCCGGCGCCGCCGCGAGCCGTTCGGCGACCTCGAGCTGGACCATGACGAGCACCCGCTCGATGCTCGGGAAGAGCTCGAGGAAGCGCAGCACGACCGGCACGGAGACGTTGTAGGGCAGGTTCGCCACGAGGGCGGTGGGCTCCGGGCCGGGCAGCCGGGTCACCGTCATCGCGTCGCCCGGCACGACCGTGAGCCGGTCGGCGGCCCCCGGGGCGAGCTCGGCGACGGTGTCGGGCAACGCCGCGGCCAGCGTCGGGTCGACCTCGACCGCGGTGACCCGGTCGGCGCCCTCCAGCAGCGCGAGGGTGAGGGACCCGAGGCCGGGGCCGATCTCGATGACGTGGTCCTCGTCCGTCACCCGGCCCGCGCGCACGATGCGCCGGACGGTGTTGGCGTCGACGACGAAGTTCTGCCCCCACTGCTTGGTCGGGCGCACCCCGAGGCGGTCGGCCAGGTCGCGGACCCTCGAGGCGCCGAGGAGGCTGCCCCCTTCGCCGGGGGTGGCGGGTGTGCTCACCACGGGCCGTACACGCGCTCCGCGTTGTCCGAGACCGCCCGGCACATCGTCGGCACGTCGACGCCGAGGACCCGGGCCATGCCCCGGACGGTGTGCGGCAGCAGGTAGGGCGCGTTGGCGTTGCCGCGCTCCGGGGTCGGCGTGAGGTAGGGGGCGTCGGTCTCGGCGAGCACCGACTCCAGCGGCACCTCGAGCAGCGCCTCGCGCAGGTCACCGGCGCTCTTGAAGGTCACCGTGCCGGCGAAGGACAGGTAGTAGCCGCGGGCGACGCACTCCCGCGCCATCTCCCGGTCCCCGCTGAAGCAGTGCATCACCGTGGTCTGCGGTGCGCCCTCCTCCTCGAGGAGGTCCAGGACGTCCTGGTGGGCGTCCCGGTCGTGGATCTGCAGCGCCTTGCCGGTGCGCTTGGCCAGATCGATGTGCCGGCGGAACGACTCCTGCTGGGCGGCGTGCCCCTCCGGGCCGGTCCGGTAGTAGTCCAGCCCGGTCTCCCCCACCGCGCGGATGCGCGGGTGGGCCACGAGCCGCTCGATCTCGGCGAGCGCCGCCTCCAGCTCGCCGGCAGCGGCGAGCGCGGGGGTCTCGTTGGGGTGCAGCGCGACCGCGCCGAGCATGCCGGGGTGCAGCTCCACCTGCCGGGCCGTGAAGCGGGCACTCGGCAGGTCGCACCCGACCTGCACGACCCGGTCCACGCCGACCTCGACGGCGGTGCGCAGCGCGGCGGCGATCTCCTCGGTGCTCCGGTCGCCGCCCCCGTCGATCGCGACCGGGTCGGGGACGTCGTCGCGCCGGATGTCCAGGTGGGTGTGGTTGTCGACCACCGCGACCGGCAGCGGATCGGGGCGAAGGGGGACCCGCCGGCTGCTCACGCGCCGTCCTCGGCCATCGCCGCGCGCTCGGTGTCCACGACCGTCTCCGCGTCGAGCTTGGCGAAGACCGGCTTCGGCTTGCCGATCACGGTCCCGACGGTGATCGGCGTGGACTCCCAGACGGGGAAGGCGGTGTAGTCACCGGTGATCACGGGGTAGCCGGGACCGCCGTCGAGGTCCTCGACGTCCTCCACCCGGGGCATCGGGACGAGCTGGCCCTCGCCACCGAGGACGGCGTCGACCCGGTTGGCCGCGTGCGGGATGAAGGGGGCGAGCAGCAGGTTGCAGTCGCTGACCGCCTGGAGCAGCGTGTGCAGCACCGTGGCGAGCCGCTCGCGCTGGTCCTCCCCCTTCAGCCGGAAGGGCTCGGTGTCGGTGACGTACTTGTTGACCTCGGCGACGACGCGCATCGCGGCGGCGAGCGCGGCCTTCTGCCGGTGCCGCCCGATGAGCGAGCCGATCTCCGTGAAGCCCTCGCGCACGTGCGCGAGGATCCGCTCGTCGATCTCCTCGAGCGGCCCCGGCTCGGGGACCTGCCCGAAGTTCTTCGCGACCATCGAGGCGGTGCGGTTCACGAGGTTGCCCCAGCCGCCGACGAGCTCGGAGTTGTTGCGCCGGACGAAGTCCGGCCACGTGAAGTCGGCGTCCTGGTTCTCCGGGCCGGCGGCGCAGATGTAGTAGCGCAGCGCGTCCGGCCCGTAGTCCTCGAGCACGTGGCGCACGTACACGACGTGGCCGCGGCTGGAGGAGAAGGCCCTGCTCTCCATGGTGAGGAACTCGCTGGAGACGACCTCGGTCGGCAGGTTCAGCTCGCCGTACTCGCCCGGGGCGCCCCCCTTCGCCCCCTTGCCGGCGTAGGAGAGCAGCTCGGCGGGCCAGATCTGGGAGTGGAAGGTGATGTTGTCCTTGCCCATGAAGTAGTAGGACAGCGCCTCCGGGTCGTTCCACCACTGCCGCCACAGCTCGGGATCACCCTGCCGACGTGCCCACTCGATGGACGCGGACAGGTAGCCGATGACCGCGTCGAACCACACGTAGAAGCGCTTGGTGGGGTACTTCTCACCGAGCTCGCCGGGCAGTGGGATGCCCCAGTCGATGTCGCGGGTCATGGCGCGGGGGCGGATGTCCTCGAGGATGTTCAGGCTGAAGTTGATGACGTTGGGACGCCACGTGCCCGTCTCCTCGCGGCCCTCGAGGTAGGCGCGCAGCGCGCCGGCGAGCGCGGGCAGGTCGAGGAAGAAGTGCTCGGTCTCGCCGAACTGCGGGGTCGCTCCGTCGACCTTGCTGCGGGGCTCCTTCAGGTCGCTCGGCTCGAGCTGGTTGCCGCAGTTGTCGCACTGGTCGCCGCGCGCCTCCTCGTAGCCGCAGATCGGGCAGGTGCCCTCGATGTAGCGGTCGGGCAGTGTGCGGCCGGTGCGCGGGTCGATCGCGACCTGCTGGGACTGCTCGATGAAGTAGCCGTTGGCCCGGCACTGCTCGAAGAGGTGCTGGACCACCGTGTAGTGGTTGCGCGAGGTGGTGCGCGTGTAGAGGTCGTAGGAGCAGCCGAGGTCGGCCAGCTCGTGGGCGATCGTCGCGTGGTGGGTGTCGACGAGCTCGCGCGCGGTCGTGCCGAGCGTGTCGGCGAGCACGAGGATCGGCGTGCCGTGCTCGTCGGAACCGCTCACCATGAGCACCTCGTGCCCCGCCATGCGCATGTACCGGCTGAAGACGTCCGAGGGCACCCCGAACCCGGCGACGTGACCGAGGTGGCGGGGGCCGTTGGCATACGGCCAGGCGACGGCGGAGAGAACCTTCATGCTTCTCATCCTATGGAACGACCGGCCCGGCCTCGCCACGACCGTTGGCGGGAGCGGCGAAGGGGGCCCGACCCCCGCTACCGGGGCGTGGACGGCAGTCGGACGAAGGCCTCGACGATCCGCCGAGCGGTGCCCCGCACGTAGGCCTCCCGCTCCTCCGGCGGACGCAGGAAGGCGCTGCCGAGCACACCCTGCATGGCGGCGACCAGCGCCTCGGCATCGGTGTCGGGGTCCCCGTTCTCCCCCGCGGTCGTCAGCAGCTCGCGCACCAGGCGGCGGATCCGGTGCTCGGCCGGCTCGAGCGCCCCCGCCACCTCCGGCACGCGGGCCGCCTCCTGGGTCAGCTCGCCCTGGGCGAGCAGCAGGGTCGGCGTGGCGAGCCAGCCGACGAAGAGCTCGATCGCCTGCGCAGCGAGCTCCTCGGTCGTGTCCCCGGCGCGCTGCCGGCTCACGAGCCCCTCGACGTTGTCGATGAGGGCATCGCTGATGAAGGCGGCCAGTGCGGTGGTCAGCGCCAGACGGGTGCGCAGGTATCCGGAGGTGCTGCCGACCGGCAGGCCGGCCTCGCCGTCGACGGCGCGATGGGTCAGCCCGCGCATCCCCTTCGCCGCGACCACCCTGGCCGCGGACTCGAGGATCAGCTGCATCCGGGGGGACAGCTCGCTCTCCTGGGTGCTCATCTGCCGCAATCTACCCGCGCCCGGCGGGGGCCCGGGCGATGACCTCCGGGGTTCGTGGCCGGGCTTGACACCGTCCTTCTACGTCTGTAGTTTAGTAGTCGAAACAACAGATGTAGAAAGGAGTCGACGATGAGCATTGCCTCCGTCACCGGTTTCGTCACCGCCTCCCTGGTCCTCGTGGCCATCGCGCTCGGCGTCCTCGCCGTCGCCATCGGGGTCGCGGCCTTCCAGTACTTCAGCGAGAACCGTCAGGTCCGCCTGGCCCGCCACGAGCGCCTCGTGCCGTACTACCGCCAGCGGCTGTCCCTGGCCTGAGTCCCTGCGGCCGGCATCGGCTCGGTGCTCCATACACTGACGCCATGCCGGCCACCACTGCTCCCGAGCGTCGGACGCTGCTGACCGAGACGGTCCTCGTCCTGGGCGTCTCGCTGGGAGCCTCCGCCCTCTGGTCGGTCCTCTCCCTCACCCGGGACCTGCTGGACTCCCGGTCCCTGGGCAGCCAGGTCACGTCGATGAACAGCTCGTCCGTGCTCGGGCAGCCGTGGCTGGACCTGGTCCACCAGCTGGTCGGCATCGGCCTCGCGCTCGTGCCCGTGGCCCTGGCGCTGCACCTGCTCGCCCGCCAGCACGAGCACCCCGCCCGCCTCATCGGCGTCGACGGCCGCGCCCCGCTGCGGGACCTGCTCCAGGGGCTCGCCCTGGCCGCCACCATCGGCATCCCCGGCCTCGCGCTCTATCTCGGCGCCCGGGCCCTCGACCTGAACACGACCGTCTCCGCTGCCAACCTCACCACCGCTTGGTGGACCATCCCCGTCCTGGTCCTCGCCGCCGCCCAGAACGCGGTGCTCGAGGAGATCATCATGGTCGGCTACCTCTTCACCCGCTGGCGCGAGACCGGCTGGGGCCCCGTCGCGATCGTCCTCACCAGCGCTCTCATCCGCGGGACCTACCACCTGTACCAGGGCTTCGGCGGCTTCGTCGGCAACATCGCCATGGGCCTGCTCCTCGGCCTGGTCTACCTCCGGGTGCGACGCACCATGCCGCTGATCATCGCCCACCTGACCATCGACGTCGTCGCCTTCGTCGGCTACGCCCTCCTGGTGGACCACGTCAGCTGGCTCTGACCACCCTCGATGGGCACAAGAGAAGTCCCGGGCCGCGACGATGTCGAGGCCCGGGACTTCTCGTGCCCGATTCAGCGGCGGCGCCCGGCCGCCTGACGCAGGTCATGGTTCAGCTGGCTGATGACGTCCAGCCCGATGCCCTTCGGGCAGGCGTTGCTGCACTCACCGATGTTGGTGCAGCCGCCGAAGCCCTCCTCGTCGTGCTGCTCGACCATGGAGACCACGCGCGCGCTGCGCTCGGCCTGGCCCTGGGGCAGCTCACCGAGGTGGGTGATCTTGCTACCGAGGAAGAGCATGCCGGAGGCGTTCGGGCAGGCCGCCACGCAGGCACCGCAGCCGATGCACTCCGCCGCCATGAAGGCACGGTCGGCGTTCTGCTTCGGCACCGGCGTCGCATGGGCGTCCGGGGCGGCGCCGGTGTTGACCGAGATGTACCCGCCGGACTCGATGATCCGGTCGAACGCGCCGCGGTCGACGACCAGGTCCTTCACGATGGGGAAGGCGTTGGCCCGCCACGGCTCGACGGTGATCGTCTCGCCGTCCCGGAAGGAGCGCATGTGCAGCTGGCAGGTGGTCGTCCGCTCGGGGCCGTGGGCCTCGCCGGAGATCATCAGGCCGCACATACCGCAGATGCCCTCGCGGCAGTCGCTGTCGAAGGCGATGGGCTCCTCGCCCCCCTCGATGAGCCGCTCGTTGAGGACGTCGAGCATCTCCAGGAAGGACATGTCCTCGTTGACGTCCGGCATGTCGTAGGTGACGAGCTCACCCTTGGCGGCGGGCCCCTCCTGACGCCAGATCTTCAGGGTTAGGTTCATTCCGCTCACTTGTAGCTCCGCTGCTTGAGTTCGATGGCCTCGAAGGTGAGGTCCTCCTTGTGCAGGATCGGCATGCCCGGGCCGGTCCCGTCCTCGTTCTCCTGGAACTCCCAGGCCGCGACATAGGCGAAGTTCTCGTCGTCGCGCAGTGCCTCGCCGTCCTCGGTCTGGGACTCGGACCGGAAGTGGCAACCGCAGGACTCGCTCCGGTGGAGCGCGTCGATGCACATCAGCTCGCCGAGCTCGAGGAAGTCGGCGACACGACCGGCCTTCTCCAGGCTCTGGTTCAGCGTGGCCGCCGAGCCGGGCACCTTGACGTTGCGCCAGAACTCCTCGCGCAGGGAGCGGATGAGGTCGATGGCCTTGATGAGGCCCTCCTCGTTGCGCTCCATGCCGCAGTACTCCCACATGATGTGGCCGAGCTCCTTGTGGAAGGAGTCCACGGTCCGCTCACCATTGATCGACAGCAGCCGCTCGGTGCGATCGGACACGGACTTCTTCGCCTCCGCCACCGAGGCCGAGTTCTCGTCGATCTCCGGGTAGGGGCCCTTGGAGAGGTAGTCACGGATGGTGTTCGGCAGCACGAAGTAGCCGTCGGCCAGACCCTGCATCAGGGCCGAGGCGCCCAGGCGGTTCGCGCCGTGGTCGGAGAAGTTGGCCTCACCGGCCACGAACAGACCCGGGATGCTGCTCTGCAGGTCGTAGTCGACCCACAGCCCGCCCATGACGTAGTGCACGGCCGGATAGATGCGCATCGGGACCTTGTAGGGGTCCTCACCGGTGATCCGCTGGTACATGTCGAAGAGGTTGCCGTACTTGGTACGGATCGCGTCCTCCCCGAGGCGCTCGATCGCCGAGGCGAAGTCGAGGTAGACCCCGCGGCGGAAGTCCCCGACCTTGGGGCCGACACCGCGGCCCTCGTCGCAGACGACCTTCGCCTGGCGGGAGGCGATGTCGCGGGGCACGAGGTTGCCGAAGGAGGGGTACTTGCGCTCCAGGTAGTAGTCCCTGTCCTCCTCGGGGATCTCCCGGGGGTCCTTGTCGCAGTCCTCGGCACGCTTGGGCACCCAGATGCGCCCGTCGTTGCGCAGCGACTCACTCATCAGGGTCAGCTTCGACTGGTACTCGCCGGCGACCGGGATGCAGGTCGGGTGGATCTGCGTGTAGCACGGGTTGGCCATGTGGGCGCCCTTGCGGTGCGCGCGCCAGCTCGCCGTGACGTTGGAGCCCATCGCGTTGGTCGAGAGGAAGTAGACGTTGCCGTAGCCACCACTGGCGAGCACGACCGCGTCGGCGGTGTGGGTCTCCAGCTCACCGGTGATCAGGTCACGGGCGACGATGCCGCGGGCCCGGCCGTCCTCGATGATCAGCTCGAGCATCTCGTGGCGGGTGTAGGGATCGACGGTCCCGGCGGCGACCTGCCG
>NZ_BCSR01000060.1 GCF_001570965.1 Janibacter corallicola NBRC 107790 | reverse complement strand
CCCCCCCGCCGGTGGACGCGCTGATTATCGGCTCGATCGACGACCCCGCCGAGGAGGCCGCCGGCAGCCGGCCCAAGAGCGCGCCCCCACGCACGCGCTCGACCTGATCCGCACAAGACCCCTCCAGTACACACACGAACAAGGAGCACCATCATGGCCAGCAACGCAATCGGGATGATCGAGACCAAGGGCTTCGTTGCGGCGCTCGCCGCCGCCGACGCCATGGTCAAGGCCGCGAACGTCACCATCACCGACCGGCAGGAGGTCGGCGACGGCCTCGTCTCGGTCGTCATCACCGGCGAGGTCGGGGCCGTCAAGGCGGCGACCGAAGCCGGGGCCGAGACCGCCGCCCAGGTCGGCGAGCTCGTCAGCGTCCACGTCATCCCCCGGCCGCACCAGGACTTGGGCAAGCACTTCGACGTCTCCCAGGGATGACCTGCTGATCCCCCACTCACGACTCACCTGGAGGTGACGGCCGTGGCCGACGCCAACAACCCGCGGGCCGAGCTGCGCGTGTACCTGCTCGTGCAGGACCTGCAGCCCCAGTTCGCCGCCTACCTGGGCACGCCCACCCGCGCCCGCGGCTATCCCCCCTTTGCCGGGGACCACGCCCTGATCATCGAGGTGGCCCCTGCCCTGGCGATCCAGCGCGTCATCGACCTGGCGCTGCGCGAGGGGTCGGGCGTGGAGCCGGGCATCCTTTTCGTGGAGCGGCAGTTCGGGGTGCTGGAGATCCACGGCCGCAACCTGGACCGGGTCAAGTCCGCCGGCTCGGCCATCCTCGCCGGGCTCGAGGCCACCGCTGCCGACCAGCTGCGGCCACGGATCCTCTACCACGACGTCATCGAGGAGGTCAGCGACCAGCACGCGGTCATCCTCAACCGCAACCGGCAAGGCTCGATGCTCATGCCCGGCGAGAGCCTTCTCGTGTACGAGATGACACCGGCCCTCTTCGCGGCCGTCGCGGCCAACGAGGCAGAGCGGGCCGCCCCGGACATCACTGTGGTGGACGTGCAGATGATCGGGGCCGCGGGGCGCCTCTACATCGGTGGGCCGGCCACGGACGTCCAGGCCGCGCGCGACCGGATCACCCAGGTCCTCGGGGAGGTGGAGGGCCGTGACCACTGAACCGCGCGGTGTCGTCTCCGCACGCACGGAGGAGCAGGAACGGCGTGACGACGTCGTCTCCGTAGAGGCGCTGGCGCACTACGGCTTCTCCGACGAGGTCCGACACGAGCTGATCACCCTCTCCGAGAACGCGACCTACCGGGTGGATGACCCCGGCACCGGGCGGACCGGCATTCTGCGCGTGCACCGGCAGGACTACCACTCCCTCCGCTCAATCCAGTCCGAGCTGGACTGGCTCACCGCCCTGCGCGCCGAGACCGACGTCCGCACGAACATCATCATCCCCACGAAGGTCGGGGACCGGGTGTACGTGACCGAGGTCGACGGCGTCGAGAGATACGCCGTCATGTTCGAGGTGATGTTTGGGAAGGAACCCGACGGGCGGGTGTTGCACGCCACGAGCTTCCGCACCCTCGGCGAGATCACCGCGCAACTGCATCGACACGCCCGTGCATGGACACCGCCCGAGGGCTTCCGTCGTTTCTCGTGGGACTGGGAGCACACCCTCGGCGGGTCGCCGCGCTGGGGCCGCTGGCAGGACGGGATCGGCATCGGCGATGCCGAGGTCGACCTCTTCGGCCGTGCCGCCGAGATCGTCCGGGAGCGGCTGGCGGAGTTCGGATCCGGGCCCGACCGGTACGGGCTCGTGCACGCGGACCTGCGCCTGGCGAACCTGCTCGTCGACGGAGACCAGGTCAACGTCATCGACTTCGACGACTGCGGCTACTCCTGGTACCTGTACGACTTCGGCACGGCCGTCTCCTTCATCGAGGACGACCCGCGTCTGCCCGAATGGCAAGACGCCTGGGTCGAGGGCTACCGCAGCGTCGCCCCGCTCTCCGAGGAGGAGGTCGCCATGCTGCCCACCTTCGTGATGCTCCGCCGCCTGCTGCTGGTCGCCTGGATGGGATCGCACTCCCACGCCCAGGAAGTGCAGGAGCAGGGCGCAGCATTCACCACCGGCACCCGTCGGCTGGCCCGGCAATACGTCGACTCCGACGGCTCACGGGTCACCTAAGGCCCACCACACACCGACCACCACAACGAAGTGAGGTCCACTCATGTTCACCCCCCTCGAAGGCCGCTCCGTCATCGTCACCGGCGGCAGCCGGGGCATCGGGCGCGGCATCGCCACCTGCTTCGCCCGGGCCGGCTGCAAGGTCCTCATCGCCAGCCGGGACCGAGTCGCCGCGGAGGAGACCATCCGGGACCTGCAGGACAAGCCGGGCACGGTCTCCCACGTCGCCGTCGAGGTCAGCGACCCGGACCAATGCGCCACGATGGCCGCGACGGCCGTCGAGCGGCACGGTGGGATCGACATCCTGTGCTCCAACGCGGGCATCTTCCCCACGGCCAAGCTGACGACGATGAGCCCCGATGAGCTCCAACGGGTGATGTCGGTGAACTTCTACGGCACGGTCTACACCGTCCAGGCCTGCATGGAGGAACTCAAGAAGTCCCGCGCCGGCCGCGTCATCATCACCTCCTCGATCACCGGACCGATCACCGGGTTCCCCGGCTGGTCCCACTACGGCGCCAGCAAGTCCGCCCAGCTGGGCTTCATGCGCACGGCCGCGATGGAGTTCGCGCCCTCGGGGGTGACCGTCAACGCAATCCAACCGGGAAACATCGCCACTGAGGGCCTGGACGGCCTGGGTGAGGAGTACCTGCGCCAGATGACCGAGGCCATCCCGCACGGACACCTCGGCGACGTGGAGGACATCGGCAACGCCGCCCTCTTCTTCGCCAGTGAAGAGGCGGGGTACATCACGGGTCAGTCCATCGTCGTCGACGGCGGCCAGATCCTGCCCGAGTCAGCGGAGGCGATGGACGAGATCTGACCTCCAATGCCCTGCCTGGCGGTCGGATACGCTGAGCGAGAGGCGGTACCACCGGGGCGCACGAAGGGAGCGGATCGGGCGTGACGACAGCAGGATCCGCGGTCGAGGCCCTGCGCCGGACCCTCTTGGAGGAGATGGATTCCGGCACGCTCGCGGCCGGTACGCGCTTGGGCAGCGAGCGCGAGCTCGCGACTCGTTACGGCGTGAGCCGCGGGACCCTACGTCAGGTGCTGGCCACCCTCGAGAGCGCCGGTCTCATTCGCCGCGTCCCCGGCCGCGGCGGAGGCACCTTCGTCAGCCACCCGAAGGTCGAGCGGGACCTGGCCGAGGTACACAGCCTGCCCCGGCTGTTGGCCAGGCAGGGGTACGACGCCGGCACCCGGGTGATCAGCACGCTCATGACGACCCCCTCCGACCGGGTCCGTACGGCACTGGCGCTCGAAGAGGAATCGCTCATCGTCACGGTGACCCGGCTTCGCCTGGCCGACGGGCGGCCGATGTCGCTGGATCAGGCCTTCTTCCCCGTGGACCGCTTCCCCGGTCTCCTGGAGAAGCCGCTGGGCGGCTCCCTGTACGAGTTGCTCGCTCGAGAGTACGGGGTCGAGCCCGACGACGCCGAGGAGGTCATCGAGGTCGTGCACGCCACCGACAAGGAGGCGGCCATGCTGTCGATCTCGGTGGATGCCCCGCTGCTGTTGGTCCGCAGGGTCACCCGGGACACCGACGGTCGCCCCTTCGAGTACTCCAAGGACCTCTTCCGCAGCGACCGCACCAAGATCCGGATGCGGACCCCGGCCCGGGACATCCGCCGCACGACCGACGACGACAGCAACGTCGTCGAGCTGTGGCGCGGTGAGGAGTCCTGGACGGGTTGAGCCGCCGAGGCCCCCTGGGCGTCGCGGCCCTACCCTGCAACCATGCACACACTCGTCGTCGCCGCGGTCGAGTCCGAGGCCGCCCACGTCCCCGAGGGCATGGACCTGCTGATCACGGGGGTCGGCAAGAGCCTCGCAGCGGTCGCGGTGACCCGCGCGATCTGCGAGCACCCGCGGAGGGATGAGCTCGTGGTCGTCAACATCGGCACCGCCGGCGCCCTGCGGGACAACGTCACCGGCCTGCACGAGATCGGGACGGTCGTCAACCACGAGATCTCGGCGGAGGCGATCCGCGAGATCGGGCTCGACCCGCGCGAGGTGATCGAGCTGCCCGGCGAGAGGGACGCGGTCCTGGCCAGCGGGGACGTCTTCGTCACCGACCCGGCGGTGCGTACCGCCCTGGCCAAGCGGGCCGACCTCGTCGACATGGAGGGCTACGCGATCGCGCTGGCCGCCACCGAGCTCGGCGTGCCGGTGCACCTGGTGAAGGTGGTCAGCGACAACGCCCACGAGACCGCGCACGACTGGTCGGCAGCCGTGGACGGGTGCGCGCAGCAGCTGGGTGCCTGGGTGCACGAGTTCGCTGCCACAGCCTGAGCGCGCGGGACTCACTCACCCGACGCGATCGGTCACCACCGCCATGGCGCGCTCGACCGGGCCCCGCCCGAGCAGCCGCCACCAGGTCCAGCAGCCCAGGACGGTGAGCAGGAGGACGCCGCCGGCCACCACCGGCCAGCGCTCGCTCGCCCCCTGCAGGCCGAGGGCCCGGCTGGCGAGGGCGATGAGACCGACGTGCACGACGTAGGCGGTCAGAGCGAGGACACCCACCGCACGCACCGGTGCCAGTGCCGTGACGACACCCGAGACCGCCGGAGCCCGGGCGAGCAGCAGGATCACCCCGAGGGCACAGCCGGTCAGCGCCACGTCCAGCAACGCGTCGGGGACACCCCCGGACACCACATCGCTGACGCCGATCCCCCACCCCGCGAAGCGCAGCAGGACCACCGCCACGAGTGCCACCAGGCCGGCCACGAGGGAGGCGAGCGCCTCCCTTCGCCCCAGTCCGCGGCGCGCGAGGACGGCACCGATGAGCACGAAGGGGAGCAGACTCACCAGCCGGTAGTGCGGGGAGAGCACCACCCACTGGAGCACCTGGTCCACCCATGCCTCGGAGTACACACGAGCGGGATCCAGCACGGCCCGGGCGGCGGCGTTGATCGCCGGCCCGGCCGCGAAGGTCACTGCTGCGGCAGCCGTGAGCAGCGGGAGAGGCAGGAGGACCAGGGACGCGGCGACCACGAGCGTGACGCCGAGGGACTGCAGCACGATCGCCACGAAGGTGTCGAGCTGCTCCAGCCCCACCCCGACGAGGACGAGCAGGAGGCCACGCACCACGTTGCGCCGCACGAAGGGGGCCCCCGCCACCCGCCGGTCCGGGCGGGTGAGCACGATCCCGGCGGAGATCCCCATGATGACCGCGAAGAGCGGGGAGGCGACGTTGTTGACCGCGAGGAGGGCCAGCCTGACCGGGACGGTCTCGACCGGGGCCCAGACGCGCACGTGGGCGATGACCATGCAGACGACGGCGATGCCGCGCACGAGGTCGACCCCGTGGTCCCGGCCACCCGTCCAGGGCAGAGCCCGGGGTCGGGCGGGCGCGATGGTCACCGGCGCTCCTCATGGTGGGTGGGCTGCGCGTCACCCTAGCGAGAGCGGGCTCGGTCTGCCGGGCGATGGCACCCGCACGGACGGACGAAGGGGCGACACATCCGCACCGCCCCTTCGCATGTTGCCGTCGGCCGTCAACGGATGGTTTCGCGGCGGGAGTGTGTTGCCCCGGACATGAGTACCCAGCACCCCGGATTCCACGGGTACGAGCGCTACGAACGGGCCAAGGCCCACTTCGCGCGGGAGGAGTACGCGCAGGTCGTCCAGGAGCTGGAGGCGCTCTTCACCGACCTCGCCGAGGCCCGCTCGGAGGTGGGGCAGCCGCACGTACCCGGCGAGGACCCGGTCGGCCACGGCACCGCCGAGGTCCACCTGCTGCTGGCGCGGGCCTACTTCCAGACCGCCCAGCTGCGCCGGGCCGAGGCCGCCGCCCGAGAGGTCCTCCGCGAGGCCCCCGATGACGCCTACGCCCACCTGCTGCTCGGCCGCACCCTGCAACGGGCCGGTCGCCACGACGAGGCCCGTGGCCCCCTTCGTCTGGCGGAGCTGCTCGGTGGGTACGGCTCAGGACCCGGCGATCCCTGAGGTGTGAGTCCGCGCAGCGGGCGAGCGATCAGCCGGCGCTCGGGTGGGTCATGTCGACCGGCACCACCCAGGCGTCGAAGTCCTCCCCGGAGAGGTCACCGGAGGCGACGGCCGCCTCGCGCAGGCTCGTGCCGTCCTTGTGCGCCTTCTTGGCGATCGCGGCCGCCTTGTCGTACCCGATGTGGCGGTTCAGGGCAGTGACGAGCATGAGGTTGCGGGAGAGGTTCTCCTCGATCCGCTCGGTGACCGGCTCGATGCCCACGGCGCAGTGCTCGTCGAAGGAGACACAGGCGTCGGCGAGGATCCGGATCGACTCGAGCACCGCGTGGGCGATGACCGGCTTGAAGACGTTGAGCTGGAAGTTGCCCTGGCTGCCGGCGAAGCCGACCGTCGCGTCGTTGCCGAAGACCCGGGTGGCGACCATCGTCATCGCCTCGGCCTGGGTCGGGTTGACCTTGCCCGGCATGATCGAGGAGCCCGGCTCGTTCTCCGGGATCGCCAGTTCCCCGATGCCGTTGCGCGGACCGGAGGCGTACCAGCGCACGTCGTTGGCGATCTTCATCAGCGCGCCGGCGAGGGTGCGAAGGGAGCTGCTCACCTCGACGAGGGCGTCGTGCGCCGAGAGGCTGGCGAAGAGGTTCTCCGCCTGGGTGAAGTCCAGGCCCGTCTCCTCGCTGATCTTCGCGGCGGTGAGCGCGCCGAACTCGGGGTGGGCGTTCAGCCCGGTCCCGACGGCCGTGCCACCGATGGCCAGCTCGCGGGCGCGCAGGTCCGCGTGGCGGACCGCGTCGAGGGCGAAGTCGATCTGGGCGACCCAGCCGCCGATGACCTGGCCGAGGGTGACCGGGGTGGCGTCCTGCAGGTGGGTGCGCCCGACCATGACGACGTCGCCGTACTGCTCGGCCTTCTTGTCGAGGGTCTCGCGCAGCTGGGTGACGCCCGGGTACAGGCGCTCGGCGAGGTCGAGGACGACCGCGATGTGCATGGCCGTCGGGAAGGTGTCGTTGCTGGACTGCCCCCGGTTGACGTGGTCGTTGGGGTGGACCGGGGACTTGCTGCCCATCTCGCCGCCGGCGATCTCGATGGCGCGGTTGGAGATGACCTCGTTGGAGTTCATGTTCGACTGCGTGCCGGAGCCGGTCTGGAAGACCACGAGCGGGAAGTTCTCGTCGAGCCCGCCGGCAATGACCTCGTCGGCCGCCTTGGTGACCAGGTCGGCCACGTCCTGGGGCAGCTCTCCGAGCTGGGCGTTGGCCCGGGCCGCGGACTTCTTCAGCGTGCCGAGGGCCCGGATCATCGTCCGACCCCACACGAAGGTGTCCCGCCCGATGTCGAAGTTGCCGAGCGAGCGCTGCGTCTGCGCACCCCAGTACTTGTCGGCGGGCACCTCGATGGTGCCCATGCTGTCCTTCTCCGCACGCGATTGACTCATGGCCGCCATCCTAGGAGGCATGACCCCGTCCATGGATCGCGGTGCGCTGACGCGTGGTGGGCGCGGCTGGCTGCTCGTCACACTCACCCTCGCCAACGTCATCAACTTCTACGACCGGACGATCCCGGCGGTCATCGTCGAGCCGCTCAAGGACGAGTTCGGACTGAGCGACACCGTCATCGGTCTGCTCGGCGGGTCCTTCACCATCGTCTATGCCATCGCCGGGGTCCTCCTCGGGCGCCTGGCCGACCGGGTCCCGCGACGCTTCGTCATGGCCGGCGGCCTGGTCCTGTGGAGCCTCTTCACCGGTGCGAGCGGACTCGTACAGGGCATCGTGCTCCTGTTCGTCTTCCGTCTGGCCGTGGGCATCGGCGAGGCGAGCTACGGGCCGGCGTCCAACGCCCTCATCTGCGACGCCTACGAACCCAGACGCCGCAGTCGTGCCATCAGCATCGTCTCGCTCGGCATCCCGATCGGGCTGCTCCTCGCCTTCCTCACCGTCGGGGTGCTCGTCGAGGCGACGGGGACCTGGCGGGCCCCCTTCGTCGTGGCCGCCGTGCCCGGGCTGCTCCTCGCGGCCGCCGTGCTCCTCATCAAGGAGCCGCGCCGCGGCGCCAGCGACACCGTCGAGCTGCGCGCCGAGCAGGAGGAGAGCCACCCGTATCGCACGGTGCTACGCATCCGCACCATCACGTGGCTGATGGTCGCCGGCGTCGGGCTGCAGATCCCCACCTACGGGATCGCGACCTTCATCGTCCCGCTGCTGCAGCGCTACTTCAGGCTCTCGATCGTGCCCGCCTCCATCGGTGCGGGCGCGATCCTCGGGCTGGCGGGGATCGCGGGCCTCCTGCTCGGCGGGCGGCTGGCCGACCGGGCCGCCGACAGTCACCCGTCGGGCCGGCTCCTCGTGGCCGCCGCGGGTTTCGCCGCCGCCCTGCCCCTGACGCTGGTCGCGCTGCTCCTCGGGTCCGATGCGGCCGCCCTGTTCATCGCGCTCTTCGCGGTCGGCTGGACCGGGACCCAGTTCCTCTCCGCCGTGGCCTCCCCCGCCATCGCGGACGTCACCCCGCCCGACCTGCGCGCGACTGCCATCGCCGTGTACTTCGCGTCCTTCAACCTCATCGGCGCGACAATCGGGCCGATCCTCGTCGGGGTCCTCTCCGACGCCTTCGCCACCCCCCTCGGGCAGCTCGACGCGGAGGCGGTCGGACTGCACCGGGCACTGCTGGTCATCGTGCCGATCGGGCTGGCCATCGCCGTCCTCGGCTCCTGGCGGGCGAGCAGGGCGCTCCCCCGGGACCGTGCCGCCATGGCGGTGGCCGGCGGCGCCGCCCCCTCAGCTGCTCCCGGTCGGTGACGTGGAAGTGACCCGCGGGTACGACACCACTGTGGGTCATGGAACTCCGCGATAACCGCGAGATCCCGGGGAAAGTCCGCCCGCGGGGCCACGAGAGTGGTGTTGTACCCGCGAGTCACCTACCGAGCCCCCGGTCACCCTCACCCGGGTCAGCTGCGCAGCGTCACCGCGGCCAGCAGGCGGGTGATCCGCTCAGCCATCTGCTCGGCAGAGTGGCCCTCGTGCTCCTGCCACCACTGCACCGCGGCGTCCACGATGGCCCCCCAGATGTGGTCGAGCAGGTCGTGGTCGAGCGGGTCGTCGAGACCGGCGGCCTCGAGCACGTCGCGCGTCCCGGCCGTCCCCATCAGGTGCAGCTGCTCCCGGTAGTCCGCGGCGAGCTCGGCCGCGGCCGACCCGGCGGGCAGCGTCTCGTCGTTGACGAACGCCCACGCGTGCCGGTGCTCGGCCATCGCCGTGAAGATCGCCGCGAAGGTGTCCACGGCCCGCTCCCCGGGGTCCAGGGCGGTCTGGGCGGCGGCGATCGAGGCGATCAGCACCGGGCCGACCTCCTCGAGGCAGTCCCGGGCGAGGTCCGCCTTGGCGCCGAAGACGTTGTGCACCATGGCCTTGGACACCCCGGCCCGGGCGGCGATGTCGGCCACCGACACGTTGGCGTAGCCGAAGCGGCCGAGCTCCTCGACCGCCTCGCGCACGAGCTGTCGACGACGCTCGGCGCGGGCCACGCCCTTCGTCCCGATCACACCCACGGGTCCACCTCCTGTGACGGCTGACATCTTGTCACCACCTCGAACTGACCGTAGAGTCAGTTCAGTACCGAGACCACGGCAAAGGAGCCCCATGGCACGTCCCGACCTGACCGTCCTGGCGATCCCCGCCTTCGTCGGCGCCATGGGGGCCGAGTTCTGGTGGCAGCGCAAGCACCCGGCACGCCCCGGAGAGGACCGACCCGGCGACTACGAGCTCAACGACACCATCGCCAGCCTGAGCATGGGTATCGGCAGCCTCGTGGCCCCCTTCGTCACCGGCCCCCTCGTGCGACGACTCACGCCCGGCAGGACGCGCGCCGGCACCGCGCTGCTCGTCGCGGGCCTCGCCGCCGGGGTCGCCACGACCGTCGGCGACGTGCTGCGGCAGAAGCGCGCCCACGGTGGGGAGCTGCCCGAGGCGGGCACGCTCCCCTCCGACCAGCCGGCTCCCGAGACGGTCCGCTCCCGGGTCGACGCCCTCGGCCTGATGACCTCCGGCTCGGCCGTCGCCGCCGTCGGCTCCAGCGCCGTCTCCGCCGCCTCGATCTGGGCGATGCAGACATCCGCGACCCGTCTGGCCGAGCTCAGCCCCGTCAAGCCCCGCACCGGTGCCGCCGCCTATCTCCTGGCCATCGCCGGCTGGGACTTCCTCTACTACTGGAACCACCGGATGTCCCACGAGTCGCGCTGGATGTGGGCGGTGCACGTGGTCCACCACAGCAGCGAGCGCTACAACCTCTCGACCGCGCTGCGCCAACCGGTCGCGGAGAGCTTCTCGCTGTCGGCGCCGTACGGCCTCCTGGCGCTGCTCGGCATCCCGTCGCGCTACATCGAGGACGCCCGGGCGATCAACCTCATCTACCAGTTCTGGATCCACACCGAGGCGGTCCGCTCGATCGGCTGGCTGGAAAAGGTCCTCAACACCCCGAGCCACCACCGCGCCCACCACGGCAGCCAGCGGCAGTACCTCGACATCAACCACGGCTCGATCCTCATCCTCTGGGACAAGCTCTTCGGTACCTTCGAGCCCGAGGTCGAGCGGGTGCGCTACGGACTGACTCGCAACATCGACAGCTACAACCTCGGGACGATCGCCACCCACGAGTGGCGCGACATCGCCACGGACATCGCCACCGCCCCGACCTGGTCGGACCGCGTCGGGTTCCTCCTGCGCGGACCCGGATGGGCCTACGAGCGTCGGGAGGCGCTGGCCGACCGGCCACCCGTCTCCGAGCCGATCACGGCATAGCCGGAAGGGAGTGGTCCGGTGCGACGTGGAGCGTGGGCCGCCGTCCTCGCAGGAGCGGTCGCGACGGCGCTCGGGCTGGGGGCCTCTGAACTCGTCGGCGGGCTGCTGCACCAAGGGACATCCCCCGTCACCGCGGTCGGCGAGGCCGTCATCCAGTTCGTCCCGGGCGGGGCCGTCGAGGCCGCCATCGGGGCGCTGGGGACCCTGGACAAGCCGCTCCTCGTGGCCGGGACCGTGCTCATCACGCTCCTCGTCGGCGCCCTGGCCGGTCTGCTCGCGCGCCACGTCCTCCTCGCCGGCCTCGCGGTGCTCGCCGCCCTCTGGCTCCTCGCCGGCGGGGCGATCCTGTCCGCGGGCGGCGGGAGCGACGACGTCGTCACGACCGCAGTGGCAGTTACCGTCGCCGCGGTCGTCCTCGCCCTGCTCGTCCGGCGCGTCCCGACGGGGAGGGAGGACGGTGCCCACCCGACCCGCCGCGGCTTCCTCCTGCTGACGGGAACGGCCGCCGTCGGCGCGGTCGCCCTGGCCGTGGCCGGCACGGCCATCGGTCGGGACGGCGGCTGGTCGAGGACGCCCGGGGGGCGTTGCGGTTGCCCGTCCACGAGCCACCGGTCCCGGACGGTGTCGAGGTCGACGTCTCGGGGGTCGGGCCGTGGCGGACCCCCAACGAGGACTTCTACCGGATCGACACCCGCCTCGCCGTCCCCGAGGTCGACCCGAAGGAGTGGCGCCTACGCATCCACGGGATGGTCGAGCGGGAGGTCGAGATCGACTACGACGAGCTCGTCGGTCTCGGGCTGCGCGACACCTGGCTGACGCTGACCTGCGTCTCGAACGAGGTCGGCGCCGGCCTCGTCGGCACGCGTGGTGGAGCGGAGTACCCGTCGCGCGGCTGCTCGATCGGGCCGGTGTGTCCTCGGGCGCGGACGCGGTCCTGCAGACGTCGGTGGACGGGTGGACCTGCGCGACCCCGCTGGCGGCGCTCACCGACGGGCGGGACGCGCTGCTCGCCGTCGCGATGAACGGCGAGCCGCTGCCGCTGGAGCACGGCTTCCCGGTGCGCATGGTCGTGCCCGGCCTCTACGGGTACGTCTCGGCGACGAAGTGGCTCGTCGACCTCGAGGTGACCCGCTTCGAGGACGTCTCCGCGTACTGGACCGAGCGGGGCTGGTCCGAGCGCGGGCCGATCAAGCTCGCCTCACGCATCGACATGCCCCGCTCCGGCGACTCGGTGGAGCGGGGAAGAGTCGGTGTCGGTGGCGTGGCCTGGGCCCAGGGGACCGGCATCGACCGGGTGGAGGTGCGGGTCGACGAGGGCCCGTGGCACGAGGCGCGGTTGGCCGCGGTCCCGGGCGTCGACACCTGGCGGCAGTGGGCCTGGACCTGGCCGGACGCGACGCCGGGCGAGCACCGGCTGACCGTGCGGGCGACCGACGCCGACGGGCGGCTGCAGGTCCGCCGGGAGCAGGGGGTGGTCCCCGACGGGACCACCGGCTGGCACCGCGTCACGATCGAGGTGGA
>NZ_BCSR01000059.1 GCF_001570965.1 Janibacter corallicola NBRC 107790 | reverse complement strand
GGGCCCGCCCCTCCGCGCTCTCCGGCACACCCGGCGGGCGAAGGGGGATCCCCACCGACGTCGTGACCGTCACGACCTCCCCGGCACCGACCTCGCACGTTGTCACCGTGGCCCGCTGGCGGGCGGCGATCCGCTCCGCCTCCCGGCAGGCCGCCCCCGGGTCGCCCTGCTCCTGCAGGTGACCGGCGCCCGCGAGCGCAGCGAGGTCCGCTGAGGCGCGGGCGACGTGGAGCGAGCGCAGCGCGCCGAGGACGACGAGTGCGGCGAGGGTGACGGTGAGCAGCACGGCGATGATGCCGGCGGCCAGGACGGTCGCCGATCCGCGGTCCCCGCGCGGGTCAGGAGCTGTCATCGGTGACCTCCACCCGGGCCGTCGCCGAGCAGGCCGTCTCCCCCGCGACGAAGGAGAGCCCGGCAGGTGGCGGGGCACTGACGTCGACGGTGACGTCGTCACCGGAGCGGGAGACCTGCACCTGCGCGCCGTCGGGGGCGCTGCGCCGGGCATCGGCGAGGGCTCCCCCTTCGGCCTCGCCCCGCGCGAGCTCGCGGACCGCGACCCGGGCTGCGTCGACGCACTGCACCTGGTCCACGCCCCACGACAGGGCGGAGAGGCAGACCACCAGGACGAACACGATCGCGGGGAGGGTCAGGGCCAGCTCGGCCGTGACCATCCCCGCGTCGCCGCCGGCCCTAGCGGATGCCGAGGGCCTCGAGGATGACACCGCTCAACCCCGACTCGACCTCGCCGGACTTCACGACCGCCAGCAGGACGATCGCGAAGGTGCACGCAGCCAGCGTGCCGACGGCGTACTCGGCGGTGGTCATCCCGGCCTCGCAGGCCAGGCGGACCCGGACCCACCTTCGTGACAACGACTGCCTCATGACGGGCTCCTCCCTCTCGGCGGCACCCGGTGTGCCGCGCTGGGATCCACCCTTCGCCGTGGGGTCGACCCGCGCACCCGGTCTCCCACCGCTGTGCACAACCGCTCCCCCGACCAACCTGTTGTGGATCTCTTCCTCGCGACAGGTTGCAGGGCGCCGAGTCCCTGTTCCCGGCCGCGGGGGCCGCGGTGTGCATATGGTGTTCCGATGGACACGCTGGTCGACGCCGTCGTCGGGATCAACGACACGTACTGGTACCTGGTCATCGCGCTGCTCGTCATCGCGGGAGTGACCTTCTCGATCTGGTCGCTGCTGGTCCAGGTCCGCTTCATCCCGGAGATGTTCCGGACGATCACGGAGAAGCCGTCGGGGGCGAAGGACGACGACAGCATCTCCGCCTTCCGCGCCTTCACGATCTCGGCCGCCTCCCGGGTGGGGACGGGCAACGTCGCCGGCGTCGCGGTCGCGATCGCCCTCGGTGGGCCGGGCGCGGTCTTCTGGATGTGGATGCTGGCGCTCGTCGGGGGCGCCACCGCCTTCGTGGAGTCGACCCTCGCCCAGCTGTACAAGGTGCGTGGCGGGGACAGCTTCGTCGGCGGGCCCGCCTACTACATCCGCGACGGCCTGCGGCTGCCCTGGCTCGCGGGCATCTTCGCGGTGATCATCACCCTCACCTACGGCTTCGTCTTCAACTCGGTGCAGGCGAACTCGATCTCCGCATCGGTCCAGGCCAACCTCGGCGGCGACAGCACGCTCGTCGCGTGGATCGTCGGCATCGTGCTGGCCGTCATCACGGCCATCGTCATCTTCGGCGGGGTCCAGCGGCTGTCCGCGGTGACCGAGGTCATCGTCCCGCTCATGGCCGTCGCCTACGTCGCGGTCGCGATCATCGTCCTGGCCCTGAACATCGACCAGGTCCCCGGCATGATCGGCCTGATCATCGAGCACGCCCTCGGCATCCGCGAGGTCACCGGCGCCGCCTTCGGCGCGGCGCTGATGCAGGGCATGCGGCGCGGTCTCTTCTCCAACGAGGCCGGTATGGGTTCGGTGCCCAACGCCGCCGCCACCGCCTCGGTCTCCCACCCCGTCAAGCAGGGGCTGGTGCAGGCGCTCGGCGTCTACTTCGACACCATCCTCGTCTGCTCCGCGACGGCCTTCATCATCCTGCTCAGCGACCCGCAGTTCGGCGTCGACAGCCCGGAGGGCATCGGGCTGACCCAGAGCGCGCTGCAGGGACAGGTCGGCCAGTGGGCCGGCCCCTTCCTCTCGATCGTCATCTTCTTCCTCGCCTGGTCCTCGGTGCTCGGCAACACCTACTACGGCGAGGCGAACATCCGCTTCCTCAGCCGCTCGAAGGGGGCCATCACCGGCTTCCGCGCCGCCGTCCTGCTGTGCGTCCTCGGCGGCTCCCTCGGCTCGGTCGCCCTCGTCTGGAGCCTCGCCGACCTCTTCATGGGCTTCATGGCGACGATCAACCTCATCGCCATCCTCCCGCTCGGCGGCCTGGCCATGGCACTGCTGAAGGACTACAGCCAGCAGAAGGCCGAGGGGAAGAACCCGGTCTTCCGCCGCAGCAGCCTGCCGCAGGCGCGCGGGGTCTCGCTGTGGGACGACGAGGAGGCCGAGTCCTGGCAGGAGCCGGCCAACCGGTAGCGGGTGTCATCCCAGCCGGGTCCCGACGAGCACGACGACGAGCGGGACCACGGCCGTGGCGATGAAGGCCGGCAGGAAGCACAGGCCGAGCGGGAGGACGAGCATGACCGCAGCCCGCCCACCAGCCTCCTCCAGGCGCCTCGACTCCGTCTCGCGAAGTGCTTCACCGGCCTCGAGCAGCACCGACGCCGAAGGCGCCCCGACCTCCTGGGAGATGACGAAGGCCGTGGCCGTCGACCCCCACAGCGGGCGGGCGTAGGCCCATGCCTCCGTCATCGAGCGACCCCAACGAAGGGCGGTGGCCACCCGCACGAGGTCGGTCCGGGGCGCCGGCGGGCTGACCTCGGCGACGTCGTCGAGGGACTCGACGAGGCCACGCCCGGAGCGCAGCGCGAGCGCGAGCAGCATCGTCGCGTCGGCCACCTCCTCCACGGTGAGGGGCGGTGGGTCCTCGGCGGTCGTCTCCGGCCCCGAGACGTCGGGCGGGGCCGCGTCGGGCAGGGCGGCCACCCTGCGAGCCGGCCACAGCACCACCGCCGCGAGGAGCAGCACGACGACGGTGGCGCTCACGGGTGCTGCTCCGGGGCGGCGGCGCGGCGCAGCACCCAGTGGCAGACGAGCCAGCCCACGCCGGTGAGCAGCAGCCCGAGCCCGGCGCTGGCCAGGGTCAGCGCGCTGTGGCCGTACACCTCCCACGGGGTCAGCCCGAAGGCGGTACCGGTGAGCAGTCCTGCGAGCGGCAGCAGTGTCAGCATGCGCATCGTCGCCCGGGCCCCGGCCGTGGCGGCGTCGAGCCGCTGCTGCCCCCGCACCCGAGCCCGCAGCACCTGGGCGCTCGTGCTCATCGACGGCGCGAGCGGGACGCCGAGGTCGTCGCTCAGCTGCCAGGCGCTGGCCAGCGGCCCCAGCTCGGGCCGGGCGCGGGCCCGTCGCCGCCAGACGCGACCGACGTCGTCGCCGGTGGCCAGGTGCTCGCCGACGTCCCGGAGGACCTCCGCCCAGGGCTCGCGGGCGCGGCCGGCCACGACCCGCACCGCCGTAACCGGGGTCGCTCCCGAGCGCAGTGACATGGCCAGCAGCTCGGCGACCTCCGCGAGGCCCTCGAGGTCCGCAGGGTCCGCGGACCGCCGTGGCCACCACCTGCTCGCCGCCGCTCCCCGTCGGCCCACCGTGTCGACACCCACCGCAGCGGGCGCGACCCGGGCACCCGGCCACAGCGCGACGGTGACGAGCAGGAGCACGACGACGGTGACGGTCATACCGGGCTCCCGTCCAGGCGGGTGATCGACTCGACCATCCGGCGTCCGCCCTCCCGGCGCAGGTGGACCACGACCTCGAGTGCGCTGGCCACCTGCGCGCGCACGGCGTCGCGGCTCATCCCGGCGAGCGCACCCAACGCCTCCAGCCGGCTCGGCACGTCCTCCGCCCGGTTGGCGTGGAGGGTGCCGCAGCCCCCTTCGTGCCCGGTGTTGAGGGCCAGCAGCAGGTCGCGGACCTCGGCCCCGCGGACCTCGCCGACGACGAGTCGGTCGGGCCTCATCCGCAGCGCCTGCCGGACGAGGTCGACCATCGTGACCTCGCCGGCCCCCTCGGTGTTGGCCGAGCGTGCCTGCAGCCGCACGACGTGCGGATGGTCGACGAGGATCTCCCCCACGTCCTCGACGACGACGAGGCGCTCGGCAGGCGGCACCTGGGCGAGCAGCGCGGCGAGGAGGGTCGTCTTGCCGGTACCGGTGCCGCCGGTCACGATGTGTGCGCGCCGGCTCGCGACGAGCTCCCGCAGCTGATCGGCCTGCCCCGGCGTGGCCATCCCCAGCTCGACGAGCTGGTCCAGCCCCCTCCCCTGGTGGCGGGGGATGCGCAGGCTCACGTGGGGACCCTCGGCGACCAGCGGGGGCAGCACCGCGTGCAACCGCACGCCGGAGGGAAGCAGCCCGTCGACCCACGGCTGGGCGTCGTCCAGTCGGCGACCGGCCGAGGCCGCGAGGCGGGTGGCCAGGCGCCGCACCGCTCCCGGGTCGCCGACGACCACGTCCTCGCGGGTCACCCCTCCGCCGCGGTCGACCCAGACCGAGCCGTCCCCGTTGACGAGCACGTCGGTGACGGCCGGGTCCTCCAGCAGCGGCTCCAGGGGCCCCAGACCCAGCAGTCCGGCCCGCAGCTCGCCGGAGCGACGCCGCCGCCCGTCCTCGCCGAGCCGGACCCGTTCGGCCCCGGCGATCTGGGCGATGGCCCGCTCGTCGGGGGCGCGGCCGGCCTGCACCTGCGCGTCGATCGCGCTCGACCACCGCATCATCCGACCTCCGTACCGGGCACCGCGTGCGCCAGCGCGTCGGGCACGTCCCGATCCGTCGCGGCCGATCGCCGCGCCAGGGCGCGGGCGAGCTGCCGGGCGGTCTGACCGACCGACCCGCGCACGCGTGGTGCACGCCCACCGGCCTCGTCCCGGACGACGGCCGGGTCGTCCGCGAGGTGGGCGACGTGCTGCAGCGCCAGGTGCTCCCCCACCCGGGCGCCGACCCCCTCTGACCGCCGGGGGCCACGGGTGACCAGGAGGGTCCGCCCCCGGGCCCCGCCCAACGCCGAGCCGAGGGTCTGGGCATCCCGCAGCCACCGGGGTCGCAGCCCGACGAGGAGGACGACGGAGTCGGCGAGCCCGAGCCAGGGCGGCTCGGCCACCCGGCCCGCGGGCAGGTCCGCGACGACCGGCCCCTCCCGGGCCAGCGCCCGGACGACGTCGGAGATCGTGCGAGCCCCCGGCCTCGGCCCCCGCGCCGCGAGCACCGGGACCGGCCCCATCGGCAGCGCTGCGCGCAGCGCGCTGCCGTCGGCCTCCCCCTCGTGCTCGGCGAGGTCGCCCCACCGCAGCCCCTCGGCATGCTCCGCTGCGAGCGTGACGTCGAGACCACCGGACCCGAAGTCCGCGTCCACGAGCACGCCCGGGGCGCCCCCGGAGAGCACCGTCGCGGTGGCCACGGCGAGGGTGGAGGCGCCCAGTCCACCGGAGGCGCCGGCGATGAGGATGACGGGATGCATGACCCGAGACTGCCGGTGGCCAGGCCCCCTTCGCCGCGGCCGAAGCGAGGCTGTGGACGGCCGTGCGGACTGCTCGCCCGGTGTGGACAAACCCCCTTTGGGCAAAGAGACGGCCCCGGCGGGGGAGCACCGGGGCCGTCGACGCTCGGACTCCGGGGGAGGGAGCCTCACGCCATCCGCTCGACCCTTCCGGGGAGCGGTGACACCAGTCTAGACGTCATGTGCATGAGCGCAATTCGTCACGTCCGGCGGTGTCCTGTCGACTATCCGAGGCGTCCGGCACGCACCGAGTCGGCGACCCGCCACCCTTCCTCGGCGCCGGCGATGACGGAGTTCGCACAGTGGCTCAGCCACAGCTTCACGCCCTCGGGACCACCGAGGACGTAGCCGTTGAGCGAACCGAGGTAGGCCGGTCCCCCTTCGTGCCCGTGCCCCGCCTCCGGCACGGCGACACCGGTCGGCTCCAGGCCGGTCTCGGCGATGAGGGCGCGCTCCACGGCGCGGGCGACGAGGCCGTTGCCGATCGTGAAGGGACGCACCGCGGCGATCTCCGCATGCACGATCGAGGCCACGACGAAGGCCGGTACCTCGCTGGCCAGCTGCATCATGTCGATGATCCCGGCCAGCCGCTCCTTCAGCTGCAGCCCGGCCGGCGCCGGACCGAAGTCCGCGAACTCCTCGCAGCCCTCCCCGTCACGTCGCGGTCGCCCGAGCTGGTCGTGGTCCTCGACGAGGTCGGCGGCGGCCGCCGTGTGCAGCCGGGCCAGCGCCTGCCCCGGCGCCCGGGTGACGAGCGCGCCGAGGTGCTCGGTCTCGGCCGTTGCGGAGATCGCCCCGTGGATCACCCGCTCGGCCGGGTCCGGGTCGGCGCTGCGCTCCTGGGCCCCGCGCATGAGGTCACGCACGATCGTCGCCGTGGATCGGGCACCGTCCAGCTCCGCGCTCGCCCACGCGCCCCGCACCCGCGACTCCGCCGCGGCCTCCGGTATACGCCGCCGCAGCGCCTCGTGCCACCGCAGCTGGGTGCACACCTCGCGGACGCGGTCGGAGGCCTCGCTCACCTCCGGGAACTGCGAGAGGCTGGTCAGGGCGTTGACGATGCGGTCTGTCTCAGGCACCTGACCAGCCTAGGTCGCACTAGGGTCCTCCCATGGACGTCGGCCCGACCCTGACCACCGTGATGCTGGTCTCGATCGTGCTGCTCGTCCTGGTCGTCCTCGGCCTCCTCCTGCACCGCCGCCGCTCCCGCCGAGGCTTCCTCTCGGTCACCGACCAGGCCACCTACGAGACCCTGCACACCGCCTCGGTGGCGGCACGCCACTTCGCGGACGGCTTCACCGACAACGGGTGCGAGCGCGCGGCCCCCTACCTGCAGGCGATGCTCGCCACCCCGGCCCTGGCCATCTGCGACACCGGCAGCGTCATCGTCTGGGAGGGCGAAGGGGGCCACCACCTGCCGAGCGTCATGGACCAGGCCGAGCCGGTGCTCACCTCCGGACACACCCTCGTCCTCGGCCCGGACACGGTCACCTGCACCTCGACCGAGTGCCCCGTGCGGGCGGCGGTCATCGCCCCGATCTGCGTCGAGGGGCGCGTCCTCGGGGCCCTCGCCGCGTACGGCCCTTCCGTGACCCCCGGCCTGGCCCGCGCCGTCGAGGAGCTCGCCGGCTGGGTGACCACCCAGGTCGAGCTCGTCGAGCTCTCCCACGAGCGCACCCGGGCGATGGAGGCCGAGCTGCGGGCGCTGCGGGCCCAGATCTCGCCACACTTCATCTACAACAGTCTCGCGGCGATCGCCTCCTTCGTGCGGACCGACCCGGAGAGGGCCAGGGAGCTGCTGCTGGAGTTCGCCGACTTCACCCGGTACGCGCTGAGGCGGGAGGACGCCTTCACGACGATGAGCGAGGAGCTGCACAACGTCGAGCGCTACCTCGTGCTCGAGCAGGCACGCTTCGGCGAACGCCTCGGGATCACGCTGAAGATCGCCCCAGAGGTGCTGCCCGTGCGCCTCCCCTACCTGACGATCCAGCCCTTGGTGGAGAACGCCGTCCGCCACGGCCTCGCCCCCAAGGAGGGCCCCGGCACCGTCACCCTCGTGGCCATCGACCACGGTACGGAGGCCGAGTTCGCGGTGGACGACGACGGTGTGGGCGCACATCCTGAGTCCATCCGCAAGATCCTCGACGGGCAGACCCGCAGCGACTCGATCGGCCTGGGCAACGTGGACGCCCGGCTGCGCCAGGTCTACGGCGAGGAGCGCGGGCTCGTCGTGGACACCGCCCCCGGGGCCGGCATGCGGGTCTCCTTCCGGGTGCCCAAGTACTCGCCCGCACTCGAGGAGCCTGCCTAGGATCCGCTGAGACGGCCGCGGGTCGCCGGGTGCAGCGCCCTAGGTGCCGCAGCCACGTTCCACCTCCGGATCCGCTGGGAGCCGATCGATCGCCGCGGACGCCGCATCCAGCTGCTCCTGCGCTCCGGCGGGGTCGCCCGACTCCCGCAACGCCAGGGCGAGGTCCCACGAGGCATACACGTCTCGGGCCGTGTCGATGTCGTCAGCTGCCGTGGGGAAGTCCCAGGTGAGGCCCTCCCACACATCCAGGAGGTCTCCGAGGGAAATGAGCGCCAGACGCAGGTTGGAGTCGTCGACCCCGTTGTGGCCGGCGATGTGCTTCTCGAGGACTTCGAGGTGCCCCCGGGTCAGGTTGCACAGCGTGGCGGTCACCTGCTGGCCCGGGGCGATGTCGTCGGAGTAGATCTTCGGGATCTGCTTGTCGGAGAGGTCGGCCTCGGGACGGGGTTCGAGCGTGGGCTTCGCGGCTGACGACTTCCCCGCCGACCGCTCGGAGACCTTTGCCGACGAGGTCGGCGAGGAGGTCCTGCTCTGGCCCCCGTCCTTGGTGGGGCCGCTCGACGATCCGTGCGTCCGGGCCGAGTCCGCGGCACTCTCGCTCGTGCTCGCCCCACTGGGCGCGGCGGGACCGGGCTGCGCGCAGCCGGAGAGGATCGTCACCACTGCCGCCACGACGACGACTCCTGCACGCGTCCAGCCCGCAGTGGACCCCTTTCGTCCCCGCACTGACTGCTCTGCCCGGCTCATGGCGTGAGCACCACGGTCATGGATGCTGCCCGGGACGTGGGGGCATTGGTTTCGGCGGTGAGCCCCCCGTACGTGCCGGCTGGGGCCGGTTCAGCAACCAGGAGAGAGCTGACACGCCCACCACCCGAACCGACCTGGGTCGACAACACCGACGGGCCGTCCGGAGCCGTCCACTCGGTGGTGGTACCGCCACGGTCGGACCAGTACGTCAACCCCATCCGGTCCGCACCATTGACCTGCACCGTCGGAGACGTGTGGCTGGCCGTGTTGCGCACCGTCTTCGCCGCCAGGACCTCGACCGGGTCGTCTCCGGTACCGCGGTAGGCCACGACAGTCAGATCCCACTTGACCCGGTTGCCGCTGGAGACCGTGAGCGTCTTGCCGGCCTCGCTCCCGTCCGCGACGTGGGAGTACAACCGCACGGCCATGGGCGAAAGGAAGGTCTCCTCCTCCAGGGTCCAATCACCCACCCCACTCGGCCCGGACACCGCCTCATCACGGCTAGCCGTCAAGAACGCCAAAACGGTGTCCCCTTCCCGAAGACCATCCGGGATCGGCACCTCGACCCTCGAGGAATGGGCCTGGCCGGCGCTGACGCCCACCAGCTCGGGCTGCCCCTCAGCCGTGCCCTGCTCGACCTGCACCTCGGACACAGCACGAGCCGTGGCCCCCCGATCATCCGTCACGGTCAACGTGACGGAGTAATCACCCGCCGCGTCATACCTGTGCTCCACTTCCGCGCCATTGGCGGTGCCCCCGTCCCCGAAGTCCCACTCATACGACGCAATCGACCCATCAGGATCCTGAGACCCGGCACCGTCGAAGGAACACTCCAGCTGAGTGCACGAGATGTCCAACGCCGCGTGGGGAGCCTGGTTGTCCTGGGCGACCGTGACCTCGCGCGTCGTGGTGTCGGTGGCCCCCCGGTCGTCGGTGACGGTCAGAGTGACGGAGTAGTCACCCGCAGCGTCATACGTGTGCTCCACGCTGGCCCCACTGGCCGTGTCCCCGTCCCCGAAGTCCCACTCGTACGAGGCAATCGACCCATCAGGGTCCTGGGACCCGGCTCCGTCAAAGGCACACTTCAGCCCATCACAGTCGGAGTCCAGCTTCGCCACCGGTGGCTCGTTCGCGCCGGCAGGAGGGGGCCCGTCGGCCAGGAAGAGTGCCCTGGATCGCCAGTCCATGTCATCGACCCCCGGACCGCTCACGACCTTCGCCGTGCCTCGTGGCCCGTCACCATCCCAGCCGATGCGGGAGAGCTCCCCGGTCGAGGTGTTGGTGAAGTAGAGGTGTTCACCGGAGTCGTCGAAGAACAACTCGCCGACGTTCGGCTCGTTGAATCCGGCGACGGTACGGGTGGTCTCTCGCAGAATGCCGCTGTCGGCGAGGAATCCCCGGGCATAGAGCGAGTTGGAGCCGGCGCGGGTGTAGTACATCTCATGGCCGAGGTAGGCCAGTCCTCGGATCGAGGAGATCTGCCCGTAGAAGGACGGTTGGACACCGCCGTACGTGGTACTTCCCGATCCGGTGGGGAAGTCCTTCCAATACGGATCCCGGTACGGATCGATGATCTCGTCGGGGCCGAACTGCTCGCCGTCGAAGCTGCGGCGGTGGAAGACGGCGTCGCTGGTCGTGTAGAACAGTTCGCCATCGATCATCTCCGCACCGCGGACCGATCCCCAGTCGATGTCGCCGTCGGGAGCCTCTTCGGATGGGGTCTGCACCGCGCCACCGGTGAACCACACGCGCCCGAGCCCCGAGTGTGCCGGTTCGCCACCCGCGCCCCGGCCGGAGCCGGCGAAGTAGGCGTTGGACGGCAGGCCACCGGTGTCACCGTCCCCCAGCTTGTAGCCGCCCTGACGCGGGAAGAACGCCAGACGTGCCCGCCGGTAGTCGAACTTCCCGACCCACAGCCCGTCCGATCCCATCCACAGACCGCCGTCCGTGACGGTGAACTCCTCGGCGCCGACACCACGTGGGTGACGTCCCGGATTCCACGCCAGGGGGATGCCACTCGCGGCGTCATACCCGGTCAGTCCGGGACGTGGGACCGAACCCGGGTTGGCGAAGTCACGCCCGTTGAGATTGTTGGCCCACCGCTGGTGGCCACCGGCGTAGACGGCGGTGCCACTCGTCGTGACGCCCAGGAGGGAGTCTCCCCCGCTCTCGTCGACCCAAGCGGGCTGGACGTCGTCGCCGGAGGCGTCGATGTCCCATCGTGCCGCCGCATCGCACAACGTCCCACGGTTCCCGCCACCCGTCGTGGACACGACGAAGTAGTCGCCGTCCGGGGATGCTGCCAAGTCGCGCATGTACGTGTCGAAGGCCCATGAGTAGCAAGCCGGCTCGTACCGTCTGGTCCGCCAGTCCGGGCGCACTTCCGCCTGTGGACCCGTGAGGTCGATCAGCGCCATCTGATCGCGTTCGAGCCCGTCCGCCTTGCGGAAGTTCCCGATCACGGCGAGGGTCGTCCCGGCCGGATCGATCGCGACCTTCGAGGAGCCGACTCCGGCCCGGGCCCCGTTCGAGCCCTGCCTCCAGTTGTGGTTCTCGGTGAGCTGCACCTGCAGGAAGTCCGACGTCGCGCCACTGTCCGCGTCGAGTGCGACCAGGCCACGGTGCTCACTGCCACCGACACGGGTGAACAGCCCGGAGACATAGAGCCGCCCGCCGGAGAGAACGAGGTCGCGCACCTGTCCATTCATCGTCGGCGGGGTGAATGACTCGACCAGGTCGCCGGTGGCGGCATCGAGCAGGAAGACCCGACCGCTCTGGCCGTTGATCCCCGGGAAGGTTCCACCGACGTAGACCGTCCCCGGCGTCGGGCCCGGAATGACCGCATTCACCTGACCGCCCGGGATGGTCGGATCGAAGCCGGAATTGAGCTCGCCGTCATCCGCGTCGAGAGCCAGCAGCCGGGAGTGGTCCCGTACCGTCCCTCCCCACGTCTGGGAGGCCTGCGTGAAGGAGCCCCCGACAACGGCCGTATCACCGGTCTCGGCGATGCCGAGAACCTTGCCGTTGAGGACCTGCGGCGTCCAGCTGGCCGGAACACTCGAGACGACTCCGTCGTGACCGGCCAGCCCCGCGGTGACGTCGCTGCCGGTAGTCCGTTGGTCCGACGTCGACACCGGGCTGGACGTCGCGGAGGGCACGCCCACCGACAGCGTCATGAGCAGCACCGTGACCGCGGACCAGAGCATGGTTCGCCGTTGAACCTTCATGTCCCCCACCCTTCTCCCCAAAGGTGCAGCGCGACATCAAGTTGCCCCGCTGGGAGCAAGTATGCCGCCTCCGTCGAAGGAGTTGTCAACAACTTCGCGAGATCCTTGTTGGTAACATCGGCCAACGCCTCACGTGACAGGGGCGGGACGTTGCGAGTGGGGGGCTGCTCATGGGTGAGGGCGACCGGATCGGTTCCCACCGGTGACGTCCGACCCATCTGGACCACGTCAGCCTCGATGCCCACACCCGGTGGGGGCCCCGTGTCGAGTGCGTGCGGTGTTTCCCACCAGCGTGAGGAGGAGACGCCTGCATGACCAACAACTGCGATCTTGAGAAGGTTCGGCCGCCGGCCATCCTGGTCACAGGAGTGCCGCGGTCAGGCACCACTTGGCTGGCGCGGCTCCTGGCCACGGCGCCCGGGACAGCCATGACCGGACGCGAGCCGATGAACCCGGGAGCCCGTCAATACTCCTTGGGCGGGACGCTCGAAGGCTGGTCTCGTCTGCAACAGCCATCGCCGAGACAGAAGCGCGCCCTCAGGTCCGCCTACCGAGGCGTGAACCCCTTCGTGTACAGCCGGTACGGCCGACGCCAGTGGGCGGCCCCTTTCTCACGGACACGGTTGATCATGAAGGATCCCTTCGCGATGTTGTCCATCTCGGCCATCCGACGCGTCACACGTGCTCGGGCGATCCTGATCTACCGGCACCCGGGCGCGGTCCTGGCAAGCTACCGTCGTATGGGCTGGGCGCCCGACCTCGACCAGATCGTTCCGATCCTGCGCCAGCACCCCGATCAGACAGGGGATCTGGACCTCGCACACATTGGGCTAGGCCGTACGAGCAGCGAGGCCGCCGAGATGGGACTCTTCTGGGCCGGTCTCCATTCCCTCGCCTTGGGCGACGTGGCCACAACCGACACGATCGTCTTGGCTCACGACGAAATCGCCGCGAAGGGGGCAGACGCGGCTCATCGTCTGTTCGATGAGCTTGGCCTTTGCTGGAACGCTTCGTCAGCCCGTGAGTTTTCAAGCGATGGACGGGGACAGGGTGGGGGGCCGACACCTGCGTCTCAATCTTCGGGCCACACGCTCCACCACTTCGACCGCGCACCGGCGGCCGTTGCCCACGCCTGGCGTGAGCAACTGACTCGTGATGAGCTCGTAGAGATCGAAGAGGTGGCTGGCCCGACACTCGCCCGATTGGACGCTGCACGCTTCCGTCTCCATGGCGAAGAGTCGCCGTAGGGACGGGCCGGATGACCCGACGCGTGCCGGTTTCGTGTGTCGGCCAAGCCAAGTCTGAAGCTCAGCCCAGTAACGTCCTGGACGCGCCGGGCGTAGCCGATGCACCCCCCGTCTGACCTGCACAGATGCGCTCCGCGCCACACAGATCCACGAAAGTGGCACGAGCCGGGTCAAGATCGTCGACGGCCAAGCCCGAAGCGACTCGATCGGTCGGGGCGCAGTTCGGCACCTTGGGTCGTGTCCCCTGCGGACCGCAC
>NZ_BCSR01000058.1 GCF_001570965.1 Janibacter corallicola NBRC 107790 | reverse complement strand
CTACGACACGCCGAAGACGCCGTAGCAGCGGCTGCGGGAGTCCGGCGTCCTCGACGGTCACCAGCTCGCGGGCCTCGCCGTCCGGATCGAGGGGGTCAACCCGGCCGATCTGACCCGACAGATCACCGCAATCCAGACCCGACTCCTCGACCTCGCCCAAGCGAAGACCGAGGCCCTGGCCGCTGGCCGACACCTCGATCTGGAAACATTGCAACCGTCGATCAACCGATTGACTGTTACGAAGTAACGCAAGCCACGACGCGCTCACACCGCGTGAGGCACCAGCCACTACGTGGCGCTCACTCTTCAGTGAGGCACCTCGGGCGTGAGGCACGAGAACGATCCCGTCGGTATGTAGGTCACATCTTGATCGGCGAAACGCTCAGTGTCGCCGCACCTCTCGGCTGGGTCCCACAGTCGTTCGGCTTCACCTGACCTACTCGAGCCACCGCCCGATCTCGATCCCCGTGAGGGTCGCACCGGTCGGTTCGCCGGCCGACAACGCGGCACCGAAGTGCCGGCCGGGCACCCGGACGTGCGTGACGGATCCGGGGATCGCCTCGACCATTTCCTGCGCCTGCGGCGGATAGAGGCACTGGTCGCCGGTCAACTCGATGAACAGCGTCGGCACGGTCACCCCGGCCGCGTTGTCGAGGAACCCCGCCCGGCTGCTGATCCCGGACCAGGTCGATAGCCACGCCTCCGGAGTGGTGAGCCTGCCGAAGCCGATCACGCCGTAGTCGGTGATGTCGGGGCGCGAGCCGAACACCGACCCGTACGGCCGATCGTTGGGGTCGATCGACAGGTCGACCCCGCGCAGGTCGGCGTCGGTGCGGTGCACCGTAATGACCCCGGAGGACAATGACAACCGCCGGTCGGCCGGGTCGCCCGATTCCTTGAACCTTTTGCGCGCTGCGGCACTCGCGGCCACGCGGCGCTTCGCCTCGTCATCGATCCGCTGTACTCGCGCGCGTTGCGCCAAGCGGTACCGCTCGACGAACTCCTCCGAGTAGGTGCTCGACGTCGGCGGTTCAGCGAACCCGTTGGCCTCGTCGTAGGGGTTGAGATCTGGATCGACGGAAGCGGGATCGTCCTCGTCGGTGACGGACGGGTCGATCATCGACAGCAGCAACGCCCCCTGCCCGGGGTGCGGAGCCATGAACACCGCCCTGTCGGGCATGGGCATCACGGCGTCACCCAGGGGCACGGGCCGCCCTCCGGGGGTGTCCGGCAGGCGTTCGGCAGGCGGTAGCTCCGCCTGCCGCATGTAGAACGCGACGAGGGCCCCGCCCCCGGAATGCCCCACGGAGATGACCTCGTCGAAACCGCACTCACGCAGGAACTTGTGCCCCGCGGCCATGTCCAGCAACGCCTGCTCATGGATGAGCGTCAAGTCGTTCCCGGCCGTGCGTGTGCCTTGGGTCCACACCGCGCAGCCGCGGGACAGGAACTCGGGCACGAGGATGTGGTGGGTGAAGTCCGAGCGGGGATGCATCAGAAACGCGACGGTGGTCGCCCCTGGGACGGTGCGCAGAATCCCGGAGACGCTCGCACCGTCGTGGGTCTGCAGTTGGTGGGCCGTTGTCGTCGTGTCGGCCGGCGACTGCGCCGGTTCGACGTAACGCCCCGCCCCGAGCCGCTCCTCGCGCGTGCTGGTGCTCATCGGCGCACCACCCGCAGCGCGTCCTTGTCGTGCTGAACGATTCGCGCGTCTTCCAGCCCCGCGATCGAGCTGTACCAGACCGCATGCCGGCACCCGGTGGCGCGCCGATCGATCACGATGTCGTCGTCGGACGTGATGCGCACATACGGCCCGACCTTGTCGATCCTGTTATCCGGGTCGGAGGCCGCGACTTCGACGACACCCTCGTTTTCGGGAACCTCCAGCACGTACAAGCAGGTCACGGTGCCACCACCTTCCGGTCGTGATCGTCCTGCCACGCCTGCGCCCGCTCGACGATGAGCTCAGCCTTGCGCGTAAGCAGCTTGTCCATCGACGGGTCCGGTCCCGACGCGACCTCGCACAGCGCGTCGATGGTCAGCGCCGCGTCGAGGTCTTCCTGCGGAGTCACCGGACGCAGCGCCCGGGTGATCTCGAGCATGTAGCCGTTGGGGTCGTGAGTGTAGATCGATTCGATCGTTTCGTGCGCGACCTGCATCTCCACCGGCCACTCGGATGTGTCGAGCCGGCGGCGGTACTCGGTCAGGTCCTCCTCGGTATCGACGTGGATCGCGAGGTGGCGGGAGTTGCGGAAGAACACCGGCCGATCGTCGCTGAATCGAGCCCACGCGTCGCCCGGATTCTCGGGGTCATCGAAGGGTTCCAGCCCGAAGTAGTAGAAGAACGCGATCCTGTCGTCGTTGCCGATGTCGAAGAAGAAGTGGATGAAGTCGGGGTGCTTCTCCGGGCCCCATCCGGCGGCGCAGATCGAGTGCACGACCGGGAACCGCAGCACGTCGCGGTAGAAACGGACGGTCGCGGCCGGGTCGAAGGTCGGGAACGCGGCATGGTCCACGCCGCGGACGCGGTGTTCACGGGGAGTATTCATCACAACCTCCTGGTAGTGGTCGGTCGGTTCAATTCGCGTAGGGCACGGCCGCCGCGGGCTGTGTGACATCGGTACGCAGCAGCACCCCGGCGTCCGGGATGTTCACCTGCTCGCCGGCGGCGCGGAGTACGCAGTAGGCCCCGGCGGTCGCGGCGGAGAGGGTCGGCACGCCCAGTTCGTCTTCGGCGGCCTGGACGAGATCCAGCGAGGGCATCTGGACACACGCGGAAATCACCAGCGCATCCACGCCGTTTAGGTCCAGGCTCCGGGCCGCGTCCATCACGCGCTCACCCGGGACCCGGCCGACCTCGGCGTTGTCCGCGACCTCGAGGGTGCGCCAATCGGCGACCGTGAACCCTTCGTCCTCCAGGTACGCGACGACCTGTTCCGCGAGCGGGCGCATATAGGGCGTGACCAGGGCGATCCTCCGCGCACCGAGTGCCTCGAGCCCGGTAACCAGCGCGCCGGCGCTCGAGAGAACCTTGGCCCCGGACCCGCCCTGGGCGAGCTGCTCCCCGATCGAGAACTCGACGTTGTGGTGCTCGCCGGATCCGCTCGCCATGATCGCCACGAGGCAGGCGTACAAGACAACGTCGACACCCGCGTCGCCGAGCTCGAGAACGCACCGCTCGCGTTGCGCGTTCATCGCCGCCAAGCCTTCGGGCGAGACCGTGTGCATGCGCATGCGGCTCGAGTGGAAGGTGAAATCCTCACCGGCGTGACGAGCGAGCAGCCGAGGCAGCTCCGTCTCGACGGTGACGTTCGAACTGGGTACGACCAGTCCGACGCGCTGGGGGCTAGACATAAGTGCGGTGCTCCTTCGTATGCGATGCTTCCACTATTCTACACCCGCGTCACTTTGTAAACACTCGCGTCGATTCTCTGGGCAAAGCTCTGCCCGGCACCGGGAAGGCGGAGACGAAGGTTCTACAGTTGCGCGTCGATCCGGTCGATCCGGTCGCGGATCTCGCCGAGCAGCTCGCGGGAGGTCATCTCCCCCGCCTCCTCATTGGGGACGGCGAGCATGGCATCAGCGAAGCCGACCATCGTGTTGACGATCGAATCGACGTTCTCGGCGTCCTGGGGACGGATCCACCACGCGGTCCAATTGCACATTCCCAGCAGGCTGAACGCCGCGGTGCGGGCATCGACCGGCCGCATCTGGCCCGCATAGATCCCCTCGTCGATGATCGTGATGAGCTCGCGCACGATCCGCCGCTTCGCCTCGAGGTGCTCGGTCGCGGCCGGTTCCGGCAGCGTGTTCTCGGTGCGATCGAGAATGCGGAACTGACCCGGACGCGACGCGCGCTCTCGTGTCAGCAGCGCGGTGAGCTGACGGACCTTGTCGAGAGGAGTCAGGTCCGGGCGGTGCCGGAGCTGCTCGAGGAGTTCCGCGAGGTTGTGGGACATCTGCTCGGCCAGCATGACCAGCAGGTCTTCCTTGCTGCGCAGGTAGTGATAGAGCGCGGGCCGTGACACACCCACGGCAGCGGCGATGTCCTGCAGGCTCGTGGCCTCGTAGCCCTTTTCCGCGAACAGTTCCGTGGCCTTGTCGAGAAGCTCGGCGAGGATCAGCTCGCGTCGCTTGGACGATCGCGGCGCGGCAGAGGACGTGGTCGATGACATACCTGCAACGGTATCGACGCCGGTGTAGACGTCGTCAGGCGTCCGAGCACCGCGGCTCATGCGGTCGTGACGATTGCATCGCAGCGGCGCGCCGCCACGGCCGCTGCCGCCATCGGCCGCGATGCCACCGGAACTTCCACCACCACGGGTCGAGACGCGTCGACGCGCAGACGTTCCGCCAAGTCCAACCTGGCGCCGACATCCGCCGGGTCCTCCGGGCCGGTGATCACGGTGGTACAGCGGTCGGTGTCGGCGGCCACTTCCTCGAGGAGACGATCCGCCGCAGCGGACGTCGGGTTCCGGTTCGCCCAGGTGACGGTACGGACGTCGGGTCCGGCCGGCGGTGTGTGGACCTCGCGTGACTCGGCCTGCGCGAGCGCATCCGGGCCGGGGCGGGAAAGAACCCAATCGTCGAGCCGCTCTGGCTCCGATACCGGCGCTTCGCCGAGGTGCCTCAGCGCCGTGCGGGCGTTCTCTGGGTACTCGCGCGCATAATCGGCGATCGTGAGGTTGCCGGCCCGCGTCATGTAGGACAGCGCGATCTCTTCGGGGAGGCGGCCACTGCGGTTGCGGAACGTCTCCCACCAGGTCTGGCTGCGCGCTGCGAGGAGCTTGAAGCGGTCGACGGCGGGGCGGCGGGCCTCCTCGTACGCCGAGAACGCGGCAGTGACGTCGCGGTTCTCCGCGAGCGCCTCGGCCAGCGCGATGCCGTCTTCGATGGCGAGCTTGGTGCCGGACCCGATCGTGTAGTGAGCGGTGTGCGCGGCATCGCCGATCAGGACCACGTTGCCGGTGTGCCACCGTTCCAGCGAGACTGTGGGGAACCGTGCCCACCGCGTGCGATTCGTGAGCAGGCGGCGGCCTTGCAGGTCGTTGGCGAAGACCTCCTCGAGCAGCGCGATGCTCTTCTCGTCCGTGCCGCCCTTCTCGACCGCGGCGTCGTTCGTGGCCAGCCCGGCCGCCTCCCACGTGACCTCGTCAGCCTCGATGAGGAACGTGCTTCGGTCCGCAGCATAGGGGTAGGCGTGCGCGACGAACTGCGCGTCGCCGTGTCCCTTCGAAGTGAAGAAGGCGGTATCGGTGGCGAAATCGACGCCGCACCACATGAAGTGCAACCGGCCGTGCTCGACCGAGAAGCCCAGTTCGGTTTCGAGTTTTCCGCGAGCTTCGCTGTTCGCGCCGTCTGCCGCGACGATTACGTCCGCGGAGGATTCCGTCATTTCGTAGCGGGTTCCCATCTGCAACCGCACGCCGATGTCCCTGGCGGCGTCCGCGAGGACCGCTAGGAGCGTCGCGCGCCCGATCGCGAGATTTCGGGCCCCGTGCAGCTCGACATCGCCTTCCGAGCCGCGCAGGGTGAGACGATGGCCGGCATAGGAGGCCTCGCGGACACGTTCGGCGACGTGCGGATCGGCGGCGGTGAGGTTCTTCATCGTCGCGCCCGTCAGGCCGACTCCGAACCCGAACGTGGACGTGTTCGAGGATGCTCGTTCGTACACGGTCACGGCGGCATCCGGATCGGTGAGCTTGATCAGCCGTGCGGCCGCCAGGCCCGCGGGGCCTCCCCCGATGATATCGATCGTGCGATGAGACATGGCGGACTCCTAAGCTGTGTGTTCGACCTTCAGAGCCGCAGCGACCTGTTCGCGGAGCTCCTTCTTCGATACTTTCCCGACGTTCGACAACGGCAGGGATTCGACGATCTCGACCCGTTCCGGAAGTTTGAACTTGGCGAGCCCCTCCTGTTGCAAGAACGCTCCCAAGTGCGCCACATCGAGCGGGTCCGCACCGTCTTCCAGGGCGAGGAACGCGCAGGCCCTCTCGCCTAAGACCGCGTCGGGCATCGCCACCACGGCGGCGTCGCGGATTTCGGGGTGACGGACGATGATCTCCTCGACCTCTTCGGCATGGATCTTCTCGGCGCCGCGGTTGATGACATCCTTGATCCGCCCCTCGATCGAATAGGTGACCTCATCTCCTCGGCGATGCGCGCGGGCCAGGTCTCCCGAGCGGTAGAAACCGTCGTCGGTGAACGCGGATTCGTTGTGCCGGTCGGCTCGGTAGTACCCGCGGATGGTGTAGGGGCCGCGGGCGCAGAACTCACCGATGGTGCCCTCGGGGACCGGATCGTCGCCGGCCACTTCCAGGATTCGCACCTCGTCGGCCGGCGAGATGGGGGCCCCGACGGTGTGAAACCGCGTCTCTTCCTCTGCCCCGTCGGGTGTGAGCAGGAACATCCCCTCGGCCATCCCGAACATCTGGCGCACGGCGATGCCTAGTTCGTCCCGGAGCCGTTCCGCCACCTCCACCGGCAGGTATTGGCCGCCCACGATGAAGTCCTTCACGCAGGACCAGTCGATATCGCTGCTGTGCGGATCGTCGAGGATGCGGATCGCCAGGGCCGGCGGAACGAGCGGCATGGACGTCGGGCGTTCCGACGCGACCAAGTCCAGCACGGTCTCGACGCGGGCGTCCGTGGCCAGCACGATCGTCGCCCCCGATAGCAACGTCGGCTGCAACGCGAGGGCCGTACCCGCGTTGTGCATGATCGGCAGCGGGTACAGGACTGTGGTGCCCGGCCCCCATCCGCAGCTCGTCGCCCAGGTCCGCGAGTTGTACGAGTATTCCTCGTGCAGGCGGGCCGCTACCTTGGGGAGCCCGGTCGTCCCCCCGGACAGCTGGTAGACGACGATCTGGTCGTGGTCGGGGTCGGGAAGCGGCTCGTGGTTCCCCGCGTCGAGGACCTCGGAGAAGGTCACCACGTGCTCGGCGTCGATGCCCTCAGCGTCACGTGACGCTGCCCGGGCGAGGATCACGGAGCCGATGACCCCGCGCGCGGATACGGCTCGGGCGGTGGAAAGAGCCTCGCCGCGGCCGTGATCCGCCTGCGCAATCAGGCCCTTGGCGTCGACGTGCTCTGCGAGCAGACCGACCTCGCGCTCACCGTGCTGTGCCAGCGTGCACACCGGCCGCACCCCGGCCAGCAGGCAGCCCAGGTACGACACGACGGTCTCGGCGACATTTCCCATCTGGAACATCACCGGGTCGCCGGCGCGCAGGCCGGTTGTCCGCAATAGGCCCGACCCGAATGCGGATGCCCGGTCGAACAGCTCGCTGTACGTCCATCGCACCTCGGAGGTGATCAATGCGGTGTGTTCCGCGTAGGTCTCTGCCGCTTCCAGTAGATCGGCCGGCAACGACCGGGTTCGCCACAAACCAGTGCTTCGGTAATGGGCCACATCGGACGGCGGGTACGGAACCAAGCCGTTCTGCATAGAGTTCGACATAAGTGTCAAGTTACCAACGCTATCAAGAACCGTCAACACACGTGTTGGTTTTTCGACGTACCGGAATCTTCACAGCCGCACGAGCCCGCCGTCCGCCATGATCGTCTGGCCGGTGACAAAGGCGCAGTCCTCGCTGCTGAGGAAACACACAGTGCCCGTCACGTCGGAGGCCACGCCGTTTCGCCGGATCGCCTGCATCGACGCCACGTTGTCCAGTACCTCGGTGGGGAAGGTCTCCTCGCCGCCCGGCGTCCGGGACGCGGTGGGCGCGACGGCGTTGACGGTGATGCCGAACGGTGCGAGATCGGTGGCGAGGCCCCGAGTGAACCCGACGACTCCCCCCTTACTGGACATGTAATGCGAGAGAGAGGGAACGGCGAGGCCGAGCGAGTTGGACGCGATGTTCACGACCCTGCCCCAGCCGTTGTCGCGCATCGACGGGCAGAAGGCCTGCGCGGTGAGGAACTGGGAATCCAGATTCAGCGCGTGGATCTTCTTCCAGAACGCGTAATCCACATCGAAGAAGTCCTTGAAGGGGTAGGAGCCGGCGTTGTTGACGAGGATGTCGACCGTGCCGAACGTGTCGAAGGCCTGCTCGCGCGCACCTTGGACGGCGTCCGGGTCGGTCACGTCGGCCTGGATGGATACCGCGCGGCGGCCGGCCTCCTCGACCTCCGCCACGGTCTCCGCGGCGTCGCGCAGGTCGATGGCCACGATGTCGGCCCCGCGCTGAGCGAGTTCGACGGCGATCGCTCGCCCGAAGCCCTGGGCCGATCCGGTCACGACGGCGACGCGGTCCGTGTGTGTCGCTGGATGGTTCATCGTTCTCTCCCTCGTCTCTGGGGTAGCTCTGTGCGTCCCCCGGGGCGCTGAAAGGCGACCCTCGTCGTCAAGCTAGCCAGCCGGCTATCCGCGTGTCAACGTAATCGTCGATTACTTGACATCTACGTCGTTTATCGTAGTGTCGGTCTCAGCGAGTGGGATACGTCACAGTCCCTGGTTGACCTCGCCGACGGCGGAGCGTCCTCGCCGGACGAGCCGACAAGAACGACTCCCGAGCAACGAACCACTGAAAAGGATCTGGTTGCCATGACCGCTGAATCAGTTGCATCGCCAGCGACCGTTACCGGCCGCAATCTCATCGCGGGGGCCTGGAGTGAGGCCGGTGACACCCTGGAGACCATCAACCCCTCGACCGGCCAAGCGCTCGGGACGTATGCCAGCGCCGGCGAACCTGAGGCGCAGACGGCGATCGCAGAAGCACGCCGCGTTTTCGACGAGACCGACTGGTCTCGAGACCCTCGCCGCCGCTCGCGTGCGATCAACGAGCTCGCGGATAATCTGGAAGCGCGTGTCGATGAGGTTGCGCTCATGCTCTCCCGTGAGAACGGAAAGCTCCTCCCTGAAACGACCTGGGAGGTGTCGACCACCGTCGACTGGCTCCGCTACGCGGCGGCCTCGGCCCTCATCCTGGACGGCGGGCGGTCCTCCGAGGTCAGCCCCGGTGTGTATTTCCAGACCGGCCAGGAAGCCATGGGCGTGATCGGCATCATCACGCCGTGGAACTCTCCGGTCATCCTCTCGATGCGCTCCATCGGTCCCGCACTCGCCGCCGGCTGCACGATGGTGGTGAAGATGCCGGGACAGACCGCGTTGACCAGCAGCCTCGTCGCCGAGATCGTCAAGGACACCACCTCGATCCCGGATGGCGTCGTCAGCATCCTCACCGAGGGCGGGAACGCCGTCTCCCCCGCGCTCGTGGCGTCACCGGATGTGGACATGATCAGCTACACCGGCAGCACGCACGTCGGCCGCGCCATCGCGAAATCGGGAGCGGACACACTGAAACGCCTCAGCCTCGAACTCGGCGGCAAGACACCGCTCGTGATCTTCGACGATGCCGACCTCGACGTGGTGATACAGAACATCGTGGCGGCGTGCACGCTGATGAACGGCCAGTTCTGTCTCACAGGATCGCGCCTGATCGTCCAGAGCGGCATCGCGGAGAAGCTCCGCCCGATGGTCATAGACGCCATCTCGAACCTCCGCGTCGGACCGAGCGAGGACCCCACCTCGAACCTCGGCCCGCTCATCGATGCGGCCAGCGCGGCCCGGGTGGACCAGATCGTCGAGGACGCGACCGATTACGCCACCGTCTTGGTGCGCGGCGGGCTCGTCTCGGATGCCGAACGGCCCGGCGGCGCCTATTACCAGCCGTCCGTGCTCGAAGTGGACCGGCTGGACGTGCCGATCGTGCAGGACGAACTGTTCGGGCCCGTGCAGACGTTCGAGGTGTTCGATACGGAGGATGACGCGATCCGCATGGCCAATGGCACGTCATTCGGGCTCGGTGCGGCGGTCTTCACCTCGGACGAGTGGAGGGGACGCCGCGTCGCGCGCGAAATGCGTGCGGGGTTCGTGTGGACCAACTGCTGGGGCGTGATCCACGAGGCGTTCGAGGAAGGCGGGCTCAAGCAGAGCGGTTACGGCGTCCTATGCGGACCCAGCGCGATCACGGAGTTTCAGGACACCAAGATGTACGCACAGATCGCGCCGCCGCAGTGATCCCCGCCGCGGTGTGATCGACGGGGCCGGGTCCGCTTCGGCGGGCCGGCCCCGTGGCGCGTCCATGTCCTACCGTGTGCCGGACCAAGTCTTCTAGGCAGCCGATTCGTCGGCCCGCAGAAGGCTTGCTTGTGCTCAGCCGATGGGGCATGCCCGATCTCGCCGTGCAGGCGCCTGTAGTTGACCAGTCGATGTACTCGGCGACGGCGATCTCGACGTCGCCGACGTGCTTCCAGCCGGCCAACAGGCGCATGAACGGGGTTGGCCCCTACTGTTTCTTCGCTGCGAGGGACGATGTCTTCACCTCGTGCAGGTTCGGGTGTCACGTGCGGTTCGCGGTGGTGGTGCGGATCTGGGTGATCACGGCGAGTGTGCCCATGACGGCGACGGTGGCGATGCCGATGAGTACCGACGGCAGGACGGCCCCGAGGGCTAGACCGGCTACTGCGATGAGGACCAGTGCAGCTGCGGCTAGGTATCTGGCGCGAGCGGCCGTGCCGGTGCGGGAGCGCAGGAACAGGATGTTCCCTACCAGGTAGACGAGCGGCCCCCGACGGTGGTCAGCACCACAGCGGGGTCGGCCTCGGCGTGGGTGATGCGCAGTTCCATGGAGACAGCCACGACGATCGCGCCGGCGACCATGAGCGCGTGGGCGTAGGCGAATGCGGACCGCAACGCCCCGGTGTGGCCTGTCCTTGGCTTGCCTGCGTGTCGGGTCCGGCCAGGGCGAAGTACGCCCACCACAGCACGAACAGCCCGGCGAAGCCGAGCAGGGCCGCGACGGCGGCGCGGGCCGGGATCGGGTCGAGTTCGGACAGCGTCAATCCTGTGATGAGGATGGACTCGCCCAGCGCGATGATGAACACCCCGCGGTTGCGTTCTGCGAGGTGCTCGGGATCAGTGGGCCAGGTGCTCATCGGCGCCGAGCCCAGGCCGGGGAAGCGGAACTGGAACCGGGGCACCGCGACATCCACGAAGAGGGCGGCGATCCAGACGATCAGCCGCGGGCCGGGCTCGAGGAATGCCCCGACGAGAAACAGCACCCCCGCCGTGGCACTCCAGGCCAGCAAGTTCGTGTAGTTCTTGGCCAACACGTGCCCCCCGCATCGCGACGGCCATGAAGGCCGCGCGACCGACCTGAGCGGCGACATAGCAGGCCGCGAACAGCAGCCCGTCCTCGGCGAAGGCGTGCGGCAGCCCGAGCGACATGCCCAGGGCGGCGATCATCAGCAGCCCGTTGAGTATCCGCACCAGCCCGCTGTTCGGGTCCAGCCAGTTCATCGCCCAGGCTGAATAGTTCCAGACCCACCACACGCCCCCGAACAGCACGGCCACCTGCAGCACTCCGAGCCAGTCGAGGTTGGCCAGCAGCGTGTGCGAGACCTGGACGATCGCGAAGACGTAGACCAGGTCGAAGAACAGCTCGATCGGCGCGACCTCCGACCGTCTGACCCCTTCCGTCCGCAGCAGACGCGGCCGGGATGCGTCCTGGTTCCCGTTGCTCTCGCTCACGGCACCCCTCCTGGTAGACGTCGGGTTCGGCTGGGGTCGCCAGCCTCGGTGCCGCCAAACGCGGGTGACACCGAGGCTGGCAGATTGGCGTCAGCCTCCGCTGATCGTCATCCGGGCGATCTTGTCGCCGTCCACCTCGAAGTCGAACCGGCTCCGGCCGTTGGCATAACTGCTGCGCCAGTCGCCGACGACGGTCACGACGTCGCCTGTAGTGGTGACCTCCTCGGGGGTGAGGATCCCAGTCGCACCGATGAACTCGCGATCGCTCCAGGTCTTGATCTGTTCGCGTCCGGTGAAGACCCTGCCCCAGTCATCGACCGTTCCCTCGGCTGTGAAGGCGTCGAGGAAGGCCGTCTCGTCATGTCGGTTGACGGCGTCGATGAAAGCGGCGACCGGCTCGGGAATGTCTGGGTCGTTCATGTGTCTCTCCTGCTGTGACGTCAGGGGCAGAGGTCAGCGGGTGGTGTAGCCGCCGTTGGCGAAGATCGTCTGTCCCGTGATCCACCAGCCGTCGGTGGCGAGGAAGATCACGATGGGGGCGATGTCCTCGATCTTTGTCAACTGGTTGCCCATGGCCTGCGACTTGTGAAACTCGACACGCTCGGGAGTCTCCTGCCCATAGAAGAAGGGGGTGTCCATCGGGCCGGGCGCAATGGCGTTCACCGAGATCTCCCGCTCGACGAACTCCTTGGCGGCGGCGCGCGTGAAATGCTCGACGGGAGACTTCCCGCCGGCGTACGTGGAGTAGCCGTCCGTGAACGCGGCGAGCAACGCGGTCACGAGCGTGATCACCTTTCCCCCATCCGCGACGTGCCGCCCGGCCTCCTTGATGAAGAAGTACGCGGCCTTGGAGTTGATGTCGAACATCGAGTCGTACTCGTCCTCGGTGGTGTCCACCATCGGCTTGCGCAGAACCTGACCGGCCGTGTTCACCGCGACGTCGATCTGCCCGATCGCCGCGGTGGCATCGGTGAAGAGCTGCTCCACCGCGGCCGGCACGGTCAGGTCACCACTGAGCAGGACGGCGTGGGCCCCGGCCGCCTCGACCTCTTCCCGTGTGCGTTCGGCCTCGGCACGACTGCCCTCTGAGTGGTAATGGATCGCCACGTTCGCGCCAGCTGCCGCAGCCTGACGTGAGATCAGCCCGCCAAGGTTCTTCCCGCCGCCAGCCACGAGCACGTTCTTCCCTTGCAGAGTGTGGTCACTCATGTGTCCTCCAAATCGCTGCTATGTATCGTCATATCATCGATACACGACTAGCGTATCAGGATGACACCAGAGGGACAGGCCGATACACGAACTCGCCTGCTCAGCGCAGCAGCCGACCTCATCGCCGCCTCGCCCGGCGAAGAGCTCTCCCTTCGAGCAGTGTGTGACGCCGCCGGGGTGAAGATGCCGACGCTCTACCACTTCTTCGGTAGCAAGCAGGGCCTCATCGAGGCCGTCATCGACCACGGCTTCGACATGTACCTCGCCGAGAAGTCCTCCCACGAGCCCCCCGCCGACCCCATCCAGGCCATCCGCTCCGGTTGGGACGCGCACGTGGCCTTCGGCCTCGCCAATCCTGGCTTCTACACCCTGATGTACGGCAAGATCCGTCCCGGCTACTCGCCGCCGTCCCAGAGTCGACCAAGCCAAGTGCTGCGCTCACTGACACGGCGGGCCGGCGAGCAAGGGCGGCTCGTCGTCCCCGCCGAGCAGGCCGCGGCACACATCCTGGTGTGCAACATCGGCGTCACCCTCCGGCAGATCGTGCTCGCCGAAGAAGACCGCCCCCTCTCCATCGCCGTGCGCGAGGGCGCCATCGCCTGGATCACCGGCACCCACGACACGACCAACACCATCGACGGCAACGTCCGCGCACTCACCGAGCTCGCCGCAGCCCACCCCGACATCCTCGGACACGCAGAGACCCACCTGCTGACCACATGGCTACAACGGTTGGCCCAGACCCCGAGGTGACGCGAAGGAGCCCACCGCCGTGGACCCGCCCACGGCCACCGACCAGGTGCCCGGCTCAGGATGCCCCTCCGGCCGGCTGACGGCGCTCTGGCCGGAGGGCGGCGTACTGCGGGCCGTGACCACTGGTGCTTCGCCATGCCTCCGCGGTGGCGGCGTTGATCCCGAGGAGGTGTATGAGGACGGGTGCGGGCACGTCGGCTGCGAGGTCCGAGAGTGTCGTGTTCCGGGCGGTGCGTGGCTGGATCCCTCGCATGTGCAGGAGCCGGCCCAGTGTGGTCGGGTCCATGTGCTGGCCTCTGCGGTCTCCGGGGAAGAGCCACAGCTCTGGGTCGGCCTGGTCACCGGAGTGCGCGCCGTCGCGTCGGTCCTCCGGCAGGCGAGCAAGGATCCCCGCGACCCGTGGCGGCAGGTCGATGGGCGTGCGCCCGATGGTCAGCGCCATGGAGTCGCCATCAACGTGGAGGTCCGTGCGTCGTAAGGCGACGATGCGTGAGGGGTTCATGCCGTACAGCAGCACCAGGGAGGCTGCGGCACGTTCACGGGGCGACCATCCCGATTCGGTCAGGGCTCGACGGAGCTGGTCTTCCCTGGCGCCTTCGGGTTCTCGTCGCCGCGGGGCACGGTAGGTGTCCGTGGGGATGGTCAACGCCGTGGGGGCGAGCCGCTGGCGGCGGGCCC
>NZ_BCSR01000057.1 GCF_001570965.1 Janibacter corallicola NBRC 107790 | reverse complement strand
CTCAGCCGGGCAGGGTGTCGTCGAACTCCACGGTCCGGGGCAGGTCGGCGTACCCGGCGAGACGGAAGAACCGCACGACCCGCTTGGCCCGCACCCGCCGGACCTCCTCGACCGCGTCGTTGTGGAAGCGGCGGGCCAGCTGGACACGCAAGCCGGCCGCGCGGATCCGGTCCAGCGCCTCTGCGCCGGCCCCGTCCCCTCCCCGGATCTCGCGCACCACGTCGGGGGGGAGCGCGGCGGAGAGGACCTCCGAGAGCTGGCCCTCGAGCACCTCCCGGCCCGCGAAGTGCTGCCCGTCGAGCAGGTCATCACTCGTGCGCCGGGAGTTGACCCGTTCGAGGGACTCGGTGGCCGCGCCGGCGATGAGCACGGCGGAGGCCGGGTCGAGCGCACCGGAGTGCACGAGCTCCAGGGAGGCCTCGGCCCGGCGCACGACGTGGGCGTCCAGGGCGGACAGTGCGCCCTCGACCTTCGCGTGGAGGCGGTCGAGCCGGGCGGCGGTGTAGGAGAGGTACCACGCCAGGGCCAGCAGCACCGCGGCGGCGAGGAAGAGCCATGTGATCGTCGTCATCGGTCCCTCCGCTGGCGCAGCCGTGGCAGTCCCGCCCGGGGCCGGGGAGGCCACCGCGAGGAGCTGGCGGCCGCGAGGACGGTGTCGTAGACGGCGATGATCTCCTCGGCCACGACCTCCCAGTCGAAGTCCCGGGCCCGGCGCCGGCCCAGCTCCGAGAGGTTCCGCAACCGGGGACGGTCGGCGAGCAGCTCCAGGGTGCGCGTGGCCAGGTCGCCGGCGTCGCCGGTGACGAAGGTGGCTCCCGCCGTCCCGCCGCCCCCGGCGTCGAGCACCCGCTGGAAGGCGGGCAGGTCGCTGGCCAGCACGGGCGCCCCGGCGGCCATCGCCTCGACGAGGACGATGCCGAAGCTCTCGCCCCCGGTGTGCGGGGCGACGTAGAGGTCGGCGGAGGCGAGGACGCTGGCCTTGTCCTCGTCGGCGAGCGCGCCGAGGAACTCGGTCGCCGCGGCGACGTCCCCCGGCAGGCGTCTGCGCAGCGTCTCCCCGGTGCCGGGCCCGATGACGAGCAGCCGTGCCCCCGGTATCTCCGCCAGCACCCGGGGCATCGCCTCGAGGAGGACGGCCAGTCCCTTGCGCGGCTCGTCGATCCTCCCGAGGAAGGCGATCGTCGGGTGTCCGGGAGTGCCGGTCCACTCCCGGCGGCGGGGCGCCTCGGCGAAGGACCGGGTCGTCACCCCGTTGGGGATGATGGCCGTGTCCCCGCCGATGTGCGTGGTGACGGTGGTGCGGGCGGCCTCGGAGACGGCGATGCGCCCGAGGATCTTCTCCAGGGAGGGGCGCAGCACCGGAAAGGCCGCCTGCATGGCCCGGGAGCGCTCGTTCGCGGTGTGGAAGGTCGCGACGACCGGCCCGGTGGCCGACCACAGCGCGAGCATGGACAGGCTGGGCGAGAGCGGCTCGTGCAGGTGCAGCACGTCGAAGTCCCCCTCCTCGATCCACCGGGCCACCCGGGCTGCGGCGACCGGGCCGAAGAGGAGCCGGGCCGTCGAGCCGTTGTAGCGGATCGGCACCGGCCGGCCGGCGGGCACGACGTGGTCCGGCAGCGGCGTGCCCTCCTCCGCGGGGGCGAGGACCGAGACGTGGTGCCCCTTCGCGAGGAGGTACTCCGCGAGGTCGCGGATGTGGAACTGCACCCCGCCCGGTACGTCGAAGGAGTACGGGCTGACCAGGCCGACCCTCATGCCGCCCTGCCCGTTGCGATGTCCTCGGAGAAGACCCGCTGCATCATGTGCCAGTCCGAGGGGTGCTCCCGCAGCGCCGTGCCGAGGGCGTCGGCGCAGGACTGGGTGACCTGCCGGACCACGTCCGGCCCCTCCCCCGGCGGCACCGGCACGGCGTCGTGGACCGTGACGACCATGCCCCAGCGCCGGCCGACGCGCTCGTGCCGCAGCGTCACCGGGTACAGCGGCAGTCCCGTCGCGACCGCGAGGGCCGCCGGACCCGCCGCCAACCGGGCGGGGTGGCCGCACAGGTCGACCTCGACCCCGCTCGCGGAGAGGTCCCGGTCGGCGAGCAGCGGCACGAGTACCGGCTCCCCGGTGGCCAACTGCTCACGGAGCCGCTCGTAGGTACCCGACTGGGCGGGCAGGATCCGCATCCCGAGCCGCTCGCGGTAGTCGAGGAAGGCGCGGTACATCTCCTCCGGTTCCAGCCGCTCGGCGACGGAGACGACCGGGCCGAGGTGCCGGGCGCACCACACCCCCGCGAGGTCCCAGTTGCCGGTGTGCCCGAGGAAGGCCAGCGCGGGCCGGTGGCGGAGCACCTCCCGCAGCTCGTCCATCGCCCCCTCGTAGCGCACGAGGTGGTCCACGTCGGCGCCGTCGAGGGTCGGTAGCCGGAAGGCCTCGAGGTAGTAGCGAAGGGAGGCACGCACCCCCTCGGCCACCACCTCCTCGAGGTCGGCCGCGTCCAGGTCCGGGCGGGTCCGGGCGTAGTTCGCACGCAGCTGCTGCACCGGGGCGCCGTTCCGGGCGTGGGTGCGGTCGGCGACGAGGTCGCTCAGGCGGTGGGCCAGGCGTTCCGGCAGCAGACGCACCGCCCGCCAGGCCAGGAGGAAGGCGAGCACGACCGCCCACTCCCGCAGCCGCCTCACGGCGCCGCCGGTGATGCGGGTCCTGCCAGCGCCTGTCGGCGCACGAGCATCACCCGCTGGAAGATCGTCACGACGCTGGCCACGGCCAGCAGCGCGAGGACGACCTTGAGGACCACCTCCGGCAGCCCCAGGCCCACGAAGCCGGCGGTCACGAGCGTCGCGACGAGCCGGTCCGCCCGCTCGGCGATGCCGACGTCGGCCCGCATGCCGAGCCCCTCGGCGCGGGCGCGGGCGTAGGAGACGACGCTGCCGAGCACGAGGCAGGCGAGCGCGAGCCAGGCCATGACCCGGTCGTCGCCGCCCTGGAAGAACCAGATGGCCAGGCCGGAGAAGACCGCCGCGTCACCGAGTCGGTCGAGCGTCGAGTCCAGGAAGGCGCCCCACGAGGTGGAGCCCTTCTGCATCCGGGCCATGAGCCCGTCGACGGTGTCGGAGAAGACGAACGCGGTGATGACGAGCACGCCGACGAACAGGTGGCCGAGCGGGAAGAAGATCAGGGCGCCCGCGCAGACGCCGAGCGTGCCGATGACCGTGATGACGTCGGGGCTGATGCCGAGCCGGGTGAGGAGGGCGGCGACGGGTGTGAGGATCCGTGACACGACGGCCCGGGCGTACTTGTTCAGCATGGCGTCCCCAAGAGTAACGGCGCGGGCTCAGTTGCCCGGCCAGGCGGCGACGAGCTGGGCGCGTACGTCCTCCAGCAGCGCCGGCAGCGCCTTCGTCTGCCCGATGATCGGCAGGAAGTTCGCGTCCCCGCCCCACCGCGGCACGACGTGCTGGTGCAGGTGGGCGGCCACGCCGGCGCCGGCGACCTCGCCCTGGTTCATCCCGATGTTGAAGCCGTGCGGGGCGCTGCTCCCCCGCAGTGCGGTGATCGCCTCCTTCGTCAGCCGGGTGAACTCCACGGTCTCCTCGTCGGTGAGGTCCACATACAGGGAGACGTGGCGGTAGGGACAGATCAGCAGGTGTCCCGGGTTGTACGGGAAGAGGTTCATCACGACGAAGCAGTGCTCGCCGCGGTGGACGACGAGGCCCTCGGGGTCCTCCTTGCCCGGTGACGTGCAGAAGGGGCAGCCCTCCCCCGCGTCCGTGTTCGGGCGCTCCCCCTGGACGTAGGCCAGCCGGTGCGGGGTCCACAGCCGCTCGAAGCCGTCGGGCACACGCGGCAGGTCCTCGGCGGACTCGCTCTCCCCGGGCGGTGGCTGGTCCACCCCTTCGCGGTCGGGCCCGCTCATGCCTCGCCCGCCGGGAGCGCCTCCGCCGGCGCGCTGGTCACCTGCTCCTTGGACTCGATCGCCGCGCGCACCTTCGCGATGGCCTCGGCGATCGGCACGCCGTTCTCCTGGGAGCCGTCCCGGTAGCGGAAGGAGACGGCGTCGTGGCTGCGGTCCTCCTCGCCGGCGATGAGGGTGAAGGGCACCTTGGACTTGCTCGCGTTGCGGATCTTCTTCGGGAAGCGGTCGTCGCTCTCGTCCAGCTCCACGCGGATGCCCTCGGCCCGCATGCGCTGCAGCACGTCCCACAGGTAGTCGGCGTACTCGTCCGCGACCGGCACCCCGAGCACCTGCACCGGCGAGAGCCACACGGGGAAGGCGCCGGCGTGGTGCTCGACGAGGACCCCGATGAAGCGCTCGATCGAGCCGAACTTCGCCGAGTGGATCATCACCGGCTGCTGCCGCGAGCCGTCGGCCGCCTGGTACTCCAGGGCGAAGCGGTCCGGCGCGGGCTGGTTGAAGTCGTACTGGATGGTGCTCATCTGCCAGGTCCGGCCGATGGCGTCACGTGCCTGGACCGAGACCTTGGGCCCGTAGTAGGCGGCGCCGCCCGGGTCGGGCACGAGCTCGAGGCCGGTCTCCCGGCAGACCTGCTCGAGGATCGCGGTGGCCTCCGCCCAGTCCTCGTCGCTGCCGATGAACTTGCTGCTGGCGTCGCCGTCGTCGTCGCGCGTGGACAGCTCGAGGTAGAAGTCGTCCAGCCCGAAGTCGCGCAGCAGTCCGAGGATGAAGTCCAGCAGGTGACGGATCTCGTCGGGCGCCTGCTCCTTGGTCACGTAGGAGTGGCTGTCGTCCTGGGCGAAGCCGCGCACCCGGGTCAGCCCGTGGATGACGCCGGACTTCTCGTGCCGGTAGACGTGCCCGAACTCGAAGAGGCGCAGCGGCAGCTCACGGTAGGAGCGGCCCCGGCTGCGGTAGATGAGGTTGTGCATCGGGCAGTTCATCGCCTTGAGGCGGTAGTCCATGCCGTCCACGTCGAAGGGGGGGTACATCCCCTCCCCGTAGTACGGCAGGTGCCCGGAGGTGTGGAAGAGGCCCTCCTTGGCGATGTGCGGCGTGCCGACGTACTCGAAGCCCTCCTCGATGTGCCGGCGGCGGACGTAGTCCTCCATCTCCCGCTTGATGACCCCGCCCTTGGGGTGGAAGACCGGCAGTCCGGAGCCGATCTCGTCCGGGAAGGAGTAGAGGTCCAGGTCCCGGCCGAGCGTGCGGTGGTCCCGCTTCTCGGCCTCGGCGAGGCGCTCGAGGTAGGCCTTCAGCTCCCCCTTCGTCGGCCACGCGGTCCCGTAGATCCGCTGCAGCTGCGGGTTCTTCTCGCTGCCGCGCCAGTAGGCGGCGGCGCTGCGCATCACCTTGTAGGCATTGCCGATGACCTTGGTGCTCGGCACGTGCGGGCCGCGGCACAGGTCGCCCCAGGCGCGGCTGCCGTCGCGGCGGACGTTGTCGTAGATCGTCAGCTGCCCGCCGCCGACCTCGACGGAGGCGCCCTCGGCCGCGTCCTCGGAGGCGCCGCCCTTGAGTCCGATGAGCTCGCACTTGTACGGCTCGTCGGCGAGCTCGGCGAGGGCGTCCTCGTCGCTGACCTCGCGACGCACGAAGGTCTGGCCCTCGTTGATGATCCGCTGCATCGCCTTGTCGAGGGCCTTCAGGTCCTCGGGGGTGAAGGGCTCCTCGACGTCGAAGTCGTAGTAGAAGCCGTCGCGGACGGGCGGGCCGATCCCCAGCTTGGCGTCCGGGTTGATCTGCTGGACCGCCTGGGCGAGCACGTGGGCGGTCGAGTGCCGCAGCACGTCCAGCCCGTCCTGCTCCTCGGCGGTCACCGGCTCGACGGTGTCGCCGGCGACGACCTCGTGGGCGAGGTCGCGCAGCTCGCCGTTGACGCGGGCCACGAGGACCGCACGGTCTCCCTCGAAGAGCTCCGCCGCCGTAGTGCCCTCGGCCACCGATCGCTCGTCGCCGGCGACGGTGATGCTGATCTGGGCGGGCACGGTGCTTCTCCTCGGTCGGGACGGGGTGTCCGGACGGACACCCCCGAACTCTATCGCCGCGGTTCCTCCAGGCGCGAAGGCCCGCTGGGGCGTGGGCCTCGAAGGAGGTTGAATGGGCCGCATGCACATCTCCCGGATCGGCCTGACCGTGCTCAAGGGCGCCCGGCACACCGAGCTGCCCTCCGTCCGCCTGGACCGCACCGGACCCGTCGGCGACCGGGTCTTCTGCCTCGTCGACCCGCAGCAGGGGCGGGTGCTGCGCACCGTCGCGCACCCCCGGCTGGTCCTCGTGGAGGCCTCCTGGGACGGCACCGTGCTGCGGACCACGACGCCCGAAGGGGGTGAGGTCGCCGCCGAGCCCCGCCCGACCGGGGAGGAGGTCGTCTTCGACTACTGGGGGCGGGAGGCCCGCCTGGCGATCCAGGACTCGCCCCACGCACGGCAGCTCGGCGAGTACCTCGGCACACCGGTGCTGCTGGGCCGGATCACCGCGCCGGGGATGGTCGTCTACGGCGGCTCGGTGAGCCTGGCCAGCACCGGGGAGGTCGCCGGCCTCGGCGAGAGCGACTCCGCGCGCTTCCGGGCGACCTTCACCATCGACTCCGAGGAGCTGCCCGACCACGGCACCGAGCTGGCGGTCGGCGAGGCCGTGGTCCGCGTGCGCTCGACCCTGCCCCGCTGCCGGGTCATCGACATCGACACCCGGACGGCGCGGATGGACACCCGGCACCTGGCGACCCTCGCCGACCGGCCCCATAAGGCGGGGGAACTCCCCTTCGGTCGGGACGCGGACGTCGTCGTGCCGGGGACGGTCCGGGCCGGCGACCCGGTGCGGCTCCGTTCGCAGAACGACTGAGGGTCCTTCCCGGGCACGCGGCTGCCTCATCTGGGATGGTGGTGCGCCGCACCGAACTGATGGAGGCATTCCATGCACGTGATCTGGGGGCTCGGCGGCATGGTCGGGCTGCTGCTCATCGCCGTCGCGTTGTCGACGAACCGCTCCGCCATCCGCCTGCGCACCGTGCTGCCCGCGCTGGCGATCCAGGTGGCCTTCGGGGCGCTCGTCCTCTTCGTCCCGTGGGGGCGTGACGCCCTCGCGTGGGTCTCGGACGGCTTCCAGGGCGTCATCAACTCCACGAACGAGGGCATCGACTTTCTCTTCGGACCCCTCATCCCCGGGGAGGGCAAGGGCGTCGTCTTCGCGCTGCAGGTGCTGCCGGTCATCGTCTTCTTCGCGTCGCTGACCGCGGTCCTCTTCCACCTGAAGATCCTCCAGCAGGTGGTCCGCCTCATCGGTGGCGCGCTGCAGAAGGTCCTCGGCACCGGGCACGCCGAGTCCACGAACGCCGCGGCGAACATCTTCCTCGGCCAGACCGAGGCCCCCTTCGTCATCCGCCCGTACCTCTCCTCGCTGACCCGCTCCGCCCTCTTCGCGGTCATGGTCGGCGGCCTGGCGACGGTCGCCGGCTCCGTCCTCGTCGGGTACTCGCTGCTCGGGGCGAACCTGGACTACCTCATCGCCGCGAGCTTCATGGCCGCCCCCGGGGCGCTGCTCATGGCCAAGATCGTCGTGCCGGAGGAACCGGAGAACCTGGCGCGCGAGGACTTCGAGCACGACCCCGGCCGCGAGGAGCACGTCGAGCACGGTGGGCTCGAGGTCGACGAGGACATGGAGTACCGCAACGTCATCGACGCCGCCGCCTCCGGTGCCGCCGACGGCGCGAAGCTGGCGATCAACATCGGCGCGATGCTGCTGGCCTTCATCTCCCTCATCGCGCTGCTCAACGTCATCCTCGGCGGGATCGGCGGCTGGTTCGGCAACCCGGACCTGAACTTCGAGACGATCCTCGGCTATGTCTTCGCGCCGGTCATGTCGATGATCGGTGTCCCGTGGTCCGAGGCGGTCTCGGCCGGCTCCTTCGTCGGGCAGAAGGTCATCGTCAACGAGTTCGTCGCCTTCAGCGACTTCGGCCCCGTGGTGGAGACCTTCTCCCCGCGGACGCAGGCGATCATCACCTTCGCCCTGACCGGCTTCGCCAACATCGGCTCGTTGGGCATCCTGCTCGGCGGGCTCGGTGGCCTGGCGCCGAACCGTCGCGGCGACATCGCCACGCTCGGGCTGCGCGCCATCGCTGCGGCCACGCTGGCGAACCTGATGAGCGCGGCGATCGCGGGGATCATGCTCGGCTGACCCGACGCGCCCCCACCCCGGCCTACCGGTGAGTAGCCTGTGCGTCATGGAGCCGCCCTCGACCGTCACCGCTGACGGCCCGGACGCCGGTGCCGGGCCCGCGGCACCCGTCAGCCGTGGCTGGATGACCCGTCTCGGGATCGCGGGCACCGGACTCTTCTGCGGGTGGTTCGGCCCCAACCAGGTGCTGCTCGGCCTGCAGGCGGCCGCGCTGACACCGGACCACAAGGAAGCCACCCTCACCCTCGTCACGGGCATCGGCGCGGCGGTCTCGACCCTGGCCAATCCCGTGGCCGGGGCCCTCAGCGACCGCACGCGCTCACGTCTGGGACGTCGGGTCCCCTGGATCGTCGGTGGCGCGCTCGTGGGGGCGCTGGGGCTGGTGGTCCTCGCACTCGCGCACTCCGTCCCCGCCATGGTCCTCGGCTGGTGCGTCGTGCAGGCCGGGCTCAACGGGACCCTGGCCGGCCTCACCGCCGCGGTACCGGATCTGGTCCCCCTCGAGCAGCGCGGTCTCGTCAGCGGTGTCATCGGCATGACCCAGACCCTGGGCATCGTCATCGGCACCGCGGTCGCCAGTCTCGTCGCGGGCATCGGCGCGGCGTACCTCGTCCTGGCCGTCCTCGTGCTCGCGGCGATCGCCCCCTTCGCCATGCGCTCCGGGGACCGCCCGGTCACGGGACGGGTCCGCCCGTGGCCGGGCCCCTGGGCCTTCGTCGCCGGCTTCTGGATCTCGCCGCGTCGCCACCCGGACTTCGCGTGGGCGTGGCTGACCCGGTTCCTCGCGACGATCTCGAACTCGATCTGCACCTTCTACCTGCTCTACTTCCTCACCGACGCGGTGCGGGTCGAGGACCCGGAGGGAGGCGTGCTCGTGCTGACCCTGATCTACGCCGCGGTGCTCGTGGCCACGGCCATGGTCGCCGGGGCGGCCTCGGACCGGGTCGGCCGGCGCAAGCCCTTCGTCATGTGGTCCGGGCTGCTGATGTCCGCGGCCGCCGCCGTCCTGGCCTTCGTCCAGACCTGGCCTGCTGCTGTCGTCGGGGCGGTCGTCCTCGGTGTGGGCTACGGCGTCTACATCTCCGTGGACTTCGCGCTCATCACCCAGGTGCTGCCCAGTGCCGGTGACCGGGCCCGCGACCTCGGGGTCATCAACATCGCCAATGCCCTCCCCCAGGTCCTCGCGCCGGCTCTCGCCGGCCCGCTCATCACGTGGTACGCCGCCCACTCCACGTACACGGCCGGCTACCGCACCCTCTACCTGCTCGCGGCGGCCTTCGGCGTCGCCGCGGCACTGCTGATCACCCGCATCCGAAGCGTCGACTAGGAGTCACCGTGACCGACCAGCACCTCGCCGGCCTCGTCCTCGGCACCTCCACCGCCAGCTACCAGATCGAAGGGCGCGTGCGCACCGGTGGCCGCGGGCGCAGCATCTGGGACGACTTCTGCGAGGTGCCGGGAGCGATCCGGGACGGCTCCTCGGGAGAGATCGCCTGCGACAGCCACGCCCGGTGGGACGAGGACGTCGCGCTGCTGCGTGGGCTCGGCGTGGACGCATACCGCTTCTCCATCGCGTGGCCGCGGATCCAGCCCGAGGGCTCCGGGCCGGCCGAGCCGGCCGGCCTCGACTTCTACGACCGGGCCGTGGACCGGTTGTGCGAGGCGGGGATCGCCCCCTTCGCCACGCTCTACCACTGGGACCTGCCCTCGGCCCTGGAGGCCCGCGGCGGGTGGATGGAGCGGGCGACCGCCGAGCGCTTCGCCGAGTACGCCGCGCTCGTCGCCGAGCGGCTCGCCGACCGGGTGGCGATGTGGCTGCCGGTGAACGAGCCCGTGGTGCAGACGATCTTCGGCTACGCGCTCGGCGTGCACGCGCCCGGGCGGGAGCTCGGCTTCGACGCCCTCGCCGCGGGGCACCACCTGCTCCTCGGTCACGGGCTCGCGACGCGGGCGCTGCGTGCCGCCGGTGCCGCGGGGGTGGCCACGGCGAACAACCACACCCCGGTCCACCCGGCCTCGGAGGCGCCGGAGGACGTGGCCGCCGCGGACCTCTACGACACGATCCACAACCGTGCCTTCGCCGAGCCGATCCTCCTCGGGGAGTACCCGAACGGCATGGGAGAGGGGATGCCCGGGCCGGTGGCCGAGGACCTCGCGGTCATCAGCGAACCCCTGGACGCCTACGGCCTGAACTACTACAACCCGACGGTGGTGGGTGCGCCGGGATCCCCCGCCGTCACCGCGGCGGTCGCCGCGGACCCCGAAGGGGTGCCGCTGGAGGTGCCCGAGGGCATCCCCTTCGCGCTGGCGCCCGTCCCGGCCGATGAGCGCACCGCCTTCGGGTGGCCGGTCGCACCGGAGGGGCTGACCGAGCTGCTCACCGGGATGCGGGAGCGGTACGGCGAGGCGCTCCCGCCCATCCACGTCACCGAGTCCGGCTGCTCGACGCAGGACGTCCTCGAGGGCGGAGCCGTCCACGACGAGGCCCGGATCCGATACCTGGACGCCCACCTGGGCGCGGTCTCGGAGGCCATCGAGGCCGGGGTCGAGGTCCGCGGGTACTTCGTCTGGTCGCTGCTGGACAACTTCGAGTGGGCGGAGGGCTACACCCAGCGCTTCGGCCTCGTGCGGGTCGAGTTCGGGGACGGCGAGCGGCGCCTGCCCAAGGACTCCTACGCCTGGCTCCGCGCCCGGATCAGCGCGCTGCGGGGATGACGGGGACGCCCCTGCCCCAGAAGAGCACGCGGTTCAGGGCCGCGATGCCGCCCCAGAGGCTGAGCACGACGTGCCCGACGCTGATGATCCCCCAGATCGTGATGGGGATGCCCACGGGGAAGAAGTGCTCGCTGCCCCCGCCGCCGATGACGAGGAAGACGAGCACGAAGTGGGTGAGGACGAGGACGATCGTGAGCACGAAGTAGGTCAGCCCCCAGTTGGCCGCGCGCCGACCGTTCTCCGCCGCCAACGGCCCCTTGTCCGCCTGGGCGCGCCCGACGAAGTACATCGTGAGGCTCGCGATCACGCTGCCGAGGAAGGGCAGGCAGGCCAGGACGATCAGCCCGAGGAACCACGGCAGTGCGCCGGTCGCGGGGCGGGCGGTGGGCGGCGGCTGGGGCGCGTACTCGGTGCTCACGCCGGTGAGTATGCCTGTTCCGTGCGGCCGGGACGCCGAAGGGGGTGCTCGTGCCGCTGCGGCGCGAGCACCCCCTTCGCCTCCCTCGGGTCGATCAGGCCTGCAGCGTGAGCACGAGGTGCTCGGTCTCCGGCGTGCGCGAGCTGCGCAGTCCGGCGACGAGCGGCTCGGCGGCGGGGTCGACGACGAGGTCGACCTTCGCCGGCAGCAGGACCGGCTTCTTGAACCACACGTGGCTCGTGACCGCACCGCGCGCCCGCGGGCCGAGCGCGGCCATCGTGCGGGCGTAGGTCCACATCCCGTGGGCGATGGCCTTCGGGAAGCCCATCGCCTTGGCGGTGAGGGCGCTCATGTGGATCGGGTTCACGTCGCCCGAGGCGAGCCCGTAGGTGCGCCCGAGGTCACCCGGCAGGCTCCACTTCGCCGTCGCCGCCCCGGTGGGTACCGGCGGCGGCTGCTCCCCACGGGAGGCATCGGCGTCGCCGCGGCCGCGGGAGAGGTACGTGGAACGCCCCTCCCACACCCGCTCGCCGTCGACGTCCACCTCGGTGACCAGGTCGAGCACCCGGCCCTTGGGGTGGTCCCGCAGGCCCTCGGCGCGCACCGCGATGTCGAGGGGCTCCTCGAAGTCGATCGCCCGGTGGGTGGTGATGACGTTCTCCAGGTGCACCATGCCCATCAGCGGCAGCGGGAAGTCCTTGCGGGACATCAGCTTCATCTGCAGCGGGAAGCCCACCACGTGCGGGAAGGTGTGCGGCAGCTGGTCGGAGTTCTCGAAGCCGCAGATGCGCTCGTAGTCGAGCAGCTCCTTGCGGTCGACCCGGTGGCCCTCGAGCCGGAGGGTGGTCTCCGGCAGCGAGGACCCCGACTTCTTGCCGGACAGGGCCGCCGTGGCGTAGATCTGCCCCAGGACCGGTCGGCGCTCCAGTGTCTCGACAGTCATCAGGCCCCCAGCATCATCTGGCCGCAGACCCGCACGACATTGCCGGTGACGGCGCGGTTGGCGTCCCAGGAGAACCAGCCGATCGTCTCGGCGACGTCGAGCGGCAGCCCGCCCTGGCTCAGCGAGTTGGTCAGGCGACCGACCTCACGGGTGGCGAGCGGGATCTTCGAGGTCATCTCGGTCTCGATGAAGCCCGGGGCCACCGCGTTGACGGTGATCCCCTTCGCCAGGATCTCCGGGTCGCGGGCCAGGCTCTTCGTCATGCCGATGACGCCGGCCTTGCTCGCGCCGTAGTTCACCTGGCCACGGTTGCCCGCGATCCCGGCGATCGAGGAGACGCACACGATGTGGCCGCCGTCGTTCATGGCGGGCACGAGCGTCTCGTTCATCCGCAGGATGGAGAGCAGGTTCACGTTGAGGACCGAGCCCCACCGGTCGGCGTCGGTGTTGACGAGAAGCTTGTCGCGGGTGATGCCGGCGTTGTGCACGACGATGTCGAAGCCACCGTGCAGCGACTTCGCGTGCTCGGCGATCTTCTCCCCCGCGTCGTCCGCGGTGACGTCGACCTGCAGGGCGGAGCCGCCGATGCGGTTCGCGACCTCGGCCAACGGCCCGCCGGCGGCAGGGATGTCCACGCACACGACGACCGCACCGTCGCGGGCGAGCACCTCGGCGATCGCGGCGCCGATGCCGCGGGCGGCGCCGGTGACGACGGCGACCTTGCCCTCCAGCGGGGCGTCCCAGTCCTGCGGCTCGACGACGGTGCCGACCGGCTCGCGGACGGTGATCACCTGTGCCGAGACGTAGGCCGACCGGCCCGAGAGCAGGAAGCGCACGCTGGCCTCGACGCTCTCGTCGGCGCCCTCCGCGACGTAGACCATGTTCGCGGTGCCGCCGTGGCGCATCTCCTTGCCCACCGAGCGCACGATGCCCTCGAGGGACCGGCGCACGGCCGCCTCCGCGACGTCGTCGGTGTCCTCGACGGGGCGGCCGACGACGATGACGCGACCGGTGGGCGCGAGGGTCTTCAGCGCCGGGGAGAGGATGCCGCGCAGCGTCTCGAGGTCGGCGGGGGTCTGCGCCCGGGTCATGTCCACGATGACCGCGGCGACCGAGGTCGACGGCGACGTGGCGACCTGCAGGCCCTCGGCGGCCAGCGACTCCTTGAGGAGGGCCGCGACGGGTGCCTCTCCGTGACCGTCGATGAGGACGGCGCCGTTGAGGAGCGGCGCGCCGGCCTTGTAGCGGCGCAGCTTGGTCGGGCGGGGCAGCCCGAGCGCGTTGGCCAGCTGCTTGCCGACACCGGAGTTGACGAACTTGCCGTAGTCGAATGCCATGTGATTCTCCTTGGTCTGCTTGGGGTGGGGCTGCTCAGGCGCCCTCGAGGATGGCCACGACGCCCTGACCGCCGGCGGCGCAGATGGAGATCAGGCCGCGGCTGCCCGCGCCCTTCTCGTGCAGCATCTTGGCGAGGGCGGCGATGATGCGACCGCCGGTCGCGGCGAAGGGGTGGCCGGCCGCGAGGGAGGAGCCGTTGACGTTGAGCTTGTCGCGGTCGATCGAGCCCAGGACGGAGTCGCGGCCGAGCTTCTCGCGGCAGAACTCCTCGTCCTCCCACGCGGTGAGCGTGGAGAGCACGGTCGCGGCGAAGGCCTCGTGGATCTCGTAGAAGTCGAAGTCCTGCAGGGTCAGGCCCTGCCGGTCCAGCATGCGCGGGATGGCGTAGGCGGGGGACATCAGCAGGCCCTCGGCGCCGTGGACGTAGTCGACCGCGGCGGCCTGGCCGTCGACGAACCAGGCGAGCGGGGTGAGGCCGTTCTCCCGGGCCCACTCCTCGGACCCGAGCAGGACGGCGGAGGCGCCGTCGGAGAGCGGCGTCGAGTTGCCCGCGGTCATCGTCGCGTCCGGGCCCTTGCCGAAGACCGGCTTGAGCTTGGCCAGCTTCTCCATCGAGGAGTCCGGCCGCAGGTTCTGGTCGCGGGTCTGCCCCATGAAGCTGGTCATGAGGTCGTCGTTGAAGCCCCGGTCGTAGGCGGCCGCCATGTTCTGGTGGCTGCGGACGGTCAGCTCGTCCTGGGCCTCGCGGGTGATGCCCCACTTCTTGGCCGTGATGGCCATGTGGTCGCCCATGGACAGGCCGGTGCGCGGCTCGACATTGGCCGGGGTGAGGATGCCGAGGTCGGTGATCCGGATCTTGGCGAGGGCCTTCAGCTGGTTCTTGGTGCCCTTGGCCCGGTTGACGGCCAGCAGCTTCTTGCGCAGCTTCTCCGAGACCATGATCGGGGCGTCGGAGGCGGTGTCGGCGCCGCCGGCGATGCCCGACTCGATCTGGCCGAGGGCGATCTTGTTGCTCAGCAGCAGCGCGGCCTCCAAACCGGTGCCGCAGGCCTGCTGCAGGTCGAAGGCGGAGGTGGTCGGCGCGAGGGCCGAGCCGAGGACCGACTCACGGATGAGGTTGAAGTCCTTCGAGTGCTTGATGACCGCGCCGCCGGCGACCTCGTCGATGTGCTTGCCGCCCAGGTTGTAGCGCGCGACGAGCCCGTCGAGGGCTGCCGTGAACATGTCCTGGTTGGACGCCTCGGCATAGGGGCCGAACTGGCGGGCGAAGGGGATGCGGTTGCCGCCGAGGACGGCAACGCGGCGCGGAGTGTTGGAAGCCACCACAGTTCTCCTTGAAAGATCTGGTTCGGGTTGGTCCGGATC
>NZ_BCSR01000056.1 GCF_001570965.1 Janibacter corallicola NBRC 107790 | reverse complement strand
GGGGCTCGCGCACCGCGCGGGCCCCTGCCGCCGTCTCGGCACCGACCAGACCGCTGCGGACCAGGAGGGAGACGACCTCCCGCTCCCCCGGGTCCAGCGGCAGGTCCTGCGGCCCGTCCACCGCCTCCGGCGCCATCAGGGCCGTGACCATGCAGTCCGCGCACCCGACGTGCTGCACGGGACACGTGGAGCAGTCGATCAGCAGCGGCTCTCCGGCTCGACGGTCCATGCCCGTCACCTCCTCGTCGTCACCGGGACCATCCCGGCACCGACCACGCTAGGAGCGACCCCCGACAGCCCTCCGTCCTTCGCCCCGGAGGGGTCAGCACCAGGTGAGGGAGCGGCCGTGCCCGTGCGCCCAGCCGACCGCCTCCCCGTCCAGCGCGAGGCAGAAGTCGGCCTCGCCTCCCCGGCAGGTCGCCGTGGCCGCGAGCGACGGCAGCACGCCACCTCCCTCGTTGCTGATCCAGTGCGCGCGGCCGCCGCCGTCCCGCACGCCCTCGAGGAGCTCACCCACCTCGCGCACCCAGAGCTGGCGCCCCGGCTCGTCCAGGTAGGCGAGGACGGCGGTGTGGAAGACCACGAGGGTGGCGTCCGGGGCCTCCCGCCTCGCCTGCGCGACCAAGGGCCCCAGATCGGTGAGGAGGTCGCCCTCGAGCAGCGTGACCGACTCGTGTGGCACCTCGGCGCAGGCGGCCTCCAGCCGGCGTCGCCGGTCCTCGTGCTCGGGCCAGACCAGCATCCGCAGCCACGCCGCGTCCTCCGCGGAGGACAGGTCGAGCGGGTGCAGGTCGAGGCCGCCCCGCCAGGCGATCTGCGGCAGTTCCCGCGGCAGCGGGGGTGTGCCGGAGACCCGACACTCCAGGAGCGTCGGTGCCGGCCCGGTCCGCGGGTCGATGGCCCGGACGCCCCCGGCCCCGTCGGTGTACCGGTAGGAGTACCGGTCCGGGTGCAGGCACAGCCCGCCGCTCGCGCCCACCTCGAGCAGCGCGAGCGGCCCGGGCATCCCGGCGAGCAGCGGCAGCAGGCTCGCGCACCGACCGGGCTCGTTGGTCTGGGTCGCCCGCGTGAGGATCGTCGTGCGCACCGACTCCCACTGCCCGAGGAGCACCTCCCGCAGCCCCGCGTACGGCCCCGGCGCGGGGGCACCGTGCCACCGGGCGGCGGCGAAGACGAGGTTGGGCTGACGCTTGGCGGTCGGCAGCTCCTGCAGCAGCGCGAGCACCTCCTCGTCCCCGGCCACTCCTGCGGCCCACTCGACGAAGGTGGGGGACTCCCCCTTCGCCTCCACGCCCGAGAAGTGGCGGTAGAAGCCGACGAGGTCCTCCAGGGTGTCCATGGCGTGCATCTCGTGAGCCTCGCACCGCGGCCGCTCCCCCGCCACCCCGGCACGCCTGGGCGGGGTTGTCGGTGCCCGCGCCTACCGTCGGGGCCATGGTGGTCGTACAGGACAGGCTCGGCGAGATCGGCACCCCCTTGTCGGAGGTCACCTTCGTCGTCGTCGACCTGGAGACCACCGGCGGCTCGACGCTCGACTGCGGCATCACCGAGATCGGCGCCGTCAAGGTGCGCGGCGGCGAGGTCCTCGGCGAGCTGCAGACCTTCGTCGACCCCGGGGAGCCGATCCCCGCCTTCATCCAGTCCCTCACCGGCATCACGAACGCGATGGTCGCCGACGCGCCGCGCACCGGTGAGGCGGTCACCACCTTCCTCGAGTTCGCGAAGGGGGCCGTGCTCGTCGCCCACAACGCGGGCTTCGACATCGGCTTCCTCAAGGCCGCCTGCTCGGCGCACGGGATGCGCTGGCCGGGGCCGACGGTGCTGGACACGGTGCGGCTGGCGCGCCAGGTGCTCGCGCGCGGGGAGACACCGAACCACAAGCTCGCCACCCTCGCCCGCCACTTCGGCGCCGCGACCCAGCCGGACCACCGCGCCCTGCACGACGCCCGGGCGACCGTCGACGTCCTCCACGGCCTCATCGAGCGCGTCGGTGGTGTCGGGGTCGACACCCTCGAGGAGCTGACCTCCTACTCCAGCCGCGTCACCGATGCGCAGCGTCGCAAGCGGCACCTCGCCGACGACCTCCCCCACGCGCCCGGGGTCTACGTCTTCACGGGAGTCGGGGGCGAACCCCTCTACGTCGGGACCTCCGTGGACATCCGCAGTCGCGTGCGCAGCTACTTCACCGCGGCGGAGCAGCGCCGCCGGATGGGTGAGATGGTGCGGCTGGCGACCGGGGTGACCCCGATCGTGTGCGCCACGACCCTCGAGGCGCAGGTCCGCGAGATCCGGCTCATCGCCACGCACGAGCCCCGGTACAACCGACGCTCCCGCCACCCGGAGCGGGCGTGGTGGCTCACGTTGACCGACGAGGCCTTCCCGCGTCTCTCGATCGTGCGCCGGGTCGGGCCGGACCGCCCGGCTTTCGCCGGGCCCTTCGGCTCGCGCGGGGCCGCCGAGGACGCGATGGCCGCAGTGCACGACGTGGTGCCGCTGCGGCAGTGCCTGACACGGATCTCGCCGCGGCGACCGACCTCACCGTGCGCCCTGAAGGACATGGGGCGCTGCTCCGCACCGTGCACCGGCGAGGTCCCGCAGGAGGAGTACGCGCGCACCGTCGCCGAGGCCGCGGCGGTGCTCGTCGGGGACTCCCGCGAAGCCGTGGCCACGCTGCGGGAGCGGATGGGGCGACTCTCCGCGCAGGAACGCTTCGAGGAGGCCGCGCGGCTGCGGGACCGGCTCGGGTCGCTGGTCCGTGCGGCCTCGCGCAGCCAGCGCGCGGCACCGGTGACAGCCGCCGCGGAGATCATCGCCGCCCGGCGCAGCCCGCGGGGCGGCTGGGACCTGGTCTGCCTGCGACACGGACGACTGGCCGGCAGCACCCACTCCCCCGCCGGCGCCGACCCGATGCCCTACGTCGAGGCACTGCGCGCCACCGCAGAGGTCGTGCCTCCGCCGTCCGGACCGGGCAGCAGCGCACTGCCCGAGGAAACCGACCTGGTGCTGCGCTGGCTGGACACCGAGGGGACCCGCCTGGTCGACATCGACGGGGAGTGGACCTGCCCCGTCGGGGGCGCCACCGGGGCACACGCAGAGCTGGCTCCTGCTCTAGGGTGGGCCTCGTGATCACTGCCATCGTGCTCATCCACGCCGAGACCGACCGCATCCCCGAGGTCGCCGAGACCATCGCCGCCCTCGACGGGGTGAGCGAGGTCTACTCCGTCGCCGGCGACGCCGACCTCATCGCCATGGTCCGCGTACACCAGCACGAGGAGCTCGACGAGGTGATCGCCGGGCGCCTGAACAAGGTGGAGGGCATCGTCGACACCTCGACCCAGATCGCCTTCCGCGCCTACAGCAGGCACGACTTGGACGAGGCCTTCTCCATCGGGCTCGAGTAGGGCGCGGGCCGCTCCTCCCGAGGCGACCGGTCGACGGGCCGGTCACGTCCCCCGAGGGGTCGATCAGTCCCCCGAGCCGCCGCGGGTGGCCCGGACCCAGCGCGCGAGCCGGTCCGCGGCACGGCCGGAGTCCAGGACCTCCTCGATCCGGTCCATGCCGGCGCGCAGGGCGGCGACCGGGTCCGCCGGCACCTGCTGACCGGCGTCCGCCACCGCGACGGCCGCCCCGGCGTTGAGCACGACGGCGTCGCGCACCGCTCCCCGCTCACCGGCGAAGAGGCGCCGGGCGACCTCGGCGTTCTGCTCGGCGTCGCCCCCGCGGAGGGCGTCGAGCGGGCTTCGCGTCAGGCCCAGCTCCTCGGGGGTGATGCGCAGCTCCGTGACCTCACCGGAGCCGACCCACCACACGTGGGAGGCGGCCCCGACGGAGAGCTCGTCGAGGCCGTCCTCGCCCCGGAAGACGAGCGCCGCGGTGCCCCGCTGCGCGAAGACGCCGGCCATGAGCGGCGCGACGCGGGCATCGGCGACGCCCACCACGGAGAAGTCCGGGTGGGCGGGGTTGGTCATCGGGCCCAGGACGTTGAGCGCCGTGCCGACCCCCAGGTCGCGTCGCGGCGTGGCGGTGTGCCGGAAGGAGGGGTGGAAGGTCTGCGCGAAGCAGAAGGTGATGCCGGCCTCGCGGGTGACCTCGGCCAGCCGGTCGGGGTCGAGGGAGAGGTCCACGCCGAGGGCCTCCAGGACGTCCGCGGAGCCGGACTTGGAGGAGGCGGCGCGGTTGCCGTGCTTGACGACGGTCGTGCCGGTGGCGGCGATGCACACCGAGGACATCGTCGAGATGTTCACCGTGCCGGCCCGGTCCCCACCGGTGCCGACGATGTCCAGGATGGGTCCCTCCACCCTGATCGGCAGCGCGTGCTCGAGCATGACGTCGGCGAGGGCACGCAGCTCGGTGACGGTCTCCCCCTTCGCCCGCAGGCCGACGAGGAAGCCGGCGATCTGCGTGGGCGCGGCATTGCCGGACATGATCTCGCCCATCGCCCACGAGGCCTGCTCGTCCTGGAGGTCGGTCCCGGCGATCAGCGCGCTGAGCACGTCCGGCCAGGAGAAGTCGTCCCGGCCGGCCCCGGTCATCGGCCGGCCTGCTCCCTCGCGACCCGCGCCACGGTCTCGGCCAGGGCGATCGGGTCCAGCGGGTGCGGGACGACGGCATCGGCCATCGACCAGGTCGCGAGCCAGCCGTCCTGGGGGCGCCCGGTGAGGATGATCACCGGCGGGCACTCGTAGATCTCCCCCTTCAGCTGCCGGCACAGGCCCATGCCGCCGAGCTTGGCGGCCTCCCCGTCGAGGACGAGGACGTCGAGCCCGCCGGCCTCCACGGCCTCGACCACGGCGGCCTGGGTGGCGCACTCGCGCCAGCTCGTGACCCGCACGTCCTTGGCCGGCCGGCGCCCGACCGCCGCGCGCACCGTGTCGCGCGTGGTGATGTCGTCGCTGTGCAGCAGCACCCGCACCTCGATCTGCTCGCCGCCCTCGGCGCCGGACGCCGGGCGCGCGGGAGTGCTCTGGGGAGTACCGGTCATGCCCCGATCGTAGCGTCCACGGGGGTCGCGACACTCGTGGAGGGGGGTGTCGCACATGCGGATCCGGATGCGTCCATAATGGCTCCGTGGCCACTGCACCTACCTTGTCCAACAGCGGACCCGCGCCCATCCCGACGGACCCAGCTCTCGGGCCGGTGAGCCGACCCAACATGGCAGCCGTCGGGACCATCGTCTGGCTCTCCAGCGAGCTGATGTTCTTCGCGGGTCTGTTCGCGATCCTCTTCACCATCCGGACCATGCGACCGGAACAGTGGGCGGAGCACGGGGCGGAGCTCAACGTGCCGTACGCCGCCGCCAACACCCTGATCCTGGTCGTCTCCTCGGTGTGGTGCCAGCTCGGCGTCCTCAAGGCCGAGCACGGCCAGAAGTCGCGGACCGGCTCACTGCTGAACGTCGCCGGCTGGGGCATGCGCGAGTGGTACGTCCTGACCTACATCTTCGGGGCGATCTTCGTCTCCGGCCAGGTCATGGAGTACGCCACCCTGGTCACCGAGGGCATCAACATCGCGACCGACTCCTGGTCCTCGGTCTTCTACCTGACGACCGGCCTGCACGCGATCCACGTGACCGGCGGCCTCATCGCCTTCCTCCTGATCATCGCCCGCACGTACACCACCCGTGACTACAGCCGCGCCCAGCAGACCGGCGCGGTCGTGACCTCGTACTACTGGCACTTCGTCGACGTCGTCTGGATCGCGCTCTTCGCCGCGATCTACCTCCTCGGGTGATGTCGTTGCGCCAGTTCAAGGATCCCGCTCGCCGCACGCCGACAGGACTCGCCATGCCCAAGCTCTCCCGCCGCCACCCGGCGGCGATCGCCCTGCTCCTCATGCTGGGCCTCCTCCTCACCGGTGCCGCCTACGCGGCCGTCGCCCCGCAGCCGGCCAAGGCGGCCACCTCGGCCTCCGGCGACGCGGAGCACGGCAAGAAGCTCTTCACCGCCAACTGCGCCAACTGCCACGGCGCGAACGGTATGGGCATCGACGGTCTCGGCCCGAGCCTCGCCGGTGTCGGCGCCGCCGCCGTGGACTTCCAGATGGGCACCGGTCGTATGCCGATGACCGAGCCGGGCGTCCAGGCGGCCGATGACCTGAAGGTGAAGTTCTCCGACGAGGAGATCTCCGACATCGCCGCCTATGTCGCCTCCCTCGGCCCCGGCCCCGCCGTTCCGGCCAAGGAGTACACCGACGCCGAGAAGGGCGACCCGGGCAAGGGCGGGGAGATCTTCCGCGTCAACTGCGCCATGTGCCACAACAGCGCCGGTCAGGGTGGTGCTCTCACCCGTGGCAAGGAGGCCCCGCCCGTCACCGGCGTCTCCGGCAAGCACATCTACGAGGCCATGGAGACCGGGCCGCAGTCCATGCCGGTCTTCAACAACGACAACATCACGCCCGAGGACAAGCGTGACGTGATCGCCTACATCAAGGGCCAGGAGGAGACCGGCAACCCCGGCGGCAACCCGCTGGGCGGCCTCGGCCCGGTTCCCGAGGGCCTCTTCGTCTGGACCGCAGGCCTCGGCCTGCTCGTCGGTGCCGCCATCTGGCTCGGCGCCAAGTCCTCCTGACCACGTCCATCGCCACACAGACAGGACCCACGACTCATGAGTGAGCACACCCCGACAGGGGCCCGGCCGGAAGAAGAACCCCCGGGTTCGACCCCGGCGCGCCTCGACCAGGGCCACGTGCAGGGCACCGGGGGCATCCCGGACCGCTTCGAGAACCCCGGCCTCCCGCCACACGTGCTGCGCAACGCCGACCGTGACGAGAAGGCCGCCAAGCGGGCGGAGGTGCAGGTGGCGGGCCTCTTCCTGCTCTCCATCCTCGGCACCCTCCTCTTCATCGTCGCGTACTTCATCGTCGACACCGAAGACACCGTCTGGGTTCCCTTCACCAACGAGATGAGCCTGGCGAACCTGCTGCTCGGTCTCGGGCTGGCCTTCAGCCTCCTGGGCATCGGTCTCGGCGCCGTGCACTGGGCCAAGACCCTCATGCCCGACACCGAGGTCGTGGAGATGCGTCACCCGATGCGCTCCGAGCAGGCGGACCGTGACGAGTTCGTCGAGACCATGGTGGAGAAGGGCGCCAAGGGCTCCCAGTTGAACCGTCGCCCGCTGCTGAAGGCGACCTTCGGCGGCGCGATGGGCCTCTTCGCCCTCCCGCTGCTCGTCCAGCTCGTGGGCTCCCTCGGCCCGCTGCCGAAGAACGACCTCTCCGTCACGTACTGGAACGGGCGCAAGCAGCCCGACGGCAGCTACAAGCCGAAGAAGTGGCGTCTGCACAAGGACCCGGAGGACGTGCCCATCCGGCCCTCCGAGATCACCATCGGCTCCGTCTACCACATCCAGCCCGAGGGCCTGCTGGAGATGGAGCACGAGATGCAGAACGAGATGGCCAAGGCCTCCGTGCTGCTCATGCGGCTGGACCCGAACGACTTCCAGGACACCGAGCAGGGCCGCAAGGCGCGCAGCTGGGGCCACGAGGGCATCGTGGCCTACTCCAAGGTCTGCACCCACGTCGGCTGCCCCGTCGGCCTGTACGAGCAGACCACGCACCACCTGCTCTGCCCGTGCCACCAGTCCACCTTCGACGTGACCAACGACTGCGAGGTCGTCTTCGGTCCCGCGGGCCACCCCCTGCCGCAGCTGAAGATCACCGTGGACAACGAGGGCTACCTGATCGCCGACCAGCCCTTCCAGGAACCTGTCGGCCCGAGCTTCTGGGAGCGTGGAGAGTGATGACCGCAAGTTCTCGCCCCGCCGACGGCCTCCGTACCGGCGACGACGCACCCCGTGAGTCCTTCTCTCCCGGCGTGAAGCGGGTCGGCGGGGTCGCCGGCTGGATCGACGACCGGACCGGCGCCGCCAAGGGCGTCGGGTACCTGATGAAGAAGGTCTTCCCGGACCACTGGTCCTTCATGCTCGGTGAGATCGCCATGTACTCGATGATCGTGTGCATGCTCACCGGGGTCTTCCTGACCTTCTGGTTCGACCCCTCGATGGCCCACACCGTCTACGACGGCCCCTACGCGCCGCTGCGCGGCGTCGAGATGTCCAAGGCCTACGAGTCGACGCTGCACATCTCCTTCGAGGTCAAGGGCGGGCTGCTGATCCGCCAGATCCACCACTGGTCGGCGCTGTTGTTCATCGTCGCCCTGTCGGTGCACATGCTGCGCGTGTTCTTCACCGGCGCCTTCCGCAAGCCGCGTGAACTGAACTGGGTCATCGGCTGCCTCCTCTCCCTCATGGCGCTCATCGAGGGCTTCGCCGGTTACTCCCTGCCGGACGACCTGCTCTCGGGCACGGGTCTTCGCGCCGCCCAGGGCTTCATGGTTGCCGCGCCGGTCATCGGCAGCTACCTCAGCTACGCCCTCTTCGGCGGTGGCTTCCCGAGCGAGGACATCATCCCGCGCCTCTACTCGATCCACATCCTGCTGCTGCCGGCGCTGCTCATCGGCCTCTTCACCCTGCACATCGTGCTCGTGGCCGTGCAGAAGCACACCCAGTACCCCGGCCCGGGCAAGACCAACGACAACGTCGTCGGCTTCCCCGTCATGCCGGTGTACGCGGCAAAGGCCGGAGGGTTCTTCTTCATCGTCTTCGGCGGTATCGCGTTGATGTCGGCCCTGATCCAGATCAACGCGGTCTGGGTGCACGGCCCGTACATGCCGAACGCCACCACCGCCGGCGCCCAGCCGGACTGGTACATGGGCTTCCCGGACGGTGCGCTACGGCTCCTGCCGGGCTTCCTGGAGTTCGAGACCTTCGGGTTCACCTGGGCGTGGCCGGTGATCATCGGTGCCCTGCTGGTCATCCCCGCCTTCTACGGGGCCATGATCGCCTATCCCTTCATCGAGGGCTGGGTCACCGGCGACAAGCGTGAGCACCACCTGCTGGACCGCCCGCGCAACAACCCGACGCGCACCGGCATCGGGATGGCCGGCCTCACGCTGTACGGCGTGTTCATGTTCGCCGCGAGCAACGACATCATGGCGATCAAGTTCGGGATGTCGATCAACGACATCACGATCGCGCTGCGGGTCCTGACCTTCCTCGGTCCGATCATCGCCTTCTGGGCCACCCGCCGGATCTGCCTGAGCCTGCAGCGTCACGACCGGGACCGGGTCCTCCACGGGCGCGAGACCGGCCGGATCCAGCTCGGCACTGCGGGCGACTTCGAGGAGATCCACGAGCCGCTCGACGAGTACACCCGGTGGACGCTGGTCCAGCACGAGGGCCCGCCGCCCCTGGAGCTGGAGCCGGCCACCGACGAGAACGGGATCCCCAACAAGGCCCGTCGCGGTACCCGGATCCGTGCCGCGCTGCACCGCTTCTACTTCGCGGGGGCGGTCGAGCCGGTCACCCCCCAGGAGCTCGAGGCCGCGCACGAGGAGCACGGGCAGATCGAGTCCGGCGAGAAGGTCTCCAGCCACTGAGGCCACTCGAGCCACCGGATGCAGTGGGGCCCCGAAGGATCGCCTTCGGGGCCCCACTGCATCACGGGGCGCGGCTCACCCAGAACGGCTGCGGCAGCGAGGAATCATGATCGAGATCAGTGAGGCGGAGTTCGAGGAGGCCGTGCGCGACGCGCTCGACGAGGTCCCCCCGCAGCTGCTGGACATGCTCGACAACGTCGCCTTCTTCGTCGAGGACGAGCCGGGGGCAGAACATGCGGACCCGGGCCTGACCCCCGAGGAGAACGCCGAGCTGCTCGGCATCTACCTGGGGACCCCGCTGACCGAGCGGGACGAGGGGTGGGCCATGGGCGCCCTCCCCGACCGGATCGTGCTCTTCCGCGGGCCGCTGACCCGGATGTGCCGCGACATGGAGGAGCTCCGGGAGGAGATTGCGATCACCATCGTCCACGAGGCGGGACACCACGTCGGCATCGACGAGGACCGGCTGCACGACCTCGGCTGGGGATGACGTCGAACGGGATGGCCTCGAGCGCCCCGGCTCAGCCCAGGGCGCTCTGCTGCTGCCACTCCTGCCAGGAGTACTGCCAGACGCCGATCCCCTCCCCGGGGTCGAACTCCCGGTCCGAGCCGGTGAAGTCGACGGGGTCGCCGGCGATGGTGTGCTCGTAGAACCATTTCGCGTGCTCGGGCGAGAGGTTGACACACCCGTGGGAGACGTTGCTCGAGCCCTGGGCATCCACCGACCACGGCGCGGAGTGGAGGAACTCCCCCGTCCAGGTCACCCGCACGTTGTACTTGGTGTCGACCTTGTAGTAGCCCTTCTCGCCCTTGTCGATCCCGACGGTCGAGGAGTCCATGGTCATCTTCTTGTCCTTGAGGATGACGACCTTCGTGCCCGAGCGGGTCTCGGTCTCCTTGCCGGGGCGTCCGCTGCTGATGGGGAAGCTCTCGAGGGTTTCACCGTCCCGCTCGACCTGCATCTCGTGGTCGTCGATGTCGACCGTCGTCAGCTGCCGCCGTCCGATGGTCATCGATCCGGTCGCGTCGTCCTCGATCCAGGAGTCCGGGCCGGTCTGGTAGCCGGTGAGAGGCGCGTTGACGCTCACCCGCGTCCCGGGCTCCCAGTAGTTCCTCGGGCGCCACATCAGCTGACGGTCGTCCAGCCAGCCCCAGGCGCCCTCGGCGTCCGAGGTGCTCTTCACGCTGACGGCCCGCTCGATGTCGTCCTGGTAGCTCTCGGCCACGGGCTCCTCGAACTGGATGCTGACCGGCATCGCGACCCCGACGGTCCAGTCGTCGTAGACGATGTGGTAGTCCGCGACCTGCTTCGGCTCGAACGTACTGAAGGTGCTCGTGCGCTCCGTGCGGCGTCCCTCCGGGCCGGTCGCGACCACGTGGACCTCGTAGCGCTCATCCGGCGCCAGCCGGCCGTCAGAGGCCCATGTCTGCTGCTTCCGGGCGCCCTCGAGCCGGTTGCCGTCCTCGTCGGTCACCGTGACCGACCGCAGGGTGCCGGTCTTCGCGCGCACCCTCACCTGCTGCCGGGCCCGCACTCCTGTCGTCGAGTCCCCCGGGCTGATCGCCAGCTTCGCCGGGGCACGGCTCGTGGCCGAGGTGGCACCGCCGTCCTGCCCCGGGTCCTTCCCGTCGCCTCCCGGCAGGCCGGTTCCCGAGCAGGCCGTGAGGGCCAGCAGGACGCTGAGCAGCCCGGTCGGGACGACGACACGAGCCGCACGGGCCCCGGAGATCCCAGGGCCCGTGCGGCGTACGCGTACCGACGTCAGTGTGCGTTCTCGCCGATGAAGTACTCCATGGTCCAGCCCACGAGGGCCCAGACCCCCATGATCAGCCCGGCCACGAGGATCCAGAACTGCACGGCCATGCCGAGGAAGATCAGCGCACCGGACAGACCGAGCCACAGCGGCCACCAGGAGTACGGCGCGAAACTCCCGTAGGCACCCGCGATCTGGGAGATCTCGCTGTCCGGGTCGTCGTCGGGCCGCGACGGCAGGCTGCGGGCGGTCTTCCACAGGTAGAAGGCCACCATCGCGCCGAGCCCGCCGCACAGCAACAGCCCGACCGAACCGACGTGCTCCTGCCAGTCGGTGACGATGCCGTAGGAGAGCCCGACGACTCCGAAGAAGACCAGGATGGTCACGAAAACGCCGACTTCGGCCTTCATCGGTTCACCTCATCGTGGGTCGCGGTACCGGCAACGACCGGCTCCTTGTTGGTCCGGGAGCGGATGGCCTGCGGGGCGTACTCCGGGTGGTGCAGGTCGAAGGCCGGCCGCTCGGAACGGATCGGGGGGATGGCGTGGAAGTTGTGCCGCGGCGGCGGGCTGGAGGTCGCCCACTCGAGGCTTCCGCCGTAGCCCCACGGGTCGTCGGAGTCGATGGTCGGAGCGCTGACCTGCGTCTTCCACACGTTGTAGAAGAAGGGCAGGAAGCTCACGGCCAGGATGAGCGAGCCGACCGTGGAGATCTGGTTCGCCAGCTGGAAGTTGTCCTCCGGCATGTAGTCGGCGTAACGACGCGGCATGCCCTCGACCCCCAGCCAGTGCTGGATGAGGAAGGTGCCGTGGAAGCCGATGAACAGCAGCCAGAAGTGCACCTTGCCCAGCCGCTCGTCGAGCATCTTCCCGGTCCACTTCGGCCACCAGAAGTACACGCCGCCGAAGAACGAGAAGACGATCGTGCCGAAGAGGACGTAGTGGAAGTGGGCCACGACGAAGTAGGTGTCCGTGACGTGGAAGTCCAGGGCCGGGCTCGCCAGGATCACGCCGGTGAGACCACCGAAGAGGAAGGTCACGATGAATCCGAGGGCCCAGACCATCGGCGTCTGGAAGACGAGCTTGCCGCCCCACATCGTGCCGATCCAGTTGAAGAACTTCACGCCCGTCGGTACCGCGATCGCCATCGTCATGATCGCGAAGAAGGGCAGGAACACCTGACCGGTGCCGTACATGTGGTGCGCCCACACCGAGACCGAGAGGGTCGCGATGGCGATGGTGGCGAAGACCAGCGTCTTGTACCCGAAGATCGGCTTGCGGGAGAAGACCGGCACGATCTCGGAGATGATCCCGAAGAAGGGCAGCGCGAGGATGTAGACCTCCGGGTGCCCGAAGAACCAGAACAGGTGCTGGTACAGCAGGGCACCACCGCTGGCCGGGTCGAAGATCATCGCGTCGAAGCGACGGTCGATGCCGAGGCCGATGAGCGCGGAGGCGAGCACCGGGAAGGCCATGAGCACCAGGATCGAGGTGATCAGGATGCCCCAGGTGAAGATCGGCATCCGGAACATCGTCATCCCGGGCGCGCGCATGCAGATGATCGTGGTGATGAAGTTGACCGCACCGAGGATGGTGCCGAAACCGGCCAGGGCCAGGCCCCAGACCCACAGGTCGCCACCGACGCCCGGGCTGTACGTGGCATCGGAGAGGGGGGTGTAGGCGGTCCAACCGAAGGAGGCGGCACCACCGGGGGTCAGCAGACCGGCGCCGGCGATGAGGCTGCCGAACAGGTAGAGCCAGTAGGCGAACATGTTCAGCCGGGGGAAGGAGACGTCCGGCGCCCCGATCTGCAGCGGCATGATCGCGTTCGCGAAGCCGGCGAAGGCCGGGGTCGCGAAGAGCAACAGCATGATCGTGCCGTGCATCGTGAACATCTCGTTGAACTGCTCGGGGTTGTCCACCACCTGCAGGCCGGGGGCCCACAGCTCGAGGCGGATCACCAGGGCCATCAGGCCGCCGATCAGGAACCACACGAACGTGCTGATCAGGTAGAGGTTCCCGATCACCTTGTGGTCGGTGGTCGTCAGGTAGCGGAAGATCTGGGTGCCGGCACGTTCATGACGGGCGATGGTCCGCTCGGAAACCTCGTGCTCCGAGGTGTTCCGTGACAGTGCACCAGAGATCGTAGACATCAGTTCCTTACCCCTTCAGGCAGCAGGTGCGTGTCCCGCTTGTTGATCTCATCGCGATTGAGTCCGTTCTTGAGCAGACCGGTGTCGCCCTGCTTCTTCAGCTTCTGGATGTGGGCCTCGTACTCGGCCTTGTCGACGATCTTCACGTTGAAGAGCATCTGCGAGTGGTAGGCGCCGCAGAGCTCGGCGCACTTGCCCTGGAAGGTCCCCTCCTGGGTCGGAGTGACCTGGAAGCGGTTGACGATGCCCGGGTTGACATCCATCTTCTCGAGGAAGGCCGGCACCCAGAAGGAGTGGATGACGTCGCGCGAGGTGAGGACGAACTCGACGCGCTCCCCCTTCGGCAGGTAGAGGGTCGGCAGCTTCTTCTCGGCGCCCTTCGTGCCGTCCAGCTGGGCCATCTGCCCGGCGGTGTGGACGTTCTCGTTGACGTAGTTGAAGTCCCAGCTCCACTGCTTGGCGACGACGTTGATGACGACGTCCGGCTCCTCGATCTTCCCCAGCTCGTCCTGCGCCTGGACGTTGTAGAAGAAGATGACGCCGACCATCATCATCGGCACGACCGTGTAGAGGATCTCCAGCGGCACGTTGTACTGCAGCTGGACCGGCAGGGTGCCGTCGTCGTTCTTGCGGCGGCGGTAGACGACGATGCACCAGAGCGTCATGCCCCAGACGGCGATCCCGACGAGCCAGGCGGCGACCCACGTCCAGATCCAGAAGTCCTCGACGTAACCACCCTCCCGGGTGGCGGCCTCCGGCAGGTAGCCGTTGAGGGGGTCGGTGTGGATCCCGACAGCGCTGCAGGCCGACAGGGCGATCACGGCTAGTGCGAGTCCGACTGCACCGATTCCGCGGCGTGCCCGCCGGGATGTGGAGCGCTGAGACACAGGCAAGAGGCACCTACTACTGGTCCGAAGGTCTTTCAGGGGACGCACTCACGGTACCGCAGCCCACAGCCACTCTGCGGCAAGGGTCCCACTAGTCTCCGGGCGTGGCGCGAGAAACCGATTCCCCCTCCCCGGACACCCCCGCACCGCGGCTCCCCGACGGGGTCGATCGACTGCTGGACGCGACCCCCGGGCCGCTCCATCCCACCGCTCGGGAGACCCTCCGCGCGGCCGAGTCCGCAGCGTGGGCGGACCCCCTCGCCCGGCACGCCGCCGGCCGCCGCTCCCGGGCGCTGCTCGACCGGGCCCGGGCGGTCCTCGCCGAGGGGCTGGGGGTGCGCCCCGAGGAGCTGACGCTGCACGCCAGCGGCGACCAGGCGGCCCGCACGGCGGTGGCCGGTCTCGCCAACGGGCGCCGTCGGTGCACCGCTCCCCCGGTGACCTCGTCCGTGGAGCACTCCACCCTGCTGCGCTGGCTCCGCTCGGCGCCGACCCCTCCCACGGAGGTCCCGGTCGACCCGGGCGGAGCGGTGGACCTCCCGTCCTGGGCAGGCGCCCTCGGCGAGGAGACCCCCTTCGCGGTGCTCCAGTCCGCCAACCACGAGGTGGGGACCCGTCAGCCCCTGCCCGCCGCGCGGGATGCCGCGGCCGGGCACGGGGTCCCGCTGCTCGTCGACGCCCGCGCCGGCCTGGGTCGCAGCGACGTGCCGCAGGACTACGACGTGCTGATCGGGGACGCGACCAGCTGGGGCGGGCCCCGGCTCGGCGTGCTCGTCGTGCGCCCGGGCGTGCGCTTCACACCTCACCAGCCCCCGTCCCGGCACGAAGGGGGCTATGCCCTGGACCCCGTCGACGTCCCCACCGCGCTGGCCGCCGCCGAGGCCTGGCAGCAGGTGGCTGCTGCACGTCCCGACGAGGACGCGAGGGCGCACCAGCTCATCGACCGGATCCGGCGCTGCGCCGCGGAGGTGCCCCAGGTGGACGTCGTCGGCTCGCCGCAGGACCGCCTGCCCCACCTGTGCACCTTCTCCGTCCTCTACGTCGACGGGGAGACCCTCGTCGACGAGCTGGCGCGAAGGGGGGTCGACGTCGCCTCCGGCTCCGCGTGCACCTCCGACACCCTCGAGCCGAGCCACGTGCTCGCGGCCATGGGAGCCCTCACCCAGGGCAATGTGCGGGTCACGCTGCCGCTGGAGGCGGTGGCCCCGGGGCGGGAGGAGACGGTGCAGCGGCTGTGCCGGGAGCTTCCGGACGTGGTGGCGTCGTGCCGCGCCCGGCTCGGGCTGTGAACCTCTAGTCGAGGTCGACCATCGACCCGAGGTCGAGGTCCGGGGCCTCGAGCGCCGCGTGGAGCCGCACGAGGTACTCGCGCCGGTGCATCTCCTCGATCCCGAGGCTCGCCAGGTGCGGGGTGCTCCACTGCACGTCGATGATCCGGCGGGGGTCGCCGTCCGCCGCGATGACCCGGTCCAGATGGATCACGGCCGCCTTGGAGGCGTCGGTGGTGTGGTGGAACATCGACTCCCCCGCGAAGAGGCCACCGGTCGCCACGCCGTACAGGCCGCCGACGAGGGCTCCCTCCTCGTCACGGACCTCGATGCTGTGCGCCCAGCCGAGCCGGTGCAGCTCGCCGTAGGCGTCCCTGACCTCACCGGTGATCCAGGCGCCCTCCCTGGCAGGGTCGGCGCAGGCCAGCACGACCTCGTCGAAGGCCCGGTCGACGGTGACGGTGAATCGGTGCAACGAGCGGCGCATGGACCGGCTCACGTGCGCCCGACCGGGCCGCAGCACGCCGCGCCACGTCGGTGACCACCAGCCCATCGGGCGAGCGCCCCGCTCCCCGAGCCCCATCGGGAAGACCCCGAGCCGGTAGGCGGTGAGCAGTGAGGCCGGGTCGAGCCGGCCACCGACCCCGACGACCTCGCCCTCGGCGCTCTCCGCGGCGGCCCTCACGCCGGCGCGCAGGTACTCCGCCCACAGGGGCGAGCTGCCGGAGGGCTCGATCGGCGGGAAGGGCGTGGTCACGGGTCAGGGACGCGGCAGCCTGACGTGCGCGGCGATCAGGTCCGCACTCTCCCGGCCGTAGGCCTCGGCGAGGCGCGCCAGGAAGCTCTCGGTGCCGAGCTCGTACTCCTGGGTCCCGACCGTCTCGATGACGTAGGTCGCCAGGGTCGAACCGAGCTCGGCGGACTCCCGCAGCGGCAGGCCCTCGACGACACCGGTGAGGAAGCCGGCCCGGAAGGCGTCGCCCACGCCGGTCGGGTCGGCCCGGCTGACCTCTCGTGCCGCGTGCACGACGATCGGCTCCGGCAGGTCCTTGCCCGTGATGCGCACCCCGTCCTTGCCGAGCGTGGTGACGCGGTAGGTGACCCGGGACTCGATCTCCTCGTCGCTCCAGCCGGTCTTCTGGGCGGTCAGGTGCGCCTCGTACTCGTTCGTGATGAGGTACTCGGCCCCGTCGACGAGGTCGCGGATCGCCTCGCCCTCGGCGAAGGCCAGCTGCTGGCTCGGGTCGGCGACGAAGGGGATCCCCCGGCTGCGGCACTCGGCGGTGTGCCGGCGCATCGCCTCGGGGTCGTCGGGCCCGACGAGGACGAGGTCGAGGCCCCCGACCCGGTCGTGGACCGGACCGATCTCGATCTCCCTCGCCTCGCTCATGGCACCGGCGTAGAAGGTCGCGATCTGGGCCATCTCGTCATCGGTGGTGCACACGAAGCGAGCGGTGTGCTGGGTCTCGGAGACGAGCACGGCGCCGCAGTCGACCCCGTGGCGCTCCAGCCAGCTGCGGTAGTCGGTGAAGTCCTTGCCGACCGCGCCGAGGAGCACCGGCCGCTGACCCAGGTTGCCCATCCCGAAGGCGATGTTGGCCGCGACCCCGCCCCGCCGGATCTCCAGCTTGTGGGCGAGGAAGCTGACCGAGATCTTGTCGAGCTGGTCCACGACGAGGGAGTCGGAGAACTTCCCCGAGAACGTCATCAGGTGGTCGGTGGCGATGGATCCGGCGATGGCGATGGGCACCCGACCACCCTATAGAAGGGGCAGGAACGGGGCCTGCCTCCCCCTTCGCCCGCCGCCCTTCGCGGCTCGTC
>NZ_BCSR01000055.1 GCF_001570965.1 Janibacter corallicola NBRC 107790 | reverse complement strand
CCCAGCCTCTATGCCGAGGCGGCGCGTACGGCGACCGACCTGGCCGAGCGCGACCACCTGGTGCGCCAGGCCGCCCGGCTGAACACCCGTACGCGAGAAACCGACTGGGGTCGGGGCCCGACCACGGGGTAGCCTGAGCCGCTGACCTGATGTCCGAGCGTGCGAAGGGGGCGGGAGCCATGGCCAAGAAGGGCCAGAAGAAGCAGCAGACGTCATCCGGTGAGCTGGTCGTCGCCCGCAACCGCAAGGCGCGCCACGACTACCTCATCGAGAAGACCTACGAGGCCGGCATCGCCCTCATGGGGACCGAGGTCAAGGCGCTGCGCATGGGGCGGGCCAGCCTGACCGAGGGGTACGCGGTCTTCTACGGCGACGAGCTGTGGCTGGAGCAGATCCACATCCCCGAGTACGTCCAGGGCACGTGGACCAACCACACCCCGCGCCGGCGCCGCAAGCTGCTCCTGCACCGCGACGAACTGGACAAGATCGCGCTGCAGGTCCAGGGCAAGGGACGCACCGTCGTTCCGCTGTCGCTGTACTTCCGTGACGGACGGGCCAAGGTCGAGATCGCCCTGGCCACGGGCAAGAAGGCCTACGACAAGCGGCACGCGCTGCGCGAGAAGCAGGACCGCCGGGAGACCGAGCGCGCCGTCTCCGACGTCTTCAAGGGGCGGCGCTGACCCTTCGGGAATGCGTTTGGCCGGTCCCGTGTTGTCGGGGATACTGAACAGCACAACTCCACAGCGTGACGTGTCCGCCTCCACCATGGGGGTGATCGGTTTCGACAGTGGCCGGTCCTTCAGGGGAAGCGGGCCGAGGATGCACGGTCATCTCGTGAACGCCCCGTGCAAAACCAATAGGTGCCGATTCCAAGCGCACCGACTTCGCCCTCGCCGCCTGAGCGAGCCCGAAGTCCGTTGGCCTAGGTTCGATCTCGGCCTAGATCCCAGCGTCAGCTAGAGATCTTGCTGCGCCGTCATGTCGAGGGACGGTGTGGGACTCCTACTCGACTGGGCCTGTCGGGGAACGTGTGCGCGCGAGCCCCGGGGCCGAGAAAATCCACAGCGCACTGCGCCCGGAGAAGCCCTGCTGGTCTGCCACTGGACGCGGGTTCGATTCCCGCCACCTCCACCACCGCGCGGACACGTCACGCACCCTTGGGAGGCTCGCTGCGCGAGCTGCCCGGAGAACGACGAAGGGCGGGACCGATCGGTCCCGCCCTTCGTCATCGGTGCGTGTGGTGTGACGCCTACTTCTTGAAGGCGTCCTTGACCTTTTCGCCGGCGTCCTTGAGCTTGCCCTTGCTGTCCTGGGCCTCGCCCTCGGCCTTGAGGTCCTGGTCGTCGGTCGCGTCGCCGACGGCGGACTTGGCCTTGCCGGCGGCCTGGTCCTTCGCGTTCTCGAACTTGTCGTCGAGTCCCATGTGACCTCCTGTTGGTCGGTGCAGTTCCAAACCAACCACACGAGGCAGGCAGTCGCCACCCCCGTGCAGGTGGACCTTCGGTCAGTTTCCGGTCTCGGCGGCGGCCACCTGGGCCTTCACCTCGTCCATGTCGACATTGCCCACCGCCTCCAGCAGCTGCTCGAACTGGGCCTTGGGCAGGGCGCCGGCGCTCTGGTGGAGCAGGATGCCGTCGCGGAAGGCCATGAGGGTGGGCACGGAGGAGACATTCGCGAGCGAGGCGAGCTCCGGGTTCTCGTCGATGTCCACCTTGGCGAATGTGACGTCCTCGTGCTCCTCGGAAGCAGCTTCGAAGACCGGCGCGAACTGGCGGCACGGGCCGCACCACGTCGCCCAGAAGTCGACGATCACGGTGCCCCCGTCGGAGACCGTCGAGCGGAAGCTGTCGAGATCGAGATCGGTGATCTTGGCCATGGCTTCCATCGTAGGCCCGTCGGCCCGGTGGAAGCATCCGCAGTGTGGTGTGCTTGCCGCGATGTCAATCACTCCACCCCGGTCCGTCGGCACCCTCGTCGTGGTGGGCGCGCTGTGCCTGCAGGCGCTGATCGTCTACGCGCCCCAGGTGCCGGGCCCCGAGCCCGCCGTGCCGGGTACCGACAAGATCGTCCACGGCATCGTCTTCGCCCTCCCCGTGGTCCTCGCGGGGGTGGCACGCCTCCCGTGGTGGCGGTGGCTCGCGGTGGTGCTCGCCGTGCACGCCCCCGTGAGCGAGCTGATCCAGCAGACGATGCTGCCGCGCCGCTCCGGTGACCCCCTCGACGTGCTCGCCGACCTCGTGGGCGTGGGGCTCGCGGTGCTCTGGGTAGAATGGTGGGTTCGGCGACCAGGACGTCGCCACCCGAGAAGCTCGCACTGACCGCTCGACCCTCCGTGTCGCCCGTGCAGACCCCGTGTGGGCTTGCCTTCCCGCACGAGAGAGACGAGCCACCCGTGCCGCCCAAGAAGAAAGCCCGTTGGACCGCTGCCCAGAAGGCGGAGGCCCGCAAGCGCCGCGCACGGGCAGCCTCCGCCCCCGAGCGAAAGCGCTCCGCCGGACGTCCCGAGCGTGAGGATCGCCGCCGCTCCCAGCACCGTCGTCCCCGCCGGGAGGACAGCGGTACCCGACGCGCACCGGTGACCCCGGACCCCGAGGAGCAGCGCAAGGCCGCGGACACCTGGACCAAGGCCGAGCGCCGCCCGTCCTCCGGCCGGGTCACCGTGACCGAGGACAACGGCTTCGCCGCCCTGGGCGTCCCGCCGGTGCTCGTCGAGCGTCTCGCGCGGGACGGGATCACGGCCCCCTTCGCCATCCAGGAGGCGGCGATCCCGGACGCGCTCGCCGGCAAGGACGTGCTCGGCCGGGGCCGGACGGGGTCGGGCAAGACCCTCGCCTTCGGGCTGCCGCTGCTGGCGCGGCTGGCCGGCGGGCGCTCGGGCCGCCGGGCGCCGCGGGCACTCGTGCTCGTGCCGACCCGGGAGCTGGCCATGCAGGTCAGCGATGCGCTGGAGCCGCTGGCCCACGTCAGCGGGATCCGGCACAAGCTCGTCGCCGGCGGCCTGTCCTACACCAGCCAGATCGGCGCCCTCGACAGGGGAGTCGACGTGCTCGTCGCGACCCCCGGACGCCTCGTCGACCTGCTGGACCGCGGAGCCCTCACCCTCGGTGAGATCGAGGTGGCGGTCCTCGACGAGGCGGACCACATGGCCGACATGGGCTTCCTGCCCTCCGTGACGCGGATCCTCGACGAGTGCGCGCCCGGTGGTCAGCGACTGCTCTTCTCCGCGACCCTGGACCGCGGCGTCGGCGACCTCGTCGAGACCTACCTCAGCGACCCGGTCACCCACAGCACCGACGACGCGACCGCCAGTGTGACGACCATGGAGCACCACCTGCTCCTCATCGATCCGCAGCACAAGAAGGAGCTCACCGCGAGGATCGCCGCCCGGCCCGGGCGCAGCGTGCTCTTCGCCCGCACCAAGCTCGGCTCCGAGCGGATCGCCCGACAGCTGCGGGAGGGGGGCGTGCCCGCCGCCGCGCTGCACGGCGGGCTGACCCAGTCGGTGCGCAACACGGTGATCGGCGCCTTCCGCACCGGCCGGATCCCCGTCCTCGTGGCCACGGACGTCGCCGCGCGCGGCATCCACGTCGACGACGTCTCGCTCGTCCTGCAGGTCGACCCGCCGGCGGACCACAAGGACTACCTGCACCGGGCCGGCCGCACCGCCCGCGCGGGCCACGAGGGGGCCGTGGTCACTCTCGTGCTGCCCCACCAGCGCAGGGAGGTCACCCGGATGGCCGAGTCCGCGGGCATCGAGGAGCGCCCGAGCCGGACCGCCCCCGGTGACCCCGTGCTGCGGGAGCTCGGTGCCCGGGAACCGAGCGGCGAGCCGGTCGACGAGCGGGAGTTCAAGGCGCTCGTGGACCCGAGGCCCGCCAGGCGTCAGCACGGTGGCCGTGGGGCCCGCGGGCCCCGTGACCGCGGTGGTGACCGCCGGCGCCGGGGCGACGCGCCCCGGCGCGGGGGACGGCCCCGTCAGGGTGCGCAGCGGGACTGACCCGGTCCGCGAACTAGGCTTCGTGTCATGGAGTCATCCCTCGCGGGCCGGCTGCTCGTCGCGACGCCGGAGCTGACCGACGACCTCTTCGCGCGCAGCGTCATCCTCGTGCTCCAGCACGACGAGGAGACCGCCGAGGGCGTGGTGCTCAACCGTCCCCTCGACGCCTCGATCGACGACGTGCTGCCCGGGTGGCAGGAGGGTGCGACCGAGCCGGCCCGTGTCTTCCAGGGCGGCCCGGTGCAGCTGGACTCCGCGATCGGCCTGGTCGGCGTGCCCGGCGACTCCTCACCACCGCCGGGGGTCAAGCGGCTCTTCGGCGCGATCGCGCTCGTGGACCTGGACGCCCCGCAGGAGATCATCCGTCCCGAGGTGAGCGCGCTGCGCATCTTCGCCGGCTACTCCGGCTGGAGCGCCGAGCAGCTCGCCGACGAGCGCCGCGCCGGTGGGTGGTACGTCGTCGACACCGAGCTCGGGGACGTCTTCGACGGGGACCCGGCCACGCTCTGGCGGCGGGTGCTGCGGCGGCAGGAGGGCCCCCTTCGCTGGGTCTCGACCTACCCCTCGGACCCCGATCTGAACTGACGTCTCGAGACGGTCGCTGCGCGACCTCCTCGACCAACCTGTCAACGGGATGGTCACGTGGAGGAAGGCCGCAGCGGCGGCGTCCTACGATGGGCTGCATGACCACGCCGGCCGACCCGAACGACCCCAACGCCCCGCTGCCCGTGCCCGACGGGCCGGGCAGCTCCACGGCGGTGCTCGAGCGCTCCGAACCGGAGACCCAGGAGGTCGAACCGGGGGACCACGAGCGCTTCAGCCACTACGTGCGCAAGGAGAAGATCCTCGAGAGCGCGATGTCCGGTGACCCGGTGCGGGCGCTCTGCGGCAAGATCTGGGTCCCCGGGCGGGACCCGGAGAAGTTCCCGGTGTGCCCCATCTGCAAGGAGATCTACGACGGGCTCCGGGAACCGCAGGACGGGGAGGACTGAGTGCGGGAGGCCTTCTACCGGCAGCTCGGGGAGCACCGCTTCGAGTCCCTCCCGCCGACGGCCGGCCCGTGGAGCCCGCACGCCCAGCACGCAGGACCACCCGCTGCGCTCCTCGCCCGCGAGATCATGGCCCACGAGGGCCGCCCGGAGATGCGCCTCTCGGACTTCCGGCTGGACGTCCTCGGCCCGATCCCGCTCGCCCTTCTGGACATCGAGGTCCGCACCGTGCGTGGTGGCCGGTCGATGGAGCTCCTGGAGGCCACCGCAGTGGCGAAGGGGGCGGCCGTCGCCGTCGCCAGGGCCTGGCGGATCGTGAGGACGCCGCAGGACTACCCCGTGCTGCCGCACACCGGCCAGCACGAGGGTGGCCCGGTCCCCGGGGCGGAGGCCGGGGTCGGCGGCAACTGGCTGCAGATGCACGGAGCCCATGTCGACGGCTACCTCAGCGCGGTCGAGTGGCGCATCGTCACCGGTGGCCCCGCCACCGACGGCACCGCCGTGGCGTGGGGGCGCCAGCGTGGGCAGCTCGTCGAGGGGGAGGACCCGTCGCCGTGGGAGCGTGCCCTCGTCGTCGCGGACTCCGGTAGTGGCCTCACCATGGCCGTCGACCCGCGCCACCACGCCTACATCAACTGCGACCTGCACGTCGCGCTGCACCGCGAACCGGTGGGCGAATGGGTCCGCATGGACTCGCGCGCCCTCGCCTCGCCCGGCCACGGGGGGCTGGTGCAGACCCACTTCGCGGACACCGAGGGGGAGCTGGGCACCGGGCTGCAGACGATGTTCGCCCAGGCCGCACGGAGTTGATCACGCCGTCCCTTAAGGTGGACCGGCGATGAGTCAGTCTGCGGCATCCCATCTCCCTCCTGCCTTCCCGAGGCGGGCCGCCTGGGGTACCGCCGGGGCGCTGCGGGCCTGGCAGGTCGAGGCGCTGCGGCGCTACCTGGACTCCCCGCAGGCGGACTTCCTCACCGTCGCCACCCCGGGGGCGGGCAAGACGACCTTCGCCCTCCGGGTCGCGGCCGAGCTGCTCTCCGCCGGCGAGATCAGCAACATCACGGTGGTCGCGCCGACCGAGCACCTGAAGACCCAGTGGGCCGATGCCGCGGGCCGGGTCGGGATCAGTCTCGACCCGCGCTTCTCGAACACCACCGCGGTCACCTCCAGCGACTACGACGGCGTGGCGGTCACCTACGCGCAGGTGGCCTCCCGCCCCTCGGTCCACGAGCAGCGCACCCGGTCCGCGCCCACCCTGGTGATCCTCGACGAGATCCACCACGGCGGTGACAACAAGTCATGGGGCGATGGCATCCGGCAGGCCTTCGAACCCGCGGTGCGCCGGCTGTCCCTGACGGGGACCCCCTTCCGCTCCGACACCAACCCCATCCCCTTCGTCTCCTACGAGTACGGCGAGGACGGGATCCTGCGTTCCTCGAGCGACTACACCTACGGCTACGCCGAGGCGCTGCGCGACGGGGTGGTGCGGCCGGTGCTCTTCATGGCCTACGGCGGCGCCATGCGGTGGCGCACCCGGGCCGGTGACGAGGTGGCGGCCCACCTCGGTGAGCCGATGACCAAGGACGTCGTGGCCCAGGCCTGGCGCACCGCGCTGGATCCGAAGGGGGAGTGGATCCCCTCCGTCCTCGCGGCCGCCGACACGCGCCTCACCGAGGTGCGACGGCACGTGCCCGATGCCGGCGCGATGGTCATCGCCTCCAACCAGACCCAGGCCCGGGCCTACGCCCGGATCCTGCGCGACCTCACGGGCGAGAAGCCGACCGTCGTCCTCTCCGACGACTCGGGGGCCTCGCAACGCATCGAGGACTTCGCCGGCGGCACCTCCCGCTGGCTGGTCGCCGTGCGGATGGTCAGCGAAGGGGTCGACGTCCCGCGCCTGTGCGTCGGCGTCTACGCGACCTCGACCTCGACCCCGCTCTTCTTCGCCCAGGCGGTCGGCCGCTTCGTGCGCGCCCGCGCCCGGGGCGAGACCGCGAGCATCTTCCTGCCCAGCGTGCCGGTGATCCTCGCCCACGCCGGGGCCCTGGAGGAGGAGCGTGACCACGCCCTGGACCGCCCGGAGTCCAGCGACGAGGAAGCTCCCCTCTGGTCCGAGGAGGAGGGGCTGCTCGCCGAGGCGAACCGCTCGGAGTCGGCGAGCGACGAGCTGCAGGGCAGCTTCGAGGCGTTGGAGTCCGACGCCCACTTCGACCACGTCCTCTACGACGCCCAGCAGTTCGGGCTGCACGCCGACGTGGGCTCCGACGAGGAGCAGGACTACCTCGGGCTGCCGGGGCTGCTCGAGCCGGACCAGGTGCGCACGCTGCTCAGCGAACGGCAGACGAAGCACTCTCACAAGACCGGTGCCCGCCGGGAGGAGACGCCCGTCGCGGCCCACCGTGCGCTCGCCAGCCAGCGCAAGGAGCTGAACAAGCTGGTCTCGGCCTACGCCAGGAAGACCGGTGCCCCGCACGCCAACGTGCACATGGACCTGCGCCGGGCCTGCGGCGGGCCCGAGCTGGCCCAGGCCACGAGCGAGCAGGTGACCGACCGGATCGAGCGCATCCGCCGGTGGTTCGTCGGGCGTCGCTGAGTCAGGGCAGGTGCGTCGCCGCCTGGACGAGCGGGTCCGTGCGCATCTCGAGGTGGGTGACGAGGCAGATCGAGGTGCTCGCCCGCACCACGTGGGTGTCGGCGAGGATGTCGTCGATGACCCGGCCCAGGTCGGCGTTGTCGGTGGCCACGATGCGCACGATGAGGTCCCCGCGACCGGTCGTGCTGTGGATCTCCAGGACCTCGGGGATCCGGGTGAGGTGCTCGACCACGGAGTTGTGCCCGGAGCGCTGCCGGATCTCGAGGGTGCACAGCGCGGTGACCGGGTAGCCCAGGGCAGCGGGGTCGATCGTCGGCGCGAGGCTGCGGATCACCCCCTTCGACCGGAGGCGGTCCAGTCGCGCCTGCACGGTCCCCCGGGCGACGCCGAGGGCCCGGGATGCGCCGAGCACCCCCACCGAGGGCTGCTCGGTGAAGAGCGCGATGATCCGGGCGTCGAGGTCGTCGATCCTCGTCGACTGCGTTGTCGTCATGGTCATATTGTCGTCATTGTCCGGGGCCACTGGCAACATTGTGTTCACCTTGCGCAGCCCTCTGTTGTCCCGTTGCATAGTCGCTGGTGGGGGCGCCACGCTTGGCGGCATGTCCGACAGCGCAGTTGAACTGACCCCCCAGGAGCGCGAGGCCAACTTGGACTCCGCCACTCTTGCCCAGCTCGTGGGCCTCGTCGACTACGACGAGACCGCCGACCCCTTCCCCGTGACCGGGTGGGATGCGATCACCTTCGTCGTGGGCAACGCGACGCAGGCGGCGCACTACTACCAGAGCGCCTGGGGGATGGAGCTGATCGCCTACTCCGGCCCCGAGAACGGCCAGATGGACCACAAGGCCTTCGTGCTGCGGTCCGGTTCGATCCGGTTCGTGCTCAAGGGTGCGGTCAAGCCGGACAGCCCCCTCGTCGACCACCACGCTCGCCACGGTGACGGCGTCGTGGACATCTCCCTCGAGGTCCCGGACGTGGACCGGTGCATCGCCCAGGCCCGCTCCGCCGGCGCGACGGTGCTCGAGGAGCCGCACGAGACGAGCGACGAGCACGGCACCGTGCGGATGGCCGCGATCGCCACGTACGGGGAGACCCGCCACACGCTGATCCAGCGCACGATCGGCGACGTCACCTACGACGGCCCATACCTGCCGGGCTACGTCGCCCGCACCTCCTCCTTCGTCAAGCGCGAGGGCGCACCCAAGCGCCTCTTCCAGGCACTGGACCACATCGTCGGCAACGTCGAGCTGGGCAGGATGGACGAGTGGGTGGAGTTCTACAAGCGCGTCATGGGCTTCACGAACATGGCCGAGTTCGTCGGTGACGACATCGCCACCGAGTACTCCGCCCTGATGTCGAAGGTCGTCGCCAACGGCAACCACCGTGTGAAGTTCCCGCTCAACGAGCCGGCCATCGCCAAGAAGCGCAGCCAGATCGACGAGTTCCTGGACTTCCACACCGGCCCGGGTGCCCAGCACCTCGCGCTCGCGACCAACGACATCCTCCGCACGGTGGACCTGCTGCGCGCCGAGGGTGTGGAGTTCCTCGACACCCCGGCCGCCTACTACGAGGACCCGGAGCTGCGCGCGCGCATCGGTGAGGTGCGGGTGCCGATCGAGGAGCTGCAGCGCCGCGGGATCCTCGTGGACCGCGACGAGGACGGCTACCTGCTGCAGATCTTCACCAAGCCGATCGGGGACCGGCCCACGGTCTTCTTCGAGATCATCGAGCGGCACGGCTCGCTGGGCTTCGGCAAGGGCAACTTCAAGGCCCTCTTCCAGTCGATCGAGCGGGAGCAGGACAAGCGCGGCAACCTCTGATCCGTGGCGCCGCGGGGGTGCCCCGTCAGAGACTCCGCAGGTAAGGTGAGGTATACCTGACCGAAGGAGCTCCGATGGGCACCCCGCTCTCCGTCCAGCTGCGCACCACGACCTCGTCCGCCCACGACGCGGCCGAGGGGTCGGCGTTCATCGAGGAGCTCATGGGCGGACGCGCCTGCCGGCCCGCCTTCGTCGCGCTCGCGACCCAGCAGCTGGTCATCTACCGCGCGCTCGAGGACGTCCTGTGGTCCCACTACGGTGACCACCCGCTGCTCGCGCCGGTGATGGACCACCGACTGGACCGGGTGGCCGCGCTGGAGGAGGACCTGGGACACCTGGCCGGCGAGGACTTCGCGGTCCGGCTGGCCACCGGCGAGCTGTCCGTCGTGCCCGCCGCGATGGCCTACGCGAACCGGCTGCGGACCGACCACACGCCTGAGGTCATGCTGGCCAACCACTACGTGCGCTACCTCGGGGACCTCTCCGGCGGGCAGGCCATCGCCCGCCTGGTCGAACGCCACTACGAGGTCGATGCGGACGGACTTGGCTTCTACCGCTTCGCCGGGATCCCCAAGCTCAAGCCCTACAAGGACCGCTACCGGGCCGCCCTGGACTCCCTGGAGATCGACGCCGGCACGCGGTCCCGGATCCTGGCCGCCGCGGTCGAGAGCTTCGAGCTCAACGGACGCGTCTTCGCCGACCTCGCCGCGGCCCGCGAGCCGGTGCATGCCGCAGCGGGTGCGCCGACATGACCTGGTCGGCCTTCCTCCCGACCTTCGGGCTGCTCTTCCTCGTCGTCATGGCCCGGGCGAACGCGACGTACTGGCTCGGGAGGGGAGCAGCGGCAGGATCACGGCGATATCTGCGGCGGAGGGAGGGGCAGGCCACCGACCGTTGGGTGAGGGCGCGTGCCCTGGTCAACCGGTGGGGCCCGCTCGCCGTCGTGGTGTGCTTCCTCACCGTCGGCATCCAGACCGCCGTCAACGCCACGGCGGGCGTCTCGCGGATGCCGCTGCGGCGCTACCTGCCGGCGGTGACCGTGGGGGCGACCCTCTGGGCGACCCTGTACGCGACCGTGGGGCTCGCCGCGGCCCGCGCCTGGCTGGCGGCAGCGGCCCGCTGGCCGGGCACCGTGGCCGTCGTCGTGGTGGTGGTCCTGCTCATCGTCCTGGCCGTGCTCCTGCGGCGTCGACGCGGCACCGTCGCGTCCCGGGCGTCGGAAGCCGAACAGCCGGAGCGGGAGACCGTTCGGGCAGCCTGACTCGGCGTGAGATCGTGAGCGCATGAGCACCCCCGAGCGCGCCGGCTGGTACGACGACCCGGAGGACGAGTCCCGCCTGCGGTACTTCGACGGGATCATCTGGACCGACAACACCGTCTCGCGGGGTCCCGGCGTCCGCCAGCAGGCCCAACCTGAGGTCGCACACGGACAGCAGCCGGGGTCCGGTCCGTCCCCGACCACCGACGTGTACGGCCGCCCCGTGCCCCAGCAGGGGCAGCAGCAGGGCTGGCCCTCCCCGGCGCCGGGGCAGGCCCCCGCTCCGGGTCAGCCACCCCGGGGGCAGGAGCAGGCACCCGGGGTGGTGGGCACCGCGGACGGCGCCGTCCTGGCGGATTTCGGGCAGCGGGTCGGGGCCTTCCTCATCGACACCGTGATCCTGGGGGCCATCGCCCTCATCGCGTCCGGCTGGGCGTGGTGGCGCTTCATGGCCGACTACTGGGACTTCGCCATGAACGCGGTCACCGAGGATCCCTCCAAGATCGAGGGGATCTCCGTGACGGAGGTGGCGGGCTACCTGGACTACCAGTACTTCTTCATCGCCATCGGCATCGTGGTGCTCGTGCAGACGGTGTACGGGATCGGCTTCCTCGTGGCCTTCGGGGCGACTCCCGGCAAGCTGGCGATGGGGATCTCGGTCCGGCGCACGGACCGACCCGGCCCGATCGGTGTGGGCACCGCCTTCATGCGGATGCTGCTGCCGCTCATCCTGCGGGTGCTCTGGGGCTTCACGTGTCTCGTCGAGGTGGTCGGTCGCACCCTCGACCTGCTGTGGCCGCTGCGCAACCCGAGACAGCAGGCGCTGCACGACAAGATCGCCGGCACCGAGGTCGTCGTGGGTCGTCGGGCCCCGCGCGAGCGCGAGGACTCAGCCGCCTGAGCCCTCCGCCGCCAGCAGCCCGAGGTCGGTGAGCTCGCCGATCGGGTCGGTGACGTCGCAGCAGCCGTAGCCGGCCAGCGCGGCGCGGACCGCGGCGATGTCCGGGACGGACCACGCGGCGACGATGTCGGCGAGTGCTCCTGCGTCCCGGATGTCCAGCAGTTCCCGGACCGTGCCGGCGTCGGAGCCGCCGGTCGCGCCGTGGACGGCGACCAGGACGTTGAGCAGCCCGTGCTGCTCCTCGGGGGCGTCCCCCTTCGCTCCGTGCACGGGATGCTGCCCGCGCACGACGTGGTGCAGCCCGCCGGTGAGCACGAAGGGGAGCTGGCGCTCGGTGGCGCCCAGGAAGAAGCCGGCGAGCTCCTCCGTCCCGGGCCATGCCCAGGTGGGGGTGGCACCGGTGCGGAACTTGGCCCGAACGTCGACGAAGGGGGCCGCCGAGGCGATGTCGTCGAGCACGTCCCCGGGCCGGTCCCGTCCGACCTCGAGATGGATCGGCAGCTCCCCGAGATCGAGGTTGCGCCACTGCGGGCTCCATCCGGCATCGACCGAGACCACCCGGACCCGGGGGTCGGCGGTCAGGGTGGCCAGAGCGGCGTCGATCTCGGGCACCTCGGTGCCGGGGCGGGCGACGAGTCCCACCGCGCGGGGCGCGGGCGCGCCCTCGTCCAGGGCGGCGAGCAGGTCCCGGACCATCGGGACGCCGACGAGGAAGGGGCCGACGACGTCGGAGTACGGGGAGGCGTCGTGGCGGGCGTGCTCGGCGAGCGCCTCCGGTATCGGGCGGGCCGCAGGAGGGAAGAGCGCTGCGTCCTTGACCAGGGAGATGAAGAGCCCCCGGTGGGTGGGCTGGCGGTGCTCGGCCGGAGTGGGCATGGCGGGCAGGCTAGTGCAGCTCGGCCCCGGCCGTGGTCATCTCCGTCACCGCGGCCTCCGTCGGCTGCGGGGCGACCCCGGCGACGGTGTCCTGCAGGACCCGCACGCCGAAGCCCTCGCGCAGCGCGTCCAGGACGGTCGCCCGCACGCAGTGGTCGGTCGCGATCCCCGCGACGTCGAGGTCGGTGATGTCGCGGTCGCGCAACCACGCCGCGAGGAGCGTGCTGCCGTCCGCCTCGGCCCGGCCCTCGAAACCGCTGTACGCGGCGTCCCGCAGTCCCTTGCGGAAGATCTCGTCGACGTGGTCGAGCACGGGCTCGAACCCCGGGTGGAACTCGGCGCCCGCTGTGCCCGCAGCACAGTGGACCGGCCAGGACGAGACGAAGTCCGGCTCGTCGGACCAGTGCTCGCCCGGGTCCTCGTGCCAGTCCGCGGTCGCCACGATCGCGGTGTAGGCCGGGGTGCCGGCGGCGGCGTCGGCGAGCACCCGTTCTGCGGCGCGGGAGGCGACTGCTGCGCCGCCGGTGACGCCCATCGAGCCGCCTTCGCAGAAGTCGTTCTGGATGTCGACGAGGACCAGTGCACGTGCCATACCTGTGAGCATGCCACGGGGCGTGCCGGGTGAGGAGGGGGCCTCACACCGAGGTGGAGTGGGCCTCACGCGGGCCGGTGCGGTGGCTCCGGCCGGTCGGCGCGGTCCAGGTGCACACCCCGTCCGGCGTCATCACGAGCCGCCAGCCGGCATGGTGCTTGAACCCGTGGTGGGTGGGGCAGAGGCAGACGAGGTTGTCGTCGCCGGTGGGGCCCTCGGGCCACGGGGTGACGTGGTCCAGCTGGCACTGCTCGGCGGGGGTGGCGCAACCGGGGAACCGGCACGACGCGTCCCGGCGCCGCACCCGCCGCGCGATGGGACGGGCGGGCCGGTAGGCATCGGTGCTGTCGGTCGACACGGCCCCGGTCCTGCTGTCGCTGCCGACGACGCGCAGTCGTGTGTCCGGATCGGCCAGCAGCGCCACCAGGTCGTCGGGGAGCAGGGCACCCGCACGGGTGTCGTCGACGTGTCCGGGGACGAACCATGGACCCGGCGACGGCGGTGGGGCATGGGCCAGGTGCGGATTGCCGACCACCCGCAGGTGATCGGTGAGGAGCAGGGCGTACTCGCACTCCAGCACGGAGGCGCGGTGCAGCTCACGGCCGCTGACCCAGTCCAGGATGAGCTCGTCGGCCCTTCCGCGGCCGCGGAGGACCTCCGCGGGGGTGTGATGTCCGGACCGGCGGTAGGCGCCCGGGCCGCTCGGTGGCCAGGGTGCCCCTGCAGCCGTCTCGTCGGCGCTCATGGCTGCGACGGGAACGACCAGCTCCACGGTCGTCTCGACCGTGGAGCGGCCGAGGAGGAGGTCGACGAGGGCATCGGCCCGGGCCTGGTCGAGGGTCACCGGGTCGCCGGCGACCAGACGCGCGCGGTGGTACTCGTGGGCGAGCTCGTCGACCGCGGCCCAGATCCGCCGCGAGGAGTCGCTGGGCAGCAGCAGCCGCCACGACGACATGCCCGGCAGGTCCGGATCCGGGCGGCAGGCGACGGAGCGCTTCCTGCGGGCGCGCGCAGCGACCTCCTCGACGGCCTCCCGGTTGGTCGCCGTCGCCGCCCGACGGGCCCTGGTGGCCAGGTCCCTCGTCGAGAGCCCGCCCACGTCCTTCGCGAAGAGCCGCGCCTCGAACTCCTCGAGGTCGTCGTCCTCCAGTGGGCCCGCGGCCCGCACGACCGCGTCCACCCGGCGCGGCTCGAGGTCCCCGCTGCGTGCGGCGGCCCAGGTCATCGGCATCTCGTGGTCGAACCGGCGGGCGCGATCGACCCGGGTCGCCATGGTGCGCGGTGAGAGGTGCAGCAGCGGTGCCAGCGCGGCCGCCGCGAAGGACCGCTCTCCGGGGATCGGGTGCCAGCGCTCGGTGAAGGTCGCTCCGGACGCCCGAGCGGAGTCACGCCGCTCCTCGAAGGCCCTGCGGCGCTGCTCGCGGTAGCGCTCGAGGTCCTCGTCCACCCGGTCCGCGTACGTCGTGACCGCGGCAGCCTGCAGGGCACCCAGGGCGTTCGTCAGACGCTGGGTGGCCGCCACGACGACCTCGGCCCCTGCGGAGTCCATGAGCTCCAGGTCCTGACGGGTCAGCCTGCCCAGCGACTCCGCCAGCTCGAAGGGCTCCCGCTCTCGCACGGCCGCGACGTCCCCACCCAGGGCAGCCAGTGCCGAGGGCCGGGAGCCGGACGTCGTCGTCATGGGAAGCAGACTATGGGCGACCACCGACAACGCACTTCGACGTTAGTCGCGCACCCTCAGGAGGTGCCGGACACCTCCGCGTCCGACCTGAGCACGCAGAAGAGGTTGCCCTCGGGGTCGGAGAGGGTCGCCCAGCCCGCCCCCGACGCGTCCGCGCTGCGCAGGTCGTCGACCAGCTCCGCGCCGTGGCCGAGGAGCCGCTCCACCTCCTGGTCCCGCGTCCGGTCGGTGGGCCGTAGGTCGAAGTGCATCTTGTTCATGCCGGGGGTGGGGTCCGGGACCTCGATGAAGAGCACCCGGTGGCCCGTCCCCGGGTCGAGGATCATGCACTCCGGGTGGCTCGGCTCGTTGGGGTCGTCCGGCACATCGGTGTAGCCGAGCACGACCTTCCACCACTCGGAGAGGGCGTAGGCATCCGTGCAGTCGAGGCTGGTGTGCGAGATCCGGGACGTCATCCACCCATGCTGGCGCAATTCCTCCCACGACGGGGCCGCCGGCGCACGCGCGGGTCAGTCCCCCTTCGGCGGCTACGGCGTCTCGGTGAGGAAGATCGTCTCCAGCGCCGGGCGCCCCTGGCTCAGCTGGTGCGCCGAGCGCGGCAGCTCGGCGACGGAGGCCTCGTGCCGCTCCCGGGCCGCCTCGAGAGTGGCGTGCTCCCGCCCGACGACCTCACCGTCGGCCACGAGCCGGACGAGCATGTCGCGGTCGCCCGCGTCCCCGGCCGGGGCCTCGCCGATGCCGAGCACCTCGCTCTCGGCGACGCCGTGGGCATTGCGGCGACGGAGCGCGTACTTCCGCCCGCCGACCGACTGCTTGTCCTTGCTCTGCTTCGCGACGCCGATCATCCGGCCTTGGTCGTCCTCACGGGCGACGAGCTTGTAGACCATCGACGCGGTCGGGTGACCGGACCCGGTGACCACCCGCGTCCCGACCCCGTAGCTGTCCACGGGGGCCGCCGCGAGGGCCGCGATCGCGTACTCGTCGAGGTCCGAGGTGACCACGATCCCGGTCTCCGTCGCCCCGAGCGAGTCCAGCTGCTCGCGCACCTCTCGCGCCTGGACGACGAGGTCCCCCGAGTCCAGCCGCACCGCGCCCAGGCCGGTGCCGGCCACCTCGACGGCGGTGCGCACGCCCTCGGTCACGTCGTAGGTGTCCACGAGCAGCGTGGTGTCGGCGCCGAGCGAGGCGACCTGCGCCTCGAAGGCCTCCCGCTCGTTCCCGTGCAGCAGCGTGAAGGAGTGCGCGGCCGTCCCTCCCGTCGGCACGCCGTAGCGACGCCCCGCCTCCAGGTTCGACGTCGAGGCGAAGCCGGCGATGTGGGCCGCCCGGGCGGCGGCCACCGCGGACTCCTCGTGGGTGCGGCGACCGCCCATCTCGATCACCGGGCGGGTGCCGGCGGCCGCGGTCATCCGGGAGGCAGCGGAGGCGATCGCGGTGTCGTGGTTGAGGATCGAGAGCACGAGCGTCTCGAGCACGACGCCGTGGGCGAAGTCGGACTCGACGACGAGCACGGGGGAGTAGGGGAAGTAGCTCTCGCCCTCCGCGTACCCCCAGATGTCGCCCTCGAAGCGGTACTCGGCGAGGAAGTCGAGAGTGGCCTTGTCGACGATCCCACCATCCCGCAGGTGACGCAGCTGCGCATCGCCGAAGCGGAAGTCCTCGATCGCGTCGAGGAGCCGCCCGGTGCCGGCGAGCACGCCGTAACGCCGGCCGTCCGGCAGGCGCCGGGCGAAGGTCTCGAAGACGCAGCGCTTCCGGGCCGCGCCGCTGTGCAGGGCGGCCTGGACCATCGTCAGCTCGTACTGGTCGGTCAGGAGTGCCGTGCTGGGTCGGTTCATCACGCCAGCCACTCTATGGTGGGAGGCGTGTCCATCGCGCCCACGGAGCAGCAGTCCATCGAGCCCGACGCCATCGAGGCAGTGGACGTCCCCTGGATCACCCTCGTGTGGAATGACCCGGTCAACCTGATGAGTTATGTCACCTGGGTCTTCATGACCCACTTCGGGTACCCCGAGCAGCAGGCGGAGAAGCTGATGATGGACGTGCACCTCAAGGGCCGTGCGGTCGTCGCGCACGGGCCCAAGGAGCAGATGGAGGCCGACACCGAGGCACTGCAGGGGTACGGCCTGTGGGCGACGTACCAGAAGGACCAGTGATGGCACGCGCATTCATGCCCGAGGACGAGGGACTGGCCGCGGTGCTCGATGACGACGAGCGCTCGGTCGTGATCGGTCTGTGCACGCAGGTGCGGGAGCTCGTGGCCCCGTCCGCCGGGGCGAAGGGGGACCGCGATGACCCCTTCGAGGCGATCGTCGCGGGGCTCGGCGACCTGGCCACCGACACCGAGGACGGCGCCGGCGGCGCCGGCGTGCCGGACCGCGCCTTCGGGCTCGGGGAGGACCGCGACCCGGCCCTGGACCGGCTCTTCCCGACCGGCAACCGGGAGGACGAGCAGGAGGCCGCCGAGTTCCGGCGCTTCACCGAGCAGGGGCTGCGCCAGCGCAAGCACGCCAACCTCACGACCATGATCGACACCCTGCGCGCGGTCGAGGAGGACCGGTGGGTCCTCACCCGGGCGCAGGCACCCGCCGTGCTCGTGGCCATGACCGACGTGCGGCTCGTCATGGGCGAGCGGCTCGGCCTGCGCACCGACGAGGACGCCACCCGCC
>NZ_BCSR01000054.1 GCF_001570965.1 Janibacter corallicola NBRC 107790 | reverse complement strand
CCCCCGCCGATGGCTCGGCGGGGGTCGGGTCATGGCCCGTCCGGGCAGGGTCCGTGGGCACGTGGGTCAGCCGCAGACCGCTCGGGCGGGGGCCGTCACTTGGAGGAGGTCTCCCGCTTCTCGCGGACGCGGGCGGCCTTGCCGACGCGGTCGCGCAGGTAGTACAGCTTCGCGCGGCGGACGTCACCGCGGGTGGCCACCTCGATCTTCTCGACGGAGGGGGTGTGCACCGGGAAGGTGCGCTCCACACCGACACCGAAGGAGACCTTGCGGACGGTGAAGGTCTCACCGACACCGGCACCGTGGATGCGGATGACCACGCCCTGGAAGACCTGGACACGGCTGCGGTTGCCCTCGACGACCTTGACGTGCACCTTCACGGTGTCACCGGGGCCGAAGCTGGGGACGTCGTCCCGCATGGACTTCTTGTCGATCTCGTCGAAACGCTGCATGGCGCTGTCGCTTCCTGCAGGCGCCACAGGTCGCCCGCCCTCGTGTTCCTGGGAGGAGTGCACTCGCCGCCGCGCACCGGGGTCATCGCAGTCGCGATGTCGATCCGGTACTCCCCCTGTGGCAGGGGCGGCTCTAGAGGAGCGCGATGGACGATTCTGCCAGAGGTCGGGCCGCGACCGGAAATCGCGGCCCGACCTGACGTGGCGGCCGGCCGCGGCTGCCGACGAGGATCATGCTCGGCGCGTGAGGTCCACCGTGCCCGGGCCCTCCCCTTCGCCGCTGATGCGGTAGCCGGCCTTGCGGTAGATCCGCAGCAGGCGTTGCTGGTCGGCGCCGGTGTTCAGCCAGTAGGTGTCCACGTCCGGGGGCGCCAGCGACTCGGCGAGGGCGAGCAGCTCCCGGCCCAGCCCACGCCCCTGCAGGTCGGGGACGACCATCAGCCGGCCGATCTGCCACGTCCTGGGCTCGGTCGGGTCCCGGCGCACCCGGACCGAGCCGACGAGCCGCCCGCCGGAGCGGAAGACGTGGGTGCTCCAGTGCTCGAGGTCCGCCGCCACGGTGTCCGCGTCCTCGGCCGGCGCCCCCCACCAGTTCTCGACGGGGGCGACCATCTCGATCCAGCAGGCCTTCTGCAGCACGGCCAGCTCGGCGGCGTCGGCGGGGGTCGCGACCGCGTGGTCGAGGTCGGCCAGGCCACCGGTCGTGGCGGCGTCGTGGAGCAGGTCGGGCCGCCGGGCCGCGGTCCGCTCGAGCCGCTGCCGGTGTCGCCAGTCCGCGATGGCTGCGTGGTTGCCGCCGAGGAGGACCTCCGGGACCACGCGCTCCACCCCGTCGCCACCGTCCCACGTCGCCGGTTTGGTGTAGATCGGGTACTCCAGCAGGCCCCCTTCGTGGGACTCCTCGACCAGCGACTCGGCATTGCCGACCACGCCCGGCAGGAGGCGGCCGATCGCCTCGACCATGGCCAGGACGGCCACCTCTCCCCCGTTCAGGACGTAGTCGCCGAGGGAGACGACGCGCACCTCCATCCGCTCGGCGGCCCACTCGTACACCCGCTCGTCGATGCCCTCGTAGCGGCCGCAGGCGAAGGCCAGCCACGGAGCCTTCGCCAGCTCCCGCGCGCTCGCCTGGGTGAAGCGCTCGCCACCGGGGCCGGGGACGAGCAGCACCGGCGCCGGACCGCTGCGGCCGTCGGCGGAGTCGAGGACGTGGGTGAGTGCCTCGCTCCACGGCTGGGCCTTCATCACCATGCCGGCGCCGCCGCCGTAGGGCGTGTCGTCGACGGTGCGGTGGCGATCGTGGGTGAAGTCGCGCAGGTCGTGCACCCGCAGGTCGATGATGCCCTCGCGGCGAGCCCTGCCGATGAGCGAGAGGTCGAGGGCGGCCAGGTAGTCGGGGAAGATCGTGACGGCGTCGATGCGCACCCGCTCAGTCCTCCAGCGAGTCCAGGTCGAGCAGGCCGGGCGGGGCGTCGACGACCACGACGCCGGCCTCGAGGTCCACGTCGGGCACGATCTGGGCGACGAGCGGGACGAGTGCCTCCTTCCCGTCCGGACGGAGCACCCGCAACCGGTCCTGGGCGGCGCCGAGGTCGAGCCCGACGACCTCCCCGACCACGCTGCCGTCGGGGGCGATCGCCTGCAGACCCGCGAGGTCCTGCTCGTACCAGCCCTCCTCGTCGTCCTCGGCGTCCTCCGGCAGCACCAGCCGGGTGCCGCGCAGCGACTCCGCCCCGGTCCGGTCCGGGATCCCCTCGAAGCCGAGCAGCCAGATCCCCCGGTGCACGCGGGCGGTGGCGAGGGTGAGCTCGCGGGGCACGCCGGAGCCCGGCTCGGCGACCGTCGCGAAGACGGCGCCGGGCACGAGGCGCCGCTCGGGGTCGTCGGTGTGCAGCTGCACGGTGACCTCACCGCGCAACGCGTGCGGCTTGCCGATGCGGGCGACGACGGCGCCGTGGTCGGGTGTCATGGGCACAACCTACGTGCCCACGACATGACGAAGGGAGCCTGCACCCGGTTCGGGTGCAGGCTCCCAACGCGTGGCGACCGGTGGGGCTCAGCCCTCGCGGTCGGTGTCGACGATGTCGACCCGGATCTTCTCGCCGTCGGAGAGGGCGCCGAGGACGGTGCGCAGCGCCGAGGCGGTGCGGCCGGAGCGGCCGATCACCCGGCCGAGGTCGTCGGGGTGCACGCGCACCTCGAGGACCTGGCCGCGGCGCAGGTTCTTGCTCCGGACGACGACGTCGTCCTTGTGGTCGACGATCCCGGTGACCAGGTGCTCGAGCGCCTCGTCGAGCACGTCAGGCCTCGGGGTTCTCTGCGGGTGCCTCGGCGGGGGCGCTCGGGGCGTCGTCCTTCGCGGCCGGCTCGTCGGCGGCCTGCTCCTTGGCGGCCTCCTTGTCGGCCTTCTTCTTGGAGGTGATGGCCTCGTGCTCGCTGGCCTCCTTGTCGGAGCCGGCGAGGGCGGCCTCGTAGAGCTCCTTCTTGGACGGCCTGGCCTCGGGGGCCTTGAGCGAGCTCTCGGGGGCGGCCTCGCCCTTGAACTGCTGCCAGTCACCGGTGAGCTTCAGCAGCGCGGCGACGGCCTCGGTGGGCTGGGCGCCCTGGGAGAGCCAGTACCGCGCACGCTCCCCGTCGATCTTGACCACCGAGGGCTCCTCGGTGGGGTGGTACAGCCCGATCTCCTCGATCGCACGACCGTTCCGCTTGGTGCGGGAGTCCATGACGACGACGCGGTAGAAGGGGGCGCGGATCTTGCCCATCCGCTTCAGGCGAATCTTGACGGCCACGTGAGTGGTCTCCTGTTCCTGTGTCATGAGCAGCGGCGAGACCGGGTGGGGACACGCGGGGTACCGACTGCTCGGGGTGTAGGCGTCCGCCGCAGCGAGAGGGGTCGCGGCGCACGGGTACAGCGGGCCATTCTGCCAGAGCCCGGGCCCCCCGCCCCAATCGGTCAGCGGTTCTCCCACGCCCCGGGCAGCTCGAGGGCGCGGCGGACACCCTCCGGCAGGTCGCCGGAGACCACGTCGGCCAGGGTCGTGGCGTCCAGGACCGAGCGGACGCTGGCCCGCACCGCGACCCACACGGCCTGCAGGTGGGCGGCGGCCCCGTCGTAGGTCGTGGCCTGGGGGCGCTCGCCGCGCACCTCGGCCAGCGGCCCGTCCACCGCCCGGATGACGTCACCGACGTGGATCTCCCCCGCCGGGCGCGCCAGCGAGTAGCCGCCCCCGGCGCCCATGCGGCTCGTGACGAGGGAGGCCCGGCGCAGGTCCGAGAGGATCGTCTCGAGGAACTTGCGCGGCAGGTCCTGCTCCTCCGCCAGCCGCACGACCGACACCCGCGAGCCCTCGTCGAGTCCCGCGAGGGTGAGCATGGCGCGGACCGCGTAGTCCGAGCGGGCGGAGATGTGCATGCCCCCCATTCTCACCGAAGGGTGGCGGGCGAAGGGGGTGGCCCCGCCGCGGCTCCTTGACGCGCGAGGTCGGCCCACGGTAGACAACTCCCATAACTCCCACTGGACATGTCGGAGTTATGGGACTTCAACCTCACCGTGAAGGAACCGCACATGCGCATGCTGCTTCTCATCGCCCTGGCGGGCCTCGCCGGCCAGCTGGTCGACGGCGCGCTCGGGATGGCCTTCGGGATCACCTCGACCACGGTGCTCCTGACCGGCGGCATCTCCCCGGCCGTCGCCTCGGCGAGCACCCACCTGGCCGAGATCGGCACGAGCGCCGCCTCGGGCCTCTCCCACTGGCGTTTCGGCAACATCGACTGGGGCAAGATCCTCTGGCTGGCGGTTCCGGGTGGGCTCTCGGCCTTCGTGGGAGCGACCTTCCTCACCTCGATCCCCGCCGACGCCGCGACGCCCGTCGTGGCGGTCATCCTCTTCGGGATGGGGGTCTACATCCTGACCCGGTTCGCCTTCGACCGGTCGGGCCCGACCGTCCGGGCGGGCGGCCTGCCCCGGTGGTTCCTCTCCCCGCTGGCCGTGGTGGCCGGCTTCCTCGACGCCGTCGGTGGTGGCGGCTGGGGCCCGGTCGGGTCCTCGACGCTGCTCGCGTCGCGTCGGATGGAACCGCGGAAGGTGGTCGGCACCATGGCCGCCGCCGAGTTCGTCGTCACCCTCGGTGCCAGCGCCGGCTTCCTGCTCGGACTGAGCACCTCCGAGATCCCCTTCACGATCGTCGGGGCGCTGCTGCTCGGCGGTGTCGTCGCCGCCCCCTTCGCCGCCTGGGTCGTGCGGCTCATGCCGGCCCGCGTCATGGGCACCCTCGTCGGCGGCCTCATCCTGGTCACGAATGCGCGCACCTTCCTGCTCGCGATCGGGGGCGACGCGCTCGTCGGCCCGGGGATGTACGCCGCGGTGACCGCGGTCTGGCTGGGTGCCGTGACGGTCGCCGTACGTGCCCACCGGCGGGAGAAGGCGGCCGTGGAGTCGCCCGAGCAGCAGGAGGCTCCGACCACCCCTCGGGTGGAGGTGTAGGCGACTACCGCCCCGCCACCCGGGCGCCCCGCAGGATCACGTGCTCCGGGTCCAGGCAGGTGCGCACGTCCGCGCGGGGGTCCTCGGCCAGGACGACGAGGTCGGCGTCCTCCCCTTCGTGGATGCCGGGACGCCCCAGCCACTCGCGGGCTCCCCAGGTTCCCGCGGCGAGTGCCTCCGGGGAGGAGAACCCGGCCCGAGTCAGCTGTTCCATCTCCTGCGCGACGAGCCCGTGGGGCAGCGAGCCACCCGCGTCGGTCCCGACGTAGACCCGCACCCCGGCCTCGCGGGCGGCGGCGATGGTCTCGTAGCGCCGCGCGTGCAGGTCGAGCATGTGCCGGTGGTAGTCGGGGAACTTCTCCTGCGCGGGCGCCGCGATCTGCGGGAAGGTCTCGATGTTGACCAGCGTCGGGACTATGGCGATGTCCTGGTCGGCGAAGGTCTGGATCGTCTCCGGCAGCAGCCCGGTCGCGTGCTCGATGCAGTCGGTGCCCGCGGCGGCGAAGTCGGCGAGCGACTCCTCGCCGAAGCAGTGCGCGGTCACCCGGGCCCCCTCCTCGTGGGCCACGGCGATCGCCTCGGTGAGCACCTCCCTCGGCCACAGCGGACCGAGGTCGCCGCGCTCGCGGTCGATCCAGTCGCCGACGAGCTTGACCCACCCGTCCCCGGCGCGCGCCTCGGCCCGCACCCGGGAGACGAGCTGCTCGGGCTCGACCTCGTGCGCGAAGTTGCGGATGTAGCGCTTGGGCCGGGCGATGTGCCGGCCGGCTCGGATGACCTTCGGCAGGTCGTCCCGCTCGTCGATCCAGCGGGTGTCGGCGGGCGAGCCCGCGTCGCGGATCAGCAGGGTGCCGGCGTCCCGGTCGGTGAGCGCCTGGGCCTCGCTCGTCTCGTCGTCGACCGCGCCGTGGGCGTCCAGCCCCACGTGGCAGTGGGCGTCGACGAACCCCGGCAGCACGAAGCCGTGGACCGTCTCGACCTCACCGGACGTCGGCGGCGTGAAGGAGATCCGCCCGTCGACGACCCACAGCTCACCGACGCTCTCCTCCTCGGAGAGCAGGATCTCACCCGTGACGTGGAGCACATCAGCCATGGCCCGACACTATCGGCCCGGGCTCGCTCACCGCAGGGCGTCGCCGATGGGCGTGCCGCCGTCGTGGAACTCGATCGTGCGGCCGACGGTGCCGTTGGCCTCGAGGGACTCCGCGATCACCCGGGCGACGTTCGCGCGGGAGACCTCGCCGCTGCCCTCGGCCCGACCGGCAACGTTGATCGAGCCGGTCGCGGGGCCGTCGGTGAGCTTGCTCGGGCCGAGGACCGTCCAGTCCAGGTTCGTGCCACGCAGGTGCTCGTCGGCCTTCGCCTTGGCCTCGGCGTAGTGCCAGAAGGGGGTCTGCGGGTCCACGCCGTGGTCCGGGCCGGCCCCGTTGTAGGAGACCATGACGTAGCGGCCCACCCCGGCCGCGGCGGCGGCGTCCATCGAGCGGATGGCCGCCTCCTCGTCGACGGCCTTGGTGCGGGCGGGGTTCCCGCCACCGGCTCCGGCGGACCAGACGATCGCGTCATGGCCCCCGACGAGCTCGGCGAAGGCGTCGGTGTCGAGCTGCTCGACGTCCGCGACGACGGCGTGGGCTCCGGTGCCCTCGACCTCGGCGACGTGGTCCGGATTGCGCACGACGGCGGTGACCCGGTGGTCGGCCTCGACGAGCTGTGGGTGCAGCTGCATGGCGATCTTGCCGTGACCACCGATGACGACGATGCGGGCCATGATGGGCGTCCTTCCGGTCGACGAGGTGTCCTCCTCCACTCCATCACACCGGGCCTCCCACGGCGAGAGGGGTCAGTCGGCGGTGACGAGTGCCCGCAGCGCCGCGAGGGTGGTGTCCGGCTTCTCCGAGTGCACCCAGTGGCCGGCCCCCTTGACCACGACCCTGCGGGTCCGGGGGAAGAGGGCCCGCATGGCCCCCTCGTGGGCCTCGTCGGCGTAGGCGGAGCGCTCCCCCGCCAGCCACAGCACCGTCCCCTCGAAGGGGGCCAGGCCCGCCACCCGCTCCGCGGGCCAGCCGGTGATCCGGTCCAGGTCGCGCCCGAGGACCTCCAGGTTGGCCTGCCAGCGCCACCCCGTGCCCTCGCGCCGCAGGTTCTGCAGCAGGAAGGAGCGCACGCCGGGGTCGGCGGCCACCGGGGTCATCGCCGCGTCGGCCTCCGCGCGGCTGCCGATGCGTTCCAGGTCCAGAGCCGCCATGCCGTCGATGTACCCGCGGAACTCACTGCCCCCGGAGGAGTCCACGGGGGCCATGTCCACGACGACGAGGCGGTCCACGATCTCCGGGTGCAGCAGCGCGAGCAGCATGACGACCTTGCCGCCCATGGAGTGGCCGACGACGATCCACGGCTCCTCCCCGCCGATGGCGGTGAGGTTCTCGGCGAGGACCTCGGCCATGTCCACGTAGTCGAAGTGCTCGGTCCACGGCGAGCGCCCGTGGTCGGGCAGGTCGAAGGTGGTCGGCCGGGCGACGTCCTCCAGCCCCTTGGCGATCTGGCTCCAGTTGCGTCCCTGGCCGAACAGGCCGTGGCAGAAGGCGATCCGTGGGCCCGTCTCACCCGTGCTCGTGTGGTGCAGGCGCATCGCCCCTCACTTCCCGAGGAACTTCTCGAACCCCTTCGGCAGCTGGGAGGGGTCGATCTCGGAGGGGTCGGGCACGCCGGCCCCCTGTCCACCACCGCCGAAGGCGGACCCGGCCGAGCCGGCGGAGCGCTGCCGGGCGCGCTCGGCGGCCTCCCGCTCCTGCTGGGCCCGCTTGGCGGGGTTGCCGGACTTGCCCTTCTTCTTGCGCTGCTGGGATTTGCCCTTCTTGCGGCCCCCGCCCGCGCCGCCGCCGGGTGCCCCCGGCATACCGGGCATGCCACCGCCGCGCGCCATCTGCTTCATCATCTTCTGCGCCTGGCCGAAGCGCTCGAGGAGCTGGTTGACCTCGCTCACCTGCACACCGGAGCCCTTGGCGATGCGGGCCCGGCGGGAGCCGTTGATCTGCTTGGGGTGGCTGCGCTCGAAGGGGGTCATCGAGCGCACGATGGCCTCCACCCGGTCGAACTCCCGCTCGTCGAGGGCGTCGAGGGCAGCGGCGTTCTGCGCCATGCCGGGCATCATCTTCAGCATCGACTTCAGCGAGCCCATCCGCTTCACGGCGGCCATCTGCTGCAGGAAGTCATCGAGCGTGAAGTCCTCCTCGGCGAGGAACTTCCGCTGCATCTCCTCGGCCTCGCCCCGCTCGAAGGCGCGCTCGGCCTGCTCGATGAGGGTGAGCACGTCACCCATGTCGAGGATCCGGCTGGCCATGCGGTCGGGGTGGAAGACCTCGATGTCCCGGACGGTCTCGCCGGTCGAGGCGAACATGATCGGGCGGCCGGTCGTGCCGGCGACGGACAGGGCGGCGCCACCGCGGGCGTCACCGTCGAGCTTGGAGAGCACGACACCGGTGAAGTCGACCCCGTCGAGGAAGGCGCTGGCGGTCTCGACGGCCGCCTGACCGATCATCGCGTCGATGACGAAGAGGACCTCGTCCGGCTCGACGGCGGCCCGGATGTCCGCGGCCTGCTGCATGAGGTCGGCGTCGACGGCCAGCCGACCGGCGGTGTCGATGATGACGACGTCGTGGTGCTGGCTCTCGGCCTGCGCCACACCCGCCCGGCTCACCGAGATCGGATCACCGAAGGAACGGGTGCCCTCGCCGCTCTCCAGCGTCGCGTCGTGGCCACCGGTGTTGCCGCGCTCGGGCGCGAAGACCGGCACGCCGGCACGCTCACCGGTGACCTCGAGCTGGGTGACGGCGTTGGGGCGCTGCAGGTCCGCGGCGACGAGCAGGGGGGTGTGGCCCTGCTCCTTCAGCCAGGCACCGAGCTTGCCGGCGAAGGTGGTCTTGCCCGAGCCCTGCAGGCCAGCGAGCATGATGACGGTCGGCGGCCGCTTGGCCAGCTGGATCGTGCGGGTGTTGCCACCGAGGATCTCGACGAGCTCCTCGTTGACGATCTTGATGACCTGCTGGGCCGGGTTGAGCGCCTGGGACACCTCGGCGCCGGTGGCCCGGTGGCGCACCGCCTTCGTGAACTCCTTGACGACGGGCAGCGCCACGTCCGCGTCGATGAGGGCCATCCGGATGTCCCGGACGGTCTTGTTGACGTCGGACTCGGACAGGCGCCCCTTGCCGCGGAGATTCTTGAAGGTCGCGGTCAGGCGGTCGGACAGGCTGGTGAACACCCGCCCAAGGCTATCTGCTGTGGCGGCCGGTCCGTGCACACCCTCGGGCACCGCCGGTGCCCGCGCTGGCCTACCGTGGCCGCTGATGAGCACACCGCCTCCACCGTGGCCCGGCCACCCCTACGCCGGGGGGTCCCCCTTCGTCCCGCAGCGCAGGGGCCTGCCGGTGTGGGCGTGGGTGATCGGCGGGGTCGTCGCGCTGCTGGTGCTGCTCTGCTGCGTGGGCACGGCCGTCGCCGGGGTCGTCCTCTACGCGGACCAGGAGTCCTCCTCGTCCCCGACGACGCACGGGGGCTCGGAGCCGCCGCCGGACGCCCCGCCGAACACCGACGCCAGCGTGCTGCTGCCCGCCCAGCGTGTCGAGCAGCACGTGGCCAGCGGTCTGGACGGCGCGGCCGCGGAGGAGATCTCCTGCCCCGAGGACCTGGTGCTCGTCGAGGACAGCTCGACGACGTGCACCCGCAGCACCCCCGGCGGGACGGACCTGGAGGTCGACGTCGAGGTGGACTGGGCCGTGGTGACCGGCCCGGAGAACGTCGAGTTCTACCTCAGCTTCACGCAGGCCGCGGTCTGAGGCCGGGACCACCAGCAGGAGGAGGGACCATGCGAGCCGTGCTCGTCTTCGACGGTGGCTGCGGCGTGTGCAGCTCCTTCGCCCGGCTGGTCCGGCGGTGGCTGCGGGGCCGCCCCGGCGACTTCGACGTCGTGCCCTTCCAGGAGGCGGAGCTGGGCCGGCTGGGGCTGACCCGGCAGCAGTGCGAGGAGGCCCTGCAGTGGGTCTCCGCCGACGGCCTCATCGCCTCGGGCCACGAGGCGGTGGCCGCGCTGCTGCGTGCCTCGCGCTGGTGGGCACGTCCGGCGGGGGTGATCATCACGCTGCCGGGTCCCCGCACCCTGGCCGCCCTCGCTTACGGTTGGGTTGCCGGACACCGTTACATGCTCCCGGGGGGGGACGCCGGCATGTTCTTCCTCCGGGACGAACCAGCAGTAGGGAGACCCATGACGACGCCACCTCCGCCCCCACCAGGACCGGGACGACCGGACCACAACCCCTTCGGGCAGGGCCAGCCCGGCCAGCCGCCGTACGGTCAGGGCCAGCCCGGGCAGCCGGCCTACGGCCAGGACCCGTCCGGCTACGGCGGAGGCTACGGCCAGCCGCCGCAGAAGAGCGGGGGCGTCCCGGTCTGGGCCTGGATCGCGGGAGCGGTCGTCGCGCTGCTGCTCATCTGCGGCTGTGGCGGCGGCGCCGTCTACCTCGTGAACGAGAGCGACTCCAGCAGCAGCTCGAGCAGCGAGGACTCGACCGACGAGTCCTCGGACGACGAGAGCGAGTCCACGACCGATGAGGAGACCGACTCCTCGACGACGAGCGAGTCCCCGACCAGCTCGCCGAGCAGCAGCGAGCCGACCTTCGGGGAGTCCCAGAGCGTGCCGCCCACCCCGGCCGGCTCCACGCCGAACACCGACCCCAGCTACACGCTGGACTCCTCGCAGCTGGAGAGCCAGATCGCGCGGAAGACCGGCTACCCCGTCTCCGAGGTCTCCTGCTCGAACGACCTCGTCTACGTCGAGGGCCGCACCGCCACCTGCGAGGGACCGGCCCGCAGCGGGTCCGGGACCTCCAACATCCACGTCACGGTGGAGTGGGCCGTCATCGACGGTGACCGGGTCCGCGCGTACTTCACCTTCAACCAGTACAGCTGACGCCCGCGGGCACGAGGGCCCCACCGCCGATCGGCGGTGGGGCCCTCGCGTCGCTGGCGGGCGGTGGTCAGCCGACGATGGCGTCGACGAAGGCCTCCGGCACGAAGGGGGCCAGGTCGTCCGCACCCTCACCGAGGCCGACGAGCTTGACCGGCACGCCCAGGGTGCGCTGCACCGCGACGACGATGCCGCCCTTGGCGGTCCCGTCGAGCTTGGTGAGCACCACACCGGTGATGTCGACCGCCTCGGCGAAGACCTTCGCCTGCGCCAGGCCGTTCTGCCCCGTCGTGGCATCGAGGACGAGGAGCACCTCGTCGATCGGGCTCTGCTTCTCGATGACGCGCTTGACCTTGGCCAGCTCGTCCATGAGACCCACCTTGTTGTGCAGCCGGCCGGCGGTGTCGATGATCACCGCGTCGGACTCGGTGTCCGCGCCGGCCTTCACGGCGTCGAAGGCCACGGCGGCCGGGTCGGCCCCCTCCCGGTCGCTGCGGATGGTCGGCACGCCGACGCGGGCGCCCCAGGTCTCCAGCTGGTCCGCGGCGGCGGCGCGGAAGGTGTCGGCCGCGCCGAGGACGACGTCGCGGTCGTTGGCCACGAGCACGCGGGCGAGCTTGCCGACGGTGGTCGTCTTGCCGGTGCCGTTGACACCCACGACCAGGATGCAGGCCGGGCGCCCGTCGACACGGCTGGCGGCCAGCCCGCGGTCCATGCTCGGGTCGACCAGCTGCAGCATGTCCTGGTAGAGCCAGTCCTTGGCAACCTCCGGGTCGGTGGTCCCGTCGACGGAGACGTGCTCGCGAAGGGAGTCCACGAGCTCGGTCGTCGGCTCGATGCCGAGGTCGGCGGCCAGCAGGGTGTCCTCGACGTCCTCCCAGTCCTCCTCGCTCAGGCTGCCCTGGGAGAGCAGCGCCAGCAGGCCCTTGCCGATCGCACCGTTGGAGCGGGCGAGGCGCACCCGCAGGTTGCGCATCCGGTCCCGGGTGGGGGCCGGGGTCTCCAGCGCCGGCTCCTCCGCGGCCTGCTCGGGCGTGACGGCCGTGGTGTCGAGTGACTCGAGCTCCTCGTCCGTCGCCCCCTCGTCCTCCGCCGGCTCGGCCTCGGGCTCGGCGGGCTCCAGCGGCTCCGCGGTCTCCGGCTCCGGGGCGGGCGGTGCGGTGCGGGCGCGTTCGGGGGCGTCCCCCTCGACGGGGACCTCCGGCTCCTCCGTCTGCTCGGGCTCAGGGGCCCGTTCGGCCTCGGGCTCCGCCGGCTCGGTCTCGGGCTCGGCCTTCGGCGCCGGCTCCTCCGGGGCTGCGGGCTCCTCCGGGGGCGCCTGCGGCTTGGCGTGGTCGCTCGGCCGGTCGAGGACGATCGAGCCGCTGCGGTGGTCGGTGGTGCCCTTGGGGCGCTCCGGTGGCCGGTGCTGCTGCGGCAGCTCCTTGTCCTTGCCACCCCGGCCGCGCAGCAGGCCGACCGCGAGTCCTCCGAGGATGACCACCAGGCCGACGGCGACGGCGATGTACTCAATCAGCGTGTCGATTCCCATCACGGGGATCATCCTCGCAGCCCGGGGACCGGGGTCTCTCCTTCGGGCTCCTCGGCCAGCCTCCCGGCCCACGAGACCAGGCCGGCGACGTCCAGCCCGTGCGGCGGCGCGTCGGCGAACCCGCCGACGCGCTCGGCCGCGCGCACCGCGAGGGCGGTGGCCCCCTTCGCATTGCCGCGGCGCTGGTGGGTCAGGGCCACGCACAGCTGGGCCAGGCCCTGCCACAGGTCCCGCTCCCCCGGGCCGGAGGCCTTCCACTGGTCCTCGAGCACCTCGTGCGCCTGGAAGGGACGCTCCCGGTCCAGCAGCTCCTGTGCCACGTCGATCGCCTGCTCCGGCGGGCGCGGCCCGGGCGGGACCGGGGTGACAGCGGTGCTGCCGTACGGCAGGGGCCGGCCCAGCCCGTCACGGGGGCGGGAGTTCTCCGGACGTCCTTGGGGGTTGCGGTCGCGGGGCATGGCCCCAGTGTGCCCGCTCAGAAGAGGGAGACCCGCTCCTCCGGCGCCAGCCACATGCCGTCGCCCTCCGTCGTGGCGTACACCTCGTGGAAGGCGTCGATGTTGCGCACCGCGTTGCCGCGCACGTCCTGGGGGCTGTGGGGGTCGACGGCCAGCAGCCGCACGGCCTCCTCGGTGCGCGCGTCGCCGCACCAGACCCGCGCCCAGTTCGTGAAGAAGCGCTGCTCGCCGGTCAGCCCGTCCTCGCCGACCTGCTCCGCGCGCTCCCCGACGGCGATCCGGTAGGCGGCGTGCCCGATGGCCAGCCCGCCGATGTCCCCGATGTTCTCCCCGACGGTCAGGGCACCGTTGACGGTGTACCCGGGCGCGTGCCGGGTCTCCTGCCGGTCGAACTGCTCGATGAGGGCATCACGCCGCTCCTCGAAGGCCTCGCGGTCCTCGGGGGTCCACCAGTCGCGCAGGTTGCCCCGGCCGTCGAAGGTCGACCCGGCATCGTCGAAGCCGTGCCCGATCTCGTGGCCGATGACCGCACCGATGCCGCCGTAGTTGTCGGCGTCGTCGCCCTCCGCGTCGAAGAAGGGCGGCTGCAGGATCGCGGCGGGGAAGACGATCTCGTTCAGCCCCGGGTTGTAGTAGGCGTTGACCGTCTGCGGGGTGAGGAACCACTCGTCACGGTCCACCGGTCCGCCCAGCTTGCGCAGCTCCCGGTCGACCTCGAAGGCCGCGACCCGGCGCACATTGCCCACGAGGTCGCCCTCCCGGACCTGCAGGGCGGAGTAGTCCCGCCACGTCACGGGGTGGCCGATCTTGGGGGTGAAGGCCGCAAGCTTCTCGGCGGCCCTCTCCCGGGTCTCCTCCCCCATCCACGTGGAGTGGGCGAAGGAGCGGCGGAAGGCCTCGACGAGGTTGTCGACGAGCTCGTTCATCCGCTCCCGGGCGGCCGGCGGGAAGTGCCTGGCGACGTAGAGCTCGCCGACGGCCTCGCCGAGGGAGGCGTCGACGAGCGAGACGCCGCGCTTCCAGCGGGCCCGCTGCTCGGGGATGCCCGAGAGGGTGCGCCCGACGAAGTCGAACTCCTCCTCGACGGCCTCGGCGTGCAGGAAGGAGGCGAAGGTCGAGGCGACGCGCCAGCGCAGCCAGTCCCGCCAGGTCGCGAGGTCCACCTCGTCCAGCGCGGTGGACAGGCCGTGGAGGAAGTCCGGCTGGCGCACGACGGCCTCGGCGAAGGGGGCCGTCGCCCCGAGTGCCGTGGCCCAGGCGCCCCAGTCGATCGCGGGGGCCAGGTCGGCGAGCGCCTCGGCGTCCAGCAGGCTGTAGGTCTTGACGGGGTCCCGGTTGGTCACCCGGTCCCAGTGCTCGCCGGCGAGGCGGGTCTCGAGGTCGACGACGCGCCCGGCGACCTCGGCGGCCGCCTCCTCGCCCTGGTCGGTGGTGAGGGCGAGCAGCCGCGCGACGTGCCCGCGGTAGGCGGCGAGGGTCTCGGCGTGCTGCTCCTCGCGGTAGTAGGCCTCGTCCGGCAGCCCGAGACCGCCCTGCTCGAGGTAGACGACGTAGCGGGAGGAGTCCTTGTCGTCGGTGTTCACGAAGGGCAGCACGAAGCCGGGGACGCCGTCTCGGGTCAGCCGGCCGGTCAGCGTGACGAGGTCGGCGACGGAGGTCACCTCGTCGACCGCCTCCAGCAGCGGGCGAAGGGGGCCCGCCCCCAGCTCGTCGGCCCGCCCCTCGTCGAGGAAGGAGCGGTAGAGCGCGCCCACCTTGGCCTCGACCTCGGTGGCCTCCTCCGGCGCCTTGTCGGCGACCTCCTCGATGAGCTCGCGCACGTCCGCCTCCGCCCGCTCGCGCAGCACGTCGAAGACGCCGTAGCGCCCGCGGTCGGCGGGGATCTCGACGGCCTCGAGCCAGTGGTTGTTCACATGGCCGAAGAGGTCGTCCTGCGGGCGGACCGAGGTGTCGACCGGTCCGCGCAGCTGGGGCGTCCCGGCGCTCATGAGGCCTTCTTCCTGCCACCGGGCATCAGGCCGGAGGTACCCTTGGCGGCACTGTCCGCGCTCATCCGCACCCTGACCACGACGCGCTCCCCGCGTGCGGTGAGGATGTCCCGGCCCTGGCGGCGTGCGGGGATGAACACGACGGCCATCACCGCGATGGACAACGCCAGTGTGAGGAGAAGTCCCACGATGATGGCAGTCATGCCTTCATGTTGCTACGCACGGGCAGGCGTGCTCAACTCGACCCGCCGGGTCAGGCCGACTGCGGCTCCTCGAGGTGTCGCACCTCGCGCAGCCGCTGGCTCACGAGCGTCGTGATGCCGTCACCGCGCATCGAGACGCCGTAGAGGGCGTCGGCGACCTCCATCGTCTTCTTCTGGTGGGTGATGACGATCAGCTGGCTGGAGTCGCGCAGCTCCTCGAAGAGCCCGATGAGGCGGCCGAGGTTGGTGTCGTCCAGGGCGGCCTCCACCTCGTCCATGATGTAGAAGGGCGAGGGCCGGGCCTTGAAGATCGCGACGAGGGTCGCCACGGCGACGAGGGAGCGCTCCCCTCCCGAGAGCAGCGAGAGCCGCCCCACCTTCTTCCCCGGGGGCCGGGCCTGGACGTCGATGCCCGTGGTGAGCATGTCGTCCGGGTCGGTGAGCACGAGTCGGCCCTCACCACCGGGGAAGAGCCGCGAGAAGACGACCTTGAACTGCTCAGCGGTGTCGGCGAAGGCGTCCGCGAAGACCTGCTCGACCCGCTCGTCGATCTCGGCGACGATCCCGAGCAGGTCCTTCTTGGACTGGCGCAGGTCCTCCAGCTGGGTGGTGAGGAAGGTGTGGCGCTCCTCCAGCGCCGCGTACTCCTCGAGCGCGAGGGGGTTGACCTTGCCGAGGGCGCGCAGCCCGCGCTCGGCCTTCTTGAGGCGCTTCTCCTGCTCGGCGCGCACGTAGGGTCGCGGCTCGGGGAAGTCCTCGGACTCGGGGTCCTCGTCGGGCCCGGCGATGTGCGGGACGAGCTGGTGCGGGCCGAGCTCCTCCATGAGGACCTCCGGCTCGACGCCGAGCTCCTCCACGGCGCGGGCCTGCAGCGTCTCGATGCGGGCGACCTGCTGGGCCCGGGCCACCTCGTCCTTGTGCACCTCGTCGGTGAGGTCGCGCAGGGCGTCCTGCTGCTCGTTCAGCTCGGTGCGCATGGCGCGCAGTGCCTCGTCCCGCTCGGAGCGGGCGCGCTCGGCCTCGGCCTTCGCCCGGTCGGCGACCTCGGCCGCCCCACGGACCCGCGCAGCGGCCCACTCGGCCGCTGTCCGCACGGCGGCGGCCACCTGCGCCTCCTGGCGGCGACGCTCCCTTCGCTCGCGGAGCCGCTCCCGGGCGGCGATCTCGTTGCGGGCCGCCCCCTCGAGGGACTCGGCCCGGCCGTGCAGGGCACGGGCCCGCTCCTCCTTGGTGCGCAGCGAGAGCCGCACCTCGGTCTCGGCGGTGCGTGCGGCGGCGGCCTCGGCGTCGAGCCGCTCCCGGTCATCGCCCCGGTCCTCGGTCTCCTCCTCGGGCTCGGCAGCGGCCTCGGCCAGTCGCTGCTCGAGCCGGGCGAGCTCGGCCCGGTCCTCCTCGAGGGTGGCCTCGACGTCGGTGATCGCCGACCGGGTGCGCTCGGCCTCGGCGCGGGCGGTGCGCGAGGTGGTGCCGAGGGCGCCGAGCTTCTCCGCCACGGCGGCCATGCGGGCGTCGGAGTCGTGCAGGGCCTCCATCGCCGCCTCGACGGCCTCCTCCCGCTCGGTGAGGGTGCTGCGCGCGGTGGTGAGGGCGAAGGTGGACTCCTCGCTGCGCCGGGTCGCCTCCGCGAGCGCCTCGCGGGTCTCGTCGACGGCCGACTGCAGCTCCAGGGTGCTCGGGGCTGCGTTGGACCCGCCGCGCACCAGTCCGGGCCCGAAGACGTCGCCCTCGGCGGTCACGGCGGTGACCTCCCGCACCTGGGTGACGAGGGCCAGCGCCGCGTCGGCGTCCGCGACGACCGCGACCCGGTCGAGGAGCTGCTCGACGGCGGGGCGCACCGCGGCATCGGCCTCGATGACCTCCCGGGCCCACACCGCTCCCTCGGGCAGCTCCGGCCACGCGGAGTGCTCGCTCGTCCTGGCGGTGGGGCCCACGACGAGGGTGGCCCGGCCGGCGTCGTCGGCGCGCAGCTGGCGGACCGCCCGGGCAGCACCGGCGACACTGCCGACGGCGAGGGCGCTGCCCGCCTGGTCCAGTGCGGCGGCGATGGCGGCCTCGTGACCGCCGGTGACGGTGACGAGCTCGGCCACCGCACCGATGATCTCGTGCTCCCCCGCGCCCGCCTCGCGCAGCGCCTCGGCCCCGTCCTTGCGGCGCAGGCTCAGCTCGAGGGCCTCGAGGCGTGCCTGCGCGGACTGCCGGTCCCGCTCGGCGGCGCGGCCGGCCTCGGTGATCCGCTCGACCTCGGCGGCGGCCTCCTCGTGCGCGGCGGCGGCCTGCTCGTAGGTCTGGTCCAGGTCCTCCTCGCTGCCCTCCTCGTCGGCGATCGTGCCCTCGAGGCCGGCGAACTCGCGCTCGGCCTCCTCGGCCCGGGCCACGGCGGTGGTGACGGCCTCGCGCAACCGCCCGACCTCGGCCTCGCCCGCCTCGACACGGGAGCGGCGGG
>NZ_BCSR01000053.1 GCF_001570965.1 Janibacter corallicola NBRC 107790 | reverse complement strand
CCGGTCCGGACCAGCTGGTCCGGGACCGGCCCGTCCGGTCTGTGCAGGGCGAAGGGGGCCGACCGTCCCACGAGCGCCGCGCCGTCGTCCTCACCGGTGATCCCCACCGCCTTCGTGAGTCGCCCGGGCCCCCGGGCGAGGTCCCGCTCGGTGCTCTTCGGCCGCCGTTCCCGCACGAGGTCAGCACCGGCGAGCACCTCCCCGGCCCGCAGGAGGACTGCGGCGCACTCCCCCTTCGAGCCGCAGACGACGTTGCAGCACCAGTGGATGCCGTAGCTGCGGTAGACGTAGAGGTGGCCGGGCGGGCCGAACATCACCTCGGTGCGGGGGGTGCGGCCCCGGTACCCGTGCGACCCGGGGTCGTGTTCTCCCCAGTAGGCCTCGACCTCGGTCAGGCGCAGCGTCACGCCGCCGGCGACGAGGTGGGCGCCCAGCAGCGCTCGGGCCACCTCCGGCGGGTCGCCGGCGAGGTCGGCCCGGGTGAGACGCCCTCCCCCGGCCACGATCAGCGCACCTTCGGGCGGGCTCGTGCCCACCGCCCCAGCTCCTCGGTCAGGGCGGCCGCGCGCTCCAGCTGCTCGCGGACCCGGGCGGGGGCGGTGCCGCCCTTGCCGTCCCGTGAGGACAGCGAGCCCTCGACGGAGAGGACCTCCCGGACTGCTGGGGTGAGGTGCTCGCTGATGCCGGCGAGGTCCTCGTCGCTGAGCTCCCACAGCTCGATGCCGCGCTCCTCGCACACCCGCACGCACCCGCCGGCGACCTCGTGCGCCACCCGGAAGGGCACCCCCTGCCGCACGAGCCACTCGGCGATGTCGGTCGCGAGCGAGAAGCCCTGCGGCGCCAAGGAGGCCATCCGCTCCCCGTGGTAGGTGACGGTGGCGACCATCCCGGCGAAGGCCGGCAGCAGCAGCTCGAGGGTGTCGACCGCGTCGAAGACCGGCTCCTTGTCCTCCTGCAGGTCACGGTTGTAGGCCAGTGGAAGGGCCTTGAGGGTCGTCATGAGCCCGGCGAGGTCACCGACCAGGCGGCCAGCCTTGCCGCGAGCGAGCTCGGCGACGTCGGGGTTCTTCTTCTGGGGCATGATGCTCGACCCGGTGGAGAAGGCGTCGTCGAGGGTGACGAAGGAGAACTCCTTGGTCGCCCAGAGGATGACCTCCTCCGCGAGCCGGGAGACGTCCACGGCGGCCATCGCGGCGACGAAGCAGAACTCGGCGACGAAGTCACGCGAGGCGGTCCCGTCGATGGAGTTCTCGACCGAGGCGGCGAAGCCCAGGTCCCCCGCGACCGCCTCCGGGTCCAGTCCGAGGGAGGACCCCGCGAGGGCCCCGGACCCGTAGGGACTGAAGTCGGTGCGCTCGTCCCAGTCGACGAAGCGCTCGACGTCACGCAGCAGTGCCCACGCGTGGGCGAGGAGGTGGTGGCTCAGCAGCACCGGCTGCGCGTGCTGCAGGTGGGTCCGGCCGGGCATGGCGACGTCGATGTGGGCCCGGGCCTGGTCGAGCAGCGCCGCCACGACCTCCAGCAGCATCCCGGAGACGGTGCGGGCGTGGTCACGCAGGTACATCCGGAAGAGCGTGGCGACCTGGTCGTTGCGGGAGCGCCCGGCCCGCAGCCGTCCGCCGACGTCGCTGCCCGCCCGCTCGATGAGGCCGCGCTCCAGGGCGGTGTGGACGTCCTCGTCGTCGAGCGCGGGCTCGAAGGCCCCGGTGACCACGTCCTCCTCGAGCCGCCGGAGCGCGTCCAGCATCGCCTCGAGGTGCTCCTCCCCGAGCAGCCCGGCCGAGTACAGCACCCGGGCGTGGGCACGCGAGCCGGCGATGTCGTAGGGGGCGAGGCGCCAGTCGAAGTGCGTCGACTTCGACAGCGCCGCCAGTGCCTCGCTCGGCCCGCCCGCGAAGCGTCCGCCCCACAGGCTGAGACGCTCCTCGGCTCCGGACGGTGTCGGGTCGGTCGGGCTCACGGGTTCTCCTGGGTCTCGGCGGCGGGGTCGGTGGCGAGTCGCAGCAGCCGGGTGGCCAACGTGGCCCCGGCGCTCGACCCGGTGGTGATGATCATGATCGTGTCGTCGCCGGCGATGCTCCCGAGCACGTCGGGCAGGCGGGCGTGGTCGATCGCGGAGGCGAGGTAGTTCGCGGCCCCGGGCGGCGTGCGCACGACGACGAGCTGGCCGCTGGCCTCGGTGGAGACGAGCAGCTCCTCGCAGAGCCGCCGGAGCCGGTCGTCGACCTCCGCCCGGTCCACCGCGGCCCGGGGGGTGCGGTCGCCCCCTTCGCCCGGGACCGCGTAGACCAGGTCGCGGCCGGCGCGGACCTTCTCCGCCCGCAGCTCGAGCAGGTCCCGTGACAGCGTGGCCTGCGTGACCTCGATCCCGTCGCGGGCGAGCAGCGTGAGCAGCTCGGTCTGGCTGCGGACGGCGTGCTCCCGCAGCAGCTCGGTGATCCGGGCGCGGCGGCCGGACCGGGTGGTCGCGGTCACGGCATCGCCCCGAGCAGGAAGGCCAGCACGGCCTTCTGCACGTGCAGCCGGTTCTCGGCCTCGTCCCACACCACCGACCGCGGCCCGTCGATGACCTCGGCCTCGATCTCCAGGCCCCGGTAGGCCGGCAGGCAGTGGAGGGCGATGGCCTCGTCCGCCGCGTGGGAGAGCAGCTCCCGGGTCAGCGAGTAGCGGGCGAAGGGGGACGCCTCGCCGGTCCGTCCGGCCTTGTCCTCCTCCATGCCCATGGAGACCCAGGTGTCGGTGGCGACGGCGTGGGCTCCGGCCACCGCCTCGATCGGGTCGTCGGTGACGAGCACCGAGCCGCCCTGCTCCTCGGCGATCGCCTCGGCGCGCCGGACCACGTCGGCGGCCGGCTGGTGGGAGGAGGGCGTGCCGATGCGCACGTGCATACCAGCGAGGGTGCCGGCCAGCAGGTAGGAGTGGGCCATGTTGTTCCCGCCGTCGCCGACGTAGGTCAGTGACCTGCCCCGGGTGCCGCCGAGGTGCTCGCGCACGGTGAGCAGGTCGGCGAGCAGCTGGCACGGGTGGTAGTCGTCGGTGAGGGCGTTGACGACCGGGACGTCGACGTGGGCGGCCATCTCCTCGATGCGCTCCTGCCCGTGGGTGCGCCAGACGATCGCGCCCACCTGCCTGCCGACGACCCGGGCGACGTCGGCGACCGACTCGCGCGTGCCGATCTGCGCGAGGTTGCCGTCGACGACCATCGGGTAGCCGCCGAGCTCGGCGACCCCGGTGGTGAAGGAGAGCTGGGTGCGCAGCGTCGGCTTGTCGAAGATGATCGCCACCGCCTGCGGACCGGCGAGCGGCTGGATGAGGTGACGCTCGGCCTTGAGCCTCGCGGCGAGGTCGAGGATGCTCTCCTGCTCCTGCACGTCCAGGTCGTCGTCCGCGAGGAAGTGTCTGGTCACGGCTGCTCCTGTGCGGCCTGCTCGAGGATGCCCGGGAGGGCTCCGACGAATCCGGCCAGCTGCTCGGTGGTGATGGTCAGTGGCGGCGCGAGACGCAGTGTGTCGGGCGCGACCGGGTTGAGGATGTATCCCTCGCGCCGGGCGACGACGGCGACCTCGCGGGCGATCGGCCGGGCGAGGACGACGGCGCGCAGCAGCCCGGCGCCGCGCACGCCCGCGACGAGCGGGTGGGCCAGGTCGGTGACGCCACGGGCGAGCTCCAGGCCGGCCACCGCGGCGTGCTCGACGAGGCCGTCGCGCTCGATGGTGGCCAGCACCGTGAGCGCCGCACTGCAGGCGAGCGGGTTGCCGCCGAAGGTGGTGCCGTGCTGCCCCGCGGTCAGCAGCCCGGTCAGCTCCTCGCCGAAGGTGACGAGCGCGCCGATCGGCACTCCCCCGCCGAGCCCCTTGGCCACGGTGATCGCGTCGGGGACGACCCCCTCGTGCTGGTGGGCGAACCAGGCGCCGGTGCGCCCGATGCCGGTCTGGATCTCGTCGAGGACGAGCAGCGCCCCGGCCTCGCGGGTGATCTCGCGGGCCGCGGCCAGGTACCCGGGGGGCGTCGGGACGATGCCCGCCTCGCCCTGGATCGGCTCGAGGAGGACCATCGCGGTCCCCTCGTCGACCGCGGCGCGCAACGCCTCGACGTCACCCGCGGGGACGTGGGTCACCTCGGGCAGCAGCGGCTCGAAGGGGGCCCGGTAGGCCTCCTTGTGGGTCAGCGAGAGCGCCCCCACGGTCCGGCCGTGGAAGCCGCCGCCGACGGCGACGAGACCGCTGCGGCCGGTGCGACGGGAGAGCTTGATCGCGGCCTCGACGGCCTCCGATCCGCTGTTGGCGAAGAAGACGCCGGAGCCCTCCGGGGCGTCCGCCACGCGCAGCAACGACTCCGCCGCCTCGATCTGCGCCGGGGTGGTGAAGAAGTTGCTCACGTGGACCAGCTGCGCGGCCTGCTCCGAGATCGCGGCGACGAGGTCGGGGTGGCCGTGGCCGAGCGCGTTGACCGCGATGCCGCCGAGCAGGTCCAGGTAGCAGTTCCCGTCGGAGTCCCACACCCGGGCACCGTCCCCGTGGGTGAGGACGAGCCCCGGCAGGCCGAAGACGCCGAGGTGACTCTCGCGGTAGCGCCGCAGCAGCGCCTCCTGCTCCTGCGAGACGGTGTTGGTCACGACGGGCTCCCTTCGAGGACGTCCTGCTGGTCCTCCTCCTCGTCGGGGAGGATCATCGTCCCGAACCCCTCGGAGGTGAAGATCTCCAGCAGCATGGAGTGGGGCTGGCGTCCGTCGACGACGTGGGCCTGGGGGACCCCCTTCGTCACGGCGTTGATGCAGGACTCCAGCTTCGGGATCATGCCGGTGGCCACCTTCTCGAGCAGCTCCCTGGCGCCGGAGGCGCTCAGGTGGGAGAGCAGCGAGTCGCGGTCCGGCCAGTCGGCGTAGATGCCCTCGACGTCGGTGAGGACGACGAGCTTCTGCGCCTGCAGCGCGACCGCCAGCGCGGAGGCCGCGGTGTCGGCGTTGACGTTGAGGACCTGCCCGTCGACGTCGAGGTCGGGGGCGATCGTCGAGACGACGGGGATGCGCCCGGCGTCGAGGATGTCGAGCACGGCCGTCGGGTCGACCGTCTCCACGTCACCGACGAGGCCCAGGTCGACCGGTTCGCCGTCGACGAGGACCGAACGGCGCCGGCCGCCGAAGAGGCCGGCGTCCTCGCCGGAGAGGCCGACCGCGACCGGGCCGTGCTGGTTCAGCAGCCCGACGAGCTCCCGGCCGACCTGGCCGGTGAGCACCATCCGCACGACTTCCATGACCTCGGGTGTGGTCACGCGCAGGCCGGCCTTGAACTCGCTCGCCAACCCGAGCCGGTCCAGCATCGCCTGGATCTGCGGGCCTCCCCCGTGCACGACGACGGGCCGCAGCCCGGCGTAGCGCAGGAAGACGACGTCCTTGGCGAAGGCCTCCTTCAGCGCCGGGTCGGTCATCGCGTTGCCGCCGTACTTGATGACCACGAGGGCGCCGCGGAAGCGCTCCAGCCAGGGCAGTGCCTCGACGAGCGTGCTCGCCTTGCCGCGGGCGACGCGCAGCGCTGCGGCGTCGATGGCCCCGCGCAGGGATGGGTCGGTGGGCATGTGTCCCTCGTCCTCGGTCAGGTGGAGTAGGCGGAGTTCTCGTGGACGTAGTCGTGGGTCAGGTCGTTGGTCAGCACCGTGACCTCCTCCGACCCGGCCCGCAGGTCGACCTCGACGCGCACGTCACGCGCCTCGAGGTCCACGAGCGAGCGGTCCTCCCCCACCCCGCCCGCGCGGCAGACGGTCACGCCGTTGATCGTGACGTCGAGCTCGTCGGGCTCGAAGGTCGCCGAGGTCGTGCCGACCGCGGCGAGCACGCGTCCCCAGTTGGGGTCCCGCCCGAAGATGGCGCACTTGAAGAGGTTGTTGCGCGCGATGCTGCGAGCCACCTCGAGCCCGTCCGCCTCGCTCGCGGCACCCCGCACGACGATCTCGATGTCGTGGGCGGCCCCCTCGGCGTCGCCGATGAGCTGGCCGGCCAGGTCGGAGCAGACATCCCGCAGCGCCTCGGTCAGCTCACCATGCCCCACCTGCCGGCCGGAGGCCCCGGAGGCCATGACGAGGACGGTGTCGTTGGTCGACATGCACCCGTCGGAGTCGATCCGGTCGAAGGTGGTCCGCGTCGCCTCGCGCAGGGCGGCGTCCAGCTCCGCGGCGGTCGTCACCGCGTCGGTGGTGACGACGACGAGCATCGTCGCCAGAGCGGGGGCGAGCATGCCTGCCCCCTTCGCCATGCCGCCGACGCTCCAGCCCTCCCGGGCGGCCACCGAGGTCTTGGGCACGGTGTCCGTCGTCATGATCGCCTCGGCGGCCGTGGTCCCGCCGTCCGGGCCGAGGCCCTCGGCGGCCGTGGTGATGCCGGCGAGGAGCCGGTCCATCGGGAGCAGCTCCCCGATGAGGCCGGTGGAGCAGACGGCGACGTCCCCGGAGGAGACACCGAGGGCCTGCGCGGTGTGCTCGGCCGTGGCGTGGGTGTCGCCGAATCCCCGCGCGCCGGTGCAGGCGTTGGCGCCGCCGGAGTTGAGCACGACCGCGTCCACGCGGCCGTCGGCCACGACCTGCCGGGACCACGTGACGGGTGCCGCCTCGACGCGGTTGGTCGTGAAGACCGCCGCACCGTGGTGGTCGGGTCCGTCGTTGACGACGAGGGCGACGTCGGAGCGGCCGCTGGGCTTGAGGCCGGCGGTGATGCCGACCGCGCGGAAACCGGCGGGGGTCGTCGTGCTCACGGGGCCACCCCCGTCGTCGGCAGGCCGGTGGTCTCGGCGAGGCCGAGGGAGAGGTTCATGCACTGGACGGCGGCGCCGGCGGTCCCCTTGGTGAGGTTGTCCTCCGCGGCGACGGCCACGACCCGACCGGCCCGCTCGTCGAGGGTGACCTGCACGTGGACGAGGTTGGAGCCGAGGACGCTGCCGGTGTGCGGCCAGCTGCCCTCGGGCAGGAGGTGGACGAAGGGCTCCTCCGCATAGGCCTCCGCCCAGGCGGCGCGCACGGAGGCGGCGTCGGCCCCCTTCGCCGCCCTGGCGGTGGTGGTGGCCAGGATCCCGCGAGGCATCGGGGCCAGGGTCGGGGTGAAGGAGACGCTGGCGGCCCGGCCGGCGGCGACGGAGAGGTTCCGCTCGATCTCGGGGGTGTGGCGGTGGCCGCCGACCCCGTACGGGGACATCGCGCCCATCGCCTCGGAGGCCATCAGGTGGGGCTTCGCCGAGCGGCCGGCCCCGGTCGTGCCGGAGGCGGCGACGATGACGACGTCCTCGGCCTCGACGACCCCCGCCGCCAGGCCCGGTGCCATGGCCAGGCTCGCGGCCGTCGGGTAGCAGCCCGGCACCGCGATGCGGCGGGCGCCGCGCAGGTCCGCGCGGTGGCGGCTGCCGTCGGCGCGGAGCAGCTCGGGTATCCCGTAGGGCCAGGTCCCGGCGAAGGGGGTGTCGTAGTAGGCGCTCCAGTCCGCCTCGTCGTCGAGGCGGAAGTCCGCGCCGCAGTCGATGATCGTCACGTCAGCGGGCAGCTGCTCGGCGAGGGCTGCCGAGTGCCCGTGCGGCAGGGCGAGGAAGACGACGTCGTGGCCGGCGAGGGTCGTGGCGTCGGTGGGCTGGAGGACCCGGTCGGCCAGGGGCTGCAGGTGCGGTGAGAGGGCTCCGAACCGGGTCCCGGCGTTGCCGGACGCGGTGAGCGCCCCGACCTCGACCTCCGGGTGGCCCAGCAGCAGTCGGGCGATCTCGGCTCCGGCATAGCCGCTGGCTCCGGCGATGGCTGCGCTGATCACGTGCATGAATATACGCGCCCATACAGGGTCATGCAATGCGACCGGCGGTCACCGTTGCTGCGCCCCCGTGGCCTCCGCGGTGGCGGCGACCGCCGCGTCACGCAGCCGGCTGACCTCCTCGGTGGTCAGGGTGCGCCCGTCGGCGCGGAAGGTCAGCCGGTAGGCGAGGGACTTTCGCCCCTCGCCGGTCTGCTCGCCGCGGTAGACGTCGAAGAGCGCGACGGACTCCAGGTCCTCGCCGGCGCCCTCGCGCAGCGCCTCCTCGACCGACCGGGCCGGGACCGACTCCGCCACGACGAGTGCGACGTCGGTGTTGGCCACGGGGTAGGTCGAGAGCTGCCGGGGGCGCACGGGGGTGCCCGCGGCCGCGGTGACGGCGTCGAGGTCGAGCTCGGCGGCCACGGTGCGGGCCGGCAGCTCGACCGCGGCGACGACCTTGGGGTGCAGCTCGCCCGCGTGGCCGACGACCTCCCCACCCGACAGGGCGAGCGAGACGCAGCGACCGGGGTGGAAGGGGGCCCGCTCGGCGGCGAGCACCTCCAGCTCCAGGCCGAGGCTCTCGCCGATCACCCGCGCCCAGGCGACGGCGTCGGCGGCACCGACCGGACGGGCCGGACCCCAGGGGCCGCGCGGCGCGGCGTTGCCGGCGGCGGCGATGCCGATGTGGCGTGGCTGGGGCGGGACGTCCTCGACGATCCGGCGCAGCGTCTCCGGGTCCGGGAGCTCACCGCCGGCGGGCACCGGGATGGGCCGTACCGGGCCGGCGGTGACCTGCCCGATCTCGTAGAGCGCGGCATCCGTGTGTCCTCGCGAGACGTTGCGGCGCAGCGTGTCCAGCAGGCTGTCGAGGATGGACGTGCGCATGAGGGGCGCCTCGTCCCGCAGCGGGTTGGCCAGGCGGACGGTGGTCCGGCGCGGATCCTGCGCGTCGTAGCCGAGCTGGTCGTGCCGGTCCTCACCGACGAAGGGGTAGGAGAGCACCTCGACGAGGCCTCCGGCTGCGAGGGTGCGGGCCACGGTGCGACGGGCTCGCTGGTCGGGGGTGAGCCCACGACCGGCGGTGGCGCGCGGGACCACCGAGGGGATCTGGTCGTAGCCGCGCACCCGCGCGACCTCCTCGACGAGGTCCGGCCCGTCGACGAGGTCGCCTCGCCACGTGGGCGGCACGACCTCGAGCAGCTCGGCAGCGTCGGTGACGCGGCACCCGATCGCGGTCAGGGTGGCGACGACCTCGCTCGACGGGTAGTCCAGGCCGATGTAGCGGCTGGGCAGGGCCGGGTCCATGGGGATGGTGCGGGGCGCCCGCGGCTCCCCCACGTCCGTGCCGGTCCCCTCGGCGCGGCCGCCACCGTGCTCGACGAGCAGGTCGACGGCCAGCTGGGCGGCGGCTGCCGCGACGGCCGGGTCGACCCCCCGCTCGAACCGGCGGGAGGCCTCCGTCGTCAGGCGGTGCCGGCGGGCCGAGCGGGCGGTGCTCACCGGGTCGAAGTGGGCGGCCTCGACGAGCACGTCGCTCGTGCTCGCGGTGACCTCGCTGGTGGCACCGCCCATGACGCCGGCGATGCCCAGCGGGGTGGTGCCGTCATCCGTGATGAGCAGGTCCTCGGGGTCCAGGGCGCGCTCGACGTCGTCGAGGGTGGTCAGGGTCTCCCCCGGTCGCGCCCGCCGGACCTCGATGGCCCCCGAGAGGGTCCCGAGGTCGTAGGCGTGCAGCGGCTGGCCGAGCAGCATCATCACGTAGTTGGTGACGTCGACCGCCAGCGAGATCGGGCGCATGCCGACCTCGGTCAGCCGGCGACGCATCCAGCGCGGCGACGGGGCCGAGGCATCGATGCCCCGCACGACCCGCGCGACGAAACGGTCGCAGCCGGGAACGCCGTCGATCGGGGCGTCGTCGGTGATCCGCACCTCGTGACCGGGCCCGGTCGCCTCGGCGACCGGGACGTCCGCCGGGTCGACGAAGGGGGTCCCCGCGGACAGGGCGTACTCGCGGGCGATCCCGCGCATCGAGAGGCAGTAGCCGCGGTCCGGGGTGACGTTGACCTCGACGGTCTCGGCGTCCAGGCCGAGGACCGGGATGAGGTCGTCACCGGGTGCCAGTCCGGCGAGCAGCTCGGGGCTGTCGGCGAGGTACTCGGTGAGCACGATGATGCCGTCGTGGTCCTCGCCGAGGCCGAGCTCGAGGGCCGAGCAGATCATCCCGGCGCTCACGTGCCCGTAGGTCTTGCGGGCGGAGATCTCGACGTTGCCGGGCAGGCAGCCGCCCGGCAGGATCACGGCGACGAGGTCACCCACGTCGAAGTTGTGCGCACCGCAGACGATGCCCTGCGGCTCGCCGGTGCCATTCGCCGCGGCGACGTCGACCTGGCACCAGTTGATCGTCTTGCCGTTCTTCTGCTCCTCGGGCACGCGCTCGAGGACCCGGCCGACGACGAGGGGTCCGGTGACCCCGCCGCTGAGGATCTCCTCCTCCTCGAGGCCGACGCGCACGAGGGTCTCGGCGACGTCCGCCCCCGTCGCGTCCGGGTCGACGTCGGTCAGCTCACGCAGCCACTCGATCGGGGCCCGCATCAGATCTCCATCCCGAATGCGCTCGAGAAGCGCACGTCTCCCTCGATGATGTCGTGCATGTCGGCGACGCCGTGGCGCAGCATGAGCGAGCGCTCGATGCCGAGGCCGAAGGCGAATCCGGTGTACCGGTCCGGGTCGACGCCGGCGGAGGCGAGCACCCGGCGGTTGACCATGCCGGAGCCGCCGAGCTCGATCCACCCGGTGCCGCCGCAGGTGCGGCAGCGCGCGTCCTCGCCCTGGCAGACCCAGCAGCGGCAGTCGATCTCGGCGCTCGGCTCGGTGAAGGGGAAGTAGTTCGGCCGCAGCCGGGTGATGATCCCCTCGCCGAAGAGCCCCTGGACGAAGGTGTCCAGCGCGCCGCGCAGGTGGGCCATGGTGATGCCCTCGTCGACGACAAGGCCCTCGAACTGGTGGAAGACCGGCGTGTGGGTCGCGTCCAGGTCGTCGGTGCGGAAGACCTTGCCCGGGCAGAGCACGTAGATCGGCGGGGTGCGCTCGAGCATCGTGCGGATCTGCACCGGCGAGGTGTGGGTGCGCAGGATGACCCCACCGTCCTGCGGCTCGACGAAGAAGGTGTCCTGCTCACCGCGGGCCGGGTGGTCCTTGCCGATGTTGAGGGCGTCGAAGGTCAGCCACTCGGACTCGATCTCCGGGCCCTCGGCGATCTCCCACCCCATGCCGACGAAGATGTCCTCGATCCGCTCGGTGACGAGACTGATCGGGTGGCGCGCACCGAGGCGGTGGTGCGGCGTGCCGACGGTGAGGTCGAGGGTCTCCTCGACGAGGATCCGCTCGTCCCGCTCGGCCTCCAGCTCGGCCTGGCGGGCCTTGAATGCCTGGGCCACGCGGCCGCGGGCCTGCCCCACTCGCTTCCCGGCCTCGGCCTTCTCGCCCGGGGGGAGCCCGCCGATCTCACGGTTGGCGAGCGCGAGTGGACTCTTGTCGCCCTGGTGGGAGTGGCGGATCGACTTCAGCCCGGCGAGGTCCGTGGCACCGGCGCAGGCGTCGAGCGCGTCCTGCACGGCCTGCTCGATCGCCTCCGGGTCGAGCGCGGCGACCGGTACCGGGTCGTGGTTCGTGTTGGGTCCTGACACGGTGCCAGAGTCTACGGTCACCCGCCGCGGGACCGCCCGGGGGTTTCACCGCGGCGCGGGCGGGAGCGGGATCTCCTGGAGCAGGTACCGGGGCAGCAGGGGCGGCCTCGTCAGCCGGGCCAGCCAGCCGGGGGCGGCGGCCAGCACCTGCTGCCGGTACGGGGCGGCGCCCGACTCCGCGGTGACGACGAGGTGGCGGCCGCGGACGACGACGCCCTGGGAGAGCACCCCGAGGCGGGCGACCCCGCGCCACCGGCCGGTCGCCGCGTCGAGCCGGTAGAGGGTGGACCGACGCCGCACCCCGCGGCTGCGCACCACCCAGAAGCCGTCGGCGTCACGGGCCACCCCCTGCAGGTTCGGTGGGGCGGTCCACTCCCGCACCGGCGCCCACCCGACCCCGGGCGAAGGGAGCCGACCTCCCGGCTCGAGGAGGTGGTCGTGGACCAGGCCGGGTCGGCCGTTGCGGTACCGCGCGGTGTAGAGGTGCCCGTCGTGGACGCACAGCGTCGACCCGGAGGCGGTCTCGTGCCGCTGCAGCGGCCGGACCACGTCGCCGCCGGCGGCGCGCAGCTGCGCGAGGGAGTAGCGCTGGACGAAGGTGCCGGGCTCCCCCTTCGCCCCGTTGCCGGAGACGTAGACGTCGTCTCCCGCGACGGCCACTCCCCCGTAGTGGGCGTTGCCGAGCAGCCGGGCGAGGGCCACCGGACCGCCGTCGGCGGGTTGGATCGCGAGGAGACCGCGCTGCTGGTCCCCGTGGTCGTACATCGTGTGCACGAAGGCATCGCCGGCCGCGTCGTACCCGAGGCCCTGTGGCGTCCAGGCGATCCCGTCGTGCGGCACCGGGATCGGCAGGTCACCGGCGCTGCCGTCGGCGTCACGGGGGTCCATGCACCGACGGTATCCGCCCGCGGCGAGGGTCGGCAGGAGCTTTTATCTTGACCGATTCAAGTCTTGGTGGGATTCTGGTGTCGATGACGACACCACTCGACGCCGGAAGCGCGGCCACGCTGCTGCGGGGAAAGTCGCTGCGCGTGACCTCCCCCCGCATCGCGGTTATGCGTGAGCTCTCGGAGCATCCGCACGCGGATGTCGAGACCATCACCAGGGGGGCCCGTGAGCGGCTCGGCTCGGTGAGCACCCAGGCTGTCTACGACGTCCTCGCCGCCCTCGCCGGCGCCCGGCTCGTCCGGCGCTTCGAGCCGGCCGGTCACCCCGCGCGCTACGAGCTCGAGCTCGGCGACAACCACCACCACCTCGTCTGCCGCAGCTGCGGCTCGATGATCGACGTGGAGTGCGCCCCCGGCGAGGCCCCGTGCCTCGAGGCGGCCGACGACCACGGCTTCGCCATCGACGAGGCGGAGGTCATCTACTGGGGCATCTGCCCCACGTGTGCCGATGCCCGGAAGGGCGCCCCCGATCGGGCCTGAGGCCCCACACCTGCAGTTCCCCACCCCATCAGAGAAAGAGGAGCAGCACATGTCCACCACACCCTCGCACCCCGAGAGCAGGGCGGACGCCACTGGTGGCCTCGACGCCTCCGGTCCTTCCACCCAGGTCAACGGCGCACCGACCGTCAGCGACCGCAACAGCCTCTCCGTCGGCAGCAACGGTCCACTGCTGCTGCACGACACCCATCTCGTCGACACCCTCGCGCACTTCAACCGGGAGAACGTCCCGGAGCGCAAGCCGCACGCGAAGGGAGCCGGCGCCTTCGGTCGCTTCGAGGTGACCGGCGACGTCTCGAAGTACACCAAGGCGGCCGTCTTCCAGCCGGGGGCCAACACCCGGATGCTCGCCCGCTTCTCCACCGTCGCCGGTGAGCTGGGCTCGCCGGACACCTGGCGTGACGTGCGTGGCTTCGCGCTGCGCTTCTACACCTCCGAGGGCAACTTCGACCTCGTCGGGAACAACACGCCGATCTTCTTCCTGCGCGACCCGCTGAAGTTCCCCCACTTCATCCGCAGCCAGAAGCGCCTGCCCAGCTCGGGTCTGCGGGACGCGACGATGCAGTGGGACTTCTGGACCAACAACCCCGAGTCCGCCCACCAGGTGACCTACCTCATGGGCGATCGTGGTCTGCCCCGCTCCTGGCGGAACATGAACGGTTACGGCAGCCACACGTACATGTGGGTCAACGCCTCCGGCGAGCGGTTCTGGGTCAAGTACCACTTCCACACCCAGCAGGGCGTGGAGGGCATCACCAACGACGTCGCCGAGCGGATCGCCGGTGAGGACGCCGACTTCCACCGGCGCGACCTCTACGACGCGATCGAGCGCGGTGAGCACCCGCAGTGGACGCTCTTCGTCCAGGTCATGCCGTACGAGGACGCGAAGACCTACCGCTTCAACCCCTTCGACCTGACGAAGATCTGGCCGCACTCGGACTACCCGCTCATCGAGGTCGGCACCATGACCCTCGACGAGAACCCGGTCAACTTCTTCGCCCAGATCGACCAGGCGGCCTTCGCGCCGAGCAACACCGTGCCGGGCATCGGCTTCTCGCCCGACAAGATGCTGCTGGGCCGGGTCTTCGCCTACGCCGACGCCCACCGGGCGCGGATCGGACCGAACTTCCACCAGCTCCCGGTCAACCGACCGGTGGTCGAGTCGCAGAACCACTACACCTTCGACGGGCCGATGCGTTACGAGCACTCCGGTGACGCGCCGACCTACATGCCCAACAGCTTCGGTCGCCCCCATGCGGACGAGCAGGGCCCGGTCGACGACGGCTGGGAGACCGACGGCGAGATCGTGCGCTCCGCCTACCAGCTGCACGCCGAGGACGACGACTTCGGCCAGCCGGGGACCCTCGTGCGCGAGGTCTTCTCCGACGCCCAGCGCGATCGCCTCGTCGAGACGGTCGCCGGGTCGCTCGCGGGCGTGCAGGACCCGGTCCTGTCCCGGGTCTACGAGTACTGGACCAACGTCGACGCCGACATCGGACGTCGCGTCAAGGAGGCCAACGAGGCCGCCGACGGCGGCGCCGTCGACACCGGGAACGTGCTGCGGGAGGCCGAGCAGCACAGCCCGCCCACCGGCTGACCCAGGACGGGGCGAAGGGGGTGGGACCGGCTGGTCCCACCCCCTTCGTCGTGCCTCGCTCGTCCTCAGGCGCGCTGTACCCGGGCGGAGGCGTAGAGGCAGATCGTGCTCGCCATCGCCAGGTTCAGCGACTCCGCCCGGCCGTGGATCGGCACCCGCAGGACCTCGTCGCAGGCGCTGCGGATCTCCTCCGGCAGGCCCCAGGCCTCGTTGCCCATGACCCAGGCGTGCGGCGCGGTGAGGTCGGACTCGTCGATGGTCCGCGAACCGGCGCCGTCCGCGGCGAGGCTGCGCACGCCTGCCTGCGAGAGCGCGGCCAGGGTCGCCCCGATCTCCAGGCCGGTGACGACGGGCAGGTGGAAGAGCGAGCCGGCGGTGGAGCGCACCACCTTCGGTGAGGTGAGGTCCACGGAGGCGGCGCTGACGAGGACCGCGTCGGCGCCCGCGGCGTCGGCCGCGCGCACGACCGTCCCGAGGTTGCCGGGGTCGCGCACGTGGGTCAGCAGCACGAGCAGCCGGGGCGAGCCCGCCAGGACCTCCGCGAGCGTGGTCGGTGCCTGGTCCACGACGGCGGCGACGCCTTGCGGCGTCTCCGCGTCGCACATCGCGGCGAGGACCTCTTCGCTCACCGTGTGGACGTAGCGGCCCTGCTCGCGGGCCGGCTCGACGAACTCGGCGTACCGCTCGGCCGCCTCGTCGGTGACGTAGAGGTCGCGTACCCGCTCCGGTGCCCAGCGCACCGCCTCGCGCACGCCCTGGGGTCCCTCGACGAGGACCCGGCCGGTGCGACGACGCACAGAACGCCGGGAGAGTCCGCGCACCTGCTTGACCCGCTCGGACGCGGGATTGGTCAGGGGCGGACGCTCCCGGCGTCCGGGGTGTTCGCTCAGGCCGAGGCCTTGGCGTCGGCGGGCACGCCCGCCTTGGCCACCTCGACGAGGGCGGCGAAGGCGGCCTCGTCGTTGACAGCCAGCTCGGCCAGCATGCGGCGGTCGACCTCGACCTCGGCCGCACGCAGTCCCTGGATGAACCGGTTGTAGGTCATGCCGTTGGCGCGGGCACCGGCGTTGATCCGCTGGATCCACAGGCGACGGAAGTCGCCCTTCTTCTGCCGACGGTCCCGGTAGCTGTAGGTGAAGCTGTGGGTGACCTGCTCCTTCGCCTTCCGGTAGAGGCGGGAGCGCTGGCCCCGGTATCCGCTCGCCCGCTCGAGGACGACCCGACGCTTCTTGTGGGCGTTGACCGCCCGCTTCACGCGTGCCACGTGATTCTCCTTCTCAAGTCAGTGGTCGATGAGGCCTTCGGTCAGCGACCGAGCAGCTTCTTGATCTTCTTCTCGTCGGCCTTGGAGACCACGACGTCGTTCGCGAGGCGCCGCGCGTGCTGCGGGGTTTTCTCGTGGAACTTGTGGACGTGGTTGGCGCGCTCGCGCATGACCTTGCCGGATCCGGTCACCCGGAAACGCTTCTTGGCGCCGCTGTGCGTCTTGTTCTTCGGCATGTCGCCGATCTCCTTCGTTGTGCTTGCTGGTCTGGGGCCGGTCAGGACTGGGCGGAAGCGTCGGCCTCGGCCTCCTGCTCCGCCTTCTCCCGGTCCTTCTTCCGCCGTGCCTCGGCACGGGCCTCGGACTTCTTGCGGGTCGGTGCGAGCACCATGACCATGTTGCGACCGTCCTGCTTCGGCGCCGACTCGACGGTGCCGAGCTCGACGACGTCCTCCGCCAGGCGCTGCAGCAGCCGGAAACCCAGCTCCGGGCGCGACTGCTCACGCCCGCGGAACATGATCGTCACCTTGACCTTGTCCCCCGCCGAGAGGAAGCGCTCGACATGGCCCTTCTTGGTGCCGTAGTCGTGGCTGTCGATCTTCGGCCGGAGCTTGATCTCCTTGATGATCGTGTTGACCTGCTTCTTGCGCGCTTCGCGCGCCTTCATGGCCGCTTCGTACTTGTACTTGCCGAAGTCCATGAGCTTGGCGACCGGAGGCTTGGCCTGCGGGGCCACCTCGACCAGGTCGAGGTCGGCCTCTGCCGCCAGACGGAGTGCGTCCTCGACACGAACGATGCCGACCTGCTCCCCGTTGGGTCCGACCAACCGCACCTCCGGGACACGGATACGGTCATTGATGCGAGGCTCGCTGATGTGCTGCTCCTTAGCTCAGGTGGTCCGCAGACGAAGAAAGGCTCCCCGTCAGTCGCGAGGAGCCTCACCAGAGCGCGAGCACGATCACCGACGCCCACGATCCTCATGCGGATCGGCACGTCGGAACGTGTCGTGACCTGGGACCCGGCAACCGTGGGTTGGCGCGGGTGGGAGTGGCTCCTCTTGCGTCACCGCAGCGCGGTGACCGGTCACGACCCACGGTACCAGCGCCCTCCGGCGTCGTGGAAATCGGGTCAGGTGATCGTGAAACCGAGCCCGTCGATGCGCGAGCGCACCTCGTCCTGGGCCGCCAGCTCCTCCGCCACGGTCCCCACGAGGGCCTCGATTCCTGCCTGGTCGAAGCCGGGCGCCAGGGTCAGGGTCACCTGCAGGACACCGGAGCCGTCCCGGGGACCGGGGCCCACGGCGGCCTCGGTGATCTCCGAGTAGCGGGAGCAGACGTCCGCGACCGCCTCGCGCACGACCTCGTCCTCGTGGGCGACGGTCCACTCCCGGCCCTGGGCCAGCGCCCACACCATGGATCCACGCACCTCGAAGGCCTGCTCGCTCGCGCAGTCCAGGACCATCAGGTCCGCCTGCTCGCCGATCGCGGAGCGGGCCGCGGCCTCCGCCCGAACCGGCACCGGCCGCAGGCCGGTGTCGAAGGCCTGCAGGTCGGCCAGCGAGCTGAAGATCGGCAGCGCCGTGCGCCCGTCGGGGTTCTTCAGCAGCACGACGGCCATGTCGGCCTGCTTGTCCGCCTCCAGGCCGGACTCGCTCGTCGTGCTCTCCACCTCGAGCGCGGTCATCGGCACGAAGACGCGGGCACCGGCCAGGCGCGTCACGACGTCGGCCTCACCGCCCTCGCGCAACGCGCGGGCGAGCTCGTGGTCGGCCTCGCCCCCGTCGCCGGAGAAGTCCCCCGGCGGAAGGTTGCGCCCCTGCCACGGCACGCCTGCGGAGTCCACGGGTCGGCCCGAACGGCCGAGGCCCGTGGGCAGGTTCTCCGGCCCGGGGGTGCTCACGGCCGCCCCGCTACGTCCAGTGCTTCGCCCAGTTCCACACTTCCCTTGTACAGGGCGGAGCCGATGATCGCACCTTCGACGCCGGTCGGGACGAGCTCGCGCAGTGCGCGCACGTCATCGATCGTCGTGACGCCCCCGGAGGCGACGACCTTGGCCTCGGTGGCCTCGCACACGTCACGGAGCAGCTGGAGGTTCGGCCCGGCGAGCATCCCGTCCTTGGCCACGTCCGTGACGACGTAGCGGGCACAGCCGGCGGCGTCCATGCGGGCGAGGGTCTCCCAGAGGTCGCCACCCTCGCGGGTCCAGCCGCGTGCGGCGAGCGTGGTTCCGCGGACGTCGAGCCCGACGGCCACTCGCTCGCCGTGCTCGGCGATGGCCCGTGCCGTCCACTCGGGGTCCTCGAGGGCGGCGGTCCCGAGGTTGACCCGGGCGCACCCGGAGGCCAGGGCGCCGCGGAGGGACTCCTCGTCGCGGATCCCGCCGCTCAGCTCCACCTTGACGTCGAGGCGCCCGACGATGTCGGCGAGGAGGTCCCGGTTGCTTCCTTCGCCGAAGGCCGCGTCCAGGTCCACCAGGTGGATCCACTCCGCACCGGCCTCCTGCCAGCGGCGGGCCGCCT
>NZ_BCSR01000052.1 GCF_001570965.1 Janibacter corallicola NBRC 107790 | reverse complement strand
CTGCCACCCGCCACGTTGGCGGGTGCGGCGCTGGTGCCTCGGGGTGCTCACGGTGCCTCCTTCGCCAGGACGGCCTCGACGTAACCGCTGGAGCCCTTCATCTGCGCCGCGGCGGCGTCGGTGTAGCCGAAGAGCGGCCCGGCGGCCAGGGAGAGGCCGACGCTGAAGGCGACGACGGCGCTGGTGCCCGCCAGCATCAGGGGCGGCATCGACCGGGTCGGGGGCGGCTCGTCCGGCGGGATGATCGGGCTCGATGGCGCCCGGACCGCGGCCATCGTGGGCCCGATCGCGTCGCTGAGCCTGCCGAAGTACGGGGTGAGGGCAGGGATCTCCCGGGTCTGCTCCTCGCCGGTGGAGCGCGGCCGCCAGAAGGCGTAGCTCCACGTCTTCGACACGGCGTAGAGGGTGAGCAGCGCGGTGATGACCGACCCCGCGACGAGCAGCCAGGCCATCGGTGTCGCGACCTGCGTCCCCGCCTGGATCAGCCCGACCTTGCCGATGAACCCGGAGAAGGGCGGGATGCCGGCGAGGTTCATCGCGGGGACGAAGAAGAGCACACCCAGCACGGGTGAGGCGGCGGCGAGGCCACCGAGCCGGTGGATGGAGGTCGCGCCGCCGACGCGTTCGATGAGTCCGCTGACGAGGAAGAGCGCGGTCTGGACCACGATGTGGTGCGCGACGTAGAAGATCGCGGAGGACAGCCCCAGCTGGGTGGCCAGGCCGATGCCGAAGAGCATGTAGCCGATGTGGCTGACGAGGGTGAAGGAGAGCATCCGCTTGATGCCCGGCTGCGCGACCGCTCCGAGGATGCCCACGAGCATCGTCATCAGGCCGAGCCCCATGATCAGGTTCGACAGCGGCGAGTCGGGGAAGAGCAGGAACTGGGTGCGGATGATCGCGTAGACGCCGACCTTCGTCAGCAGGCCGGCGAAGACCGCGCTGACCGGTGCCGGGGCGGAGGGGTAGGAGTCCGGCAGCCACGCCGACATGGGGAAGACCGCGGCCTTGATGCCGAAGGCGGTGAGCAGGCTCAGCTGCACGGCGAGCGCGACGCGGTCGTCGACGTGCGGCAGCCGCAGGCTCAGCTGGGCCAGGTTGACCGTCCCGGCCACGGCGTACACCGCGGCGATGGCCACGAGGAAGAGGAAGGAGGAGACCATGCTGACGATGACGTAGGTCGTGCTCGCCCGGATCCGTTGCCGGCTCCCCCCGAGGGTGAGGAGCACGTACGAGGCGAAGAGCAGCATCTCGAAGCTGACGAAGAGGTTGAACAGGTCGCCGGCGAGGAAGGCGTTGGAGACGCCCGCCGAGAGCACGAGGTAGGTCGGGAAGTAGATGGCCAGCGGGGCGTCCTCGTCCCCGTCCGCGACGCGCTGCCCGATGGCGAAGACCAGCACGGAGAGGATGACGAAGCTGCTGATGAGCAGCATCAGGGCGGAGAGCCGGTCCGCGACGAGCGTGATGCCGAGTGGCTCCGGCCAGGCCCCGAGCCAGAGGGCGGTCGGCCCCTCCGCGTGGGTGTGCCACATGAGCGCGACCGCGACCGCGAGGCTGACCGTGAGGACGGTGATGCTGATGATCGCCTGGACGCGGCGGTTGTAGCGGGCCACGAGGGTCAGTGCGGCACCGAGGAGGGGGAGCACCACGGGCAGGGGGAGGAGGTTGGCCGTCGTCATGCGGACACGCCCTCCTCGTCGGCCTCGGTCGTGGACTGGGTGTCCGGGTCGTAGGTGGCGGAGGCCTCGTCGCGGCGCGCGAGCTCGCGGATCAGGTCGTCCTCGGCGTCGTCGGGCACGTCGTCGCTGCCGGTGAGGCGCCACTGCCGGTAGGCCAGCGCCAGCACGAAGCCGACCGTGGCCAACGAGATGACGATCGCTGTCAGGACCATCGCCTGCGGCAGCGGATCACTCATGTCATCCGGCGCCCGCCGGCCGACGAAGGGGGCTCCCTTCGCCGGTCCCGAGACGACGAGGAAGAGCGTGGCGACGCCGTTGCTCGTGAGTACCAGGCCGAGCACGACCCGGGTGAGGGCCCGCTCGAGCAGCAGGTAGACGCCGCAGGCGACGAGGAATCCGGCGACGACGATCAGCGTGAGGCTCGGGGTCATGACTGGGCCTGGTCCTCCTCGGAGTGCCGGTCGACGCCGCCGCCGAGGGAGCGCACGACGTCGAGGGCGAGCCCGACGACGATGAGGTAGACGCCGATGTCGAAGGCGAGCGCGGTGACGAGGTGGACCTCGCCCCAGACCGGCAGGTCGAGGTCGAACACGGTCGACTGCAGCACCGTGCCACCGAAGGCCAGCGGGGCGAGGGCGGAGACCGCGGAGACGGCCAGCCCCGCACCGAGCACCGCGCCGGCGCTGATGTGGGCGGCGAGGTCCAGCTCGTGCCGGCCTCCGGCCAGGTAGCGCACGAGCAGCGCCAGCCCGAGGACCAGCCCACCGGCGAAGCCGCCGCCGGTCTGGTTGTGACCGGCGAAGAGCAGGTACAGCGAGACGGCGATCATCGCGTGGAAGACGAGTCGCGTCGCGGTCTCCAGGATGACCGAGCGCCGCTCCGGCGGCAGCGCGTCGCGCACCTCGGCCAGCTCGCGGCGGATGGCCCAGGACTGGCGGACGTCCTGGTTGCGCACGAAGACGAGGCTCGCGATGCCGGTGGCGGCGGCGACGAGGACGGAGATCTCGCCGAGGGTGTCCCAGGCGCGGATGTCCACGAGCGTCACGTTGACGACGTTGCGGCCGTGCCCGAAGGCGTAGGCGGCCTCGGGGAAGGCCCGGGAGATCGGCTCGGCGACCCGGGAGCCGGTGGCGGCGAGGGCGATGAGGCTCACCGAGAGCCCGACCGCGACGCTGACGGCCAGCCGCCAGGAGCGGCTGCGGGCCAACGGCCGGCGGCGCACGTCCGGCGGGAGCTTGCGCAGCACGAGCACGAAGACCACGAGTGAGAAGGTCTCGACGAGGACCTGGGTCAGGGCGAGGTCGGGCGCAGCGTGCAGGTGGAAGAGCAGCGCCAGGCCGTACCCGGTGAGGCCGACGAACATCACCGCCTGCAGCCGGTTGCGCGCCCGGGTCGCGAGGATGCCGGCGGCGATGATGATCAGCCCGATCCCGGCCTGGCTGGGGGTGTCCCAGAGCCGCACGTCCACGCCCCCGGTGAGTGCGCTCGCTGCGACGACGCCGGGGATGGTGACGACGAGGAAGATCGTCGCGAGGTAGATCGGCAGCGACCCGACCTGGGCGATCGCGGTGACCTCCACGGCGGAGCGTTCGAGGGCGAGCAGGACCCGCTGGTAGCCGCGCTCCGCGGTCGGGGTCGAGGGCAGCCGGTCCTGCAGCCGGGCGAGGGCATCGCGGGCGAGGAAGAGCGCGAGACCGCCGCCGATGGCGACGGCCGAGAGGCCGAGGGCCGGGTTCAACCCGTGCCAGAGGGCCAGCTCCGGCGCGGGCGGCCCGGCCAGCTCCTCGGCGTACGGGGCCATCGCCTCGCTGAGCGGCCCTCCGAGGAAGCCGGTGGCCAGCGTCAGTCCCGCGAGCAGCACCGGCGCCGCGAGCATCTGCCACGGGGCGTCGAAGGGGGTGGGCGCGGGGGTGCGCCCGTGGCTGGGTTTCGTGGCGAAGGCGCCCCAGAGGAAGCGGGCGGAGTAGGCCACGGTGAGGACCGAGCCGACCACGAGGCCGGCGACGACGAGCCAGGCGGCGCTCCCTTCGAGCTGGTCGTGACCGGACTCCAGGGCCGCGGCGAGCGCCGACTCCTTGCCGACGAAGCCGATCATCGGGGGCAGGCCGGCCATCGAGGCGGCCGCGATGACGGCAGCGGTGGCGAGCACCGGTGCCCGCCGTCCGAGGCCGTGCAGCCGGGTTAGGTCGCGGGTGCCCGTGCCCTTGTCGATGATCCCGACGGTGAGGAAGAGGGTGGACTTGAAGAGCGCGTGGGAGAGCACGAGGGCGAGGGCGGCGACACCGGCGGCCCGGGTGCCGATGCCCGACATGGCGGTGATCATGCCGAGCTGGCTGACCGTGCCGTAGGCGAGCAGCAGCTTGATGTCGGTCTGGCGGAGGGCGTGCCAGCCGCCGATGAGCATCGTCACGAGCCCGAACCCCACGGTGAGGACCTGCCAGCCGGGAATGGTGGCGAAGATCGGCGCGAGCAGCAGCACGAGGTAGATGCCGGCCTTGACCATCGACGCGGCGTGCAGGTACGCGCTCACCGGGGTCGGCGCGGCCATCGCACCCGGCAGCCAGAAGTGGAAGGGGATCTGGGCGGACTTCGTCAGGGCGCCGACGAGGACGAGCAGGACGGCGGTGGTGGTCAGGGCCCCGGGCTCCGGCGGGTTCTCGAGCAGCTCGCTGATCGTGTAGCCGGCGCTCTCGCCCAGGACGATGGTGCCGACGAGCATCGCGAGCCCGCCGAAGGTCGTCACGAGGAGGGCCTGGGTCGCCGAGCGGCGGTTCGCCGAGCGGACGGGGTTGTGACCGATCAGCGTGTAGCTGAAGATCGTCGTCAGCTCCCAGAAGATGTACAGCGCCATGAGGTTGTCGGCGAGCACGAGGCCGAGCATGGCGCCGGCGAAGGCCGTGAAGACGCTGCTGAAGCGCCACAGGCCGGGTTCGCCCTCCTTGAAGTACCAGGCGCAGTAGGCCAGGGCCAGCGCCCCGACCCCCGTCACGAGCAGGGCGAGCTCCCACTGCAGCGCCTCGAGGCGCATCGTGAAGTGCATGTCCAGCGTCGGGACCCAGTGGACGGTCTCGACGACGGCGTGGCCGGCGGTGACCGCGGGGGTCTGCGCGAGCAGCCAGACGAAGGCGGCGCCCGGGACGAGCGCGAGGACGAGGAAGACCCGCCGGTCGATGAGGCGGGTCAGCCCGGGGGCGCCTGCCGCCGCCACGAAGTGGGCGAGCAGCAGCAGGGTCACGGGGGCCTCTCGGCAGGGTCCGGGGGTGACGCCAGTTTAGCGGGCCCGCCTCGCGGAGTGTCGCCCGGCTCAGGCGTTGGCGGGGACCTCGGTGCCGGCGCCGCGCCGCCGGATCTCGGGAGTGGTCGCGGACTCGGCCCGCTCCTCGTCGCTGCCGAGCACGACGAAACCGTTGTCGCGGATCAGCCGGAGGTCGTCCTCGGCCGCCTGGCCCTCGGAGGTCAGGTAGTCCCCGAGGAAGATCGAGTTCGCCACGTGCAGCGCGAGTCCCTGCAGGGAGCGCAGGTGCATCTCCCGGCCGCCGGCGATGCGCACCTCGCGGTCGGGGCAGACGAAGCGGGCCATCGCGAGGATCCGCACGCACGCGGCCGGCGTCAGCTCCCAGTGGCCCTCGAGGGGGGTGCCGTCGAAGGGGATGAGGAAGTTGACCGGGATGGAGTCCGAGTCTAGGCCGCGCAGGGCGAAGAGCGCCTCGACGAGCTGCTCGTCGGACTCGCCGAGCCCCGCGATGAGGCCGGAGCAGGGGGAGAGGCCGGCCCCCTTCGCCCGGGTGATGGTCTCGACCCGGTCGGCATAGCTGTGGGTCTGCACGATCTGCTCGTGGTGGGACTCGGCGGTGTTGATGTTGTGGTTGTAGGCGTCGACCCCGGCAGCGCGCAGGCGCTCCGCCTGACCGTCCCTGAGCAGGCCGAGGCAGGCACAGACCTCGACCTCGGGGTCGGCCTCCTTGAGCGCCCCGACCATCCCCGCGACCCGGTCGACGTCGCGCTCGCTCGGGCCACGACCGCTGCTGACCATGCACACCCGACTCGCGCCGCCGCGCATCCCGGCGGTGGCCTGCTCCAGCGCCTGCTCCGTGGTCAGCCAGGAGTAGGTGAGGATCGGCGCGTCCGAGCCGAGCGCCTGGGAGCAGTAGTTGCAGTTCTCGGGGCACATCCCGGAGCGGAGGTTGACGAGGTAGTTGACCTTGACCGTGCGGCCGAAGTGGGCCCGCCGCAGCCGGGAGGCCGCCGCGACGACGTGCAGCAGGTCCTCGTCGGCGGAGCGCAGGACGGCCAGCGCGTCCTCCTCCGTGGCGCGGCCCCCGGCGAGGATGCGCTCGGCCAGGGCGTCGAAGGTGGTGCTCGCGTCGGTCATCGTGGTCCTCTCGATCGAAGCCCGAACAGCGTTCAGGTGAACGGCGTTCAGGTTAGGTCGGGAGGCAGGGGGCGTCAACGCGGGTCGCGCCCCCGGCAGTGTCCGGGTTCACGACATCGTTGGCAGGTCGGGCCGTGGAGGATGGCGTGGTCGTCGACCGGTGAGTCGCGACATCGACGACGCCCCGCGGGCTTCGACGATCGGGCATGGCCGCCGCGTCACCGTGTAGGCGGTGACGCGACCCAGGACATCGGCGCCCCCGGCAGGAATCGAACCTGCGACACCTTCTTTAGGAGAGAAGTGCTCTTCCCCTGAGCTACGGAGGCACGTGCGCGCTCGGCGCACCCGCACAAGGGTAACGGCCCGGGCGGTGGCCTCTCTCTCACGGTGCGTCCTCGGGGCCGGAGCGGGTCGGGGCGTTGTTAGCGTTGCTCTCGTGACCACGCCCTCGTCGACCCCGGCCCAGATGCCGGCTGCGCTCGACTCCCAACGCGTCGAGCTCATGGAGCTGGGCGGCCCCAACACGCTCATCTGGCCGGCCCACGACCCCGACGTCCTGGAGCTGACGACCGCGCACCCCGGCGGGGTGGCGATGCTGCTCGCCGGTCACGACGCCCGCCTCTCCGACCTCGTCCGGGAGCCGAGCTCGCTGCGACGGGTGCAGGCGATGGCCCGGCGCCTCACCGAGCACTGCGACCTCATCGCCGAGGAGCACGGGGTGCACACCTGCTTCCTCGCGATGGGCGCCGCCTCCTGGCCGGTGTCCGGCGAGCAGGAGCGCCCGCTCGCGCCCGTGCTGCTGCGTCGCTGCCGGCTGCGGCGGCTGCGCCCGGGGCCCGACTTCGCCCTCGACTTCGACGAGCGGGTGGAGTTCAACCCGGCGCTGCTGACCTACCTGCAGCGGGCGCTGCGCCGCACGATCGACGGAGAGGCGCTGGTCTCCCTCGGTCGCCGCGAGGGCCGTGGCTTCAACCCGGCGCCGGTCTACGCCGCCCTCGAGAAGGAGTGCGCGGACCTGTCCGGCCTGACCGTCACCGACCGGATCGCCATCGGCTCCTTCCCGTACGGCAAGGCGGAGGAGCTGGCCGACCTGGCCCGGATCATCGCCGACGAGCAGGCCGAACGCCACGAGATCGCGAGCGCGCTCCTCACGAAGCAGCCGATCGAGCCCGGCGAGCAGGCGCCCAGCACCGCCGACGAGGCCGTCCTGGACCTCACCTCGGACCAGCAGCTCGTCCTCGACCGGGTCGCTGCGGGGGAGAGCATCTACGTCGACGCGCCCCCCGGCACCGGTGCGGGTCGGCTCATCGCCGCCACCATCGCCGCGCAGGCCGGGCGCGGGCGTCGGGTGCTCCTCGTGGCCGAGAAGCACACCGCCCTCGAGACCGCGGCCCACGAGCTCGCCGGCGCCGGGCTGGGCGAGCTCGTGCTCATCGTCCCGGACCCGACCACCGAGGCCGACCCCGAGGAGGTCGTCGGCAGGTGGCAGCAGTCCTCTGCCCCGGGCGATGACCGCACACCGGGCGCACGCGCCGCCGCCGCGGCCACGGTGCTCGAGGGGCACACCGAGGCGCTGCACGAGCCCCGCGACCCGTGGGGGGTCAGCATCGCGCAGGCGCAGGACGCGGTCGTCTCCCTCGGTGCCCGCCGCCCCGCACCCCGCTCACGGGTGCGCCTGCGCGGCTCCGCGCTCGCGGCGATGGACGAAGGGGGCCGGGAGGCGGCCGCCGAGCAGCTCGCCTCCCTGGCGCGCCGCCGGCTGTGGCGGCCGGGACGGGAGAGCGCCCCGTGGACCGGGGCGCGCCTCACCGGTCAGGACGACGTCGACGAGGTGCTCGCCGCGGTGGAGCGCCTCCGCGGCCGCGAGGGGGCGCTGGCCCGACTCCGCACGACGATGACCGAGGTCTTCACCGGCATCGCCGAGCCCCGCGCCACGAGTCCCTCGGAGTACGGCCGGTTCCTCGCCGGGATCGAGCAGGTCCGGGACACCTTCGAGGTCTTCCGGCCGGAGATCTTCGACGCCCCGCTCGAGGACATGTGTGCCGCGACCGACCCCGGCCCGGACTCGGCCCGGCTGGGCATGCTCGAGCGGCGCCGGCTGCGCGGCCGGGCCCGGAAGCTGCTGCGCCCCGGCAGGCCACCGGAGGACCTGCACGCGGCGCTCGCCCGCGTCGCCGAGCAGCAGCGGACCTGGTCCACGCTCACCGGGGGCGGCGGCCGGCCGCGGGTCCCCACCGACATCGACGCCGCCCACGCCGCCTACGAGAAGGTCTACGCCGACCTGACCCACGTCGGCTCCGTCATCGGCTTCGCCGACGGCCTCCTCGAGACCGGGTGGGAGCGGCTCGAGGAGCTGCTCACGGACCTGGCGGGCGACGCCGCCGGGGCCCGGATCGTCCCGGACGTCATCGACGACCTCGACGACCTGCGGGGCCGGGGGCTCGGCGACCTGCTCGAGGACCTCATCAGGCGGCAGGTGCCCCCGGAGTCCGTCGCCGACGAGGTGCGCTTCGTCTGGTGGACCTCGGTGCTCGAGGAGGCCGGCCGGGACGAGCGCTACTCCGGCGTGACCGGCAAGCAGCTCGACGAGGCGCTGCGCTCCTTCGCCGACGCCGACCGGGCGAGCATGCAGGTCAACGCCACCCGCATCGCGACCGAGCAGCGCGAACGTTTCCGCAAGGTCGGTCGCCGGCTGCGCCCGCTCTCCCGCGACGTCGCCGCGGTCCACGACGGGTACCTGCCCGGGCTGCCGTGGAGCCGGGCCCTCACGAGCTGGGAACCGCTCCTCACGGCCGCCGCCCCGGCCTGGGCCATGCCCCCCTTCGTCGTCGGCCAGGTGATGCCACCGGAGCAGGAATTCGACCTGGTGATCGTCGACGACGCGTCCCGCACGACGCTGGCCCGCACCCTCTCGGCCGTCGTGCGCGGACGCCAGCTGCTCGTCATCGGTGACCGGGGGCAGCTCCCGCCGCGCACCTGGACCGCGGACGCGGGTGTCCCGGCGCCGGCCGCACCCACCGAGTCGCTCGCCGACGTCGCCCAGCAGGTGCTGCCGGGGGAGACGCTGCGGGACAGCGCCTCCCCGCGCCCCCGCGTGACCGGACTCCTCGCGAAGGGGGCCGGTGCCGCCGAGGTCGTCCATCCGCCGGCCCCGGGGCCCCGGGAGGACGTGCGGCTGCGCCGCGTCGAGGGGCACGGCGCGCCCCTGGACGAGGAGACCGGTCTCGTGGAGTCGACCCCCGCAGAGGTCGGCGCCGTCGTCGCGGAGGTCCGCCGGCACCTGCTCGAGCACCCGATGCACTCCCTCGGGGTGCTCACCTTCGGGGAGCACCACGCCGAGCGGATCACCGAGGCGCTCGCCGAGCTGCTCCGGGACGAGCCCGAGCTCGCCGACGCCGTCGAGGAGCTCGCCGAAGCGCTCGCCATCAAGCCCGCCGCCCGGTGGCAGCGTGAGCAGCGGGACAGGATGATCATCTCGGTCGGCCACGGGCACACGCCCGACGGGCGGATGGTCCACCGCTTCGGGGAGCTGAGCGGCCCCGAGGGGGAGCGGTTGGTGCTGCTCGCCGCGACCCGCGCCCGGCACGTCGCGACCTGGGTGACCACGCTGAACCCCGGCGACCTCGACGGTGAGTGGGGCCACCTGCCCGGCCACGCGGCGCTGCGGACCCTGCTGCGCGCGCTCGACCGACCGACCGAGGAGCCGGAGGCCGACGAGGAGTCGCTGAGCCCCCTGCTGCAGGGCTTCGTCGAGAGGCTGCGTGCTGCCGGCCTCGTCGTCGGGACGAACGTCGGTGCCGGCGAGTACCGCATCGACATCGCGGTCGCCGACCCGCGCGACACCAGCCGCTGGCTCGTCGCGGTCGACGTGGACGGCCCCGGCTACGCCGGCCTGGCCTCCACCCGGCAGCGTGACCGCATCCTCATCGAGCGACTGCTCGACCTCGGGTGGGGACACCTGCGACTCTGGACGACGGACATCTTCGCCGACCCGGCCCGCCAGGAGGCCGAGGTCCACCGGGCCGTGCGACGCGCCGTCGACGGTGAGGAGGGATCGCCATGAGCGAGACGGAGAAGGACCCGGAAGCGGGGCAGTCGGACGGGCAGCAGCGCCCGCGAGTGCGGCGCCGGCGCCCCGAGCAGACCCGCGACGACACCGCGGAGGGCTGGGGCGAGTACCCCGAGGAGGACGCCCACGAGCGCTGGTTGCGCGAGCAGCGGCCTCCGCACTGGGACTGAGCCGCCCGGGCACCACGAAGGGGTCCGGTCACCATGACGGTGACCGGACCCCTTCGTGCGTGGTTCAGGCCTTGGTGAGGGCGTCCCGGATCTCGGTGAGCAGCTCGATCTCGTCGGCCTCCTCCGCGACGGGAGCGAAGCGCTCACGCATGGCGGTGTACGGCTTGACGACGCCGAAGTAGACGACCGCAGCGAGGATGAGGAAGGCGATGACGGCGGTGATGAAGGCACCGACCGGAAGCCCCGCGGGCTTGAAGCTGGTGAAGTCCGGGTTGGCTCCGATGACCTTGGCGATGGCGCTCAGGAGCAGGTCGGTGAAGGTCGAGACGACGGTCGCGAACGAGGTCGCGATGATCAGACCGACGGCGATCTCGACGAGATTGCCCCGGAGCAAGAACTCCTTGAAACCCTGCATGATGTTCCCTTCTGGAAGATGGCATGACGGGACGGCCCCTTCGCCATCCAGCAGAGAGATTGTCCAGAACGTGTCATGCAGTCGCAACCGCAACGGCGGTGTGTCGCCGTGACACTCGCGACACCGTGTGATCACCCGTCCCCGGGGCGGCCGACGAGGACGAAGCTCACCCGCGGGGACACCCCCAGCTCCTGGACGATCGGACCGACCTGCTCCTCCGGCACCGACACCTGCGCCCGGGGCTGCCCCGTGGTCCCCGGGTCCGCGGCCTCGACGAGCCTCGCCCGATGGGCGACGGGTCGGGCGCGGCCGGCGGCGTAGACCGTCACCCGCGACCCGGCGGGCAGGTCGACGGCGGAGGCCAGCGGGAGCACGACCGTCGCGCCCTTCGCCGGGGCGGGCGGGGGCGCCGCCTCGTCGGGAGGGGACGTCGCGCCGACGGCGAGCCGGACCGCGAGCAGCAGGGCTGCCAGCGCCAGGAGTCGTCGCACCACCGACAGCCGCCACGCCGCGCGGCGGGAGGGCCCGAAGAGGGAGGGCAGGTGCTGGGCGAGTCGTGATCCGGCCATGCGGCGACGCTATGGAGGCATCGCCCGGGATCGGGGCCGGTTCAGCTCGCGGTGGACGAGGTGCTGCTCGCGCTCGAGGATGTGGACGACTCCGAGGAGGTGCTCGAGGTGGTGGTGCCGCCGTCGGTGGCGCCACCGGACGAGCCGTTCGAGGAGGAGCTGGTGCCCGACGAGTTGTTCGAGGAGCTGCTCGACCCCTTCTCGCCCGTGGTCCGGGAGTCCGTCTTGTAGAACCCGCTGCCCTTGAAGACCACGCCCACGGCACCGAACTGCTTGCGCAGCCGGCCGGAGCACTCCGGGCAGACGGTCAGGGAGTCATCGGTGAAGGACTGCGCCGCATCGAAGGCGTGACCGCAGTCGGCGCAGACATAGGCATAGGTAGGCATGGCGAGACCATCATACGTCGCGTCGCCAGCCGGCCAGCCGCCCGTGACGGCTCACCGCCTCCAGCCGCTCCTCCGTCCTCGCGCGGGCCGTGCCCGGGGTGACGACGAGGAGCTGGTCCCCGGTCCAGAGCCGGGTGTGCGCATCCGGGACGAAGGTGTCCTCGCCGCGGACGACGAGCGAGACGTTCGCCCGCCGCGGCAGGCGCAGCTCGTAGACCTCGGTGCCGGCGAGCTTCGAACCGGGGGTGACGAGGACCTCGAGCATCTCGGCGCCCATCTGCTCCAACGGCACCGACTCGACGAGCACGCCGGTGGCCCGGCTGGGCTCGGTGACCTTCAGCGCCCTGGCCATCCACGGCAGGAGCGGGGCCTGCACGAGGGTGAAGATCACGACGAGCATGAAGACCAGGTCGAAGATCCACCCGGTGTGCGGCGCCCGCGTGGTCATCGGGACGGTGGCGAGCACGACCGGCACGGCCCCGCGCAGCCCGGCCCAGGAGAGGAAGGTCAGTTCCTGCCACCGGAAGCCGAAGGGCGCGAGCGAGACGAGCACCGACAACGGCCTCCCGAGCAGGAGCAGCACGAGGCCGGCGATGATCGCCCGCGGCACCTGGTCGATGAAGCCGCTGGGGTTGGCCAGCATGCCGAGCATGACGAAGAGCCCGATCTGGGCGAGCCAGCCGAGGGCCTCGGCGAAGCCGGAGACAGACTGGCGGTGCGGCAGGTCCATGTTGCCGAGCACGAGCGCCGCCAGGTAGCAGGCGATGAAGCCCGAGGTGTGCGCGACCGAGGCCGTGGCGAAGGCGAGCACCCCGAGGGAGACGATGCCGATGCTGAAGAGGCCGGAGGTCCCCTGGGCGAGCAGGCGCATCAGCCGGCCCCCGAGCCACCCGACGGCCAGGCCGATGACGGCACCGCCGGCGAGCTCGACGCCCGCGTGCAGGCCGAGCACCCACCACGGATCGGCCTCGGCCGGGTGGGCGATCTGCATCGACAGCGCGGTGACGAGCAGGACGACCGGGGCGTCGTTGAAGCCGGACTCGGCCTCGAGCACCCCGGAGATCCGCCGGGGGAGCGGCACGACCCGCAGCACCGAGAAGACGGCGGCCGCGTCGGTCGAGGCGAGGATCGCGCCGATGAGCAGGCTCACCCGCCAGTCCGTCCCGAGGACCTGGTGCAGGGCCACCGCCACGGCGCCCACGGAGACGAGCACGCCCACGGTCGCGAGGGACAGCGCCGGCCCGACGGAGGGACGGATCGACTCCCACCGGGTGGTCAGGCCGCCCTCGACGAGGATGAGCACGAGGGCCGAGTAGCCGAGGACCTGGGCCATCTGCTCCGAGGTGAAGTCGATCCCCAGCCCCTGGTTGCCCACGGCCAGCCCGATGGCCAGGTAGAGCAGCAGCGTCGGCAGCCCGGACGTCGTCGCGAGGCGCACGGCGGCGACGCAGACGATGAGGATGAGGGAGGAGACGAGCAGGACCGGGGAGAGCTCGGGCAGCCCGAATCCGGTGGCTGCCTCCACCGCGGTCATCGGCGGATCGCCTCTCCCGGACCGACGCCGTGGACCCCCTCGGCCGTCACGAGGGTGTGCACGGGCACGTCGTGCTCGTCCCGGGGAAGGGGGCCGGCGCCCGCCTCGCCGGGGTGGAGCAGGGCCAGCACGGGGGTGCCCGCGGGCAGCATCGGCAGCACCCGGTCGTAGCACCCGCCGCCCTGGCCGAGCCGGGTGCCGGCGCGGTCGACCGCCAGCGCGGGGATGACCGCCAGGTCCGCCCCGCGCGGGGAGTCGATGCCCAGCGGGCGCCGGTCGGGGTCGCCGAGCCGGCACCAGTCCAGGCGCCGGTCCGGCAGCGTGATCGGGACGAGCACCCGGTGACCGGCCTCCAGCAGCAGCGTGTGGACGTCCCCGGTCGGGGGCTCGTGGGGCAGTGATTCGTAGGAGAGCACCGTTGCGCCGGAGGGCAGCCCCGTGACGAAGGGGGCCACCCGCCGCGCGAGGTCGGCCGCGTCGGCGTCGAGGTCGCGCAGGGCGACGATCCGGCGGCGGGTCTCCCGCAACCGGCGACGGACATCCCCCTTCGCCTCCACGGGCTCATCGTAGGGTGACCCGCATGGAACCCGATGCGCGGAACCAGGCGGCGGCACGGATGCGCGAGCGCGGGGTGGACCCGCGCGCGATCACGGTTTTCGAGCACTACTGGCAGCAGCTGGCCGACGGCGCCCGCGGCAAGGTGCCCGAGTCCGAGATCGACCCGCTGGTCGAGGTGCCGGAGCTCTCCGCGATCGAGGCCGACGACGAGGAGCGGGCCGCCGCGCTCCGGCAGGTCGCCGTCGTCAAGCTCAACGGCGGGCTCGGTACGAGCATGGGTGTCTCCGGCCCGAAGTCGGCGCTGGTCGCCCGTGACGGCCTGAGCTTCCTGGACATCATCGCCCGTCAGGTCATCGCCCTCGAGGAGCGCCACGGCGCCCGCCCGCCGCTGGTGCTGATGAACTCCTTCCGCACCCGTGAGGAGTCACTCGCGATCCTGCAGCGGTACCCGCAGCTGGCCGACCAGGCGCTGCCGCTGGACTTCCTCCAGAGCATGGAGCCCAAGCTCGACGCGGACACCCTCGCGCCGGTCTCCTGGCCGGAGGACCCCGAGCTGGAGTGGTGCCCGCCCGGCCACGGCGACGTCTACGTCTCGCTCGCCGCTTCCGGCCTGCTGCGCAGCATGCGCGAGGCGGGCATCCGCTACGCCTTCATCTCCAATGCGGACAACCTCGGCGCCACCTGCGACCCGGACATCGCGGCGTGGATGGTCCGGGAGGGCATCCCCTTCGCCGCGGAGGTCGCCGAGCGGACCGTCAACGACCGCAAGGGTGGCCACGTCGCGGTGCGCCGCGAGGACGGCCGGCTCATCCTGCGCGAGTCCGCGATGGTCCTCCCGGAGGACGAGGAGGCCTTCCAGGACACCGACCGGCACCGGTGGTTCAACACCAACAACCTCTGGGTCGACCTCGCGGCGCTCGAGCGGCTGCTGGACGAGCGCGAGGGCGTGCTCGGGCTGCCGATCATCGTCAACCGCAAGACGGTGGACCCGACCCGGCCGGAGAGCCCGGACATCATCCAGATCGAGTCCGCGATGGGGACCGCCGTCGAGGCCTTCGAGGGCAGCGCCGCCCTGCGCGTGCCACGTACCCGCTTCCGGCCGGTGAAGAGCACCAACGAGCTGCTGCTGCTGCGCAGCGACGTCTTCGGCCTGGACGGGGACTCCCGGATCGTCTCCCGCACCGGGCGACCCGACCCGCGGGTCTCCCTGGACAAGACCTACAAGTTCGTCGGCGACTTCGACACGCGTTTCCCGAAGGGGGCGCCCTCCCTGCTCGAGTGCACCTCCTTCGCCGTCGAGGGCGACGTGACCTTCGGCGAAGGGGTGAGCGCGAGCGGCGACGTGCGCGTCGTGGCCACCGACGGACCGGCCGTGGTGGCCGACGGGACCCGGCTGCACGGGCAGACCGAGCTGTCGGCCTGATGGGGCGCTCCCGGCTCCCGATGCTCACCGGGGCCACCCCCTTCGGGGAGCCGATCGCGCTGCGGGCGCTGGTGCGCTCGGACCGGGAGGAGTTCCTCGCGCTGCGCTCCCGCAACGCCGACTGGCTCGCGCCATGGGACCCGACCGTGCCGCCGGGCGGTCTGCCACGGCGGGACATCGCGGGCGACTTCCGCGGCTACGTGCGCTCCCTCGACCGCGGGGCTCGCGAGGGCACCGCCCTCTCCTGGGTGATCGTGGTGCGGGAGCGGCTCGTCGGGATGGTGAGCGCGAGCAGCATCGTCCACGGGGCGATGCGCTCGGCGAGTCTGGGCTACTGGGTCGGCCGGGAGGTGGCTGGTCGGTGGATCACGCCGACCGCCGCGGCGCTCGTCGGTGATCACCTCCTGGCGCCGAAGGGCCTTGCGCTGCACCGGCTCCAGGTCGACATCCGGCCGGAGAACGCCGCCAGCCTCGCCGTCGCCGCCAAGCTCGGGCTGCGCGAGGAGGGACTGAAGCGGCGGCTGCTGCACATCGACGGCGACTGGCGCGACCACCGCTCCTTCGCTGTGACGAGCGAGGAGCTGGGCCCGGACGGGCTCATCGGACGTCTTTCACGTCCGCAACACCCGTCACGTGCGCGACACACCGAGTAAGGTGCACCACGTTCGTCGCCGGGCTGCATAGCGTTGGCCCCGTGCAGCCGAGCAGCCTCATCTTCGTCCTCGTCGTGGGGATCTGGGCCGTCTACCTGCTGGGGCACTGGATCAAGCGCCGTGACCATCTGGCCACGGTCCGCACGGCCGACCGCTTCTCCGAGGCCATGCGCGTCCTCGGGGAGCGCGGCATGCAGCAGCAGGCGGACCCCGGCCCGTCCCGCTCCTACTCCCTGAAGCCGACGCGCGCGGCGCGTCCGGCGAGTGCCGCTCCTGCTCCCACGGTCGAGGAGGTCGAGGAGCCGACCGTGCAGCGGCCCTCGTTCCGGCCGGGCCAGGTCTCCCGCAGGGCCCGTGGCCTGACCCTTGTCGCCACCACCGCGCTGCTGCCGGTGATCCTGCTCGTCGCCGCCTTCGGTCCGCTGCCCTGGTGGACCCCCGTGCTCTGGCTGCTCGCCGTCGGGGGGTCCTTCGTCTGGCTGCGCCGTCGTGTCGTCCAGGAGCGGACCGCCGCCCGCCGGCAGGAGGAGGCCCCGACGGCCCCGGCCGCCCGACCGCGCCGGCAGGTCCGTGGGACCGCGGAGCCGCAGCGCAGTGCCGCCCCGACGGTGCGCGAGGAGGAGCCCCGCGAGGCCCCCCGTCGGCGTTCGCAGTTCTACGACATCACCGAGGACGAGCCCGTCGCCGAGCCGGCCGCGCCGCTCGCCGACCCCGAGCCGGGTACCTGGCAGCCGACCCCGGTGCCCCGCCCCACCTACACGATGAAGGCCCGGGCCGACCGCGCCCCGATCGCTCCTTCGGTGCCGCAGCAGCAGCCGCTGACCGCCGCCTCCGGTGAGGTGCCCCAGGTCATCGACGTCGAGGACGAGGAGCTCCCGGCGCTCGTCGGCTGGCGCTGAGGCGCAGCGGAGGACGAAGGGGGCCGCCGGCCCCCTTCGCTCATGTCCCGGGGGACTCCTCCGGCCCGGATCCCGGGTGCTCGTCCTCCATGAGGTTGTGGCCGACCGCGTTGAGCACGGCTACGAGGGGGACCGCGACGAGCGCCCCGATGATGCCGCCGACGATCACGCCGGTCGTGATGCCGAGGATCACCGCGAGCGGGTGGATCCGCACGGCGCGCCCGAGCACGAGCGGCTGGAGGAGCTGCTGCTCGATCTGCTGCACGGCGATGACGGCGAGGAGCATGAGCAGCGCGGTGATCGGCCCCTGCGTGACGAAGGCGAGCGCGACGGCGATGAACCCGGAGACGAGCGCCCCGACGATCGGGACGAAGGAGCCGAGGAAGACGAGCAGGCCGATGCCGGAGGCGAAGGGGACACCGAGGGCGAAGGCGCTCAGGCCGATCCCGACCGCATCGACCCCGGCGACGAACACCGTGGCCTTGGTGAAGGCCTTCAGCTGGCTCCACGCGATCGCGCCGCTGGAGAGGACCCTCGCCCGGGCGCCGCGGGGGAAGAGCCGCACGACCCACGCCCAGATGCCGGCGCCGTCGTAGAGGAAGAAGAAGAGGGTGAACATCGCCAGCAGGAAGCCGGTGATGACGCTGCCGACGGTCACCCCCGCCTGGGTGGCCGCCTGCTGCACCCGGTCGCTCTCGGCGAGCTTGTCCCACTGCTCGACGAACCACGTGGTCAGCTGCCCGTGGCTCAGGCCGAAGGAGCGCTCGAGCCAGGCCCGGCTCTGCGTGATGCCCTGGTCGACCTGCCCGACGATGTCGCCCAGCTGGGCGGCGAACTGGTTCCCCACGAAGCTGAAGAGGGCGACGATGACCGCGAGCGTCCCGAGCACGGTGACGAGTGCGGCCAGCGCCCGGGGGAGGACGACCCGCAGCCGGCGGAAGACCGGGTCGAGCAGCGCCGCGAGCAGCAGCGCGATGATCACCGGGAAGACGACCTCGCGCAGGATCGAGACGAGCTTGAGCAGCGCGATGATCGCCACGGCGAGCACGAGGGCCCGCCAGGCCCACTCCGAGGCCGCGCGGAACCCGGACGGCACGGAGCCGGAGCCGTCCCGGGTGGACGGTGCCGTCGTGACGACGATCCGGCGGTCCTCGGGCGGCCGCGGCAGCCGTGATGACCGCAGCGCGGTGATGCGGCTCCGCAGACCCATGCGCCTCCCCTTCGCGCTCGACTACGGCCGACTCTAGCCCGAATTTCAGTGCCGGTCCGGGCCAGTGTTATCGTGCTTGACGCACCCAGGGGCTGTGGCGCAGTTGGTAGCGCGTCTCGTTCGCAATGAGAAGGTCAGGGGTTCGAATCCCCTCAGCTCCACCACCGAATGGCCCCCGGCTCGAGCCGGGGGCCATGGTCGTCTCCGGGCGCCTCCACCCAGCCGGTCAGGGGCCGGCCATCGCGGCCAGCGCGACGTCGGTGCGGTCCTGGGCACCCCGGTCATGGGTCGAGACCCAGGCGAGGATCTCGTCGGCGCCGGTGCGCGCGACCAGCGCCGCGAGCTGCTCGGCCACCTGGTCCGGCGTGCCGTGGACGGTCCGCCCGACGTGCCGGTCCACCTTCGCCTGCTGCCGCTGCGTCAGCCGCATCGCCGGCTCGGGCCGCAGCGGCGGG
>NZ_BCSR01000051.1 GCF_001570965.1 Janibacter corallicola NBRC 107790 | reverse complement strand
GGGTCGTGGCGGCCCGCCGACGCCTCCCGGACGAAGGTTCCGCGCAGACTCCCGCGGTGGGTGCACCACAGCACGAGCATCGTCCCGACGACCGCGGCGGCCCCGGGCGCGAGTGCGAGGCGGACGAAGTCCGCCTGGTCGACCCCGAGCATCGCGAAGCGGCCCATCGCCAAGAGGTTGGTCAGGTTCGAGACAGGAAGGAAGAGCGAGGCGGTGTTGGCGAGGAAGAGCGTCGTCATCGCGAAGGGAGCGACGGGCAACCGCAGCTGCCGTGCCACGGCCAGGGCCACGGGAGTGAGCAGCACGGCCGTCGTGTCGAGACTGAGGACCGCGGTGACGACCACGGCCAACCCGGCGAGCAGCAGCCACAGGACGAGGACCCGGCCCCCGGCCACTCGGGCTGCGGCGTGCCCGGCCACGTCGAAGACACCCGCGAGGTCGGCCGCCTCGGCGACGACGGTGATCGTCAGGAGGAAGGCGATGACCGGCAGCGTGCGGGTGAGCACGTCGACGACGGCCACGCCGTTCACGCCGGGTCACCGGGCGGTGGCGTCGAGCACCCAGGGGCGGCCGGTGCGAGCCGGCTTCGTGAGGGAGACCTCGAAGGCCGGCTCGAGGGCTCGGGCGAGCGCCGTCGGGGTCCTCGGCTCGCGGTCCACGGAGAGCAGCTGACGAACGACCAGCCCGCGGGTGTGCTTGGCCATGTGGGTGGCGCCGGGCACGCGGATGTGCACCCACTTCTTCGCGGTCTCGCCACCGGGCGTCCACGCGGCGGCGTAGGTGCTGGAGCGGGCGTCGACCACGAGGCCCGATCCCGCGGCCTCCGTCAGTTCGGCCTCCAGGGCCTCGCGCCAGTGGGACGCGAGGGGGCCCATCCCCGGGAGGTTGACCGCCATCGAGAGCCGGTAGGGCGGGATGCGGTCCTTGGGACGGACCGCGCCGAAGAGCGCGGAGACCACCACGAGCCACCGGTTGGCCCGTCGCCGCTGGCCGGGCGTGAGATCGCCCAGGTCGAGGGCGTCGTAGAGGACACCGCTGTAGACCTGTGCCGCCGGCACGGCCGGCGCCGAGTCCAGCACGGTGTTGCGGGCGACCTCCTCGGTGAGGTTCGGGCTGACGCCGAGGACCTCGTGCGCGTCCGGGCGGGCGCTGACGCGGGCGAGGGCCTCGATGACCTCGCGCCGCTGCGGCGCCAGTGACGGGAAGGACAGCGAGTCGATCTCGAGGGGCTTGCCCCGGGAACGACCCGTCTTGGACTCCGACGGCGGCAGCAGGACGAGCACGCGAGCACCCTACGTCAGTCGGCTCCGCGCATCAGCCGCTCGATCGGCTTGGCCAGGGCCAGCATGAGCGCGCCGATGGCGATGGTGACCGCCCCGAGGATCCCGAAGTAGGGGACCTCGTTGGCCTCGCTGTAGAAGCCGGCGAGGCTGCCCGACAGGGCCGTGCCCAGCGCGACGGAGAGATAGAAGAGGGCGACCATCATCACGGGGTAGGCCTGCGGTGCGAGCTTGGTGGCCAGGGAGAGCCCGACGGGGGAGAGCATCAGCTCACCGCAGGTGGCCACGAGCATGATCAGCCCGGTCCAGAGGACCGGCACGCCCTCGACGTCGGCCATCGGCAGGAAGAGCAGGAATGCCGACCCCATGAGCGCGATGCCCAGGCCGAACTTCGTCGGGGTCACCGGCTGCCGGTGACCGAGCTTGGTCCACAGCGCGGCGAAGACGGGGGCGAGGACGATGATGAAGAAGGGGTTGAAGGAGTTCACCCAGGAGATCGGCATCGTCCAGCTGCCGATGAAGGGCAGGCTCAGGTCGCGGTCCAGCCGGGTGTCGGAGTAGATCGTCAGCACCGTGAACTGCTGCTGGAAGAGCGCCCAGAAGGCAGCGGAGCCGATGAACATCGGGATGAAGGACTTGACCCGGTCGTGCTCCCGGGTCGTGATGTTCTTGCTCGCCAGCAGGATCGCGAAGAGCGCGATCGCGCCGATGATGCTCAGGCCGACCACGACGTCGGCGAGGTTGCCCGGGGTCAACCAGCCGAGCAGGACCGCGGCGATGATGACGACGATCGAGCCGACGGCGATGGCGATCCACCGCGGGTAGGCCGAGCGGGGGAGCGGGTTCGGCACGTGGTGGACCTCGCGCGGCAGCGAACGGCGGGTCCACGCGTACTGGCCCAGCCCGATCGCCATGCCGAAGGCCGCGAGGCCGAAGCCGACGTGGAAGCCGATCTCCTTCTGCGCGAGGCCGGTGAGCAGCGGACCGATGAGGCCACCGACGTTGATCCCCATGTAGAAGATCGAGAATCCGGCGTCGCGCCGGGTGTCACCGGGGGCGTAGAGGCTCCCCACGAGATTGGTGATCGTCGCCTTGAGGCCACCGGAGCCGACGGCGATGAGGATCAGTCCCGCGGTGAGACCCGCGACGGCGGGGACGAGCGCCAGCGCCAGGTGGCCCAGCATGATGAGGACCGCCGAGACGAACATCGTGCGCTCGGAGCCCAGCAGCCGGTCGGCGACCCAGCCACCGAGGATCGACATGAGGTAGACCGACCCGCCGTAGGCGCCGACGATGCCGGCCGCCACGCCCTGGTCGATGCCCAGACCACCCTTGGTGGTCTCGAAGTACATGTAGATCAGGACGATGACCTGCATGCCGTAGAAGGAGAACCGCTCCCACAGCTCGATGCTGAAGAGGTTCGCCAGCATGCGGGGCTGGCCGAAGAAGCCACGGTCCTGCGTCGTCACGGTGGTGTCAGGGTCGTCCTGCTGCGCGGGATCGCCGCTGCCTGAGTCAGAATTCACCGCAACATGGTGGACCTTCGGGGGATCCATGACCTAATCGGGGTGCACGAGCACGGGGCGGTATGCGTTATGGTCTCCGGCGAAAGGGAGTAGTCCCCAACAGGTGCGTCGACACACTGGACCGAAGGGTTCCGGCGCATCGGGCCGAGAAGTTGTCGGCGGACGAGACTTTCGACCGGACTGTCATGCGATGGATCCCGGTCGAGGCTCCCTCCAGTTGCTCCTCGTCCGGGTGGATGAGGAGCTTTTTCATGTTCGAGGCCCTGCTGCTGAGCACGGCGGTGATCTTCGTCGCCGAGCTCGGGGACAAGAGCCAGCTGATGGCGATGACCTTCGCCACCCGGTACCGCGTGCGCGATGTCCTCCTCGGCATCACCGCCGCGACCGCACTGGTCCACCTGGCCTCGGTGGGCATCGGCTACTTCATCGGGGCGGGCTTCGAGAAGTACCAGGGCCCCATCGCCGTCGCCGCGGGTATCGCCTTCCTCGGCTTCGCGCTGTGGACGCTGCGCGGTGACGAGCTGACCGAGGAGGAGGAGCAGAAGGCGAAGAAGGCCACCGGCTCGGCAATCCTCGCGGTCGGGGGAGCCTTCTTCCTCGCCGAGCTCGGGGACAAGACGATGCTCGCGACGATCACCCTCGCGGTCCGCGAGGACTGGATCGGCACCTGGATCGGCAGCACCGTCGGCATGGTCGCCGCCGACGCCCTCGCGATCGTCGTCGGAGCGGTCCTGGGCCGCAAGCTGCCCGAGAAGGTCATCACCTACGGCGCCGCGGCCGCCTTCGCGGTCTTCGGTCTCGTGCTCATCGCGGAAGGCGCCGGCTGGCTGTGACCCCTTCGCCCGCGGCTGGGTGTGAGCGCTGGCGGACGACACCGACGTACACTGCTGTGCGGATGAGTCGGCCGGACGGCCGCGTCACCGCCTCCGGGCGGTGTCGAGGAAAGTCCGGGCTCCACAGGGCGTGGTGGTGGCCAACAGCCACCCGGGGCGACCCGCGGGACAGTGCCACAGAAAGCAGACCGCCTCGACCGCTGCGGCGATCGGGGTGAGGGTGAAAGGGTGGTGTAAGAGACCACCAGCGGTCCGGGTGACCGGACCGGCTCGGTAAACCCCACCAGGAGCAAGTCCAGACAGTGCGTGTTCGAGGGCTGCCCGCCCGAGCGCACGGGTAGGACGCTGGAGGCCGTCGGCAACGACGGCCCGAGATGGATGGTCGTCGCCCCGACACCGGCAACGGGGTCGGGGAACAGAACCCGGCTTACAGGCCGACTCATCCCCCTCCACCGGAGGGGCGAAGGGGGCGTCCGCTCACTCCCGCGTCGTGTGCCGCGCCCAGCCGATGAAGGCGCCCATGGCGAGGACGACGATGCCGGTCGCCACGATCGGCCAGGGCAGCAGCAGGGCGACCACGAGGCACCCGAGCAGCCCGAGCAGGGAGACCAGCCGGCCGAGGACGCTGCCCGGCAGCGTCAGGGCGCTCAGGTCCGCGACCCCGCAGTAGACGAGCAGGGAGAAGGCGGCCAGGCCGATGAGGCCGGCGAGGCTGCCGACGAGGACCGCGATGATGATCATCCCGGCGATGAGGATCTCCGCGTGGCGGGGTACCCCGTGCCTGGGGTCGATGGTGGCGAGGTAGGGCGGCAGGTGCTCGTCCCGCGCCAGCGCGAGCACGGTGCGCGAGACCCCGAGGAAGAGGGTGAGGAGGGCCCCGCCGACGAGGATCACTGCGGCGATCCGCAGCACCGGCCCCAGCCAGGGCCACGTCGAGACCGCGGCCGCGTCGGCGAGCGGGGCGTCGCGGGCGGCCACCCACCCCTCGCCGAGGCTGTCGGTGAGGACCGCTGCCACGAGCGCGTACAGGCCGAGCACGAGGGCGAGTGCGAGCCCGATCGCCCAGGGGATCGTGCGGCCGGGCCGGCGGACCTCCGCGGCGACGGTGGTGACCCGGTCGTAGCCGACGAAGGCGAAGAAGAGGAAGCCCGCCCCCTGGAGGACTCCGTGCCAGCCACCCGCATCGGGCAGGCGGCGCACCGGCTCGTCGGTGGTCGCCGGAGGGGCGAGCAGCATGACCGCGACGAAGACGAGCACCAGCACGAGCACCGCGAGGGCGATGAGTCTGGCCGCGCGAGCCGAGCGTTGCACCCGGTACAGGTTCAGCCCGAGCACGGCGAGGACCACGACGATCGCGATGGCCTTGGCGTTCTCGGGCCAGACGTGCACCCCGATGGTCAGGGCCATGGCACTGCACGAGGCCGTCGTGCCGACGATGAAGGCCCACCCGGCCAGGTGCCCCCACGGCACGCCGAGGCGCTCCCGTCCGTAGGCATAGGCCCCACCCGCCTCCGGGTAACGCGTGGCCAGGCGGGCGGAGGCATGTGCGTTGGCCACGGCGACGAGGGCCGCCACGCCGAGCGCGAGCGGCAGCAGCTTCCCCGCGGCTGCGGTGGCGGGGCCGAAGGCGACGAAGAGCCCGGCACCGACCATGGCCGCCACGCCGACGCCGATGGCATCGGGCAGGGTGAGCGCCCGTCGCGGGTCGTCGCCCCGAGTCTGGGCTGCTGGTTGTGTCATCCGATCATCGTCCTGCGGCCAGTCGGGCGGCACCGATGATGCCGGCCTTGTTCTTCAGCGTGGCGGGCACGATGGGCGTGCTCAGGTGCAGGAGGGGGAGGAACTCGTCGGCGCGCTTGCTCACGCCGCCCCCGACGACGAAGAGCGTCGGGCACAGCAGCTGCTCCAGTGCCTCGTAGTAGGTCTGCAGGCGGCCGGCCCACGCGGCGGCGTCCAGACCCTCGCGGTCCCGAGCGGACTCGGCCGCGCGGGTCTCGGCGTCCTCCCCGCCGATCTCGATGTGACCCAGCTCGGAGTTCGGCACGAGCCGGCCGTCCATGATCAGCGCCGTCCCGATCCCGGTCCCGAGGGTGGTGAGCACGACGAGCCCGTCCTGCCCCTCGGCGGCCCCGTGGTGGCGCTCGGCGACACCGGCGGCGTCGGCGTCGTTGACCACGTGCACCTCACGTCCGAGCCGCTTGGCGAAGAGGGACCGGACGTCGGTGCCGATCCACGAGGGGTCGATGTTCGCGGCGGAGCGGGCGACGCCGGAGACGACCACGCCCGGCAGGGTGACCCCGACGGGCAGACCGGGCTCGGGCTCGAAGTGCTCGACGATCTCGGCGACGACGTCGGCGACGGCGTCGGGTCGGGCACCCTCCGGTGTCGCGATGCGCAGCCGCTTCTGCGTGAAACGACCCTTCCGCGTGTCCACCGGGGCACCCTTGATGCCGGAACCGCCGATGTCGATGCCGAGCGCGTCCGGCTGCTTGCTCATCTGGGTGCCGTCCTTCAGGGGAGGGTGAGGATCTCGTTGCCGTCGTCGGTGATGAGGATGGTGTGCTCGAACTGCGCCGAGCGGCGCAGGTCCTTGGTCACGACGGTCCACCCGTCGTCCCACATGGTCCAGTCCGGCGTGCCGAGGTTGAGCATCGGCTCGATCGTGAAGGTCATGCCCGGCTCGATGACCTCGTCGTGGGAGGGCGCGGCGTCGTAGTGGGGGACGACGAGACCGGAGTGGAAGGCGGTGCCGATGCCGTGTCCCGTGTAGTCGCGCACGACGCCGTAGCCGAAGCGAGCCGCGTACTTCTCGATGACCCGCCCGATGATGTTGATCCGGCGGCCGGGCAGGGCCGCCTTGATGCCGCGCATCATCGCCTCACGCGTCCGCTCGACGAGCAGGGAGGACTCCTCGTCGACGGCACCGACGACGAAGGTGGCGTTGGTGTCGCCGTGGACGCCACCCAGGAAGCCGGTGATGTCGACGTTGACGATGTCCCCCTCCTGCAGCGGTCGGCTGTCCGGGATGCCGTGGCAGACCACCTCGTTGACCGAGGTGCACAGCGACTTCGGGAACCCCCGGTAGCCGAGCGTGGAGGGGTAGGCGCCGTGGTCCAGGAGGAACTCGTGCCCGACCCGGTCCAGCTCGTCGGTGGTGACGCCGGGCGCGACCGTCTCGCCGACGGCCTGCAGGGCCTGCGCGGCGACCCGGCCGGCCACCCGCATCAGCTCGATGGTCCGCGCGTCCTTGACCTCGCTGCCGGCGAAGGGGGCCGGTCGGTCCTTGTCGACGTACTCCGGCCGGGTGATCGACGGCGGGACCGAGCGACGGGAGGAGACGGTGCCGGGGGTCACGGTTGCGGCGGGCGCGCTCATGCGGTGGAGTCTAGGCAACATCAGCCGGCGGCTGCCGGTGGCACCGGAACACCGAGGAGAGGACCAGCGCGAGATGCCCTACTGGTACAACGTCGACACCAAGCAGGTCGAGACCGACGAGAACCGCTCCCAGAACGCGAACGTCATGGGGCCCTACGACACCCAGGAGGAGGCCGCGGCCGCCCTGGAGACCGCCGCCCGCCGGACGGCGGAGTGGGACGAGGAGGACCGGGAGTGGGAGGAGCGTGGCGCGCAGGAGTGAGGCGCCCGCGCCGCCGGCAGGGCCTGCTCAGGCCTCGAAGGAGTGCTCGGCCGCGGGGAAGGTTCCGCCGGCCACCTCATCGGCGTAGCTGCGCGCCGCGTCGGCCAGGACCGATCGCACGTCCGCGAATTTCTTCACGAAGCGGGGCGAGCGCCCGCTGCCCATGCCCGCCATGTCCTGCCACACGAGCACCTGGGCGTCGCACTCCGCGCCGGCACCGATCCCGATCGTCGGGATGGCCAGCTCCTCGGTCACCCTGGCCGCCGCGCCGGCGGGGACCATCTCGAGCACGACGGCGAAGGCGCCGGCCGCCTGCACTGCGCGGGCGTCCTCGAGCAGCTTCTCGGCCGCCTCACCCCGGCCCTGGACCCGGTAGCCGCCGAGGCTGTGCTCGCTCTGCGGGGTGAAGCCGATGTGCGCCATGACGGGGATGCCCCCCTTCGTCATCCGCTCGATGGTGGCGGCCATCTCGACCCCGCCCTCGAGCTTGACCGCGTGCGCGAGCCCCTCCTTCATCAGCCGCGCCGCGGAGAGGTAGCCCTGCTCCGGAGAGGCCTGGTACGTGCCGAAGGGGAGGTCGGCCACCACGAGGGCGTGGTCGGCCCCACGGGCCACCGCCCGGGTCAGCGGGATCATCTCCTCGAGGGTGACCGGCACCGTCGTGGCGTGGCCGAAGACGTTGTTGCCCGCGGAGTCCCCGACGAGCAGCGCCGGGATGCCGGCCTCGTCGAAGATCTCGGCGGTGTACATGTCGTAGGAGGTCAGCATCGCCCAGCGCTCGCCGCGGTCCTTCATCTGCTGCAGGTGGGGGATGCGCACCCGCTTGCGGGGGCTGGGGGGCCCGGAGGTGCCGCCGTAGGGGGCAGTGGTCTCGTCGGCGGGTCGGGAGCTGTCCGGCGTCGTCGTCATGGTCGCCACTGTAGGCCCGGGCGAAGGGGGCCGGAACTGCGGTGAGCACGTCGGGGCCGATCGGGCACCGTAAGGATTTGTTCAGGAAAGAGCGGAAAACGTCCCAAGACGTGGGCGTGGTTGGTTGAGTACTCCTGCCCCTGTGGTCATCGACCACATTTTTTCCAGGAGGATCCGTTGAAGAGACGCCACATCCATGTCGTGTCGGGTCTGGCCACGTCCGCCCTCGTCCTCGCGCTCATGCCGCTGTCGGCCAGCGCCGGGACGACCGCCGGTCATGCGCCCCCGCAGAAGGACGACACCACGCACGAACTGCAGCAGGACGACCTGCCCAATCCGCTCGGCGACGCGCAACGGGAGCTGCGTGAGGAGGCCGTGACCCAGCTCGTGAAGGGGGAGGCCGATGTCGTCACCAAGAACGGCAACAAGGTCATCGAGCTGAAGGGCAACAACCGCAACAAGAACCGCTACGTCAGCTATGACGTCGACCGCACCGCGTCCGTCTTCACCATCCTCACCGACTTCGGTGACAAGACGAAGCCCGCCACCGGCGGCAAGGCCGGCCCCGTGCACAACCAGATCCCGGAGCCGGACCGTGACTGGGACGGCGGGAGCACCGACGACAACTCCACGATCTGGTCCGAGGACTTCAACCGCGAGCACTACATGGACCTGATGTTCGCGGAGGGCCAGGAGTCCTTCAAGGACTTCTACCTCAAGCAGTCCAACGGACGCTTCGAGGTCGATGGTGACGTCAGCAACTGGGTGACGGTGCCCTACAACGAGGCCCGCTACGGCCACAACCCCGAGGAGGGGGACGGCACCAGCGAGTCCGAGGGCTACTGGAACTACATCAAGGACACCGCCACCGCCTGGTACGAGGACCAGAAGGCCCAGGGCAAGAGCGACGCGGAGATCCGCGACTACCTCTCGCAGTTCGACGTCTGGGACCGCTACGACTACGACGGTGACGGCGACTTCGACGAGCCGGACGGCTACATCGACCACTTCCAGGCGATACACGCCGGTCAGGGCGAGGAGGCCGGCGGCGGCGCCGAGGGCGAGGACGCCATCTGGAGCCACCGCTGGTACGCCTTCGGCAACAACATCGGCAAGACCGGCCCCGAGGAGAACAAGCAGGGCGGCGTCCAGCTGGGCGACTCCGGCTTCTGGATCGGTGACTACACGACCGAGCCGGAGAACGGCGGCCTCGGCGTCTTCACCCACGAGTTCGGCCACGACCTCGGTCTCCCGGACATGTACGACACGATGGGCGGCGACAACGGCACCGGCTTCTGGACCCTGATGTCCGCCGGCAGCTGGCTGAACCACGGCACGGAGGACATCGGCTCCAGCCCGGGCTACATGGGTGCCTGGGAGAAGCTGCAGCTCGGCTGGCTCGACTACGAGACCGTCAAGCCCGGTGAGAAGAAGACGACCGGCCTCGGCCCGGCCGACCTCGACCACGCCCGCCTCCCGCAGGCGCTCGCGGTGCTGCTGCCCGAGAAGGACGTCACCACCGACTACAACACCCCGCACTCGGGTGACCACGAGTGGTGGTCCGGCTCCGGCGACAACCTCAACACCACCCTCGGCCGCGAGATCGACCTCTCCGGCGCGAGCTCGGCGACGGTATCCGCCTGGCTGGACGCCGACACCGAGGCGGACTACGACGTCCTCTACGCCGAGGTCTCGACCGACGGCGGCTCCACCTGGGAGGAGGTCGGTTCCCACGACGGTGGTGAGCTCGGCAACTGGCAGCAGGTCAGCTACGACCTCGGCGACCACGCCGGGCAGACCGTCCAGTTCCGGTGGCGCTACCAGACCGACGGCGGTCTGACCCGCCCCGGCGCCTTCCTGGACGACATCACGATCACCGTCGACGGCGAGGAGGTCCTCTCCGACGACGTCGAGTCGGGCGAGAACGGCTGGACCGCCGACGGCTTCACCCGCATGGAGGGCTCGACCACGGAGACGGTGCAGAGCTACTACCTCGCCGAGCACCGGCAGTACTCCGGGTACGACAAGAACCTCAAGACCGGTCCGTACAACTTCGGTTTCGCCGACCGGGCGAACTGGGTCGAGCGGTTCCCGTACCAGGACGGCCTGCTCGTCTGGTACGTCAACAACGAGTACCAGGACAACAACACCAGTACGCACCCCGGCTACGGCCAGGTGCTGCCGGTGGACGCGCGGCCGACGCCGGTCACCTTCCCGGACGGTGCGATGCTCGGCAACCGCCGCCAGCCCTTCGACGCCACCTTCGGCAGGCAGTCGACGGACAAGGTGACCTTCCACCACGACGGCAACCCCACGACGGTGAAGTCGCAGCGGCCGGTCACGACCTTCGACGACTCGGACCCGAACCGGTACTGGTCCCCCGAGAACCCGCAGGGTTCGACGAAGGTCGCCGGCTCGGGCACGACGATCAGGGTGCTGGCCAGCAACCAGGACCGGATGAACGTCCAGGTGCGCGCGGGCACGAAGTGACCTGACCCGGGTACCCGCAGGACCGCCGGGCCCACGCTCCCTTCGCGGGAGGGTGGGCCCGGCGGCGTCCCGGGCCGCCGAGCCGACCGCTGGTGCAGGATGGGGACATGGATCGACAGCAGGAGTTCGTCCTCCGGACCATCGAGGAGAGGGACATCCGGTTCGTCCGGCTCTGGTTCACCGATGTGCTCGGCACGCTGAAGTCGGTGGCCATCGCCCCCGCGGAGCTCGAGGGGGCCTTCGCCGAGGGCATCGGCTTCGACGGGTCCTCGATCGAGGGGTTCACCCGGGTCTACGAGGCGGACATGCTCGCCCAGCCGGACCCGGCCACCTTCCAGGTCCTGCCCTGGCGGGGGGAGTACCCGGGCACCGCCCGGATGTTCTGCGACATCCACCTGCCCGACGGCAGCCCGGCCCTCAGCGACGCGCGCTACGTGCTGCGCCGCACCCTGGACAAGGCCGGGGACATGGGCTTCACCTTCTCCATCCACCCAGAGATCGAGTTCTTCCTCCTCAAGCAGGACAGCGTCCGCTCCGGCAACCCGGTGCCCGTCGACGACGGCGGGTACTTCGACCACGTGCCGAAGGGGGACGCCCACGACTTCCGGCGCCTCGCCATCACGATGCTGGAGTCGGTCGGCATCTCCGTGGAGTTCAGCCACCACGAGGGCGCCCCCGGCCAGAACGAGATCGACCTGCGGTACGCGGACGCGCTGTCCACGGCGGACAACGTCATGACCTTCCGCACCGTCATCAAGGAGGTCGCCCTCGAGCAGGGGGTCTACGCGACCTTCATGCCCAAGGTCTTCGCCGAGCACCCGGGCAGCGGCATGCACACCCACATGTCGCTCTTCGAGGGGGACACGAATGCCTTCTACGAGCCGGGGGCCCCCTACCAGCTCAGCCGGGTCGGACGACAGTTCATCGCCGGGCTGCTCCGTCACGGGCGCGAGTACGCCGCCGTGACCAACCAGTGGGTCAACAGCTACAAGCGGCTCTGGGGTGGTGGCGAGGCCCCGGCCCACCTGACCTGGGGGCACAACAACCGGTCGGCGATGGTCCGGGTGCCGATGTACAAGCCCGACAAGGGCAACTCCAGCCGCGTCGAGCTGCGCAGCCTGGACGCCGCCTGCAACCCCTACCTCGCCTTCGCCGTCATGCTCGCCGCCGGCCTGAAGGGGATCGAGGAGGGCTACGAGCTGCCCGCGGAGACCGAGGACGACGTGTGGGGCCTTACCGACCGCGAGCGACGGGCGATGGGCATCCGGCCGCTGCCGGCCAGCCTGGCCGAGGCGATCGAGGTCATGGAGGACAGCGAGCTGGTCGCCGAGACGCTCGGGGAGCACGTCTTCGACTTCTTCCTGCGCAACAAGCGCCAGGAGTGGGCGGACTACCGCCACCAGGTGACTCCCTTCGAGCTGCAGCGTCTCCTGCCGCGGCTGTGAGGGCGCCGTGAGCACACCGCAGGACCCCGGGCCCATGCTCGCCCGGCGGGGATTCACCGAGACCCGCCGCTCCGAACGGCTGCTCGCCGACCCCGTGCTCGACCTGACGCCCGGCGCGGAGCAGGACCGGCTCATCCGGGCCATGACCCGGGCCGCCGACCCCGACGGCGCGCTGCTCGGCCTGGTCCGGGTGCTCGAGGCCGCCGGGGACGACGTCGGTGAGCTGCGCGAGGCGCTGCGCGAGGACGAGCAGGTCCGGGACCGCGTCATCGGGGTGCTCGGCATCTCCACCGCACTCGTGGACCACCTCGTCGCGCACCCGGAGCAGTGGCACGACGCGGTCGATGCGGTCCCGATGACCCCCGAGGAGCGCACCGAGGCGATGCTCGAGGAGCTGGCCTCCCCGGGCGACCTCGCGCCGGAGGACGCGATGCGGGTGGCCTACCGGCGCCAGCTGCTCGGGATCGCGGCGCTGGACGTGACGAGCGAGGACCCGGTCGCGGACCTGCCGGAGACGGCAGCGGCGCTCGCCGACCTGGCCGGCTCGGCGCTCGAGGCGGCGGTGCGCATCGCCACCGACGAGCAGGGCGAGGACGGGCGGTGCTGCCGCTTCGCGGTGATCGGCATGGGCAAGGCCGGTGGCCGCGAGCTGAACTACATCTCCGACGTCGACGTGATCTTCGTCGCCGATCCGGTCGACGGGGTCGACGAGGACCACGCGATGGACGTCGCCGCCCGGATCGCGACCCGGGTCATGCACGCCTGCTCCGCGCCGACGGCCCACGGCAGCCTGTGGCAGGTCGACGCGGCGCTGCGGCCCGAGGGCAAGCAGGGACCGCTCGTGCGCACCGTCGCCAGCCACCGGACCTACTACGAGCGGTGGGCCAAGACCTGGGAGTTCCAGGCCCTGCTCAAGGCGCGCCACCTCGCCGGCGACGCGACGCTGGGGGCGGAGTACCTCGCGGCCGTCGGCCCGCTCGTGTGGCAGGCCGCGTCACGGGAGGACTTCGTCGACGACGTCCAGGCCATGCGCCGCCGCGTCATCGAGCACATCCCGCCGGCGGAGGCCAAGCGCCAGCTCAAGCTCGGACCCGGTGGCCTGCGGGACGTGGAGTTCTCGGTGCAGCTCCTCCAGATCGTCCACGGCCGCACCGACGAGAGCCTGCACTCCCGCACCACCCTCGAGGCGCTGGGCCAGCTCTCGGCGGGAGGGTACATCGGGCGGGACGACGCCGTCGTCCTCGACGAGGCCTACCGCTTCCTGCGGACGATCGAGCACCGGGTCCAGCTGCACCACCTGCGACGCACCCACCTGATGCCCACGTCCGAAGGGGACCTGCGCCGGCTCGGGCGCTCCCTGCAGCTGTGGGACGAGCCCCAGACGAAGGTCGTGGAGCTGCGCACGAGGCACTCCCGCGAGGTCCGGCGGCTGCACCAGCGCCTCTTCTACCGGCCGCTGCTCTCCGCGGTGGCCCGGCTCAGCCCGGCCGAGGCGCGCCTCAGCCCCGACGCGGCGCGGGCGAGGCTGTCCGCCCTGGGGTACCGGGACCCCGCCGGCGCGCTGCGGCACATCGAGGTCCTCACCGAGGGGATGAGCCGGCGGGCGGCCATCCAGCGCCAGCTGCTCCCGGTCATGCTCGAGTGGTTCGCCGAGATGGCCGACCCGGACGCCGGTCTGCTCGCCTTCCGCAAGGTCAGCGAGGAGCTCGGAGCCACGCACTGGTACCTGCGCCTGCTCCGTGACGAGGGCGAGGCCGCCCAGATCCTGGCACGCACCCTCGGGGCCAGCCGCTTCGCCGCGGAGCTGCTGCTCGTCAGTCCCGAGGCGGTCCAGATGCTCGGGGAGGCCGACGGCCTGCGCCCCCGCCGTCGGGAGGTGCTGCTGCGCCGGATGCGCTCGGCCGCCGGCAGGCGCGAGGCACCGGACGCAGCCGTGAGCGCCATCCGGGCCATCCGCCGCGCCGAAATCTTCCGGGTCGCCGTCGCCGACCTGCAGGGGAGGCTCGACCTGGCCACGGTGGGTGAGTCCCTGACCGACATCAGCGAGGCCACCATCGAGGCCGCCCTCGAGGTCGTCATGGCGGCCGTCGCCCGGGAGCGTGACGGCGACCTCGGCACGGACCTGCTCGTCGTCGGCATGGGCCGGCTCGGCGGACGTGAGCTCGGGTACTCCTCGGACGCGGACGTGCTCTACGTCCACCGTCCCCACGAGGGCGTCGAGGAGCAGTCCGCCCAAGAGGCCGCGCTGGCCGTGGTCGGTCGGCTGCGTGAGCTGCTCGGCGCCGCCGGGTCCGACCCGCCGCTCGGTCTGGACGCCGACCTGCGACCGGAGGGCCGGAGCGGGCCCATGGTGCGCAGCCTCGCCTCCTACGCCGCCTACTACGAACGCTGGGCCGAGACCTGGGAGGCGCAGGCACTGCTGCGTGCCCGCCCCGTCGCGGGGGACACGGACCTCGCTGGAGAGTTCCTGCAGCTCATCGAGCCGCTGCGCTGGCCCGAGGGCGGCATCGACATCTCCCAGGTGCGCCAGATCCGGCGCCTCAAGGCGCGGATGGAGGGGGAGCGCCTCCCCCGTGGGGCCGACCGGCGCACCCACTTCAAGCTGGGCATGGGCGGGATCTCCGACGTGGAGTGGAGCGTCCAGCTCCTCCAGCTGCAGCACGCCCACGCCCACTCCGGGCTGCGCACGACCCGCACCCTGCCCGCGCTCGCCGCCGCCGTCGAGGCGGGGCTGCTCGCGACCGAGGACGCGGACGTCCTCCGCGAGGCCTGGTCGATGGCCTCCTTGCTGCGCAATGCCGGCATGCTCTTCCGCGGGCGGCCCGTGGACTCGGTCCCCTCCAACCTGCGCGAAGCGGACGGCGTCGGGCGGATCGTCGGCATGAACCCCCAGTCCGGTCTCTCGCTCGCGGAGTCCTACCGGCGCACCGCGCGGCACGCGCGCGCCGTCGTGGACGGGGTCTTCTACGGGGAGTGAGGACCCCGGGCCCGTCCGCTCGGGGGCCGGCCGAACTGCCGTGGGGAGCGCCCGATGTGGCGCATGACGGGGGACGGTGAGACACCGGACCGGGCACGGGTGCGACGAACCTAGACTTGGGCCCATGCTCGCCACGATCGACCTGCGCACGACCGCGCTCAGTGCCCGCCGGCTGCGGGAGGTCCTCCCACGGGCCGAGTACGACGTCGAGGCCGCCGTGGCGGCCGTCGCCCCGATCTGTGACGCGGTGCGCGACCGCGGGGCAGCGGCCCTGCTGGAGTACGCGGAGCGTTTCGACGGTGTCCGGCCCCCCTCCCTCCGCGTCCCGGCCGACGTCCTGCAGGCCGCGCTCGACGGGCTCGACCCGGACGTGCGCGCCGCTCTCGAGGTCTCGATCGAGCGGGCCCGGACGGTGCACGCCGCGCAGCGGCGCGAGGACGTCACGACCACCGTCGTCCCCGGCGGGACGGTCACCGAGCGGTGGGTCCCCGTCGAGCGCGTCGGGCTGTACGTGCCGGGCGGCCGCGCGGTCTACCCCTCCTCGGTCGTCATGAACGTCGTCCCGGCCCAGCTGGCCGGGGTCGGCTCGCTCGCGGTGGCCAGCCCTCCGCAGCGGGAGAACGTGGGGGAGCTCGCGGGCTACCCGCACCCGACGGTCCTCGCCGCGTGCGCCCTCCTCGGCGTCGACGAGGTGTGGGCCATGGGCGGCGCCCAGGCGGTGGCCGGCCTCGCCCACGGCTTCACCGACCTCGACGGCACCGAGTGTGAGCCGGTCAGCGTCGTCACCGGCCCCGGCAATGTCTACGTCGCGGCGGCCAAGCGCCGCCTGGAGGGGCTCATCGGCATCGACGCGGAGGCCGGCCCCACCGAGATCGCCGTCCTCGCCGACGCGAGCGCCGACCCCGAGCACGTCGCCGCCGACCTCATCAGCCAGGCAGAGCACGACCCGCTGGCCGGGTCGGTGCTCGTCACCGACTCCACCGAGCTGGCCGAGGCCGTCCGCGAGGCGGTCGCCCGCCGGGCCGCCGCCACCAAGCACAGCGAGCGGGTCACCGAGGCCCTCGGTGGACGCCAGTCGGCCGTCGTGCTCGTCGCCGACCTCGAGCAGGGTCTGCAGGTGGTCGATGCCTACGCCGCGGAGCACCTCGAGGTCGTGACCGAGGACGCCGCGGGGGTCGCCGCCCGGGTGCGCAACGCCGGCGCCATCTTCGTCGGGCCGTGGAGTCCGGTGAGCCTGGGTGACTACGCGGCCGGCTCGAACCACGTGCTGCCCACCGGCGGCAGTGCCCGGCACACCGGGGGCCTGTCCGTGCAGTCCTTCCTGCGGGGGATCCACGTCGTGGACTACTCCGAGCAGGCGCTCGCCGACGTCGGTCGGCACGTCGTGGCGTTGGCGCAGGCCGAGGACCTGCCCGCCCACGGCGAGGCCGTCACCGCCCGCACCGAGCCGGGGGAGGGGCGGCAGTGACCGGCATCGAGGAGCTGCTGCGCCCCGAGCTGCGCGGACGCTCGCCCTACGGCGCCCCGCAGCTGGACGTCGAGGTCCAGCTCAACACGAACGAGTCCTCCTACCCCGTGCCCGATGAGGTCGTCGCTGCCGTCCTCGCCGAGCTCGAGCGGGACCTCGGCGGCCTGAACCGTTACCCCGACCGGGAGTTCGCCGAGCTGCGCAGCGCCCTCGGCACCTACCTGGCGAAGCAGAGCGGGATCCACCCCCGCGAGGAGTCGATCTGGGCCGGCAACGGCAGCAACGAGGTCCTCCAGCACCTCGTGCTGGCCTTCGGCGGCTCCGGGCGCACCGCACTGGGCTTCACGCCCGCCTACTCGATGCACCCGATCCTCACCGAGACCCTCGGCATGCGGTGGGTCGACGGTCAGCGCGATGCGACCACCTTCGACCTCGCGGTGGACTCCGCCGTGACGCAGGCGAAGGGGGTCGACCCCCACCTGGTCTTCCTCTGCTCCCCGAACAACCCCACCGGCTCGGCGCTGCCCTTCGACGTCATCGAGGCGATGCTCGTGGCGGCGCCGCGCGCGCTCGTCGTCGTCGACGAGGCCTACGCGGAGTTCGCCCGACCAGGCACCCGCAGCGCCCTGGAGCTCGTGGCGGACCACCCACGGCTCGTCGTCACCCGGACAATGAGCAAGGCCTTCACGCTCGCCGGCGGCCGGCTGGGCTACCTCGTCGCCGACCCCGCGGTTGTCGATGCGCTGCGGCTGGTCCGGCTGCCGTACCACCTGTCGACACCGACGCAGACCATCGCGCGGGTCGCCCTCGAGCACGCTGACGCGCTGCTCGGGACCGTCGAGGCGATCAAGACCCAGCGTGACCGGCTCGTCGGCGAGCTCTCCGCGATGGGGCTCGCGCCCGTCCCCAGTGACGCCAACTTCGTCCTCTTCGGGGGACTCGCGGACGCCGCGAGCACCTTCCAGGGGCTGCTGGACCGTGGCGTGCTCGTCCGCGACGTCGGCATCCCGCACCACCTGCGCGTCACGGCCGGCACACCGGAGGAGACCTCCCGCTTCCTGACCGCCATGGCCGAGCTCGTGCCCACCCACGCCGCCCGCAAGGAGACACCGTGAGCAACAACCCCGCCCGCACCGCCACCGCGCGACGCGACACGTCCGAGAGCAGCGTGGAGGTGAGCGTCGACCTCGACGGCACCGGGGTCGGCAGCGTCTCCACCGGGGTGCGCTTCTACGACCACATGCTGCTCTCGCTCGCCAAGCACAGCCTCATCGACCTCACCGTCAAGGCCGACGGCGACGTCGACGTCGACGCGCACCACACCGTCGAGGACGTCGCGATCGTGCTCGGGTGGGCGGTGCGCGAGGCGCTCGGCGACAAGCGCGGCATCACCCGCTTCGGTGATGCCACCGTGCCGCTCGACGAGGCCCTCGTGCAGGCGGTCGTCGACGTCGCCGGTCGGCCCTACGTGGTGCACACGGGCGAGCCCGTGGGCCAGGAGCACGTGATCATCGGGGGCAACTTCGTCGGGTCGCTGACCCGCCACGTCATGGAGTCCTTCGCCTTCAACGCCGGTATCGCCCTGCACGTGCGCGTCCTCGCCGGCCGCGACCCGCACCACGTCGTCGAGGCGCAGTTCAAGGCCCTGGCGCGCGCGCTGCGCACCGCGGTCGCCCACGACCCGCGCGTCTCCGGCGTCCCGAGCGCCAAGGGCGCGCTCTGAGCGCCTCGACGATGACCCGTCAGGGCAGGGGAGTCGTCCTCCTCGCAGGGTCACCGCCGCAGGCGCGTGCCTGGGTGCGTGGTGGTGTGGTGCCCTGCCACGTGGTCGCCCACCGCGCCTGGACGATCGTCGTCCCCTCGGCCGGGCGCACCGCGGCCCGCCCTCCCTACGACGACCCCGCGCGCATCCTCTCCAGCCGGTACGTCGGCTCCCGGCTGGCACCAGCCCTCGGATTCTTCACCGAGGACTCCACCGCCTGGGTGACCGCCCGTGGCCCCGGGCGCTCCCGCACGCGCTGGGCTCTGCGCGACCCGGACCACGTCGTCATGGGCGGTGCCGGTCTGCCCCCGCTGGCGCCGGAGCACCTGCACCGGGTGCTCGGCCACGCCGCCGGTGCGGGCTCCCGCCCGGTGCCGTTGCGGGCCCTGCGCGAGGTCTGGGGGCGCACCGACCTGCCGCACCTGGACTGGCTCCTGGAGCTGCTC
>NZ_BCSR01000050.1 GCF_001570965.1 Janibacter corallicola NBRC 107790 | reverse complement strand
ATGGCGGCGACGAGCCGGGGCACCGGCGAGCTCGTCGCCGAGGCGGTCCTGGCCGGGGCCCGTCGCGTGGTCGTCGGCCTCGGCGGGTCGGCGATGACCGACGGTGGGTTGCCCGCGGTGCAGGCGGTGCTCGAGGCGCTCGGTGGTGACCGGCCCGTCGACCGTGGTGTCGAGCTGCTCGTGGCGTGCGACGTGGCGACGGTCCTCACCGACGCGGCCCGCGTCTTCGGACCGCAGAAGGGGGCGGGACCGGACCAGGTGCGGCTGCTCACCGCCCGGCTGCACGAGGTGCGCGAGCACTACCAGCGAGACCACGGCGACTGGCTGGCCGCGGCTGGGGTCACCCTGGCCACGGCAGCGGGCGGCGGCGCGGCCGGCGGTCTCGGTGCCGGGCTGCTCGTCCTCGGTGGCCGTCTCCTGACCGGGTTCGACCTCGTGGCCGAGCAGGCCGGGCTCGAGGACTCGCTCGCCCGCGCGGACGCGGTCGTGACCGGCGAGGGCGCCCTGGACGCGGAGTCCTTCCACGGCAAGGTCGTCGGTGGGGTCACCGACGCGGCACGTCGGCACGACCTGCCGGTCCTCGTCCTCGCCGGGGTGGTCCGCGATGACGTCCCGTCGCTGCCGGAGCGCGTGGTCGCCGTCGACCTCAGCGAGCGCTTCGGCGCCGATGCCTCCTGGAGCGAGACGGCCCGCTGCGTGCAGCGGGCCGTCTCCGAGGAGCTGCCTCGTCTCTGACCTCGGTGGGTCGAGTGCTCAGGACAGCGCGGACTTGGTCCCGAAGATGGCCGTCTCGCCGACCCAGTCCAGCTCGATCTCCATGAGGACGTCCGAGGAGTCCTTCACCCCGAACCCGACCGGGTAGGTGACGCTCTTCCCGGGCAGGACCGTGGTCATCGGGGCACCATCGAGGCCCCCGTCGGTGTCGAAGACTTCCTCCCCCTCGGCGCCGCCCGAGGTCACGGTCGCGTAGAGCAACGAGGGGTCGAAGGCCTCGTCGGTCCCGTTCTTGAGGGTGACCTCGAGGCGCACGTGCTCGGGGCTCCCTTCGCCACCCGCGGAGTACCGTCCCGGCGTGAACGACTCCGGCGGGCTGACGGTCACCTCCAGACCGTCACCGCGCTTCAGCGTCTCCCCGAAGGGCGCGATGTTGTCGTCCGCGTCGGTGTCCTTCGACGGCTCCGCCTCGTCGGCCTCGGACTTCCCCGACCCGTCCGCCGGCTCTGCCTCGACGGGCTCCGCGTCCCCTGCCGCCTCCGAGGCACCGACGGTCTCGGTCACGGTCTGGGTGACCGTCTCGGTCGCCGCCGACGACGAGCCGCCGACCCCACATCCGGTGAGCGCGACCGCGATGGCCGCCGCTCCCGGCACCAGACGCACTGCTGTGCGATTCATGGCCTTCCTCTTTCCCTCCGGCCGCCGGCTTGGACCCGGCGACTCCATGGGGGACATGTTCACACCGACCGGTGACAACGCTCCGGCGATGATCCCCCCGAGGGGATGAGGCGCAGTTCACACGCGCCTCAATAGCCTCACGTGCACCACACCCACACGTCGGCCGAGGCCGGAGGGCCGCCGCCGACTCGAGCAGGGAGTACACATGTCCAGATCCAGACCACGCATCGGTGCACTCGTCGCGTTGGCAGCGAGCGGCGCACTGGGACTGTCGATGGCAGCCGGAACGGCCCAGGCCGACCCACGCCCCGAGGACAAGAACCCCACGGCCACCGGTGTCGGCGGCGCCGTCTCGTCGGTCGACCCGTCCGCGACGGCCGCAGGGATGGAGGTCCTCCGCAAGGGCGGCAACGCCACCGATGCGGCCGTGGCCACGGCCGCCGCGCTCGGTGTCAGCGAGCCCTTCAGCACCGGCATCGGTGGTGGCGGCTTCTTCATGCACTACGACGCCGACACCGGCGAGATCCAGACCATCGACGGCCGCGAGGAGGCACCGAGCGGGATCACGAAGGACGCCTTCGTCGATCCCGAGACCGGGGAGCTCTACCCCTTCTCCCCCGAGCGCGTGACGAGCGGTGTGGCCGTCGGGGTGCCCGGCACCCTGGCCACCTGGGAGACCGCGCTCGACCGGTGGGGCAGCCGCTCGATGGCCAAGGCGCTGAAGCCGGCGACCCAGCTGGCCCGCCGCGGCTTCGTCGTCGACGAGACCTTCCGCGAGCAGATCCTCGACAACGAGGAACGCTTCGCCGCCTTCGGCCCCTCGTCGGAGCTCTACCTCCCGGGCGGCGACGCCCCCGCCGTCGGGTCCATCTTCCGCAACCGGGACCTCGCCCACACCTACAGCCTCATCGCGAGGCAGGGTACGGACGCCTTCTACCACGGACCTCTCGCCGAGGAGATCGCATCGACGGTGCAGGACCCGCCGGTCACCGAGGACACCGACCTTCCGGTACCCCCCGGATCGATGACGGCCTCCGACATCGCGGACTACGAGGTGCGCACCCCGGACCCGACGGTGAGCGACTACCGGGGACACGACGTCTACGGCATGGAGCCCCCGTCGAGCGGCGGCACCACCGTCGGCGAGATCCTCAACATCCTCGAGCAGTACGACCTCGGGTCCATGCCCGAGGACCAGGCCCTGCACCACTACCTCGAGGCCAGCGCCCTGGCCTACGCCGACCGCGAGGCCTACTCCGGTGACTCCGAGTTCGTCGACGTCCCCATCGAGCAGCTGCTCTCGGACGGCTTCGCCAAGGAGCGCTCCTGCCTGCTCGACCCCACCCGTGCGGCTGACAAACCGGTGGCCGCCGGCGAGCCCGACGGCGACTACGTGGAGTCCTGCGACCAGGCACCGGACACGCCGGCCGGCACCTCCGCCCAGGACGACGAGGGCCTCTCGACCACGCACCTCACCGTGAGCGACCGGTGGGGCAACGTCGTCTCCTACACCTCCACGATCGAGCAGACCGGCGGCAGCGGCATGGTGGTGCCGGATCGCGGATTCCTGCTCAACAACGAGCTGACCGACTTCACGGTCGACCCCGAGGACACCGGGCCGAACAGCATCGCGCCCGGCAAGCGCCCCCGGTCCTCGATGGCACCGACCATCGTGCTCAAGGACGGTGAGCCCTTCCTGGCGCTCGGGTCGCCCGGTGGGTCGACCATCATCACGACGGTGACCCAGACCCTGATGAACCGGATCGATCTGGGCATGGACATGGAGTCCGCGGTCGCGGCCTCACGGGCCACCCAGCGCAACCGCTCGACGGTGAGCGCCGAGCCGGAGTTCACGGCTGCGTACGGCGACGCGCTGGCGGGCTACGGTCACGAGTTCTCCGCCTTCCCCGACATCGGTGCGCTCACCGGTATCGAGTTCCTGCCGGACGGCAGCACCAAGGCGGTGGCCGAGCCGGTGCGACGCGGCGGTGGTGATGCCCGCGTGGTCGACCCACGCTGAGCGAGTCCACGTCGACGATCCCGGGTGACGGTTCGGTCCGTCACCCGGGATCGTCCCTGCGGGACCACATCCCGCCACCGAAGCACTCAGGCAGTCACCGGCACCCGGTCCCCGCCCAGCGGCCGCCGCCTTCTCGCGAGCTGCAGTGCCACGGCGGCCGCCACCATGACTGCCCCGATCAGCGACACGACGACCGCCGGGTACACGAGCAGGAACCCTCCCGCCATGAGCAGGCCCCGCTCGAGCGTCACTGCCCGCACGAGCAGGTGCCCCGCGAGTCCCGCGGCGATCGCCACCATGCCCACGATCGCCGTCCCCAGCGGGACCAGGAGATCGCTCGTCGAGCCCTGCAGCAGCAGCGCCGGTTCGAGGACGAAGACATACGGGATGACGAAGCCCGCGATGGCCAGCTTCAGGGCGGTCACGCCCGTCTGCAGCGGGTTCGCCCCCGCGATGCCCGCTCCCGCGTAGGCCGCGAGGCACACCGGCGGCGTGACGTCGGCCAGGATGCCGAAGAAGAAGACGAACATGTGGGCCGAGATCAGCGGCACGTCGAAGTTGTTGAAGAGGATCGGCGCCGCGACGGTCGCGGTGACGACGTAGTTCGCCGTGGTCGGCAGTCCCATCCCCAGGATGAGGCAGGCCACCATGGTGAAGAGCAGCACGAGCAGGAAGCTGCCCTGTGCCAGATCCATGACCATGCCGCCGACCTGACCGCCCAGCCCGGTCCCCGTCACGGTCCCGGCGACGATCCCGGCGGTCGCACAGGCGGCGATGACCGGCAGCGCGGTCCGGGCGGCCTGGTCGAAGGTCTTGACGACGCCCGCGAGCGAGAGGCGGGTCTCCTTGCGCAGGAAGCTCAGCACGAAGGCGACGCCGATCCCCCACAACGCGGCCCGGGCCGGCGAGTACCCCGAGAGCATGATGACGATGATGATGGCGAGGGGCAGCAGCAGGTCGAGCCGTGTGAGCACCGACTTCCACGAAGGGAGGTCCGCGTCGGCCATCCCGTGGATCTCCCGTCGCTTGGCCTCGAAGTGCACCGAGAGGAAGACCCCGAGGAAGTAGAGGAAGGCGGGGATGATCGCGATGATGATGATCTCGCTGTAGGGGATCCCCGTGTACTCCGCCATGATGAAGGCCGCCGCCCCCATGATCGGCGGCATGATCTGGCCCCCGGTGGAGGCCGTCGCCTCGGTCGCGCCCGCGAAGTGCGGGCGGAAACCCGCCTTCTTCGTCATCGGGATGGTGAAGGACCCCGAGGCGACGGTGTTGGCCACCGAGGAGCCCGAGGTCATGCCCGTGAGCCCGCTGGCCACCACGGCGGCCTTCGCCGGCCCGCCGGCGAACCGCCCGGTGGCACGGAAGGCGAGGTCGGTGAAGAGCGTCCCGATGTTCGTACGGATCAGCACCACGGCGAAGAACAGGAACAGGTAGATGAAGGTCGAGGACACCTGGATCGGCGTGCCGAAGATGCCGGCACGCGAGGTGAAGAAGGTGCCGACGACGTAGTTGTCCCAGCTCTGGCCGGCACCGAGGATCGAGTAGGCGATCGCGCCCAGGGCGATCACCACGATCGGCAGGCCGACGCAACGCCGGGTCGCCTCGAGGGTGAGCACGATCCCCACCGCGGCCACTGCGTAGTCGATGTCGCGGAACCCCATGATCTGCACGAGGTTGCTGGACAGGTGGTCGTACATCACCACCGTGTACATGTTCGCGCCCAGCCCGACCATGGCGAGGAGCACGTCGTACCAGGGGACCCCCTTCGTCCTGAGCGCCCGCTTGCTCACCGGGTACAGCAGGAAGATCAGGGACGTCGCGCCCCCGAGGTGGATCGCGCCCTGGATGAGGGAGGGCCGGGAGCCGAACAGTCCGGTGTACAGATGGAACAGGGTGAGCGCGACGGAGAGTCCTCCGACGAGCCACTCCCAGGCACCGATCTCGGTGCGGAACCGGCTGGAGGAGTCCACCTCCCGCAGGTACTCCTCGGCCTTGGCCTCTGCACTCCCGTCGACGTCCGGCTCCGCGGTGCCTTCCCTCATCCCCTCGGGTCCGCTCATCTCAGAGGAGCCCCTGCTCCTCGTAGTACTTCTTCGCGCCCGGGTGCAGCGGGACGTCGTTCCTGCCGGTCAGGGCGTAGTCCTTGCTGATCAGGTCACCCTGCGGCAGAGTGATCTTGCCGCTCTTCTCGAAGGTCGCCTTGGTGATCTCGTAGGCGACGTCCTTGCTCACCTGATCGGTCGAGGCGACCAGGGTCGCCGCGACCGAGAGGGTGGTGACGTCCTCGTCGAGGAACTTGTAGGAGTCGGCCTTGATGTCATAGGCGTCGAAGCGGGTCTCGCCCTCGATCTTCTTGGCCTTCTTCTCGTCCAGCGGGACCAGCTCGACGTCGTGCGTGGCCGCCAGGCTCCCGAGGGAGCCGGTGGGCGTCCCCACCACGAAGATCGAGGCGTCGATGTTGCCGTCCTTGAGCAGGTCCAGCGAGCTCTCGAAGTCCTGCTCGTACGGCTTGTAGTCCCCCTTCTTGATCCCGTAGGCGTCGAGAATCGCATCGGACACCGCACGGGTGCCGGACCCGACGTCGCCGACCGCGATGTTGGCCCCCTTCAGGTCCTCGACCGAGTCGATGTCATTGCCCTTGAGGGTGACGATGTGGGCGGCCTCGGGGTACAGAGCGGCGATCCACCCGACGTTGTCCACCTTCGCGCCCTTGAACTCCCCGTCGCCGGCGATGGCGGAGTTCACCGTGTCGCTCTGGGCGATCCCCAGCTGCCAGTCGCCCTGGTAGATCTTGCCGAGGTTCTCCACCGACGCCCCGCTGTCGGTGTACTTCACCTTCAACCCGTCGACGGCGTCCTCGTAGATCTCCGAGTACTCACCGCCGAGCGGGTAGTAGACACCACCGGTGCCACCGGTCCCGAGCGTCAGGTCCTTGGTGAAGTCACCGTCACCACCGCCGCCCCCGCCGTCTCCCCCACTCCCGCACGCGGCCGCGGTCACCAAGATCGCGGCCGATCCCAGCGCCACCATCATCCGTCTGGTCCTCATTGCACCCTCCTCATCTCGTGCCTGTCGGCATGGTCCAGCTGCTGACTCCCCTCCCGCGGGCGCTGCCGGGAGAAGCGGTCCGGGCCCAGCCACGCCGAGTCCCCGGTCCCACCCTCCGGTTGCGTCCCCAGAAGTCCTTGTGCGATGACGTGGGCCGTGATCGGCGCCAACGTCAGCCCCCACATGCCGTGACCGGCCCGCGCTGCGACGGTACGAAGGGCCTCCGAGCGCCGATGGCTGCGCGGGGCGCCGGTCCCGAACTCGAGCGCCCCGGCGACCCGCACCCGGTCGGCCAGCAGCGTCACCACCACGCGGTTCTCCTTGACCCGGCCGCGCCCACGACCCCGGCCCCGACGACGACGCAGTCGTCGTCCCTCGTCGTCGAGATCCCCCGCCGGTCCATGAACTGACACTAGGGTCGGCCCAGGAAGGAGCGCCTCATCCCCAAGGGTTGATCTCACTCAGAGCGGGGGCCTGAAGCTTCGTGTTGGAACGTGTCCGAGTCATTCCCGTCGACGACCACCCGGTCGTCCTGCACGGCCTGCGCGCCATCCTGACCGCTGACCCGATGATCCAGATCGTCGATGAGGCGACCACGCAGGGCGAGGCCCTGCGCAAGACCGCTCACCTGCAACCGGACATCGTCATGCTGCCGGTCCGTCTCGGCGGCACCCGCAGCGGCATCGAGCTGGGCCGGGCACTCGATGACGTCGCCTCGACGCGCGTCGTCTTCTTCACGTCCTTCGCGCGACCGATCGACATCCAGGTGGCCACGCTGGCCGGTGCCAGTGCCGTGGTCAGCAAGTCCGCCTCCGCGCGAGACATCGTCGAAACGGTCCACCGGGTCGCACGCGGCGAGGCAGGACTCGTGCTCACCGCGGGCAGCCACCGCCCCCGACCGGCGCCCGAGCTCATCGACAGCGAGGGTCTCTCCGAGCGGGAGCAGGAGATCCTCGATCTGGTCCTGGACGGGCTCACCAACGCCGCCATCGCCGAGCGGGTCTGCGTCGAGATGTCGACCATCAAGACGCACATGCGCAACATCCTGCGGAAGCTGGGGGCCGGCAACCGTCGGGACCTGCTTTCCGAGGCCCCGGTCACCACCCGCCCGCGCGCTCCCAGCGTTCGGTGACCGGCTCCCCTTCGCGCGCCATGACCTCGAAGTGGTCGTGCTGCGAGGCGGTGGCGCAGGCATGGATCGGCAGGATCCGCACCCGGGTGCCCACCGGCAGGTCGGGCAGCCTGCGCTTCGCCCCCGGTCGCACCGCCAGCACGCCGTGCTCCTGGCTGGCACCGACCATGACCAGGTCCTCGATGACCTCGCCGGCCTCGGTCGTGACGACCCCGAGGTACTGGTCGACGGCCTGGACCGAGGTGCCACGGTCGTTGGAGGTGGCCGTCCACCCTGCGTCGGTGAGCAGCGAGGCATCGCCCGGGCCACGACCGATGACGGTCGCGACGACCGACAGCGCGATGTCCTCGAGCGTGCACACCCCGACCCCGGCCATGACGAGGTCGAAGAAGACGTAGACCCCGGCCCGCACCTCGGTGACCCCGGTCAGGTCGCTCGCTGCGTGGGCGGTCGGCGTCGAGCCGACGCTGACCACGGGGGCCGGGTGGCCCCCTTCGCGCAGCCGGGTCGCCGCCCGCACGGCGGCCGCCCGCTCCTGCTCCGCGACCGCCCGCAACGCCTCCGGGGTGTATGCGAAGTAGGACCCGCCCGCGTGGGTCATCACCCCGCGCAGCTGCGCGCCACCGTCGGCCAGCACGCGTGCGATCTCCAGCAGCCGGGGGTCCTCGGGCTCGACTCCCGCGCGCCGTCCGTCGCTGTCGATCTCGATGAGCGCGGGCAGGCCTTCCCCGTGCTCGGCGACGAAGGCGATCACCGCCTCGGCCTGGGCCACGGTGTCGAGCAGGATCGTCAGGTCGACACCGCGCGCACGCAGCCGCGCCACCCGGTCCAGCTTCCCCGGGGCAATGCCGACCGCGTAGAGGATGTCGGTGTACCCGGCATCGGCGAAGAACTCCGCCTCCGCCAGCGTGGAGACGGTGATCGGCCCGATGCCACCGTGGACCATCCGCGTCGGCTCGAGCGCCTTGCTGGTCTTCACGTGCGGACGCTGGGCCACCCCCAGGCTCCTCAGGTGCTCACCCAGGCGGGTGACGTTGCGCTCGACCTTGGCGCGGTCGACGAGGGCGAAGGGGGTCTCGGCGGGAGTCGTCATGACGGCATGATGGTCCACGCACCCGGAGAGAGCAGGAGAGGCACGAGGAATGGGCACACCCCGGATCGGCGTGGCAGCACTGGGCGGCACGATCGCGATGACGTCGGAGACCGGGCGCGGGGTCACCCCGACCCTCGACGCGCAGGACCTGGTCGCGGCCGTGCCACGGCTCGAGGAGGTCGCCGAGATCACCGCGACGACGGTGGTGACCAGACCGAGCGCCTCGGTCACCTCCGCGGACCTCGCGGCCGTGGTCGACTGGGCCGGCGAGCGGGTGGACGGGGGCGCCGTCGGTGTCGTCGTCACCCAGGGCACGGATTCCATCGAGGAGACCGCCTACTGGCTCGACCTGCACTGGGACCGCCCGGAGCCGCTCGTCGTCACCGGCGCGATGCGCTCCCCCGCCACCCCGGGGGCCGACGGCCCGGCCAACCTGCTCGCCGCCGCACTCACCGCGACCTCGACAGTGGCCCGCGACCGCGGCGTCCTCGTGGTCATGAACGACGAGGTGCACGCCGCGGCCGAGGTCCTCAAGGGGCGCAGCAGCCACCCGGACGCGTTCGTCTCCCGGCCCTTCGGACCGCTCGGGTTCCTCGAGGAGGAGCGGCTGCACCTGCGCGCTCCCGGCCGGCGCCACCGGAGCCTGCCGACGGCGAAGGGGGCGACGCCCCCTTCGGTCGCCCTCCTACAGACCCACGTCGACGACACCGGCGAGGTGCTCGACATGCTCGTGGGTGCCGGCCACCGAGGTGTCGTGATCGCCGGCTTCGGCGTCGGGCACGTGCCGCAGCGCATGGTCGGGTCGGTGCAGCGGGCCCTCGACGCGGGGATGCTCGTCGTCGTGGCCACCCGCGCCGGCGACGGTCCCACCCACGAGGCGAGCTACGGCTACGCCGGCTCCGAGGTCGACCTGCTCGCGCGGGGCGTCATCCAGGCCGGGTGGCTGCACCCCCGCAAGGCCCGGGTGCTGCTCGCCGAGCTGCTGCGCCAGGACGCGGACGCGGACCTGGTGGCAGAGGAGTTCGCGCGGCGCGGGTCCGCCGGCTGAGTCCCCTTCGCCCCTCTGGAGGTGGTAACCACGCACCCATAGACTCCGGGCAACGTCCGAGGACCGAAGGAGCGGATCAATGACGATCAAGCACACGCTGGTGGGCAACGGCCCCACGAAGGTGATCACCGTCCACGGCTGGTTCGGCGGCGAGGACGGGTGGGGGCTCCTGCCCGACCTGGTCGACGCCGATGCCTACACCTTCGCCTTCTTCGACCTGCGGGGGTACGGCGTACGCGCCGACGTCGAGACCGAGCACTCCCTGGACGAGGTCGCCGAGGACGTCTTCGCCCTCGCGGACCAGCTCGGGTGGGACCGGTTCGCGCTCGTCGGTCACTCGATGGGTGGCGCCATGGTGCTGCGCGCCCTCTGCCGGGACCCGGAGCGGATCACTGCCGTCGTGGGGGTCAGTCCCGTCCCCGCATCCGGCGTCCCGCTGGATGCCGACTCCCAGGCCCTCTTCGACGGCGCAGCGCAGGACCCCGCGAACCGGTACGCGATCATCGACTTCACCACGGGCAACCGACAGCCGAAGAGCTGGATCGAGGACATGGTCGCCTACTCGGAGCAGCACTCCCGTCCGGAGGCCGTCGCCGGCTACCTCACCTCGTGGACCGGGGCCGACTTCGTGAGCGAGCTCCCCACGACCCGGGTGCCGGTGCACGCCGTCGTCGGCGAGCACGACCCGGCCCTCGGTGAGGGGACGATGCGGGCGACCTGGCTGGAGCAGCTGCCCGGCTGCGACCTGACCGTGATCCCGAATGCGGGGCACTACGCGATGTTCGAGGCGCCCGTCTCGCTCATCGGCGCGATCGACGCGACCCTGGCTCGGGCCGGTCGCTGACCCCGGGGGCCGGGCTCTCGGTCCTGTCCTGAGTCGCGTGCTCGTGGACACGGTGGCGCGGCAGAGGCACCCCATACCCACCCTTGGCACCCGGGTCAGGAGCGCTCCGTGGCCAAGGCCCCGGACCTGGACCGGTTCACCCCTGGTGCGGTCCTCCAGCATGGTCGGTGAGCGCAGCACGAGGATCTGCCGCAGCGTGCTCCCGGGGAGGTGAACCGGGACCAGACGACGCATGCGTAGGGCGGCGATGGTGCCGGGGGCCGCCACCGGCCAACGCGCGCCGCATGACCCACAGCCCGGTCGTGGCCACGAGCAGGCAGGTGGTCATGACGACGGCCATCGGCACCGCGGTCGTCTCGCCACCGACACCCACGAGTCCGGCGACGGTGCCCGCGACGGCGAACTGCATCATCCCGAGCACGGCGGAGGCGAGGCCGGTGGCGCGGGGCGAGACGGACGAGAGTGCGAGCGCGGTGATGTTGCCCAGGACCATCCCGAGTGGGGCGATCGAGACGAAGAGCGCGACCATCAGCGGCCACGAGTGGATCCCGAGCAATGCACACGTCAGCACGAGCACGACCCCTGCACCGCTGACGCGCTGCGCCGTGGCCGCCAGGGTCCCGACATCGACGCGTCGGACCAGGCGAGCGGACGACAGCGTCGCAACACTCATGCCGGTCGCGTTGGCCGCGAAGGCGGTCCCGTAGGCCACCTCACTCAGCCCGAGGATCTCCTGGTACACGAAGGGGGAGGCCGAGATGTAGGACATGAGCACGCCCATCGTCGAGGCGAAGGCGATGACACCGCTGATGAAGGCCGGCGTCAGGAGGGAGCGCCACGCCTGTGGCTGGTGGTCCTCCCTCCGCCGTTGGCGCTCGTGGGCGGGCAGGCTCTCGCGGAGCACGAGCAGGGTCGCGAGCAAGGAGAGGCCGGCGATGGCGGCCACCACCCAGAGCAGGCCACGCCACCCCAGGGGCCCGACGAGCAGGCTGCCGATCAGCGGCGCGACGATGGGCGCGATGCCGGTGATGGCCATCATGATGTTGAGCCCTTGGGCGGCGCCGGCACCGGTGGTCCGATCGAGGATCATCGCCCGGGAGATGACCATGCCCGCGGAGCCACCGATCCCCTGGAGCAGGCGGGCGAGGACCAGGACGGTGATCGTGGGCGCGAGAGCTGCGACGACGCCCGCTGCGACGTAGACGGTCAGCCCGACCAGGAGCGGGAGCATGCGGCCGGCACGGTCGGACCACGGGCCGAAGAGCGCCTGACCGACACCGGCACCCACGAGGAAGGTCGTCAGCGACAGCTGCACGCCCACCGCACTCGTCGCGAGGGCCTCGGTCATCTGCGGGAAGGCAGCGAGGTAGAGATCGGTGCCCAGTGGTGCCGCAGCGGCAAGCAGGCCGAGCGTGACGAGCACGAGCGGCCCTGGGGCGGAGGCGTGCCCGGGCCGGGCGGGGTCGGACATGTACCCCCTTCGGGCGACCAGGAGAATCGGAAAGGACCCTACCTGTCCGGGGAGCGTCCCCTCGGGCCCGTCCACGGCCCGACGAAGGGGTCCGATCACCGACCGTCGTCGACGGCGCCCGAGCCGCCGGCCGGAGCCGTGCCGGGCAGTGCGCAGGCCAGGACGTTCCACCGTCCGTTCTCGGCGGACCGCAGCGCCTCGTCGAAGTCGACCATCGTCACGGCCGCGACCGCCGTCGGGTCGTCGGGCACCGTCAGGACGACGTCGTCCAGGCGGGCGTGGGCCGGGGCCACGCAGTCGGTGAGGCCGTTCGTCGCGGCATAGGCCCGCGCCGACTCGAGCGCGCCGGGCGGCCCCGGCGCCCGGGGCGGGGCGGTGCTGAAGTCCACGGTGCGGGTCTCGTCCTGCGCCAGGTGACCCGGCACCAGCACGAGCGTCAGCACGATCACGAAGGACGTCGCGGCTGACGCGATCAGGGTCTTCAGAGGCATGGTGGCCTCCTTCGTACTCGTCGAGGCGAAGGGGGGCGAAGCTCCCCCGGGCTCCCCCTTCGCTGCCCTCCTGCGGGCACCTGCGCAGACTCGCAGCCACCACCGACAACCCACCCGGAGCAGCACCCTTGACCGCCGGTGCGTCGATCGCTAACTTGTGCGCTGACCGAACACTCCGTATCTGAATCCGCACAAGAGCAAGGCAACCAATGACGCTTGCCCTCATCGGCATCATCCTGTCCCTCGCCCTCCTGATCACCCTCGCGTACCGCGGGCACTCGGTGGTCGCCGTGGCCCCCTTCGCCGCCTCGATCGCGGTGGTCTTCTCCGGGGCGCCGCTCCTGGCCAGCTACACCCAGATCTTCATGCCCGCTCTCGGCGGGTTCATGGCCTCCTTCTTCCCGCTCTTCCTCGTCGGCGCGATCTTCGGGCGGTTGATGACCGTCAGCGGCTACGCCCAGGACCTGGCCTCGTGGATCTCCCGGATGCTCGGGCCGAAGTTCGCCATCCTCGTCACCACCCTGGCGACGGCGCTGCTGACCTACGGCGGCGTGAGCGCATGGGTGGTCGTCTTCACGATCTTCCCGATCGCGACCTCCCTCTTCCGCGAGGCCGACATCCCGAAGCGCCTGATGCCTGCGGCCATCGCACTCGGCATCTTCACCTTCGCCACCGCCGCTCTTCCGGGATCACCGCAGATCCACAACACGATCCCGACGAAGTACTTCGGCACCAACACCTTCGCCGCACCCTTCCTCGGCCTGCTCGGCGCGGTGGTCGTCTTCGGCCTCGGGATGTGGTGGCTGACCTACCGCGAGCGCAAGCTCGCCGGCGCCGGAGAGTCCTTCTGGGACCTGACGACCCTGGAGCACCGTGACGCCGAGGAGCGCGGGCTCGCCAGCGACACCTCGCCTTCCGGGCCGTCCGGGTCGACGACGGAGGGCAGCCCTTCCCGGGAGGGAGGACCGCAGGGCGGTGGTGTCGCAGTGGCCACCCGCGCGGACGTGGCCGTGGCCGACGAGGAGCGCCCCGGGGACTCGAGCGCCAGGGCTGGTCTCCTGGGCCTGCTCCCCATCGTCGTGATCGTCGTGGTGAATGCGCTGGCCACCTACCTGGTGCTCCCGGCCATCGACTTCGGCTTCCTCGAGAGCGACAAGTACGGGGGGACGACCCTGGAGGGGGTCATGGGCATCTGGTCGGTCACGGTCGGGATGCTGGCCGGGATCGTCGCGATCTTCCTCATGCGCCCCCGGCTGCACCGCGAGTACGTCTCCAGCCTGAGCGAGGGCGCGAAGAACGCCGTGCTGCCCGTCTTCAACACGGCGAGCGAAGTGGGGTACGGCGCCGTGATCGCCTCGCTCGCGGTCTTCGCCGTGGTCCGGGACGGCATCTTCAACCTCAGCGACAACGCGATCGTCGTCGCCGCCCTGTCCACCTCCGGCATCGCCGGGCTCACCGGGTCCGCCTCGGGTGGGCTGACGATCACCCTGGAGACCTTCGGTCAGGACCTGCAGCAGATGGCGGTGGACCAGGGGACGAGCATGGAGGTCATGCACCGTGTCGTGGCCATGGCCTCGACCGGGTTCGACTCCCTTCCGCACAACGGGGCGATCATCACCCTCCTGCTCGTCTGCGGCCTGACCCACCGGGAGTCCTACAAGGACATCTTCGCGGTGACCGTCGTGGTGCCGCTGATCGGCCTCCTGGTCGTCGCCGGTCTGGGCGCGATGTTCGGCGCGTTCTGAGGACTCTCCCCAGCACTCGGGGCCGCACCGCTGCATTGCACCCCCCGAGACGCGTACCTAGGCTCACCCTCGGGCCACGGACGAGCGCGGCCGTCCGGGAGGGTTGATGAGACAGGGCCGTTCGGCCGAGGCGCGCCCCGTCCCGACCGCTGCACCACCCGGCCACCGCCGCTCGGTCCTGATCACGCTCGCGGCACTGCTGGCCGCGGGGTGGGCCACGAACCACTTCGCCGCGCTCCTGCCGGTCCTCACGGACGTCGCGCACATCTCCAAGCCGGGAGTCGACGCGGCCTTCGGCCTCTACGCGCTCGGCCTACTGCCGGGGCTGCTGCTCGGTGGCGGTATCTCGGACCGCCGGGGGCGACGTCCGGTCGTCCTCACCGGGCTCCTCGCAGCGGGTGCGGGCAACGTGGTGATGCTCTGCTGGCCGACGCTGGTCGGTGTGCTGACCGGTCGACTCGTCGTGGGGGTGGGGGTCGGTCTCGTGGCGAGCGCCGGGACGGCGTGGGCGGCCGACCAGGACGCGGCGAAGGGAGCCAGGCGCGCCGGCGTCGTGCTCACCACCGGGTTCGCGGTGGGGCCGGTGGCCTCGGGCCTGATCGCGCAGCTCACCCCCAGCAGGACCGGGCTGGTCCTCTCCTTCGCCGTCCCCGTGCTCCTCACCGCGCTGTCGGCCCTGCTCTGCCTGTCCGCGGAACGCGTCGGGCCCACGGCCCACCCCGCCTCGTCCCGCCCGGACCTCGATAGCCGCTGCTCCCCCTTCGTCGACGACCGAAGCCTCCGCACGGCGCTGGCTGCCGCCCTCCCGATGGGGCTGTGGGTCTTCTCCTGCGTCGTCGTCGCCATGATCGTGCTGACCGAGCGGATCGGTGGCCGCCTCGAGGGGCCGATGCTGCCGGCGGTCGCCGCCGTCCTGGCCCTGGGCACGGGGATCCTCGCCCAGGTCGGGACGCGCAGGATCGCCGGCTGGCGGCCGCTCGGGGTCATCGGGGCGGCGCTGGCCGCCCTTGCCTTCGTCATCGCCGGGGCGGCCGGGGGGCGGATGTCGCTGACGACCTTCGCCCTGTGCTCGATCATCCTCGGCTGCGCCTACGGGCTGTGTCTCGGCCAGGGCCTCGGAGACGTCGAAAGGCTCGCGCCGCGGTCACACCGGGGCGTCGCCACCGGGATCTTCTACGTCGTGACCTACTCGGGCTTCGCCCTCCCCTTCGTCCTCAACACCTACGTGGACACCCTCGGTGCGAGCGCCCCGCTCTTCGTGCTCGCCGCCCTCGCCGTGGCCAGTGCGCTGGCTCGGCTGGTGCAGCTGCGGCGGTGCGGAGGGCGCTGGACGCATCCGCACTCGACGTAGGTGGGCGCGGACGTCCGTACGGAATCGGCACCGGCGATGGCTTCCAGCAATCGGTCGGCCTCGGGCTCGCCGGCGATGATCGCGACGAGGGCAGAGGTGTCGACGATCATGCGGGCAAGCCGTCCGCACCCGGGTAGCTCGACTGCTAACATAAGTGAACCCTCATTCACCTATGTAAGAGACGATCATGGATGTGTCGACGACCGCGGTGACGTGGGAGTCACTGCCGTGGGAGCGCGATCCGGCGCAGCCGCTCTCGCGCAGCCGACGAGCGCAGATCTCCTCGACCTACGAGGCGGCGGTGCCCGCCACCATCGCCGGGCTCGTCCCTGACGTCGACCCCACGACACTCTCGGCGGCCGACGACGCGCGGGCGGAGATCCCCCGCTTCGACGCCGAGCTCTCGGCGATGCTGCCGGGCACGGAGCTGGCACCCCTGGCAGCCGTGCTGCTGCGCACGGAGTCCGCCTCGTCCTCGCAGATCGAGCACGTGACCGCGGACGCTCGCGCCCTGGCGATGGCCGAGATCGACCTCGCCCGCCCGGGGAGCAACGCCGAGCTCGTGGCAGCCAACGTCGACGCGATGACGCGAGCGATCGACCTCGCCGAGCAGATCTCTCCGGCCACGATCCTCGCGGTGCACGAGGCGCTGATGCGCGACGAGCCGCTCACGTCGCCGGGGCGACTGCGCACCGAGCAGGTCTGGGTCGGCGGCTCCGGTGTCTCGCCGCACGGGGCGAGCTATGTCGCACCACACCACTCACGGGTGGCGGCGGCGATGGACGACCTGTGGGCCTTCGTCGCGCGGACCGACATGCCGCTGCTCGTCCAGTGCGCCGTGGCGCACGCACAGCTCGAGACGATCCACCCCTTCACCGACGGCAACGGCCGCGTCGGGCGTGCGCTCGTGCACGCGATGCTCCAGCACGCTGGCGCGACGACCCGTGCCACGGTCCCGGTCTCGGCGGGGCTGCTCAGAGAGACCGAGCGATACTTCGCTGCGCTCACCGCCTACCGCGGAGGTGACGTCTCCCCCATCGTCTCCCGGTTCGCCGAGGCGACCTTCGCGGCGATCGGGAACGGTCGCACGCTCGCCGCCGACCTCGTCGAGATCCACGCGGGTTGGGTGTCGTCGATCTCGGCGCGACGGACCGCGGCGATCTGGCGAGTGCTGCCCTTGCTCCTGCGGCAGCCGGCGATCACCTCCGCGATCGTCCAGCGCGAGGTGGGGCTCTCGCAGCCGGCTGCCGACGCCGTCATTGCACGACTCCGCGAGGCGGGCGTACTCACCAAGGCATCCGGTCGACGGCGCTACGTCGCCTGGGTCGCACCCCAGGTGACGTCGGCGCTCGACGCCTTCGCCGAGCGAGCCCGGCGCGGGTGACCTCAGGTCGCGGGGACGTCCGGGAGCTGGAGGGACAGGAGCTCCACCGCCTCGGTGGTCAATCGGTCCGTGCCCCGGGCCTGGGCAGGAGCACCTGCGCAGTCAGGCACTCGGTCAGTCGCAGTGCGCACTCCAGCTCCAGCCGCTGCTCGTGCAGCTCGCGCCCGAGGATCCTCTCGGCCTTCTTCACGCGGTACGCGACGGTGTTGCGTGCCACGTGGAGCCGCTCCCCCGCGCGGGCCAGACTGCGACCGCAGTCGAGGTAGGCGGCCACGGTCCTGCGCAGCTCGGCGTGGTCCGGGGTGTCGGTCGCCAGCACCCCGAGGTGGTGCTCGCTCCGCTCCCCCACTGCACGCACCACCTCGTGGGTGAAGCGCCACCATCCAAGCCGCGCGTGCGACTTGATAGCACCGGGACGCACCGTCAGTGTCCTGTTGAGCAGCAGGAAACCTTGCTGTGCCCAATACTCCAGATGGCCGTGATCCGGCGTGGAGATGTTGAGGTCGTCTGCCAGCTCGCCGTAGATGTTCCTGAGGGAGGCGGGGATCTGGACCCCCGGCATGACGGAGAGGGCCAGGCCATGCGCATGGCCGGGTGTTGGGTACGGGTCCTGACCGAGGATGACCACCTTCACACGATCGAAGGGGGTGACCTCCAGCGCGGCGAAAACGGAGGCCTCATCCGAAAGGATCTGGTCACGAGAACGCTCCTCGGCGCCGTGCCGATGCAAGCTCTTCCAGTAGAGCTTGACTTCTTCGCGCCGTCGGAGATCGTTCCACGCCTGGATGGTGGGCTTCTCACTCACAGCCGTACTCCCCGCCGACGGACGGCTCCATCCAGCGCTCCGGGCACGGCGCGCGGAACACCTCGGTGATTGGTGTGGAATCGTCACGCTGTTGGAATGTCGACAGTTGGTACCAGCGACCCGTGTGCTCCTCCCCGCCACCCAAGGCGCCGGGGAACTTCGACAGGTCCAGACGGTCACTGAATCGTGTGGACGTCCAGTACATAACCCCGGGGAGATATTGAGGAGACCCGGCCCCCAACGCGCGCCTCCACGTACTGCCGTAACGGAGCTCGTAGAAGTCGGCCTCGCCCAGCACATCCAGCGCGTTGACGATCTTCTCCTGGCCAGAATGACTCCAGGTCTCCCGCCACGCGAGGACCTGATCCCGCGTCAATGCTCGGCTCATGGCTCAAGTCGCCTCAATCGGTCGTGCGCAGCGGTCGGGTGGATCGTGGCCACGATGAGGGAGTGGTCGCTGACAGCACCGTTCCCCTCCCTGACCGAGTCGATGTACTCGAGAGTCGCGGGCAGGAGCGTCGGATTGGTGAGGATGTGGTCGTAGGACCGGTGTGCGCCATGGCTGACGTGCGTCGTCTGCATGCCTTGCGATGACGGGCCTTGCAGGGCTGCGTGTTTGCCGCGCCATGTCCCGCCGTGAGGTTGGAGGACAGCCGTCACCGCGTCCTGCCACTCTTGGCGCGGCCGCGGGCCACGATCCCCCTTTGGCCGTGCCCTCTGCCCGCTGAAGGAGCCATTGCGACCGACTCCCCATGAGATGAGTTGCGGCGTGTGAAATTTCGGCTCGTTGAAGTCACCGCCGAGAACGGTAGGGAGGTCGCTCGCGCTGAGGGCACGCGCGAGCGAGTGGAAGGTGTCGATCTTCCACCAACCGTGGTTGCTGCCGTTGGGGATGTGCGCGTTGACCACAAGGAACCGAAGCGACGGCGCGCGCACCTGGGTCGCAAGCAGGAGCTCGGGCCACGGCGCGGGGCTCGGATCGCGCCAGGTCCAGGGGTCCAGCGGCCACCTGCTCACGGTGAGGTTGACATAGGCCTTCGGCAGGTGGTCCGAGCGCGCCCTGTCAGGCTCCCCGATGAGGCCGTAACCGAGGCCGAGCTGTGCGAGCTCGCCACGGAGGAGCCCCGGCCCGGCCGACGCCCGCGGTACCTCCTGAAGAAGGAGCACATCGGGGCGCACTCCGTTGTCCGTCAGCGCCGACACCAGCCTCTGGACTCGCGATTCGCTGATGGTGCGGGTCAGAGCGCCCCTGATGTTCCACGATGCGACCGTGATCGTCTGGACCATGTCCTCACCGTGCCAGCAGGAGGCATCCCATGGGTCCTCGCCGTCCGGCAAGCGTGGTCTCCGTGACCGCAGCCCCCTCGTGACGGGGAATGCCGATAACCCTTGGTAGTTCATCACGAATCCCGAAGACCACTAAACCGTGTCGAAGAGCCGATCCTTCGGCCGAGGGCGTCTAA
>NZ_BCSR01000049.1 GCF_001570965.1 Janibacter corallicola NBRC 107790 | reverse complement strand
ACCACTTGCCGTGGTCGGGGCCCCGCCGATCTGCTGTCGGGAACCTCAGTCGGCCTCGACGGGCTCCGGGGTCTCGGAGGAGTCCTTGTCCTCCTCGCCGCCACGGCGGCGCCGGCGACGCCCGCCCTCGCGACGCTCGCCACGACCCTCGTCACCCTTCGAGGAGCCGGACTCGAGGTCGGCCTCCTGCTCGGGGGTGAGCACCGCAGCGAGGCTCAGCTTGCCGCGCGGGTCGATCTCCTTGAGCTCGACCTGGATCTTCTGGCCCACGCCGACGACGTCGTCGACGGCGTCGATGCGCTTGCCGCCGACGAGCTTGCGCACCTCGGAGATGTGCAGCAGGCCGTCCTTGCCGGGCAGCAGCGAGATGAAGGCACCGAAGGTGGTCGTCTTGACCACGGTGCCGAGGAAGCGCTCCCCGACCTCGGGCATCTGCGGGTTGGCGATCGCGTTGATCGCGTCCCGGGCGGCGTCGGCCGCCGGGCCGTCGGCAGCACCGATGAAGACGGTGCCGTCGTCCTCGATGCTGATGTCGGCGCCGGTGTCCTCCTGGATCTGGTTGATCATCTTGCCCTTCGGGCCGATGACCTCGCCGATCTTGTCCACGGGCACCTGGACGGTGATGATCCGCGGCGCGGTCGGGGCCATCTCGTCCGGGGCGTCGATGGCCTGGTTCATCACGTCGAGGATGTGCATCCGCGCGTCCCGCGCCTGGGTCAGCGCGCCACCGAGCACCGAGGCAGGGATGCCGTCGAGCTTGGTGTCCAGCTGGATCGCGGTCACGAACTGACGCGTACCGGCGACCTTGAAGTCCATGTCGCCGAAGGCGTCCTCCGCACCGAGGATGTCGGTCAGGGCCGCGTAGCGGGTCTCCCCCTCCACGGTGTCCGAGACCAGGCCCATGGCAATGCCGGCGACCGGGGCGCGCAACGGCACACCGGCGTTCAGGAGCGACATCGTCGAGGCGCAGACCGACCCCATCGAGGTCGAGCCGTTGGACCCGAGGGCCTCGGAGACCTGACGGATCGCGTACGGGAACTCCTCGCGCGTGGGCAGCACCGGCAGCAGCGCCCGCTCGGCGAGCGCCCCGTGGCCGATCTCGCGGCGCTTGGGGCTGCCGACCCGACCGGTCTCACCGGTGGAGTACGGCGGGAAGTTGTAGTTGTGCATGTAGCGCTTCTTGGTGACCGGGCTCAGCGAGTCGATCGTCTGCTCCAGCTTGAGCATGTTCAGCGTGGTGACACCCAGGATCTGGGTCTCGCCGCGCTCGAAGAGCGCCGAGCCGTGCACGCGCGGCAGCACCTCGACCTCCGCACCCAGGGCACGGATGTCCGCGAGGCCACGGCCGTCGATGCGGACCTTGTCGCGCAGGATGCGCTGGCGCACCTGCGTCTTCTGGACCGCGCGGTAGGCGGCGGAGAGCTCCTTCTCGCGACCGAAGAAGTCCTTGGGCTCCTCCTCGGTGCCCGCAAGGGAGACCTTCATGGCCTCCTTGATTTCGTCGAGCCGGTCCTCGCGCTCACCCTTGCCGGCGATCTGCAGGGCGCTGGCCAGGTCGGCGGAGGTTGCCTTCTCGACCGCCTCGAGGGCGTCGTCCTCGTAGTCGAGGAAGATCGGGAACTCCTCGACCGGCTTGGCCGACTTCGCGGCCAGCTCGGCTTGGGCCTCGCACAGGACCTTGATGAAGGTCCTGCTCGCCTCGAGCCCCTCGGCCACGACCTCCTCGGTCGGGGCGGTCCTGCCCTGGTTGTGGACGAGGTCCCAGGTGGCCTCGGTGGACTCGGCCTCGACCATCATGATCGCGACGTCGCTGCCGTCGACGACCCGACCGGCGACCACCATGTCGAAAGTGGAGCGCTCGCTGTCGGAGAAGTTCGGGAAGGCGACCCACTGGCCGTCGATGAGGGAGACGCGCACGGCGCCGATCGGCCCGGAGAAGGGCAGGCCGGAGATCTGCGTGGACGCCGACGCGGCGTTGATGGCCACGACGTCGTACTGGTGGTCCGGGTGGGACGCCAGGACGCTGATGACGACCTGGACCTCGTTGCGCAGGCCCTTCTTGAAGGTCGGGCGCAGCGGGCGGTCGATGAGGCGGCAGGTGAGGATGGCGTCGGTGCCCGGGCGGCCCTCGCGCCGGAAGAAGCTGCCGGGGATGCGCCCTGCGGCGTACATCCGCTCCTCGACGTCCACCGTCAGGGGGAAGAAGTCGAAGTGCTCCTTGGGGTGCTTGCCGGCCGTGGTGGTCGACAGCAGCATGGTCTCGTCGTCGAGGTAGGCGGCGACGGATCCGCCGGCCTGCTTGGCCAGGCGCCCGGTCTCGAACCGGACGGTACGGGTGCCGAAACGGCCGTTGTCGATGGTGGCTTCGGCGGAATGGATCTCAGGACCCTCCATCGGGTCCTCCTTTTCTCTCTACGTCCGGGGGCATCGTCGTTGTGCCCCGGGGTGCGATCTTCAGTGTTCAGTTGTGTCCGGGACCGTGGGACCCGGATACGCGAACGAGCGGCCCCCGTCGGTGGGAACCGCTCATCGCGAAGTCCTTATCGGCGCAGACCGAGTCGCTTGATCAGCGAACGGTAGCGCTCCACGTCGTTCTTCCGCAGGTAGCTGAGGAGACGACGGCGGCGACCGACGAGCAGCAGCAGGCCACGACGGCTGTGGTGGTCGTGCTTGTGGTCACGCGAGTGCTCGGTCAGGTCGGTGATGCGCTGCGTGAGGAGGGCGACCTGCACCTCCGGGGAGCCGGTGTCGCCCTCGCTCGTGCCGTACTCGGCCATGATCTGCTTCTTGACGTCAGCGGTCAGCGGCATGCTGGGACACTGCTCCTTCTCTGGGTTTCGTTGCGCGGCGCGCCCGGGCTGGTCCTCCGGGGCTCTGCGGATCCGCGGCCGATCGAACGGCAACCAGAGCAGGTTACCAGCGCTGCCACCGTCACCCCTAATCGCCGGGGCGTACCCGCCCCGACGCAAGAGCGACTCCCTTCGCGACCAATCAGTCCCCCCGGCCCCCGAAGAAGTCCCGCACCAGCTCGGCAAAGGCCTCGGCGTGCTCGATCTGCGTCCAGTGGCCGCACCGACCGAAGAGGTGGGCCCGGGAGTCCTCGATCCACTCCAGCATCGTCAGGGTGGTCTGCGGCGGGATGACCCGGTCATCGCGCCCGTGGACGAGCAGCGTCGGGTGCGGGATCGCGCGGATGTCCTCCTCCGGGTGGGCCATGGCATCGACCCAGCGCTGCCGCGGTGCGGGGAACATCGACTCGTAGGCCGCCCGGCTGGCCGGCCGCAGGCTCGCCTCGTGGCGCATCCGGACCAGCTCGTCGGTGATGAGCGACGCGTCGTGGGCGAAGGTCTCGCGCATGAGCCGGCCCATGGCCTCCTCGGAGGGCGTGAATCCCCACACCTCGTCCAGGCCCTCGGTGATCTCGAAGGGGACCCCGACGGCGCCCATGAGCACCATCCGCTCGACCCGCTCGGGGTGCGAGATCGCCAGCGCGAGTGCCATCGAGCCACCGAAGGAGTTGCCGATCACGTGCACCTTCGCCACACCGAGCGCGTCGAGGAAGTCGACGACCTGTCGCAGCCAGACCTCACGACCGAACTCGATGCCCTCGGGCACCTCGGAGAAGCCGAAGCCGGCCAGGTCGGGGGCCAGCAGCCGGTGGCGCGAGCGCAGGTCGCGGATCGTCAGGCGCCAGTTGGCCATCGCGCTCACGCCGGGGCCCGACCCGTGCAGCAGCAGTACCGGGACGCGCGGGTCCGCCTCGGGTCCGGCGATGTCGTGGTAGTTGGTGACGATGTCACCGGTGGCGATCTGCAGACCCACCTCGGGGTTCGCGCTCGTGGTGCTCACAGGCCCTCTCCTTCGCTGCGCTGGTCCGCCCAGCATGCAGAGCCCGGCACGCGCGAAGGGGGTGCGGTCCGCTGAGCGGAACGCACCCCCTTCGCCACCTGCGGGCGGGAAGCCCTAGAGGTTGATCATGTGGCCCGCGATGCCCTCGACGGCCTCCTTGACCGCCTCGGAGAGCGTCGGGTGGGCGAAGACGTTGCGGGCGACCTCGTCCGCGGTCAGGTCCCACTTCTGCGCGAGGGTGAGGGCGGGCAGCAGCTCGGTCACGTCGGGACCGATCATGTGCGCACCGACGATCTCGTTGTGCTCGGAGTCGGCGACGATCTTGACGAAGCCGGTCGCGTCGCCGAGGCCCATGGCCTTGCCGTTCGCGGTGAAGGGGAAGGATGCGGCCTTGACGTCGTAGCCCTTCTCCTTGGCCTGCTCCTCGCTGTAGCCGAAGGAGGCGATCTGCGGGTGGCAGTAGGTCGCCCGGGGGATGAAGTCGTACTCCACCGGCATCGTGTCGGCGCCGGACATGTGCTCGGCCGCGACGACTCCCTGCGCCTCCGCCGTGTGGGCGAGCATGAGCTTGGCGGTGCAGTCACCGATGGCGTAGACGTTCTCGAGGTTGGTGCGGCAGTACTCGTCGATGGCGACGGCGCCGCGCTCGGTCAGTTCCACCCCGACCTCCTGCAGGCCGAAGCCCTCGACGCGGGGGGCGAAGCCGATCGCGGAGAGCAGCTTGTCCGCCTCGATCACCTGGGAGTCGCCCCCCTTCGCCGGGGTGACGGTGACCTTGACGCCGGAGCCGGTGTCCTCCACCGAGTCGACCTTGGTGGAGAGCATGACCTTGACGCCGAGCTTCTTGTAGTGCTTGGCCAGCTCCTTGGAGATCGCAGGGTCCTCGGTGGGCACCATCCGGTCGAGGAACTCCACGATCGTGACGTCCACGCCGAAGTTCTTCATGACGTAGGCGAACTCGACGCCGATGGCACCGGAGCCGGCGATGACGATCGAGCCGGGGAGGTTCTCGTCGAGGATCTGCTCCTCGTAGGTGACGACGTTCTGGCTGACCTCCACGCCCGGCAGCATCTTGGTGACGGCACCGGTGGCGATGATGAGCTTGTCGAAGGTGATGCTCTGCGAGCCACCGTCACCGAGGGCCACGTCCATCGACGTCGGGGAGGTCAGGGTGCCCCAGCCGTCGATCTCGGTGATCTTGTTCTTCTTCATGAGGAAGTGGACGCCCTTGACGATGCCCGCGCTGACCTGGCGCGAGCGGGCGTGCGCTGGCCCGTAGGACATCGTGGCGTCGCCCTCGATGCCGAACTTCTTCTTGTCGTGGGTCAGCGTGTGGGCGAGCTCGGCGTTCTTGATGAGCGCCTTGCTGGGGATGCAGCCCACGTTGAGGCAGACACCTCCCCAGTACTTCCGCTCGACCACTGCGACCTTCTTGCCGAGTTGCGCCGCGCGGATCGCCGCGACGTAACCACCGGGTCCAGCACCGAGCACTACGAGGTCGAAGTCAGCCATGCGCGACAGCCTAACCGTGGTCGTGGCCGGGGCGTGACCCCGGCCACCCCGCGGTCACAGCTCGGGGAACCAGATGCCGATCTCGCGCTCGGCCGACTCGGGGGAGTCCGAGCCGTGGACGATGTTCTCGTCCACCGTGCCCGCCCACTTGCGGCCGAGGTCGCCGCGGATGGTGCCGGGCGCGGCGTCGGTGGGCTTCGTGGCGCCGGCGAGGGAGCGGAAGCCGCGGATGCACTCCTGGCCCTCGATGACCGCGGCGGTCACCGGGCCCGAGGACATGAAGTCCAGCAGCGGCTCGTAGAAGGGCTTGCCCTCGTGCTCGGCGTAGTGGGCCGCGAGCTGCTCACGGGTCGGGGTGACGATGGCGAGCGCGGCGAGGGTGTACCCCTTCGCCTCGATGCGGCGGATCACCTCACCGGTGAGGCCACGGCGAAAGCCGTCGGGCTTGATGAGGACGAGCGAACGTTCGGAAGTGTTGGTGTCGGTCACGCGCCCAGCGTAGTCAGGCCGACAGGACGCCCGTACCCAGCATCGCGTAGAGACCCAGCGCGAGCAGGATCCGGTAGACCACGAAGGGGGTGAAGGTGTGCGTGGTGATGTAGCGCATGAACCACGCGATCACGGCATACCCGACGACGAAGGCGACCGCCGTCGCGGCCCAGATCGGCCCCCAGGCGGTCCCGCCGGAGCCCTCCGCGCTCCCACCGACGACCTCCAGGACCTGCAGCCCGCCGGAGGCGACCACCGCCGGGATGGCCAGCAGGAAGGAGTACCGCGCGGCGGCCTCGCGGGTGTACCCCATGAAGAGACCACCGGCGATGGTGCCGCCGCTGCGGGAGACGCCGGGGACGAGCGCCAGCGCCTGGAAGAGCCCGAAGCCGATGCCGTGCTTCCACGTCAGCTCGCTCAGCTCGCGCCGCTGCCGGCCGAGCCGCTCCGCGACCTCGATGACGACGGCGAAGACGAGCAGCATCGTGGCGGTCAGCCACAGACTGCGCAGCGTCGTCTCGATCTGGTCCTTGAAGACGATGCCGAGCACGCCGATCGGGATGGAGCCGATGATGACCAGCCACCCCATCCGCACGTCCGGGTCGTCGCGGGCGACCTTGCCGACGAGTGCGAGGGACCACTTGCGGATGATCGTCGTGATGTCGCGCCAGAAGTAGAGGACGACGGCGGCCTCGGTACCGAGCTGGGTGATCGCGGTGAAGGCCGCGCCCGGGTCCTCCTGGCCGACGAGCTGCCCGACGATGGAGATGTGGGCGCTGGAGGAGATCGGGAGGAACTCGGTCAGCCCCTGCACGAGGCCGAGGAGCAGTGCGGTCAGGTAGTCCATCAGTCCTCCGGGTCGGTGGTCGCGGCGGCCCGGGCCGCCCGCTCCCGGTCGATGCGGACCCCGACCCGCAGGCAGTACAGGTAGATCACGGCGAAGATGATGCCGACGAGCACCATCATCGGCAGCCACACCCCGGAGAGGATCACGAGGACCTGGATGAGCAGGCCGAGGCCGGGACCGGCGGGGCGCTTCATCAGGCCGGCGACGACGATCGCGGCGACCGCGAGCACGACCATGAGGACGAAGGGGGTCACCCCCGCCACGACCGGGGCCTGGTCGGGGTGCAGCCCACGGTTCACGAGCGCCCCGAAGAAGATGACGACGGACTCGCCGCCGAGGACGGTGGCGAGCATCCGCCAGGTGAACGTGCCCTGCGTCCGCGCGCGCCGGGGGGCGGGGTCATTCGCTGCAGGCATGGTCGACAGCGTAGATCGAGACCCTCCGGCTCCGTGCACGGCCTCGCCGCGCCGGGGCATCAGTCGGAGTCACCCAGGTCGACGGGCTCCTGGACCGCGGGGGCGACCGGCGCCTCGACCTCGGTCACGCCGAGGAGCATGCGCACCTCACCGACGGTGACGATCGAACCGGTCGCGACCACCCCGCCGGAGACTCCTCCTTCGTCGGCCATCCCGGCCGCACGGTCCAGCGCGTCGGGCAGCTCCTCGACGACCACGACGCGGTGCTCGCCGAAGACGTCGGCGGCGATCTCGCCGAGCCGCTTCGGCGTCATCGCCCGCGGGGACGTGGAGCGACTGACGACGATCTCGTCGAGTGCCGGCTCGAGCGCCTCGAGGATCCCGACGACGTCCTTGTCCTTGAAGATCGAGACGACGCCGACGATCTTGGCGAAGTGGAAGGAGTCCTTCAGGGCCTCCGCCAGCACGAGCGCCCCGTGCGGGTTGTGGGCGGCGTCGACGAGCACGGTGGGGCTGCGGCGGACGATCTCCAGGCGGCCCGGCGAGGTGGCCCGGGCCAGGCCCGAGGCGAGCACCTCCTCGGCGAGCGGCTGTTCCCCGCCGCCGAGGAAGGCCTCGACCGCGGCGACCGCGAGCGCTGCATTGCTCGCCTGGTGGGGTCCGTGGAGGTCCAGCAGCAGGTCGGGGTGGTCCCCGGCCACCCCCCGCAGCGAGAGCATCTGCCCGCCGACGGCGACCTCCCGCTCCAGCACGCCGAAGTCGTTGCCCTCGAAGAGCAACCGCGCGCCGACCTCGTGGGCCCGGTCGAGCAGCACGTCGGCGACGTCCGGCTCCTGTGGGGCGCTGACGACGATCGCGTCCTCGTGGATGATCCCGGCCTTCTCCCGCGCGATGTCGACCGTGGCGTTCCCGAGGAAGTGCTGGTGGTCCACCCCGATCGGGGTGATGACGGAGACGTCGGCGGCGATGACGTTCGTCGCGTCCCAGGAACCGCCCATGCCGACCTCGACCACCGCGACGTCGACGGGCGCGTCGGCGAAGGCGGTGTAGGCCAGCGCGACGAGCACCTCGAAGTAGGTCATCCGGGGGCCGCCCTCGGCGACCGAACGGGTGTCGACCGCGTCGACGTACGGGGCGATGTCGGCCCAGGCATCGAGGAAGGCCTCGCGGGTGATCAGCTCACCGCCGATGGTGATCCGCTCCCGGATGTCCTGCAGGTGCGGCGAGGTGAAGCGCCCGACCTTCAGGCCGGACTCGCGCAGCACCGACTCGATGATCCGGGCGGTCGAGGTCTTCCCGTTCGTGCCGGTGATGTGGATGGCCGGGAAGGTCCGCTGCGGCTCACCGAGCAGGTCCAGCACCGCGACGATCCGGTCCAGACTCGGCTGCAGGTCGTGCTCCGGCGCACGGGAGAGGATGTCCTCCTCCACCTCGCGCACCCGCTTGCGCAGGTCGAGCTGTTCGGCGGCATGACGACGGTCGGCGTCGGGGGCGGGACTCATGGGCCCGATTGTCGCACCCGTCAGTCCGCCCTCCTGGCCCGCAGGACGATGTCGTGCACGTGGTGCGTGGAGGCCGCGCCGGCAGGGCGCTCCCGACGCTCGTGCCGCTCGATGACCCAGTCGGTCCGCTCGGCGAGCGCGGCGACGATCGCATCGGTGTCGACGAAGGCGTTGTGGTCGAAGGGACGCGTCTGCTCCGGATCGGCCTGCTCCGCCGCGGCGTCCATGTCCCGGGTGTCGTGGTTGAGGACGACGAGGTGCCCACCCGGAGCCACGGCGTCGAGGACGGCTGCCACGCCGCGCCCGTCCGGGGTCCGTGGGAAGGAGGCGTAGGCGGCCGTGACGAGGTCGTACCGCTGTCCACCGAAGGGGTCCGCAGCATTGACGTCCGCCTGCAGCACACCGACGTCGAGACCACGCTCCCGGGCGACCGCCCCGACCCGCTCGAGCGCCCTGGAGGAGATGTCGCTGGCCGTGACGCGCCATCCCCGACCGGCCAGCCAGACGGCGTCTCCCCCTTCGCCGGCACCCACGTCGAGGGCGGTGCCCGCCGTCAGCCCCTCGACCTCGTCGACGAGCGAGCCGTTGGGGTTGCCGCTCCACTGCAGGTCACCGGAGTAGCGCCCGTCCCAGTCCGCGGCATGGGCGAGCGGCCGGGCCGCGGACTCGAGGTCCTCCTGCGCCAGGTCGAAGGCGATCATGCTGCCCACCCGGCTGCCCGCGGCGGCAGTCGGGAGGACCTGGAGCATCGGCTCGGCGAGCGTGCCGGCGACGTAGACACCCGGGATCTCGGTGGCCCCGGTCATGGGGTCGGCAACGACGTGGGTCGCGACGCCACTCGGGTGCTCGCTGGCCGTGAGGCCCACCCCGGCGAAGGGGGCGACCCGGGCGTGCAGTCGGCTCCCGACGAGCACGGCCCCGGCATCGACGACTGCGCCGCCCTCGAGCCGGATCCCGCGCAGGGCGCCGGCATCATCGGTGACCACCGCGTCGGCACGCTCCACGACGACTCGCACCCCGGCGTCGCGCAGCACCTGCAGCTGCGGCTCGTCGGCGGCCACGCCCTCGTGCACGAGGACGGTGAGCTCGGCGGTGAGCTGGCACAGGAGGGGCAGCGGGTGCAACCCCGTGGGCGAGGTGACGAGGGCGACGATGCGCTGGTCGCGCATCTCGTACCCGTGGCAGAAGGGACAGTGGAAGACCCCGCCTCCCCAGTGCCGTGCGAGCCCCGGGACGTCCGGCAGCTCGTCGGTGAGCCCCGTCGCAGCGACGACGCGGCGGGCGTGGACGAGGTGTCCACCGGTGAGCGCGACGCGGAAGCCACCCTCCTCACGGGCGACGTCGGTGGCCCGGCCGGTGAGCACCTCCGCACCGTAGGAGCGCACCTCCTCGCGGGCGATCCGCAGGAAGTCGGCCGGCGGACGCCCCTCGTGCCCGAGGTAGCTGTGCATGTGGTCGGCAGGGGCGTTGCGGGGCTCGCCGGAGTCGATGACGAGCACCGAGCGTCGCTGCCGGGAGAGCTGGAGGGTGGCGGCGAGGCCGGCGGCGGAGCCACCGACGACGGCGACGTCGACGTGCCTCTCGATGACGGGCTGGGTGCTGGGGTGATCGTGTGCGCTCATGGACCTCAGCGTAGGGTTCTCTGACGTATACTGCATAACTCCTTGCAGGATACGCAAACCGGAGAGGGGCCCCACATGAGCGAGATCGAGCAGACCGTCCGCACCCGACTGCGAGGTCTGCGCCGCGCCCAGTCCCTCTCCCTGGACGACCTGGCCGAGCGCTCCCACCTCAGCCCTTCGACGATCAGCCGGATCGAGACCGGCAAGCGCGCGATCAGCCTCGACGTGCTGCTGCCGCTCGCCCGGGCGCTGCGGACCGACGTCGAGACCCTCCTCGCCGAGGACGTGGACGAGGACGTCGTCATCCGTCCGACACCGACCGAGGAGCACGGACGGACCACGTGGATGCTCACCAAGGCGACGGGGACGACGACGGCCATGAAGGTCCGGCTCGACCCCGGCCCCCGCCCGCAGCCCCGCGTCCACCCGGGGCACGACTGGTTCTTCGTCCTCGAGGGGCGCGTCGAGCTCACGCTCGGCGAGCGGATCGTGCGTGTGGAGGCCGGCGAGGCGGCCGAGTTCGCGACCATGACGCCACACGCCTTCGTCGCGGTCGACGGGCCCGCGGAGGTCATCATGATCTTCGACAGCGACGGCCACCGCGTCCATCGCCACGACGGCGCGTGACCTCCGCGCCCGGCGCTGGTGCAGGGTGGAGCCATGTCCGGCGCCACCATCATCGACCTCGTCCTGCTCCTCGTGATCGCAGGACAGGGGGTGACGGCCTACAAGATCGGGCTCGTCGCGAGCGGGCTCTCCCTCGTCGGCCTGCTCGCCGGAGCCGTCCTCGGTCTGTGGCTCCTGCCGCTCGGCCTCGCCGCGTGGGGCCCCGGTGGCCGGTTCCTCCAGGTGATGCTCCTCGTCGTCGGTACCGTCCTGCTCGCCTCGCTCGGTCAGCAGCTCGGGCGGCTGCTGGGGTGGCGACTGCGCTCGCTGGTGCCGGAAGGCCCCCTTCGCGCCATCGACTCCGTCCTCGGGGCCGTCGCCGGCGTGGTGGCGACGGCGCTCATCGCCTGGTTCCTCGCGGCCGCCGCGCTCCCGGCCCTGCCACCCCCGGCGGCGAGTGCCGTCACCGAATCGCGAGCGCTCCAGGGCATCAACCGCATCGTCCCGGGGACGGCCGACCGGGTCGTCGCCCGTGCCGGGACCATCCTGGGCGAAGGGGGCGTCCCCCGCGTCTTCTCCGGACTGGAGCGGGAACGGATCCGTCCCGTCGACCCGCCTCCGGAGGGGGTCGCCGACGGCCGGGGCGTGGCGGCCGCGGCCCGCTCGGTCGTCGAGGTGCGGGGCACTGCGGCCACGTGCAGCCGGGAGCAGGAGGGCAGCGGCTGGGTGGCCGCCCCGGAACGCGTCGTGACGAATGCCCACGTCGTCGCCGGCCTGGAGCACCCGAGCGTCCTCGTGGGAGGCAAGGGCGAGCCGCTGCCGGCCACGACGGTGGCCTTCGACCCCGGGCGTGACGTCGCGGTGCTCGCGGTCCCCGGGCTGGACGCGCCCGCGCTGCCGACGGGCGAATCACTCGAGCACGGGGACCCGGTCATCGCCGCCGGCTTCCCCCGCGGCGGGGCGTACCACCTCTCGACCGGGGCGGTGCGCTCCCGACTCGTCGCGCGCGGCAACGACATCCAGGGCAACCCCGGCGCCGTGCGGCAGGTCTACGCCACGAGCGCGAAGGTCGTCCCCGGCAACTCCGGCGGCCCGCTGCTCTCCCCCACCGGCCAGGTCGTCGGCACCGTCTTCGCCAACTCGACGGCCGAGGCGACCACGAGCTACGCCCTGACCCTCGAGGAGACCCGGCCCGTGATCGAGAAGGCCTCGGATGCGACGGAGTCCGTCCCCACCGGCTCCTGCGTCTCCGCCCCCTGAGCTGCAGGTGCGGGTCAGAGGACGAGCAGCACCACCGGGACGAGCAGGCTCGTCGCGAGCGCGGTCAGGCCCATCGAGAGCCCGGCGAAGGCCCCCTCGAGCGGGTCCTCGTGCAGCGAGCGGGCGGTGCCGATCCCGTGCGAGACCGCGCCCATCGCCAGGCCGCGGGCCCGGCGGTCGCGCACCCCGAGCCGGTCCAGCAGCCAGGGGCCGAGGACCGCGCCGAGGATGCCGGCGACGATCGTGAAGACCGCCACGAGTGCAGGTACTCCCCCGGCCTGCTCGGTCACCGCGATCGCGACGGGAGTCGTCGCCGACTTCGGCGCGAGGGTGCGCTCGAGCACCGCGTCTCCCCCGAGGCCGCGCACGAGCAGCACCGCCGACCCGATGGCGACCACGGCGCCGACCGGCAGCGCGACGAGCACCGGGAGGAGCATCTGCTTCAGGTGGTGCGCCTGCCGGTGCAGCGGGACCGCGAGCGCCACCGTGGCCGGCCCGAGCACGAGGTGGATGAAGGAACCGCCGACCATGTAGGTCTCGTAGTCCACGCCGAGCGCGAGCAGCACCGCGATGACCAGGGCCGTGGCGATGAGGACCGGCTGGGCCACCGGGTGCGCGCCGGTGCGGTCCCGCAGCCAGACCCCCGCCCGGTAGGCGGCCAGGGTGAGGAAGACCCATGTGAGGGGCGAGCCGCGCAGGTACTCCAGCGTCTCGTTCATGCCGGTGCCTCCTCGCCGGAGCGGCGGCGCGCCAGCCAGGTCGCGAGGGCCGCGACCGTGACCAGCCCCGCCGCCCAGGAGAGGGCGAGGCCACCGGTGGCCGGGAGCCAGTCGGAGCGCAGCGAGGCGATGTGGGCCATGACCCCGACGGCCGCGGGCACGAACAAGAGCTGCAGGTGGCGCAGCAGCCCGTCGGCGACCCGCAGGGTCCCCGAGCCCTCACCGGGCCGGCGCAGGCCGAGCACCCCGAAGAGGAGCACCATGCCCACGACCGGTCCGGGCACGGGGAGCCCGAGGGAGCGGGCCAGCACCTCGCCGACGAGCTGGCAGCCCACGATCCACAGGGCGCCCGTGATCATCGGGTGGGCGTGTCGATCCGGATCCGCGCCCGCTCCCCGCCGGAGAGCTCGACCTCGGTGACGCCCTCGCCGAGGGGCAGGGACTCCACGTCACCGGCGGAGCCGAACTGCACCGCGAGGGTCTCCTCCATGATGAGGGCCTGGTGGGCGACGACGGCCTCCCACGCCGTCGGGGTGCTCGTCACCGTCAGGCTGATGCGGTCCGAGACCTCCAGGCCCGCCTCGCGCCGTGCCTGCTGGACGGCGCGCACGACGTCGCGGGCCAGCCCCTCGGCGGCCAGCTCGTCGGTCACCTCGGTGTCCAGGACGATGAAGCCCCCGACGTGGGAGGGCAGCGTCGCGGTGGCGCGGCGGCTCCCTTCGTCATCGTGGGCCACGGTCTCCAGGGTGTACTCGCCCTCGAGCAGCGCGATGCCCCCGGAGGTGACGGCACCGTCCTCGCCGACGCCCCAGTCGCCGGTCTTGCTGCCCTTGATCGCGGTCTGGACGTCCTTGCCGAGGCGGGGGCCGGCGGCGCGGGCGTTGACGACGAGCTGCTGGCTCACGCCGAACTCCTGCGCGGCGGGGTCGCTGATGTCCAGCAGGCTCACCTGCCGCACGTTGACCTCGTCGGCGATGATCGCGCCGAAGTCGGCGAGCTTTGCGGCGTCCGGCACGACGACCGTGAGGTCGCGCAGCGGCAGCCGGCCCCGCAGCTTGTTCGCCTTGCGCAGGGCGCTGGCCCCGGAGCAGATCTCCCGGGCGACGTCCATGCCCATGACGAGGTCGGGGTCGGCGGGCAGGTCCTCGGGCACCGGCCAGTCGGCGAGGTGGACGGACCGCCCACCCGTCAGACCGCGCCAGACCTCCTCGGTCGTCAGCGGGAGAAGGGGGGCAGCCACCCGGGTGAGGACCTCCAGCGCCGTGTAGAGGGTGTCGCAGGCCCGCTCCGCGTCCTGCCGGTCCTCACCGGTCGCCCAGAAGCGCTCCCTGCTGCGGCGGATGTACCAGTTGGTCAGCACGTCGGTGAAGCCGCGGGTGCTGTCGCAGGCACCGGCGATGTCGTAGGCGTCCATCCGCTCGGTGGTCTCCTGCACGAAGTCGCGCAGCTTGGCCAGCAGGTACCGGTCGAGCGGGTCGGAGGAGTCCGTGGACCACGTCGCCTCGTAGCCGTCGCCGAGCGCATTGGCGTACAGCGCGAAGAAGGACCAGCTGTTCCACAGCGGGATGAGCACCTGGCGCACGCCCTCGCGGATGCCCTGCTCGGTGACGACGAGGTTGCCGCCACGCAGGATCGGGCTGGACATGAGGAACCAGCGCATCGCGTCGGCGCCGTCCCGGTCGAAGACCTCGGAGACGTCCGGGTAGTTGCGCAGCGACTTGGACATCTTCTGCCCGTCGTTGCCGAGGACGATGCCGTGGCTGACGCACGAGGAGAAGGCCGGCCGGTCGAAGAGCGCGGTGGCCAGGATGTGCAGCGTGTAGAACCAGCCGCGCGTCTGCCCGATGTACTCGACGATGAAGTCGCCCGGGAAGTGGTGCTCGAACCAGTCGGCGTTCTCGAAGGGGTAGTGCACCTGGGCATAGCTCATCGAGCCGGAGTCGAACCACACGTCGAGGACGTCCTCGACGCGGCGCATCGTGCTCCTGCCCGTCGGGTCGTCCGGGTTGGGCCGGGTGAGGTCGTCGACCCACGGCCGGTGCAGGTCCGGCTCACCGTCGGCATTGCGCGGCAGCCGACCGAAGTCGCGCTCGAGCTCCTCGAAGGAACCGTAGACGTCGATGCGCGGGTGGGCCGGGTCATCGGACTTCCACACCGGGACCGGGCTGCCCCAGAAGCGGTTCCGGGTGATCGACCAGTCGCGGGCGTTCTCCAGCCACTTGCCGAACTGGCCGTGCTTGACGTGCTCGGGCACCCAGGTGATCTGCTCGTTGTTCGCGAGCATCCGCTCCTTGATCGCCGTGACCTCGACGAACCAGGACTCGACGCCCTTGTAGATCAGCGGCTGCCGGCAGCGCCAGCAGTGCGGGTAGGAGTGCTCGTAGGTCTCCCGGCGCAGCAGGATCGTGCCGGGACTGACGGCGTCGCTCGGAGAGCCCTGGGTGCTCGCCTTGAGCGCGTCCATGATCGGACCGTTGGCCTCGAAGACGAGCAGTCCCTCGTAGTGGGTGACCGGGGCCGTGAAGCGCCCGTCCTTGCCGACCGGCATCACCGCCTCGATGCCCTCGCGGTCGGTGACCTCCTTGTCGACCTCACCGAAGGCGCCGGCGGAGTGGACCAGGCCGGTGCCGTCGGTCGTCGTGACGGCGTCGTCGGCGGCGACGACGCGGAAGGCGTTCTCGTGCCCGGCGTAGTAGCTCATCGGCGGGGTGTAGGTGCGCCCGAGCAGCTGCTCGCCGGTGTACCGACCGAGCACGGTGGGCTCCTTGCCGAGCTCCCGGGCGTAGGCGGCCAGCCGGGCCTCGGCAAGCACGTAGCGGGCGTCGCCCCCTTCGCCCCCGGGCACGGGTGCCTCGACCACGACGTAGTCGATCCCGGTGCCGACCATGACCGCCAGGTGGCTCGGGAGGGTCCACGGGGTCGTCGTCCACACGAGCAGGTGGGCCCCGTCGAGCACCGGGTCCTCACCGGTGACGTCGAGCCGCAGGCCGACCGTGACCGAGGGGTCCTGCCGGGACTGGTAGACCTCGTCGTCCATCCGCAGCTCGTGGTTCGACAGCGGCGTCTCGTCGTTCCAGCAGTAGGGCAGCACCCGGAAGCCCTCGTAGACCAGCCCCTGGTCGTACATCGACGTGAAGGCCCAGAGGACGGACTCCATGAAGCCCGGGTTGAGGGTCTTGTAGTCGTTCTCGAAGTCGACCCAGCGCGCCTGCCGGGTGACGTAGTCCCGCCACTCACCCGTGTACTTCAGCACCGACGCGCGGCAGGCGTCGTTGAACTTCTCGATGCCGAGCTCGCGGATCTCGTCGGTCGTCTTCAGACCCAGCTGGCTCATCGCCTCCAGCTCGGCGGGCAACCCGTGGGTGTCCCACCCGAAGCGGCGCTCCACGCGCTTGCCGCGCATCGTCTGGTAGCGCGGGACGACGTCCTTGACGTAGCCGGTGAGCAGGTGCCCGTAGTGCGGCAGTCCGTTGGCGAAGGGCGGACCGTCGTAGAAGACGAACTCGTTGTCGCCGTCCTCGCCGGGGTCACGCTGGTCGATCGAGGCCTGGAAGGTGCCGTCGGACTCCCAGTAGCGCAGCACCTGGCGCTCGATCTCGGGGAAGGACGGGGACGTGGCGACGGTGGTCGCGTCGGTGGTGGAGACCTTGGGATAGGTCATCGCGGCGGCTCCGGGTACTGGTCTGCTCGGACATCGGTCACGAGGACGACGTCACCACCTCGGTGGCGGGCGCCGCGGTACCACCCCGCTTGCCCCGCCCCCTTCGCGAAGGGGGTCGTGGCCGCTCTTGGTCACCGGCCGTGACGTGGCCCGACGTCCGGGTCTAGTGGGGAGGCCCCGAAGGGGGCCGGTCCCGTTCTTCCGGAGGCTCGCCGCTGATGACGGCTCGAACGCCTGTGGGCGCCAGTGTAACGCCGCGCTAGCATGGTCCCAGCACTGCCGTGAGGCAGACGCGCGTCCGAGGGGAAGCCGGCGAGACTCCGGCGCTGTCCCGCAACCGTGAGCCGATCGAGGCGAGCCGGAGGACCGAGGGCGACGCGAGGCTCACCACAACCCGTCGCGGACAACGGGTCGAGCCCGACGCGCACCAGCGTCCGGGTAGGCACCGGGTCCCCTCGACAGAGAGGTCGTACCGACCGTGCGCACCGCCATCGCCCGCCTGGGCCTGACCACCCTGCTCGCCACCGGGGGTCTCGCCCTCGCCGCCCCCGCCCACGCCGCACCGGCCGAGTCCGGGAGCTGCGACGGCGTGGCCGTCCTCGTCGAGCACGACGGCTCCAGCAGCGCCGGCTGCGCCGAGGGCGACCCGAAGACCGCCGGCAAGGCGCTGCAGGCGGCCGGCTTCGAGATCGAGAAGGTCCAGTCCGACCCGAAGCTGCTGTGCGCGATCGACGGTGTCCCGGACACCTCGTGCGCCAAGGCGCCCGAGGCCGACGCCTTCTGGGGCTTCTTCACCGCCGACGGCAACTCCTGGGCCTTCGCGGACAAGGGGGTCTTCGCCTTCGACCCCGAGCCCGGCAGCACGATCGCCTTCAGCTTCGGCAGCGGTGACGAGCCCACGACGAAGCCGACGAAGGCCAGCGCCGAGGCCGCCTCCGCGGCGGAGTCCGCCTCCTCCGACGAGGAGACCAGCGCCTCGGACTCCTCGGACGAGGAGGACGACAGCGGCTCCACCGCCCTGGTGACCACGGTCGGCGGCGTCGTCGTCCTCGCGATCCTCGCGGGCGCCGGCTTCCTCGTCGCCCGTCGCCGCCGCAGCTGAGGCCGGCCGTGCCCGTGGCCGCCCCGCGCACCCTCCACCCGGGGGCGTGGTGGCTGTGGGCGATCGGTCTGGCGGTCGCCTGCTCGCAGACGACGAACCCGCTCGTGCTGCTCATCGCGGCGGCCTCGGTGACCTTCGTCGTCCTCTCCCGGCGGAGCAGCTCCCCCTGGGGGAGGGCCTTCGTGCTCTACGCCGTGCTCGGCGGATTCATCATCGCGCTGCGCATCGTGCTGCACGTCCTCGTCGGCGACAAGTGGGGCGAGATCGTCGTCCTGCCGCTGCCGGAGATCGGCCTGCCATCGTGGGCCGCGGGCATCGACCTGCTCGGTGACGTGCGGGTCGAGGGGCTGCTCGCGACGACCTTCGAGGGCATGCGCCTCGCGATGATGATCCTGTGCATCGGCGCCGCCAACGCCCTGGGCGACCCCAAGCGGCTGCTCGCGGCCCTGCCCGGGGCGCTGCAGGAGATCGGGACGGCGATCATCGTGGCGATCAGCGTCGCCCCCCAGCTGGCGACCTCGGTGCGCCGCGTGCACCGGGCCCGGCTGCTGCGTGGCGACTCCGCCCGCGGGCTGCGCGCCTTCCGGCGTGTGGCGATGCCGGTGCTCGAGGACACCTTGGAGCGTTCCCTGACCCTGGCCGCGTCGATGGACGCCCGTGGGTACGGCCGCCGGGGCGAGGTCTCGACCGCGCGCCACCGCCTCACCGGCGCCCTGACCCTCGGCGGGTTGCTCGGGCTCGCCGTCGGCAGCTACCGCCTCCTCGCCGGCCACGGAGCCGCCTGGGTCGGGGTGCCCGCCCTGCTCCTCGGGGTGCTGCTCGCCGGGCTCGGTCTGGCCTCGGGCTCGCGCGCGGTCAGCCGCACGACCTACCGCCCCACCCCGTGGCGCCTCCCCGAGACCGTCACCGCCCTCGCCGGAGTGCTCGTCGCTGCCGGTGCCGTGGCCAGCACGCAGTGGGAGCCGAGCGCCATGAGCATGCCGCTGTCCCCGGTCGGGCCGCCCGGCCTGCCCCTGCTCCTGACGACCGGACTCCTCCTCGCGGCGCTGCCGGGCCTGCTCACGCCCGAGCCACCGGCGCCGCGCGAGCGGGTCCGCGGCCGACCGACGGTGGAGCCCGCCGCGCGTCGACACCCCCGGACCGAAGGGAGTCACCCATGACCCTGCTGCCCGAGCCGGCCGTCCGCTTCGAGGACGTGACCATCACCTACGGGGGCGCAGACTCCCCCGCGCTCTCCCACGTCGACCTGGCGATCGAGGAGGGCGAGCTCGCGCTCGTCGTGGGACGCACCGGATCCGGCAAGTCCACCCTGCTGCGGGCGATCAACGGACTCGTGCCCCACTTCACCGGCGGCCGGCTCGAGGGGCGGGTCCTCGTCGCCGGTCGCGACACGTCGACCCACCAACCGCGCGACCTCGCCGACGTCGTCGGCGTCGTCGGGCAGGACCCGCTGGCCGGCTTCGTCACCGAGACCGTCGAGGTCGAGCTGGCCTACGGCATGGAGCAGCTCGGCCTCCCACCGGACACGATGCGCCGGCGGGTCGAGGAGGTCCTCGACGTCATGGACATCGCCGAGCTGCGGGATGCACCGCTGCGTGACCTCTCCGGCGGGCAGCAGCAACGGGTCGCCATCGGTGCCGTGCTCACCCAGGACCCCCGCGTCATCGTCCTCGACGAACCGACCTCCGCCCTGGACCCGACCGCCGCGGCCGACGTGCTCGCCGCGATCTCCCGGCTGGTCCACGACCTCTCGACCACCGTCGTCGTCGCCGAGCACCGCATCGAGCGCGTCATCCACCACGCGGACTCGATCATCCGCGTCGAGGACGGCCGGGTGGAGCACGCGGACCCCGCCCGGGCCATGGCCACCGCCAGCGTCGCACCCCCGGTGGTCCGGCTCGGCCGGCTCGCCGGCTGGGACCCGCTGCCGCTGTCGGTGCGTGACGCCCGGCGGGCGGCGCGCCCCCTTCGCCGGCAGCTCGCCGACCTGGCTCCCGCACCGCCGGCCCCGGCCCGGCCCGCCGGCCTCGAGGCGCAGGGGGTCGGTGTCGCCCACGGCCGGCTC
>NZ_BCSR01000048.1 GCF_001570965.1 Janibacter corallicola NBRC 107790 | reverse complement strand
CGGAGCAGAACGCCGCCCCCGCTTGGGAGGCCGATGCCCCAGCGGCCGAAGCGAAGACGCCGGCTGAGCCCACGACCTCCGAGGACAGCGTGGCCTCGCAGAACGCCGCTCCCTCGTGGGAGACCGGCGCCGCACCCGCGGCCGCCACCCCAGCCCCGGAGGCCACGGAGACCGAGGCGCCCGCCGCCGAGGACTCCACGCCGCAGCAGGAGCAGCCCGCCCCCGCTGCGGACGGCGACCTGGCCGCCCAGAACGCTGCCCCCTCCTGGGAGACCGGCGCCGCTCCCGCGGCCGCCACCCCCGAGCCGGAGGCGAAGCCGGCTGAGCCTGCGCCCGGCACGGACACCACGCAGTCCGAGGCCACCGCTCCGGCGGCTCCGGCCAGCGCGACACCCGCCGACGACGACCTGGCCGCCCAGAACGCCGCTCCCTCCTGGGAGACCGGCGCCGCTCCCGCGGCCGCCGCCCCGGCCCCGGCGGCCGCGGAAGGCGAGTCGGCGCCCGAGCCGGAGGCCCAGCCAGAGGCGGACGCCCCTGCGGAAGCAGACGCCACCCCTGCGCAGACGGAGACTCCGGCCGAGTCGGAGGCGAAGGCCGAGCAGCCCGGGGCCACCGCTCCACAGGCCCCGGCGAGCGCGGAACCGGCCGACGACGACGTGGCTGCGCACAACGCGGCCCCGTCGTGGGAGTCCGGTGCCCCGGCGACTCCCGCTGCGGCGGCGCCCGCTCCCTCGGAGCCCGAGCCGGTGGCAGCGACCGACGCCGAGTCCCCCGACGCGGACACCGAGCCCGCAGCAGCGGAGGAGACGGACGCCGAGCAGGACGCCCCGGCTCCGGAGCCGAGCAGCAGTTCCGGCACCACCGACCCGGACCTGCTCTCGGACCTGGCGAAGAAGAACGCCAAGCCGGACTGGGAGTGACCCGCTGACCACGGCGAAGGGGGCTGCGCGCGATGCGCAGCCCCCTTCGCCGTCTCCGGACACGGGTGGGTGGCCCCCTCACCAGGAGGCCACGGGGCGCGGTCGCTAGACATGCCAGGTCACCTGGGTGTCGGTGATCGTGGCGGTGAGGTTCTTCTCGTGCACGTGGGTGTGGTGCCGCCCGCAGAGGAGCGCGCCGTTCGTGACGTCGGTTCGTCCACCCCGGGACCACCACTCCACGTGATGCGCATCGCACCACTGACCGGGCATGGTGCACCCGGGGAAGGTGCAGGACCGGTCCCGCAGCCAGATCGCCCGCTTCTGAGCAGGGGTGAACCACCGCACCGCGCGTCCGAGCTCGAGCACCTCGCCCCGGTCGCCGAGGACCACCGGGATGATCCCGGCGTTGCACGCCATCCGGCGCACCGTCGCCGGTGCGAGGACCTCGCCGTTGGCGGCGACCCCTCCCCCGCACCCGGTCTCGTCACGCAGCGCGCTCAGCGAGATCGTCACGAGCACCTGTGCCTTGGCGGTCTTCGGCGCCTCTCCGGGAGAGGAGACCCCACGGGAAACCACCTCCAGGAGGGCATCGGCCCGGCGGTGGGCGGCGGAGCGCTCGTCCGGCTCGCCGTTCGGCCCGGTCACCGGCTCGGCGAGGGCATCGACCGCGGCATCCAGGATCGCGGCGCCCTCGGGGTCCAGCGTCAGCTTGTACGTGGACAGTCCCGCCGGCCCCGGGCCCTTGGTCAGGCTGCGCCCCTTCCTGGCCCGGCGGTCCTCGTCGTCGAGATCCCGGACGGGTTTGAGGAGCCGACTGGCGAGGGTGATCGCGGTGGCCAGCTCCTTCTCGGTCAGCCCGTGGATCCGGGTCGGCTCCCCACCCCCCGGATCCGCGAAGGCCTCGTCCTTCGCGCCCTCGAGCAGCACACCGACCTCACCGCCGAGCTCGTCGGCATCGACGAGCGGCGTCAGCTGGGTGTTGAACCGCAGCAGCTGGTCCGTCTTGGTCAGGGGCAGGTCACCACGGACGAAGGCCGCACAGACCTCCCGTGGCCCCGCACCTTCGTCCCCCACGGGTCGCGACGCCGCATCGTCCGGCACGACCAGCGGATCCTCACCGTCAGGCGTGGCGCGCGCCGAGCGGGCGACCCGCACCACCCTGGCGACGTGGCGCTGCTCCGGCCTGGGCGCTCGGGCCCCTTCCGCTCGCGCCACCCAGTCGTGGGCCGTCCAGGCCCCCTCCTCCGGAAGGCCGCGTGCCACCCCTTCGCGAGCCAACGTCACCTCGGCGGTCTCGAGTGCCTGCCGCAGGCGCCCCACCGCCGAGAGCCCATCGGCGACCTCGGCGTCCGAGAGGCACCAGGCCGCGGCACCGAGCTGCGATGCCTCCATCGTCGTGGCGGCACCGGCGAGTGCCGCGAGCACGTCGCTCGCGTGATCCGGAAGCACCGTCGCCGTTGACATGTTTCGATCATACGTTCGAGCACCGACAGCGCTGGCAGACTGACCTCGCTGGGGACAACCACGCCGGCCCCGGAGGGGATGTGGACAGGCGATCGCTGCCCGTCCGACTCGCCACCTGCCATGCGTGGCGGGTGCAGTGGGCAACCCACCCCGTGACCCCGGAGCGCTTCGAGGCTCGCCTGCTTCGCAGGCTCGCACCTCCGGGGCCGGGTCACCTCAGGGACCGAGCCGGCTCAGTCCAGCCCCTCCTCCTCGAGGAAGTCCTGGGCGACCTTGTCCGGGTCCTCCTTGTCCACGTCGGTGCGCTTGAGCATCTCCGCGACCTTGTCGGTGGTCAGCTTCGCGGAGACCTCGTCGAGGGTGTCGGACACCTTGTCCTCGACGTCGGAGCGCACGAGGGGCACGATGTTCTGGCTGCCGTAGAGCTTCTTCGGGTCGTCGAGGACGACGAAATCGTTCTGCTTGATCGCGGGGTCGGTGCTGAAGATGTTCGCCGCGTCGATCTGGCCGTTCTTCAGGGCGCCGCTCGTCGCCTGCCCCGGCTTCAACGGCCGGAAGCTGCCGAAACTGACCCCGTAGGTCTTCTCCAGCCCCGGGATCCCCTGGGCCCGCTCCTTGAACTCCGAGGGCGCGCCGAGAGTCATGTCCCCGGCCACGCTCTTCAGGTCACCGATCGTCTTCAGGTCCTTGCTCTCGGCCGTCTCCTGGGTGACGACGATCGAGTCCTTGTCCTCCGCGGCCGACTTCTCCAGGATCGCGGTGCCCTCGGGCAGCAGCTTCTTCAGCGCGTCGTAGGTCTTGTCCGGGTCGGTCTCGGAGAAGTCGGCGTCGTAGTACAGCGCCAGACCACCGGTGTACTCCGGCATGACGTCGACGGACCCCTCCTCCAGCGCCTTGAGGTAGACCTCGCGCGAACCGATGCCGGTCTTCGTCGAGGCGTTGACGCCGTCGGCCTTCAGGGCGCCCGCGTAGATGTGGGCCAGCAGCGTCGACTCGGAGAAGTCGGCGGCGCCCACGACCACGCCGGATCCGCCGTCACCCCCTTCGCCCGAGGAGGTCTCCATGGGGTCGCTGCCACCGCCGCAGGCGGTCAGGCCCAGGGCGGCGGTGAGCGACAGCGCCACCGCCGCGGTGCGGACGTGACGAAGTGGACGGGACGAGCTCATGAGGTGCCTCCTGCTGGTGCGGGGTGGGTGCTTGGGTCGGTGGTGCGGGGTAGTCGGCCGCTGAGGCCCGGGGAGACGACGATCCGCTCCAGCAGCGCGAAGGGGGCGTCCAGCGCCAACGCGAGCAGGGCCACGAGGATGGCGCCGCCGGCGGTGGCGACGTAGTCCGAGGTGGCCAGTCCGTCGATGAGGAAGCGCCCCAGCCCGCCGAGGCCCACGTACGCGGCGATCGTGGCCGTCGCCACGACCTGCAGCACGGCGGCACGGACCCCCGAGATGAGCAGCGGCAGGGCGATCGGCACCTCGACGGTGCGCAGCACCTGCGGGCCGGTCATCCCGATGCCGCGCGCCGCGTCGAGGGCGACCGGGTCGGTGGACTCCACTCCGGAGTAGGTGCCGGAGAGGATCGGGGGGACGGCGAGCAGCACGAGGACCGCGATGCTCGGGACGACGAAGGCCGCCGACCCCGGCAGGTGCGGCAGCAGCACGAGGGTGAGCGCGAAGAGCAGCCCGAGGGTGGGGATGGCGCGAAGGGCGTTGGCCACGGTGACCATCCACCGACCCCGGCCGGTGTGCCCGATCCACAGCCCGGCGGGGACCGCGATGAGCGAGGCGAGCACGATCACGAGCAGCGTGTACCAGATGTGCTCGATCAACCGGGCGAGGATGCCGGAGCTGCCGGACCATTCCTGGCCGCTGAGCAGCCACTGCAGGATGTCGCCGATCATGTGCCACCGCCCTGCTGCACGCGGCGCCACGGGGTGAGCGTGTGCTCCGCGAGCCGGATGAGCACGTCGAAGGCGATCGCCAGGAGGATCGAGGCGAGGACACCGGCGAACAGCTCACCGGCGATGTCGCGGTTGAAGCCGTCGACGAGCAGGTCCCCGAGCTGGCTGACCCCGATGAGTGAGGCGATCGAGATCATGCTGACACTGCTGACCGCGGCCACGCGCAGGCCGGCCGCGATCACCGGCACCGCGAGCGGCAGGTCGACCCCGAAGAAGCGGCGCGCCGGGGTGTAGCCCATCGCGGTGGCGGAGCGGGCCACCTCCTCAGGCACCGACGTCAGCCCGTCCACGACGGAGCGCACGAGCAGGGCGATGGTGTAGATCGTCATCGCGACGACGACGTTGAGCGGGGAGAGGATGCTCGTGCCCAGGACGAGCGGCATGAGCACGAAGAGCGCGAGCGAGGGGATCGTGTACAGCAGCCCCGACCCGGTGATGAGGATGCCGCGCAGCCAGCGGGTCCGCGTGGCCAGCCAGCCGACCGGGATCGAGATGAGCAGCCCGAGGACCAGCGGCACCCCCGAGAGCCAGATGTGTTGCAGCCCAAGGGATGAGATGTCACCCAGGTGGTCCAGGACCCACTGCATCAGCGTCTGGCCCCGCTCGGCGCCTGGCGCCGTTCCGCGGACTCGATGACCTCCAGCACCTCCGTCGCGCGACAGGTGCCGACGAGCACCCCGTCACCGTCGACGACCACGCCGCGGCGACTCGGCGAGGACAGTGCCGCGTCCAGTGCCCCGCGAAGGGGGCCGCCCTGCCGTGCGAGGGTCCCACCGAGGGCGAGGTCCTCCTCGGTGACCGCGCCGTGGGCATCACCCGGCCGGGCCCACCCCAGGGGGTGGTTCCCTTCGTCGGTGACGAGGACCCAGCCGTCGGAGTCCGCGTGTCCGCCCGCGTCACCGACCGCGGTGCCGAGGACCACGGTCGCCTCCTCGTGGACCGGGTAGTCGGCCGCGTCGAAGCCGAGCGCCCGGTACCCGCGGTCCCGGCCGAGGAAGTCGGCGACGAAGCCGTCCGCGGGCGAGGCGAGCAGCTCCCGCGGCGTGTCCAGCTGCGCCAGCACGCCGCCGGTCCGCAGGACGGCCACGTGGTCGCCGAGCTTGATCGCCTCATCGATGTCGTGGGTGACCATGACGATGGTCTTGCCGATCTCCGCCTGCAGGCGCAGGAACTCCTCCTGCAGCTGCTCCCGCACGACAGGATCCACCGCGGAGAAGGGCTCGTCCATGAGCATCACCGGCGGGTCCGCGGCCAGCGCCCGGGCGACCCCGACGCGCTGCTGCTGACCGCCGGAGAGCTGACTCGGGTAGCGCTTGCCGAGCGAGGGGTCGATGCCGACGAGCTCGAGCAGCTCGCGTGCCCGCGGCAGCGCGGTGCGGGACTTCTCCCCGAGGAGCATCGGCACCGCCGCGACGTTGCGCTCGACCGTGTGGTGCGGGAAGAGCCCACCGTGCTGGATGACGTAGCCGATGCCCCGACGCAGGCGCGCCGGGTCCATCGCGTGCACGTCCTCGCCGTCGATGGTCACCGTGCCCGAGGTCGGCTCGATCATCCGGTTGATCATCCGCAGGGTGGTCGTCTTGCCGCACCCCGACGGCCCGACGAGGACGGTGATCGCCCGGTCGGGCGCGGTCAGGTCCAGGTCGTCGACGGCCACTGCGCCACCGGGGAACCGCTTGGTGACGCCCTTCAGCTCGATCATCTCGGCTGCTTCCTTCCGGGGTGCTGCCACAAACCTACTGGGTGAAGAGCTCCAGCACCTCCGTACGGGGCACCGCGGCCAGATCGGGATGCTCCCACCGGGGTCGGTGGTCCTTGTCCACCAGGAGAGCCCGGACCCCCTCGACGAAGTCCGGGCGCTGCAGGAGGTTGCCGCTCACCACGGTGTCCGTGGCCAGCACCTCCCGGGGGGAGACCGCGGAGCGGGACCGGCGCAGCGCCTCGAGGGTCACCGCCACCGACAGCGGGGAGCGAAGGGAGATCTCCTCCGCCGCCGCGTTCGCGGCCGGGTCCGGGTGGGACCGGAGGCGCTCGAGGATGACGGCCGGGTCGTCGCCGGCGTAGCACTCGTCGATCCAGGCCCGGGTGCCCGGATCGGTCAGGCCCCCGCCCCGGTCGCCCGGGTCCCACGTTCTGCGTGGGCGGTGCGACGGCGTCGCGTCCAAGCGCACGGACCGGTCCGACGGCGCCGCCTCCACCGGCCCACCCGCGGCGATGTCGGCGAGCAGCCCGGGGACCGCATCGGGGTCGACCACGGCGTCGGCGAGGCCGAGCTCGACGGCGTCCCAGCCGTCGACCACGGTCCCGGTGAGGGCCATGTGGGTGCCGAGCTCCCCCGGGGCCCGGGAGAGGCGGTAGGTCGCGGCGACGTCGGGGAAGAAGCCGATCTTGGTCTCGGGCATCGCGACCTTCGAGCGCGGGGTCGCCCAGCGGGCGGCCGCGAACATCGAGACCCCGAGCCCGCCGCCCATGACGATCCCGTCCATGACGGCGACGACCGGCTTGTCGTACTCGGCGATCTGCGCGTCGAGGACGTACTCGTCCGCCCAGAAGTCCACCCCGCCGCTCGTGCCGGCGAGGTGGGCCTCCCGCACGGCACGGATGTCGCCGCCGGCGCACAGCCCCTTCTCCCCCGCGCCCTCGATGGCGACCGCGGCGATCCCCGGGTCCTCGACCCACTCCTGCAGCTGGGCCCGCGTGGCCACGACCATTTCCCGGGTGAGGGAGTTGATCGCCCGCGGACGGTTGAGCAGGACGCGACCGAGCACCCCGTCACGGGCGAAGAGGACCTGCTCGGATCCGGTGGAGCCGGGGACGAATTCCGCCATGGGCCCCACCTTGGCACACGGCCCCGACACCCGAGGGGCGCCCGGCGGGCGGGATCAGTCCTCGATACGGGCGAAGGCGGCCGCGGCCTCCAGCTCGTACGCCAGCTCCAGCAGCAGCCGGTCCTGGCCCCGCCGCGCCGAGAGCATCACGCCGACGGGCCGCCCGTCCGGGGTGGACCCGAGCGGCAGCGAGATCGCGGGCGCACCGGCGGCGTTGTGCAACGGGGTGAAGCCGACATAGCCCGTCACCCGCTCGAAGTGGGTGTCGAAGTCCAGGTCCCCAGCGAGGTAGCCGATCCTCGGCGTGGTGTGGGTCAGCACCGGGGTGAGGAGGACGTCGACCGGACCGAAGGCGCTGTCGTAGGCGCGCCCGGTGGCCGCCAGCCGAGCAACCGTCAGCGGGGTCCGGTGCATCCGCTTCGGGAAGCGCCCGGCCAGCCCGAGGGTGAAGGGGTCCAGCCGCTTCGGGTCGAAGTCCTTGCCGTACATGGCCCGACCGGTCCGCACGATCGCGAACGAGAGCAGCGACCAGTAGTCCTCGAAGTCGGTCTTGAAGAAGTCCGGCACCGGCGGGGCGTGGTCGATCACGTCGTGGCCGAGCGAGCCGAGCAGGGTCGCGGTGGCTCGCACGGCGGCCGCGGTCGCCTCGTCGGTGGCGGGCGCGAGCGGCGAGTCGACGAGCAGCCCGACCCGCAGGCGGTCACCGGGGCCCTCGACGTGCCCGATCCGTGGCCACCGCTTGGCGGGGTGGCGCTCCTCCACCGCGGCGACGAAGCCGGCGGTGTCCCGCACGCTCCGGGAGAGCACCCCGTCGACGACGATCTTCACCGGCATCGTCGCGTGGTTGGCGTCGTTGGGGTAGCGCCCACGGGTGACCTTGAGCCCGACGAGGCCGCAGGCGGCGGCCGGGATGCGGATCGACCCGCCACCGTCGTTGCCGTGGGCGATGGGCAGGGCGCCGGAGGCGACGAGCGCAGCGGTCCCGCCGGACGAGCCACCGGCGGAGTAGCGGGTGTCCCACGGGTTGCGCGTGACCCGGCCCCTCGGGCGCTCGGTCGTCGCGGTCCACCCGAAGGGAGGCAGGTTCGTGTTGCCGACCGGCACGAGCCCGGTCTCGAGGAACTGCTTGACGAAGGGCCCGTCCTCGATGACTTGGTGGACCGGCATGGCGTCCGAGCCCATGGTCATCGGGTGCCCGGCGGCGTGCACGTTGTCCTTGAGCGCACTCGGCACCCCCGCGAAGGCGACGCCCTCGGTGGTCGGAGCGCCGGAGCCGGTCCGACCCTGCCCGTGGGCGCCTCGAAGGGGGGCCTGGCCCACCCGGTCCACGGCGGCGGCCCGGCGCCGCGCCCGCGCGTAGTCGTCGTGGGCGAGCGCACCGAGCTCGGTGTCCACCCGCTCGACCCGGGTGATCGCGGCCTCCATGGCCTCGGAGGCACTGATCTCGCCGGCACGGATCGCCGCGGCGACGCCGGTGGCGTCCAGGCGACCGAGGGCGTCGTCGACGAAGGCGGAGACTCGGCTCCCTTCGTGCTCCTCGGTGGGCTGCTCGTACGGTGCCGGGTTCGTGCTGGTCATGCCCCGATGTTACTGACGGGTCGTCAGACCGGTGGTGCGGCCCGCGGGTGGGGCGGGAGATGATCGGGGGCATGTCGGATGCACCCGTGCTCGAGCGCGGCTCGCGACGCGGTCTGCTCACGCTCGCCGCGGTGACCCTCGGCTCCGGCATCGCACTGCTGGACCAGAGCATCGTCGGGATCGCGCTGCCGAGCATCGGTCGCGACCTGGACGCGGACCTCGCCGGGCTGCAGTGGGTCACCAACGGCTACGTGCTCACCCTCGCCTCCTTCATCCTCGTCGGCGGCGGCCTCGGTGACCGCTACGGGCGGCGCCGGGTCTACCTCATCGGGATGGTGTGGTTCGCCCTCGCCTCGCTCGCGTGCGCCCTCTCCCGGGACATCGGGTGGCTCGTCCTGGCGCGGGTGCTGCAGGGGTGCGGCGCAGCGCTGCTCACGCCCGGGGCCCTGGCGATCATCCAGGGCTCCTTCCACCCTCGCGACCGGCCGTGGGCGATCGGCACCTGGGCCGGCGTCTCCGGGGTCGCGACCGCGGCCGGTCCCTTCATCGGCGGCTGGATCCTCGAGCACCTCACGTGGCACTGGATCTTCGCGCTCAACGTCCCGTTGTGCGCCGCTGTCGTGGCGATCGCCCTCGCCGTGGTCCCCGAGAGCCGCGACGAGGTCTCGCAGGGGCGCTTCGACCTCGCCGGCGCCGGCACGACCGCCGTCGTCCTCGGGACCCTGACGTGGCTGCTGACGACCGGCCCGGACGCGACGGGACCGACCGCCGCCGTCGTCGGACTGGTCGCGCTCGTCGCGGCCATCGCCTTCGTGCTCGTCGAGCGGCGCGCCGCCCGGCCGCTCGTACCCTTCTGGCTCTTCGGCTCCCGCGTCTTCTCCGCAGCGAACCTGATGACCTTCCTCGTCTACGGCGCGCTCGGCTCGTTGATGTTCATCATCGTCATCCAGCTGCAGACCTCCTCCGGGTGGTCACCGCTCGCCTCCGGCCTGGCGACCCTCCCGGTGACGGTCCTCCTGCTGCTGCTCTCGCCGCGGGTGGCCGAGCTCGCGGCACGCACCGGCCCCCGGCTGCCGATGAGCCTCGGCCCGATGGTCTGTGCCGCAGGCGTGCTCGTCCTCTCGAAGGTCGGCCCGGGCACCCAGTGGCCGCTCGTCGGGCTCGGCATGACCGTCTTCGCGCTGGGACTGGTCACCCTCGTCTCGCCGCTGACCACCGCGGTGCTGGCCGCCGCGCCGGACCGGATGGCGGGCGCGGCCAGCGGCATCAACAACGCGCTGGCACGTACCGGCACCCTCCTGGCCGTGGCGGCGATCCCTCCCTTCGTCGGCCTCTCCGGGGAGGACTACCGGGACCCGGCGGCGCTGACCGACGGCTACCGGCTGGCCACCTTCGTCATCGCCGGCCTCCTCGTCGCGGGTGGCACGGTGAGCTGGTTCGGGCTGCGCGGCGCTCGGACCTAGACCTCGGTGCGGGAGAAGCTGTCGAAGGAACGGCTCGCGGTCGGCCCACGCTGGCCCTGGTAGTGCGATCCGTACTCCTTGCTGCCGTAGGGGTGCTCGGCCGCGCTGGAGAGGCGGAAGAAGCACAGCTGCCCGACCTTCATGCCCGGCCAGAGGCGGATCGGCAGGGTCGCGACATTGCTCAGCTCGAGGGTGACGTGCCCGGAGAAGCCGGGGTCGACGAAGCCGGCCGTCGCGTGGGTGAGCAGCCCGAGCCGACCGAGCGAGGACTTGCCCTCGACGCGGGCGGCCAGGTCGTCGGGGAGGGTGATCGTCTCCAGGGTCGAGCCGAGCACGAACTCCCCCGGGTGGAGCACGAAGCCCTCGGCCGGGTCGACCTCGATGAGCCGGGTCAGCTCCGGCTGGTCCTGCGCCGGGTCGATGACGGGGTACTTGTGGTTGTCGAAGAGGCGGAACCACTTGTCCATGCGCACGTCGATGCTGCTGGGCTGCACCATCGCGGGGTCGCCGGGGTCGAGCACGACCCGCCCGGCGTCGATCTCGGCGCGGATGTCCCGGTCGGAGAGGAGCATGCCCCGAGCCTATGGGAGGGCCGTGCGAAGGGGGCCTCCCGCCACCTCCGCAGTCACCCACCAGCTATTGACCGACTGGTCAAGCAGGGACGATACTGGAGCTGCACGATCCGCCACAGGCGCGACGGATCCCAAACCATGAAGGTGGGATGCTGTGATGCAAAAGTGGACTCGATGGCAGGACTGGGTGGCGCTGATCGCCGGAGTGGTCGCACTCCTGTCGCCCCTGGTCACCGAGACCGACACGACGGCGACGTGGACGATGGTCGTCCTGGGGGCACTGACCGTGCTCGCCTCGCTCTACTCCCTGGGCGCACCCGGTGAGCGGGACTCCGTGTCCGAGGGTACGCACATCGTCCTCGGCGTGCTGCTCTTCATCTCCCCGTGGGTGATGGGGTTCGCGGACCTGGGCGGTCTGGCGTGGACGGCGTGGGTCACCGGAGTGGTGGCCTTCGTGGTCGGCATCTGGGCACTGCCCCAGATCAGCCACACCCACCACGCGGCGCCCTCTCACTAGGGCAGCGCGGTGAACACCTCGGCCTCGCGTCGGGAACGCATCCTCGACGCGGCCGAAGAGCGGTTCGCCGGTGACGGGTTCGCCGCCACCGGCACCACCGCCATCGCGGACCAGGCCCGTGTCCCCAAGGGCCTGGTCTTCTACTACTTCCCCCGCAAGATCGACATCCTGCGGGCCCTGCTCGAGGAGCGGATGCCCTCAGCCCCGCTGTGCGAGCCGGCCGAGGTCGTCCGCCCCGGGGACCCCGTGGCCTCCCTCGTGAGCCTGGCGAGGAGGCTCGGTCTGGGCGAGCACGAGTCGGTCGTGCTGCGCACCATCATCTTCCGCGAGTCCGGCACCCACCCCGAGGTGCGTGAGCGCCTGCGGGTGCTGCGCGAGACCATCCTCGAGCTCACCGAGTCGGTCCTCGACGCCGCCGTCGAGCACGTCGTCGACCCCGTGCTGCGCCGGCAGGCCGCCCAGACCTTCGTCTCGGTGGTCATGGACGAGGCCAATGCCCGCCGCTACGACGGCGCCGTCCCCGACGTCGCGAGCGCCGCCAGCGTCATCGGCGCCGCGCTCGCGCCACCCCGGTAGGCCACCACTCGGTGCCCGAAGGGGGAGCACCCCACCTCAGTAGGCGATCGAGAAGACCTGCACGGCGAGGGTCATCACGGTCACCGTCACGAGCACGATCCCGATGAGGTTGAGCCAGAGCCCGCCCTTCATCATCTGCGGGATCGTCACGTAGCCGGAGCCGAAGGCGATCGCATTCGGAGGGGTGGCCACCGGCAGCATGAAGGCGCACGTGGCGGCCAGCGCGACCGGGATGGTCAGCAGCATCGGGTCCATGTCGAGGCCCATCGCGACACCGCCGGCCACCGGAAGGAAGGTCGCCGCCGTCGCGGTGTTGCTCGTCAGCTCGGTGAGGAAGATGATCACCGCGCCGAAGATGACGACGAGGAGCACCACGGGGAGCCCGCCGAGCCCCTCCGCCTGGTCACCGATCCACTTCGTGAGGCCGGAGGACTCGAACTGCCCGGAGAGCGCGAGCCCACCACCGAAGAGGAGCAGCACGCCCCACGGCAGCTCGACGGCACTCTCCCAGTCCAGCAACCTCACGCCACGAGCCGCACCCGCCGGCAACAGGAAGAGCAGGATCGCGACGACCATGGCGATCCCGGCGTCGCTGATCGGGGTGTCGTCGGGCCAGACGAGCGGCACCCCGACCCAGCAGACCGCCGCGAGAACGAAGATCGCGAGCACCCGCTTCTCCCCCGAGGACATCGCCCCGAGCTTGTCCAGCTCGCGCGACATCAGCGAGCGGCCACCGGGGATCTCCTCGATCTCGGGCCGGAAGAGCACCTTCGTCAGCAGGAACCAGCAGATGACCATGAAGACCACCGAGAGCGGCACCCCCACGAGCATCCACTGGCCGAAGCCGATGTCTATGTCGTGGTTCTTGCTGAGGTACCCCACGAGCAGGGTGTTCGGCGGCGTCCCGATGATCGTCCCGAGCGAGCCGATGGAGGCGGCGTAGGCGATGCCGAGCATCAGCGCGGTGCCGAAGTTGCTCCGGAGGACGGAGTGCTCGTCGGGGGTCTCCCCCTTCGCCTCCGGTGCGTCCTCGTCCGCGCCGTCGCGCCCCTCTTCCAGACGGACCACGAGCATGAGCACGGAGACGCCGATCGGCAGCATCATCACCGCGGTGGCGGTGTTGGAGACCCACATCGACAGGAAACCGGTGGCGACCATGAACCCGGCGACGACCATCGCCGGGTTGGTCCCCATCGTGCGGACGGTGACCAGGGCGATGCGGCGGTGCAGGTTCCAGCGCTGCATCGCGAGCGCGAGGATGAAGCCGCCCATGAAGAGGAAGATGATGTCGCTGCCGTAGGAGGCGCCGACGTCGTCGATCTCCGCCCCACCGATGACCGGGAAGACGGCGAGCGGGATGAGCGCGGTCGCCGGGATCGGGATGGCCTCGGTCATCCACCAGATGCCCATGAGCACGGCGGTACCGGCGGTGACCCGCGCGGCACTCGGCGCCTCCGCGGGCATGAGCAGGTAGACGAGCACCGCGCCGACCAGCCCGGCCAGCAGGCCCCACCGTCGCAGCCGGATGGTCCGCGGCGGAGGGCTCTCCTGGCGCTCACCGGGCGAGCGGTGCCCGACCTCGGCCCCACGGTCGGGATCGGGCGGCTGGCTCATGGAACTCCCTTCGTCACGTGTCCTCGGCCCGACGCTACCCAGAGCGCCGGACCAGTGCCTGCTGGGCGAGCAGCGCGAGCAGCACGGAGGCACCGACGAAGCCGACGACACCGGTCCAGCCGGCCCCCTCCCAGGCCAGGCCGCCGGCCCAGCCCAGGACGCTGGAGCCGCCGTAGTAGGCGAGGTTGTACAGGGCGGTGGACTGCGACCTGGCCTCCACGGCACGCGCACCGGCCCACCCCGAGGCCACCGAGTGGGCTCCGAAGAAGCCGGCGGTGAAGACGACCAGCCCGACGAGGACCAGCCAGAGCGGGCCGGCCAGCGTCATGACCAGGCCGAGGAGCATGACGAGCACCATCGCACCCATCACCCGGGACCGACCCCTGCGGGAGGCCATGACGCCGGCCCGGGGCGCGGAGACGGTCCCGGCGAGGTAGGCGAGGAAGGCCAGGCCGACGAGCCAGCCGGGCAACAGGTAGGGCGGTGCCACGAGCCGGAAGGAGAGGTAGTTGTAGACCGCGACGAAGCCTCCCATGAGCAGGAAGGCGATGAGGTAGAGGCCGACGAGCGGGCCGTCACGCAGGTTCGTGGCCATCTTCCCCGCCGCATGGCGCCAGCCGGCCCGGGCCGTGGGGACGAATCGCCGCTCGACCGGAGCCAGCAACGCGAAGGCGAGCGCCGCCAGTGCCGCGATGGTCGAGACGACGGTCAGCCCCACCCGCCACGTGCTCACCTGGGCCACCGAGGTCGCGACGATCCGGCCGGTGAGTCCGCCGATCGTTGTGCCGCCGACGAACCACCCGGCCGCCACGACCGCGACGCCGCTCTCCACCTCTTCGTTGAGGTAGGCCATGGCGAGGGCGGGCACCCCGGCGAGGAAGACCCCCTGCAGCAGCCGCGCGAGCAGCACCAGCCACAGCGACGGCAGCCAGGCGGAGACCAGTCCGAACACGGTCGCGCCGACCACCGAGGCGAGCATCGCGTGCCGGCGCCCGTAGCGGTCGCCGATGAAGGACCACGGGATCACCGCCACCGCGAGCCCGAGCGTGGCCGCGGAGATCGTCAGCGCCGCCGTGTCCGCCGTGGTGTCGAGGTCGTGTGCGACCTGGGGCAGCACGCCCTGCGGCGAGTACAGCTGGGCGAAGGTCGTCATCGCCGCGCACACGAGTGCGACGACCAGCCGGGCCCCGGTCAGCCCGCCGCCGGACGACTGACGAGTGCGCACCAGACCGACCCTAGGCCCCGCCCGGCGTCTCCTCCCGGGCGGCCGCCCTACTCTGGGGCCCATGACGAGGGAGTCGGGCGCGGGGGCCCGGAGGTTCCGCCCGGGGCGGCGTGACGTGCTCGCCGGTGGTGTCGGCGCGGCGGTGGGCGCCGCCGGCTCGGGGGCGGGCTGGGCGCTCACCGACGAGGACCGGCCGCCCGGGCCCGCACGGGAACCGGAGCAGGACGAGCCCGAGGTCCCCCCGCTGGAACGATTCTCCAGCACCGAGCTCCGGGCCCCGCGCACGACGGTGCGACGTCGGAGCGGCGGGCAACGGACGAAGGACCTCCTGTTCGTCACCCCGATGATGCCCAGCTTCCACGGCGTGATCTACGACGACTCCGGCAGCCCGGTCTGGGTCGACCCCGACGCCACCCCGGCCACCGACCTGCGCGTGCAGGAGTACCGCGGACGACCGGTGCTGACGTACTGGTGCGGGGAGTTCCTCACCACGACCGGGCACGGCCGGGGAGTCATCCTGGACCAGCACTACGAGAAGATCGCGGAGGTGCGTGCCGGGAACGGCGTCCTGGCCGACATCCACGAGTTCCTGCTCACGCCGCGCGGCACCGCACTGGTCATCGCCTACCCGGTGGTGCCGCGGGACCTCAGCTCGCTGGGCGGGCCGGTCGAGGGGTGGATGTACGGCGGCCGCGTCCAGGAGATCGATGTCCGGACCCAGGAGGTGCTGCTGGACTGGGACGCCACCGAGCACATCACCCTCGAGGACAGCCACAAGGAGCTCGATGCCGAGGAGGGCGAGGGCAAGACCCGCGAGCTGCCCTACGACCCGATCCACCTGAACTCCGTGGCGGAGGACGACGACGGCCACCTGCTGGTCTCGGCACGCCACACCTGGACGCTGTACAAGGTCGACCGGGCCAGCGGCGAGGTGATCTGGCGCTTCGGCGGCAAGCGCAGCGACATCGAGGTCCCTGAGGGCGGGGCCTTCTCCTGGCAGCACGACCTGCGGCGGCAGCCGGACGGCACGCTGACCATCTACGACAACCACGGCCGGGAGAAGGGCTCCCGGGCGAGATCCGCGGCCATGACCTTCCGGGTCGACGAGCGGGGCCGGACCGCGGAGCTGGTCCGGGCACTCCGGACGGGTGACCGGTACGGCTTCGCCATGGGCAATGCACAGCACCTGGCCGACGGCCACGTGGTCGTCGGGTGGGGGATGGCCCCCTTCGTCACCGAGTTCGACGTCGACGGTGAGATCGTCCACGAGCTCGGCCAGGTCGGGAACGGCTCCTACCGTGCCTACCGGTTCCCGTGGACGGGCCTGCCACGCACCGCACCGGACATCGGCACGGGGCGCGACGGCTCGGTGCGCGCCAGCTGGAACGGCGCCACCGAGGTCACGCACTGGCGGCTGCTGGAGGGCAGGATGCGCGACGACCTGCGGGAGGGGGCGACGGTCCGCCGCGACGGCTTCGAGACGGTCGTCCGTCGGGGCGACGGGGTGCCCTTCGTCGCCGTCGAGGCCCTGGACGGCTCCGGCACGGAGCTCGCCCGGTCCCGGACGATCCGGGCACGGCCGGAGCGCGGATGACGGCCCCTCCCGAACCCCGTCGTGCAGGGGCCGAGGTGGCGCCGACCGCATGGGACCAGCGAGGGCGGGGACTAAACGAGGTCATGACATGCCACCGAGACGAAGGGGGTCGAGCTTGACCCAGGAACGGGCCACCCTCACAGACTTGGTCCGACGCCCGGAGTTCGTCACCGACCTGCTCCAGATCCTCAAGAGCGTGGTCGCCGGCACCACCGCCTGGTGGCTCGCAGACCACGTGCTCGGCTCACCGCTGCCCTTCCTCGCGCCGTGGACCGCACTGCTGACCGTGCACGCCACCGTCCACCGTTCGCTCTCCCGGGGGTGCCCAGAGCACGGTGGCGTCGGCCATCGGCGTCGGCATCTCCTTCGTCATCGGCAACTTCCTCGGCGTGAGCGTGTGGACCTTCGCCCTCGCGCTCTTCGTCGGGCTGGCCGGTGCGCGCGTCTCGTGGATCCGCGACGAGGGTCTGGCGATCGCCACGACGGCGGTCTTCGTGCTCGGCAGCGGGTTCAGCCAGCAGCAGCCCCTGCTCATGGATCGCCTCATCGAGGTCGGCCTGGGTGTGGCCATCGGGATCGTGGTCAACCTGCTGCTCATCCCGCCGCTGCGCGACCGGCAGGCCAGCCGCTACGTCGACAGCATCAACCGTCGGATGGGGCACGTGCTGACGAGCATGGCCGACGAGTTCTCCTCCTCCTGGGAGACCGATCAGGCCGACGCCTGGTTCGAGGAGACCATGGCGATGAACAGGGAGATGCTCTCGGGCCTGGCAGTCGGTGCGCTTCGCCCGGGAGAGCCGGCGCTCCAACCCGCGCCTGTGGATGCTCGAGACGCGCCGGGCCCGGGCGAGAGGGCAGCAGGACATCGAGGGCGTCAGCTACGAGGAGATCCTCGGTCGGGTCGACGAGGGCATCTCCCACCTGCGCCACCTCACCCGCACCCTCCGGGAGTCCGCCTACGCCGAGGGCAGCTGGGACGAGCATTTCCGCGAGCAGTGGGCCGCGATCGTCCGCGATGCCGGCCATGCCATCGCCGACCCGGACACCGACGTCGCACCGGTCCACGACCGGTTGAACCGCCTCGCCCGGACGATGTCCGACGAGCACGGACTGCCGCAGGAGACCTGGCCGGTCTACGGGTCGCTGCTGACGAGCATGCGGCACATCGCGGTGATCGTCGACGACGTCGCGTCCGCTCGCAGCGTGCGCGAGGGCTGACCGCGATTCGAGGTTCGCGACATCGTTGACGGGGCGGGTGGCTGAACTCGCCGTGATCGTCGACTGCAGAGACTGCCGCCGCGGCCTCCACTCGAGCCACAGCCTCGACGGGCGTGGCCACACAGCCCTCCTGACCCGGCCGTCTGCGAGCACTACGGTCCTGATCCGTATCTCCAGACCCACGAGGCCGATCGCGAACCCGCACCACAAAAAAAGTCCTGAGCCGCGCCACCGTATCAACGATGACGCGACCCAGGACAAGGGAGCCGGTGACGGGAATCGAACCCGCGTGTCCAGCTTGGGAAGCTGGCGCTCTACCATTGAGCTACACCGGCACGCGCGATGGCGCCGGCGACATCGTAACCCACGCGCGACACGGCCCCGAACACGCCTCACCCGGCTGTCGGGTGTCAGGAGATCGCCCGGTCCCACACCTGGTTGACCACCACGGTCGCGATGAGCACCAGCCCCGTGAGCAGCACGCCGACACCGACCGAGGGACCGGCAGCGGCGATCACCAGGACGAGCACGGCGACGACCGCCCCGGGCAGCAGGCAACGCCGCACGGAGTCCCCACCGAGCCGGTGCAGCACCCCCACGGTGAGGACGAAGACCGCTGCTGCCCCGCCCACGAGCCACTCGACCGCGCCTGCCGAGACGTGGGCGTCGTGCGTGGCGACCTCCACCCCCGCGGTCACTCCGGCGCCGGTGGCCGCGATCGACGCGTACAAGAAGTAGTGCAGGTACCCGAAGGCCCACACCCGTCTCGGGTGGCCGGCGAGATCGGTCAGCTCCCGACGGAAGTACAGCCACCAGGTCGCGACGACGACGAGGAAGACACCGGTGACGAGCAGGACGAGGTCGAGCGTCACTCCTGAGCCGCCCCAGCCTCCCGCCAGCACGGTCTGGGTCGCCACGACCGTCGCGAGCACGACCTCACCGAGGACGATCATCGTCATCCCACCGGCCCGGTCCGCGACGTGATCGGGGTGGAAGGGGGTGTGCTCCCTTCGCTCGGCGACCATCGGCACCGCGAGCTCGGCCACGACGAGCGCGACGAAGCTCGCCGCGACGAACCGCTCCTCGGGGAGGGCGAGACGCAGGATCCACAGCAGCTGGACCAGCGAGATCCCTCCGGCATAGGTGAGGGCCACCCGCCGGCGGGCAGGGTCCCCCTTCGCCGCGCGGAGCCAGAGCAGGGCCATGCCGAAGCGCATCACCGCATAGCCGGCCACGACGACAGGTGATTGGCCGCTGGCGAAGAGCTCCGGCGTCCCGGCCGCCAGGATCAGCGCGCCGCCCATGATGACGAAGGTCAGCACCCGGAAGCCGACGTCGTCGTTGTCGTAGGCCGAGGCGAACCACGTGTAGTTCATCCACGCCCACCAGATCGCGAAGAAGGTCATCGCGAAACCACCGAGTGCGCTCCACTGACCGGCCACGACGCCTTGGTGCAGCTGCGTCCCCGCGCTCGCCACCGCCGTGACGAAGACCAGGTCGAAGAGCAGCTCGAGCGAGGAGGAGGCCCGGCCGGGCTCGCGCGGGTCACGCGCCGACATCGGACGGCGAAGGGGGGCAGCGTGCACCTGGACCAGTCTGCCGCGACCCCCCAGGGGCCTGCCCAGCCCGCCCGTCCCACACGCGCCCCGTGTGGGTCACGTCACCGCCCCCGTGCTTGATATGGCAAGCACCCCGGGGCGAGGATGGACATGACGTCAGGTAAGCGACCGCTTACCCACCCACCGTGCCGGCCGCCGCTGGCACCACGAACGAGTGCAGGAGGCCAGGAATGGGCCACTACAAGAGCAATCTCCGGGACCTGGAGTTCAACCTCTTCGAGGTCTTCGGCCGCGGTGAGGTCCTCGGGCAGGGGCCCTACCAGGACGTCGACGGCGACACCGCCAAGGCGATGCTCTCGGAGTACTCCCGGCTCGCCGAGAACGAGTTCGCCGCGTCCTTCGCCGACGCCGACCGCAACCCGCCGGTCTTCGACGCCGACGCCCACTCGGTGACGATGCCGGAGTCCTTCAAGCAGTCCTGGAAGGCCTTCACCGAGTCCGGCTTCTGGTCGATCGACCTGCCCGAGGAGCTCGGCGGCACCGTCGCTCCCCCGTCGCTGCGCTGGGCGATGAACGAGCTCGTCCTCGGCGCCAACCCGGCCATCGGCATGTTCGGGGCGAACTACTCCTTCGCCAAGCTGCTCTACCTCCTGGGCACCCCGGAGCAGAAGAAGCTGGCCCACTGGATCGTGCAGAACCACTGGCACTGCACGATGGTCCTCACCGAGCCGGACGCCGGCTCCGACGTCGGCGCCGGCCGCACCAAGGCCGTCGACAACGGCGACGGCACCTGGAACATCGAGGGCGTCAAGCGCTTCATCACCTCCGCCGAGTCGGACCTGACCGACAACGTCGTGCACTTCGTCCTCGCCCGCCCCGAGGGCGCCGGGCCGGGCACCAAGGGCCTGAGCCTCTACATCCTCACCAAGTACGAGGTCGACCTCGAGACCGGTGAGCTCGGCGAGCGGAACGGTGTCTACGTCACCAACGTCGAGCACAAGATGGGCCTGAAGGTCTCCACGACCTGCGAGGTCACCTTCGGGGAGAAGGAGCCGGCGGTCGGCACCCTCTTCGGCGACGTGCACGACGGGATCGCCCAGATGTTCCGCGTCATCGAGAACGCCCGCATGATGGTCGGCACCAAGGCGATCGCGACCCTCTCGACGGGGTACCTCAACGCCCTCGAGTACGCCAAGGAGCGTGTGCAGGGAGCGGACATGGTCACCCCGGCCAAGGACGCGCCGCGCGTGACGATCACCCACCACCCGGACGTGCGCCGCAGCCTCATGCTGCAGAAGGCCTACGCCGAGGGGCTGCGGGCGCTCGTCGTCTACACCGCGAGCCAGCAGGACACCGTCGACGCCGAGCAGCTGAGCACCGGCTCCGAGCAGATCGCCGAGGACTCCCCCGCGGCGATGGCGAACCGGGTCAACGACCTGCTGCTGCCGATCGTCAAGGGCCTGGGCTCCGAGCGCGCCTGGGTGCTGCTCGGCACCGAGTCGCTGCAGACCTTCGGTGGCTCCGGCTTCCTGCAGGAGTACCCGATCGAGCAGTACGTGCGCGACGCGAAGATCGACACCCTCTACGAGGGCACCACTGCCATCCAGGGTCAGGACTTCTTCTTCCGCAAGATCGTCCGGGACAACGGCCAGGCCATCGGCCACATCGCCATGCAGATCCAGGAGTTCGCCCAGGACGTCGACGCCCAGGGCGGCGCCCTCAAGGCCGAGCGGGCGCTGCTCGGCCAGGGGCTGGAGAACGTGCAGGGAATCCTCGGCGCGATGTTCCAGGACCTGATGGCCTCCGACCCCAAGCAGGAGGGCTCGGACATCCGGAACGTCTACAAGGTCGGCCAGAACTCCACCCGCCTGCTGCTGGCCGCCGGTGACCTCGTCATCGGCTGGCTGCTGCTGCGCCAGGCCGCCGTGGCCACCGAGGCACTCCAGGGCGCCTCGGAGAAGGACAAGGACTTCTACACCGGCAAGATCGCCGCGGCGAGCTTCTTCGCCAAGAACGTCCTGCCCCGCCTGGCCTCCGAGAAGGCCATCGCCGAGGCCACCGACAACAGCCTCATGGACGTGCCCGAGTCCGCCTTCTGATCCACCACGAAGGGGCCTCCCGCCGATCGGCGGGAGGCCCC
>NZ_BCSR01000047.1 GCF_001570965.1 Janibacter corallicola NBRC 107790 | reverse complement strand
CCCCGCCGGTGACGAGGAGGACCGGCAGGTCCTCGCGCAGGCCCAGCCCGACGCGGGCCTCCTCGCGGCGGGCAGCACGATCGAGGGTGACGATCTCCCGTCGCAGCGGCATGCCGATGACCCGCCCGCCGGTCAGCTTCGTCGAGGGGAAGGTCACCGCGACGTGGGAGCTGAGCCGGGCGCCCACCTTGTTGGCGATGCCGGCACGCGCGTTCTGCTCGTGGACGACGATCGGGACACCCTTGCGTCGCGCGGCCAGGTAGGCGGGGGTCGAGACGTAGCCGCCGAAGCCGACGACGACCTCGGCCCCGACCCGGTCGATGGCCCGCTCCGCGGCGGCCACCGCACGGCGCAGGTTGACCGGCAGCCGCAGCAGGTCCTTGCTGGGGCGCCGTGGCAGGGGCACCTTCGGGACGGTGGCGAAGTCGTAGCCGCGCTCCGGGACGATCCGCGCCTCCAGGCCCTCCGTGGTGCCCAGGACGAGGACGTCCACCCTGGGGTCGCGTCGGCGCAGGCAGTCGGCGAGGGCGAGCAGCGGGGAGACGTGGCCCGCCGTGCCACCCCCCGCCAGCAGGACTCGTGAGGGGCGGTTGGGAGTCATGCGGGGGTGTTCCTCCTGCCGGTGAGCCGGGCGAGCAGGACGCGCGTCCGGGAGGGCTTGGCCGCCATCATCTCGGCGAAGCCCGGTTCGTGGCGTGCGAAGCTCAGCAGCACCCCGATGGCGAACATCCCCATGACGAGCGATGACCCACCCGAGGAGACGAAGGGCAGCGGGACCCCGATGACGGGGAGCATGCCGATGACGGCGCCGATGTTGATGATCGCCTGCACCAGGACCCACGTGCAGATGCCGGCGGTGACGAGCCGCACGAAGAAGTCCTCGGTCCGGGCGACCATGCGCATGCCGATGAAGGCCAGCGCGACGTAGAGCCCGATGATCGTCAAGGTCCCGATGAGGCCGAGCTCTTCGCCGATGATCGCGAAGATGAAGTCGTTGTACGGCTCCGGCAGCCAGCCCCACTTCTCCCGGCTGGCGCCGAGCCCGACCCCGAACCAGCCGCCGTCGGCGAGCGCGTAGCGCCCGTGGATGGGCTGCCGGCAGATGCCGTAGTACATCGCGGTGCCGGGCGTGCACTCGGAGGGGTCGAGCCAGACCTGGATGCGCTCCATCCGGCTGCTGCCGCTGCTCACCGCGACGAAGCCGGCCGCGGCCATCAGCCCGCCGCCGACGACGAACCAGCGGGTGGGGACCCCCGCCGCGAAGAGCATCCCGACGATGATCGCGCAGATGACCATCGCCGTCCCGAGGTCGTGGCCGAGCATGACGAGGCCGATGATGACCGCGCAGACCGGGAGGACGAAGGGCACGAGCGCGTGGCTGATGAACCCGAGTCGCTCCCGCTTGCGCTCCAGCACGAGCGCGCCGGCGAGGATCAGGCCGATCTTGGCGATCTCGCTCGGCTGGATCGTCACCGGGCCGAGGGCGATCCAGTTCCGGTTGCCCTGGAAACCGAAGCCCAGGGGCGTGAAGACGAGCACGAGCAGCAGGATCGACCCCAGGACGGCGGGGATCGCCACGCGCTTCCAGAAGGCGATCGAGCGTCTGGAGGCCCACCACAGCAGCACGGCGCCGATGACGGCGAAGAGCGCCTGCTTGAGGAAGATCGTGAAGGAGGAGTTGCTCTCCTTCAGCGACTCGATCATCGAGGCGGAGAGGACCATGACGAGGCCGATGCCGACGAGCAGCCCGGTGATGCCGAGCAGTCCGTAGTAGGTCGTGGTCGGCGACTCGAAACGTTCCAGCCACAGCTCGAACCGGGTGCGCACGCCGCGCGTGGCCGAACCACGTCCGGTCGTCGCGCTGCTGCTCACGCTCATTCCTCCTGCAGGTACCGGGCCACGGCGGAGGCGAATGCGTCCCCGCGGGCCCCGTAGTTCTCGAACATGTCCATGGACGCGGCCGCCGGAGCCAGCAGCACCACGTCGCCGGGCTGCGCCTGGGAGGCCGCGTGCCGGACCACGAGGTCCATCGCCCCAGTGTCCGTCGTGGCCACGTCGATCACGGGGACGTCGGGGGCGTGTCGGGCCAGCGCCGCAGCGATCTGCTCCCTGTCCCGGCCGAGGAGCACGGCCGCGCGCAGTCGGGGCGCGGCCGTCTCGACGAGCTCCTCGACGTCGGCGCCCTTGAGCAGTCCGCCGGCGACCCACACGACGTGCTCGTGCGCGACGAGGCTGGCGCGGGCGGCGTGCGGGTTGGTCGCCTTGGAGTCATCGATCCAGCGGACGCCGCCGTCGGCGGCGACCTCGGCGATGCGGTGGGGTTCGGGCTGCCAGGCACGCAGCCCCTCCCGCACGGCCACCGGGGGCACCCCGTGGGCGCGGGCGAGCGCGGCCGCGGCGAGCGCATTGGCGACGAGGTGGGGCGGTGGGGTGGCCTCCTCGCCCACGAGGTCGGCGAAGGAGGCCAGCTCCGCCGCCTGGTGCTCCCGGTCCTGCACGAAGGCCCGGTCGGCCAGCACGTCCTCGACGAGACCGAACATCGACAGGTCGGGTACACCGAGGGTGAAGCCGATCGCCCGGCACCCCTCGGTGACGTCGGCCTCCTCGACGAGCCGCCGGGTGACCGGGTCGGCCTCGTTGTAGACGCAGGCGATCTCGGTGCGCTCGTAGACCTTGCCCTTGGCCCGGGTGTACTCCGCCAGGGAGCCGTGCCAGTCGACGTGGTCCGGCGCGATGTTCAGGCAGGCCGCGGCCCGGGGCGCCAACGAGTGGCTCCAGTGCAGCTGGAAGCTGCTCAGCTCGACGGCGATGACGTCATAGGGCTCGGGGTCCTGGACGAGCTCGATGACGGGGGTGCCGACGTTGCCGGCGCTGGCGGCGCGCAGACCGGCCGCGCGCAGCATCGAGGCGAGCATCTGCACGGTGGTCGTCTTGCCGTTCGTGCCGGTGACGAGGAGCCACGGCGCGGCGCCCTCGGTGGGCCGCATCCGCCAGGCGAGCTCGACGTCGCCCCAGATCGGGATGCCGGCGGCGGCCGCCTCGGCGAGCAGCGGCTGGTGCGGCGGCCAGCCGGGTGACGTGACCACGAGGTCGATCTCCTCGGCCGGCACCGGCAGCGAGCCGGCCACGCCGTCGCCGAGGAGCAGGCGGGCACCGAGCACCTCGAGGATCTGGGCCCGCTGGGCCAGCAGGCTCTCCGGCTCCGGGGTCGTGGCGTCGACCACGTGGACCTGCGCGCCGTGCTCGAGCAGGGCGTCGGCCGCGGCGAAGCCGGAGACGCCCAGCCCGGTGACGACGACGCGCAGACCCGCCCAGTCGGCGTCACGGTGGGTCAGCGTGGACAGTCGGGTGGCGCGCGCGCTCACCGGGTCCCCACGACCCACTCCGCGTAGAAGACCGCCAGACCGCCCGCGACGAAGAGCCCCGCGATGATCCAGAAGCGGATGACGATCGTGACCTCCTGCCACCCGAGCAGCTCGAAGTGGTGCTGCAGCGGCGCCATCCGGAAGACCCGCTTGCCCGTCGACTTGAAGGAGACGACCTGGATGATGACCGACATCGTGATCGTCACGAAGAGGCCGCCGAGGATGACGATGAGCAGCTCGGTGCGGGTGAGCAGCGCCAGCCCGGCAAGGGCCCCGCCGAGGGCGAGCGAGCCGGTGTCACCCATGAAGATCTTCGCCGGTGCGGCGTTCCACCACAGGAACCCGAAGCAGGCGCCGGTGCCGGCGGCGGCCACCACGGCCAGGTCGAGCGGGTCGCGCACCTCGTAGCAGCCGGGGGCGCCGCTGCCCCCGCAGACCTGGTTGAACTGCCAGATGGCGATGAGGACGTAGGCGGCGAAGACCATGACCGAGGACCCGGTGGCGAGCCCGTCGAGGCCGTCGGTGAGGTTCACCCCGTTGGAGGTGCCGGCGACCATGAGGTTGGCCCACAGGATGAAGAGGATCATCCCGATGATCGGTCCGGCGAAGGCCAGGTCCAGCGGGGTGTCGCGGACGAAGGAGATCGCGGTGGACGCGGGTGTGGTGCCGTGCGAGTTGGCGAACTGCAGCGCCAGCACCGAGAAGACGACGCCGACGAGGGTCTGCAGCACGAGCTTCTGCCAGGAGCGCAGGCCGAGGCTGCGCTGCTTGCTGATCTTGATGAAGTCGTCGGCGAAGCCGACGGCGCCGAGCCCGACCATGAGGAAGAGGACGAGCAGGCCGCTCACCGTCGGCGAGGTCCACGCCCCGAGGTGGGCGAGGAAGTAGGCCAGCACGGTGGCGAGGATGATCACCGCCCCGCCCATCGTGGGGGTGCCCCGCTTGGTGTGGTGGCTCGTCGGCCCGTCGTCGCGGATGAACTGCCCGTAGCCCTGCTTGACGAGGTAGCGGATGAACATCGGGGTGCCGAGCAGGGAGACCACGAGCGAGACGATGGTCGCCATGATGACGGACTTCACGAGGCACTCCCCCTCTCCACGATGCGGTCTCCGAGCCACCGTAGCCCCGAGTCCCTGCTGGACTTGAACAACACGACGTCACCGGGGGCAAGTTCTTCGACGAGCAGCGCCTCGGCCGCAGCCGCGTCGGGCACCGTGCGCACCCGACCGGCCCCGCCGGCGCGCGCGCCGGGAGCCACCGGCGCGGCGACGTCGCCGACGACGAGGACCTCGTCCATGCCGAGCTCGCCGGCCTCACGGCCCACCTGCTCGTGGAGGGCGTCGGAGTCCCCACCGAGCTCGAGCATCCCACCGAGCACCGCCCACCGGCGGCCCCTGGCCGACATCCCGGCGACGCTGCGCAGCGCGGCGGAGGCGGAGTCGGGGTTGGCGTTGTAGGCGTCGTTGACCACGACCACCCCGTCGGGGCGGGTCGTGACCTCCATCCGCCAACGGCTCACCGGCCCTGCCGCGGCGAGGCCGGCCACGATCTCCTCGGGCGCCATCCCGGCGGCGTGCGCCGCGGCGAAGACCGCCAGCGCGTTGCCCACGTGGTGTCGTCCGACGAGCCCCAGCTCCACCCGGGCGCTGCCGAAGGGGGCCTGCAGCGTGAAACGCGGCCGTCCGCCGTCGTCGATGACGACCTCGGTGGCCCGGACGGTGGCTCCCTCGCCCTCCCCGACGAGGAGGACCTTCGCGTCGGTGACCTCGCTCATCGCGGCCACGCGGTGGTCGTCGGCGTTGAGGACGGCGACGCCGGCGGCGGGCAGGGAGGCGGGCAGCTCCCCCTTCGCCCGGGCCACGGCCTCGAGCGAGCCGAACTCGCCGACGTGGGCGTGCCCGACGTTGAGCACGATGCCGATGTCCGGCGGGGCGATCCTCGTGAGGTACTCGATGTGCCCGATGCCGCGGGCGCCCATCTCGACGACGAGGTGCCGGGTCTGCGGGGTGACCCGGCAGACGGTCAGCGGCACACCGACCTCGGAGTTGTACGAGCCGATCGGCGAGACCGTCTCCCCCGCCGTGGCGAGCACCGCGCCGAGGAGGTCCTTGGTGCTCGTCTTGCCGGAGGAGCCGGTGATGCCGATGACGGTCAGCTGCGGGCTGGAGTCGATGACGTGGCGGGCGATGGCCACGAAGCCGGCCTGCTCGTCCGGGACGACCACGCACGGCAGGCCCTCGACCTCGCGGGTCGTGAGGGCTGCGACCGCCCCGGCCCTGGCAGCGCCGGGCACGAAGTCGTGCCCGTCTGCCTGCTCACCGATCCGGGCGACGTAGAGGCTGCCCGGGCGGGCCTCCCGGGAGTCGGTCACGACGTCGGCGTCGATGAGGATGTCGGCGGCCTGCTCGGGGGTGGCGCCGTGCAGACGGCCGCCGGTCACGTCGGCGACCGCGGCCAGGGTCATGGGGGTCACGGGGTGGCCCCGCTGTCGTCAAGGGCCCGGCGCAGCACCTCGCGGTCGTCGAAGTCGTGGACCTCGCCGGCGATCTCCTGGCCCTGCTCGTGGCCCTTGCCGAGCAGCGCGACGGTCGCGCCGGGGCCGGACTCGCGGGCGATCTCGACGGCGCGGTGGATGGCGCTGACGCGGCCGGCGACGTTCTCGACCCGGGCCCTGGAGCGGGGCCAGATCCCCTCGGCGACGGCGGCGCGGATGTCGGCCGGGTCCTCCTCGCGGGGGTTGTCGTCGGTGACGATGACGACGTCGGCGTGGGCGGCCGCGGAGGCGCCCATGCCGGGTCGCTTGCCGGGGTCGCGGCTCCCGCCGGCCCCGAGCACCGCGATGAGCAGGCCCTGCGTCTGCGGGCGCAGCGCGGCCAGGGCGGCGGCGACGGCGTCCGGGGTGTGGGCGAAGTCGACGAGGGCGGTCGGCAGCTCCTCGAGGTCCTCGCGGTAGGGGTCCGAGGGCAGCACGAGCTCCATCCGACCGGGGACGTCGGGTCGGGTGAGCACGGCGCTGGCGACGTCGCGCGGGCGCAGCCCCGCCTCGATGAGCGTGACGGCGGCCATCGCGGTGTTGACGCGGTTGAAGTCCCCCGGCAGCAGCGAGCTCAGGTGCAGCTCGTGTTCGGCCGAGGTGAGCACCAGGTCCGGCTCGCGGGGGTCGCCGCCGATGTACCAGTCCGCCTCGACGTCCAGCCGGGAGGTGACGGTCGTGACCGGCACCTGCGCCTCGCTCGCGAGGCGCAGCCCCCAGTCGTCGTCGATGCACACGATGCCGCGGCGGGAGCGCTCGGGGGTGAAGAGGCTCGCCTTGGCGAGGAAGTAGTCCTCCATCGTGCCGTGGAAGTCCAGGTGGTCCTGGCTGAGGTTGGTGAAGAGCGCGAAGTCGAAGATCACCTCGTCGACCCGGTGGAGCACGAGGGCGTGGCTGGAGACCTCCATGACGCAGTCGTCGACGCGCCGCCCCCCCATCGTCGCGAGGAGCGCGTGCAGATCGGTCGACTCCGGGGTCGTGCGCACCGAGCGGATCCGCTCCGGCCCGAGCCGGGTCTCGATGGTGCCGATGAGCCCGGTCGTGTGCTGCAGCGCCTCGAGCGCGGAGACCATGAGGTAGGCGACGGTCGTCTTGCCGTTGGTGCCGGTGACGCCGAACATCTTCGGCATCCGTTCCCGGCTCTCGTAGAGGGTCGCGGCGACGAGGCCGAGCTGGGCCCGCGGCTCGGTGCACCGCACCACCGGCAGCGGGCTCCCTGCTGCCGCGATCCGGCGGGCCCCGTCCTCGTCGGTGAGCACGGCAGCGGCCCCGGCCTCCTCGGCGCGGCCCACGAAGTCCGCGCCGTGCACGCGCGCGCCCGGCAGGGCGGCCCACAGGTCACCGGGGCGGACGGTCTTGGTGTCGAGGGAGACGCCGGTCACGCCCGTGGTGGGGTCGCCCTGCACGACCTGCGCGGGGCCGTGCAGGAGTGCCTCGACGGCGGTCAGGGTGAGCGGTGCGACATGCTCTGGGCGCGGGAACGACACGAGGGAGCAGCCTACCCTTCGCCCTTGGTGTCGCTGAGCAGGCCCGGGGTGTCCGGGGCCGGCTTCTTCGGCAGGTCGGTCTTGACCTTCGGCCGCGTCTGGTCCTTCGGGGTCGGCGGGACCTCCTCGGCCTTGAGCGCGTAGGTCATGACGTCCTTGAAGACGGGGGCGGCGACGTCACCGCCGTAGTACCCCTTGATCGGCCGCTGCAGGATCACCGAGGTCACGAGCTCGGGGTCGTCCGCCGGGGCGAAGCCGATGAAGCTCGCCGTCTTGCCGGAGTAGCCACCGACCTCGGGGTCGTACCGGTCGGCGGTCCCCGTCTTGCCCGCCACCCGGTAGCCCTCGATCTGGGCCTTGGGTGCGGTGCCGTTCTCGGAGACGACGCCCTCCATCATCCGGGCGAGCTGGTGGGCGGCCTTCGGGGAGACCGCGCGGGTGGTCTCGGGCTCGGGCCCGTCCTTCCAGCCGCCCTCGCCGTCGCTCACCTGGTCCACGAACGAAGGGGCGATCCGCACCCCGTCGTTGGCGATGGCCTGGAAGACGTTGGTCACCTGCACCGCCGTCGTCGAGACGCCCTGCCCGTAGGTGACGGTGTAGCGCTGCGAGCCGTTCCACGACTCCGCCGGCGGCAGCAGTCCCGCGGACTCACCGGGGAAGCCGGAGCCGCTGCGCGAGCCCAGACCGAACTTGCGCATGTACTCCTCGAGCGTCTTGGGCTTCATCGTCTCGCCGATGAGCATCATGCCGGTGTTGCTCGACTCGGCCAGCGCCCCGGCCACCGTGCGGTACTCGTCCGGGTGGGGGTGGGAGTCCTTGAGGATGCGGTTGCCGCGCTCCATCTGGCCCGGGAGGATCATCGGCGTGTCCGGCTCGATCGTGCCCTCCTGCAGGGCGGCGGCCACGGTGAGCACCTTCGCGGTCGAGCCCGGCTCGAAGACGTCGCTGAAGGCGAGGTTGGCGTAGACCCCGTCGCTCTTCTCGAGCTTGTTCGGGTCGAAGGTGGGGTAGGAGGCGAGCGCGACGAGCTCACCGGTGTCGACGCGCTGCACGACGACCGTCCCGGAGAGCGCCTTGGTCTTCTTGACCTGCTCCGCCAGCGCGTTCTGGGCGTACCACTGGACGTCGTTGTCGAGGGTGAGCTTGATGTCCCGGCCGGGCTCCGCCGGCTGCACCTCGTCGGATGCGTTGGGCAGTCGGCTGCCGTTCTGCGATATCTCGTAGGTGGCCTTGCCCGGCTCGCCCTTGAGAATGTCGTCGAACTGCAGCTCCAGCCCGGCACCGGCGCTCTGGTCCTGCGGCTGGACGAAGCCGACGAGGGAGGCGACGGTCGTGGACTGGGGGTAGGTGCGCTTGGTGGTCCGCTCGGAGTAGAGCCCGGGGACACCCAGGTCGGAGATCTTGCGCCAGGTGAGCGGCGAGACGTCCTTGACGAGGACCTGGTAGCGGCTGTTGCCCGTCATCTTCTTGACGAGCTCCTTGCGGTCCACGTCGTCCAGCAGCTTCGCGACGTCCCTGGCGGCCCCCTTCGCACCCACCTTCTTCGGCTCGCCGTGGACCTCCTTCTCGTAGGTCTTGACGGCCTGCTGGTCCACGACGATGGTGCGGCGCTCGTGGCTCTGGGCGAGCACGACCCCGTCGTCGTCGAGGATCGTGCCCCGCTCGGCGGGGATGACCTCGGTGCTCGTGCGCTGCGCCAGGGCAGCGGAGGCCACGGCGTCCGAGTCGAAGCCCTGGATGCGCAGCAGCTGCGCGGCGAAGAGGCTGAGCACGATGAGCGTGCCGATCATCAGCGCCCGCATCCGGGAGCGGGGACTCGCGGTGGGCGCCCCGACGGCCGCCGGGCGGCGCCGCGGCGAGGGCCTGCGCTGCCCGCGACGCGGGTCGGGTCGGCGCTGGGTCACGGGCGGTCCTTCTCCTCGTCCCTCGTCGGTGCGCTCGTCCTGGTCAGTTCTTCGTCTCGGGCTTCGCCTTGTCGGGCTTGGCGTCCTTCTCCGCCTTGCCCTTCTCCGCCTTGTCCTTGTTCGACTTCTCGTCCTTGTTCGCCTTCTTGGACTCGTCCTTCTCACCGTTCGGGCCGGTCGCCGAGTGCTCGGTGGTGGTCGTCGAGCCCGCATCAACGTTAATTCGGTCGTCGGCCTGCGCCACCTCCGCCACGCCGAGGACCTTGCCCTCGTCGACGTCGATGAAGGCGGCGCTCGTGCTCGGCACCATGCCGAGGTCGGCGGCGGACTCGGCGAGGTTCTGCGGTGAGGAGCGGGCGTTGACCTTCTCGGTGAGCGCGGCCTGGCGGTCGGAGAGCGCCGCCGAGCGGTCCTCGAGCTTGCCGACCTGGAAGGAGTCGTGGGCCATCATCGTGTTGAGCGCCAGCACGATCGCCAGACCCGCGAGCAGCAGGGACACGCACAGCACCGGGAACCAGGCGGAGCCGGCGCGGTCGCTGGAGCGCACCACGTGCAAGGCGGTGCGGGAGGCGCCCTTGGGGGCGCGCCTTGCGACGGTCGTCGCCACGGACATCTGGCTCATCGTGGGCCTTTCTTAGCACGGGTTGGGCGGATTCTTTCGGCGGCGCGCAGCCGGACCGACGCGGATCGTGGATTGGCCTCCAGCTCGGCCGTGCCGGGGGTCATCGCGCCCCGGGTCAGCAGCCGCAGCTCGGGGGCGTGCTCGGGCGGCTCGACCGGCAGGTCGACCGGTGCGGTGGACGTCGCGCCCTCGGCCAGGACGCGCTTGGTGATGCGGTCCTCGAGGGAGTGGAAGGAGAGCACCCCGATGCGCCCGCCGACGGCCAGCCGGTCCAGGGCGAGCGGCAGCGCGCGGCGCCAGCCGACCAGCTCCTCGTTGACCTCGATGCGCAGCCCCTGGAAGGTGCGCTTGGCGGGATGCCCCCCGGTGCGCCGGGCGGCTGCGGGGATGGTCGCGTACAGCAGCTCCACGAGGCGACCGGAGCGCTCGAAGGGGGCGCTCTCCCGCTCCCGGACGATCGCCGTGGCGATCCGCCGGGCGAATCGCTCCTCGCCGTACTCGGAGAGCACCCGGGTCAGCTCCCGGACGTCGTAGCCGTTGAGCACCTCGGCAGCGGTCGTGCCCGTGCTCGGGTCCATCCGCATGTCCAGCGGCGCGTCGTGGGCATAGGCGAAGCCCCGCTCGGTCTCGTCGAGCTGCAGCGAGGAGACCCCGAGGTCGAAGAAGGCCGAGGTGACGGTCTCGATGCCGAGGTCGTCCAGGACCTCGCCGATCTCGTCGTTGACGGCGTGGACCAGCTGCACCCGGTCGGCGAAGGGGGCCAGCCTCCGCTCCGCGAGCGCGAGCGCGTGGGGGTCGCGGTCGATGCCGACCAGCCGGACCGTCTCGTCGGCGCGCAGCACCGCCTCCGCGTGCCCGGCCATGCCGAGGGTCCCGTCGACGTGGACGGCGGGCACCCCCTCGCGTGGGGCGAGGGCGGGGCCGAGCAGCTCCAGGACCTCCTCGAGCATGACCGGCACGTGCCTGGCGGCGGCGTCGGTCTGGTCCACGGGGCCCCCCTTCGGCGGCTGGGCGGTCGGTACTGGCACGGGTGGTGGGACGGGAGTGGAGCGTCGTGGTGATCTCCGGGACGTGCGGCGGTTGCTGCCACCTGGTCCCCATCCGGGACGGGTCCGGCGCGGGGGAAGTCGCGTCGGCGTCCGCCACGGCTGGAGGCCGGACGGCAGCAGCCGTCACATGAGTCCGGGGATCACCTCCTCGGACTGGTCGGCGAAGGCCTGCTCGGTGCTGGCCAGGTACTCCGCCCACGCGGCGCTGTCCCAGACCTCCACCCGGGAGCCGGCGCCGATGACGGTGCAGTCGCGGTCCAGGCCCGCGTAGTCGCGCAGGGCGGCGGGCACGGTGACCCGGCCCTGCTTGTCGGGGATCTCGTCGCTGGCGCCGGAGAGGAAGACGCGCATGTAGTCCCGGGCCGCCTTGGAGGAGGTGGGGGCCTCCTGGAAGCGGGTGGTGATCTTCTCGAACTCGTCCATGGGGAAGACGTAGAGGCAGCGCTCCTGGCCCCGGGTCATGACGAGTCCGCCGGCGAGCTTCTCCCGGAACTTGGCGGGCAGGAAGAGCCGGCCCTTCTCGTCCAGGCGGGGGGTGTGCGTACCGAGGAACACCGCGGCACCACCTCCCCTTCGTCTCGACCCGATCGGCTCCTGGTTGTCCCGACTTCCCCCACTTTACTCCACCTACTCCCCCAAAGCACCCCCGAAGCCCGTCTCGTGGGCACTTTTGTGCTGAGTTTTCCCTGAGAATCCGGGCGTGGGGCGAAGTGGAGGGGAAACCCGCTCCGGAATGGGGGCCCCGACGCATAGGCTCGGAGCACGCGACAGCGAGAAGGGCAGGCGGTGGCCGCCCGGGGATCGGAGACAAGGTGACGCTCGGCAGTCGGGAGACCGTGCGGGAGGGGTCCGGCGCGACCCTCGAGGACGTGGGGGCCGTCGGAGAAGCGCTCGCCGCGACGATGAATGCCACGATCATGGGCAAGCCGGACGTGGTCGAGACCGCGATCACGGTTCTCTTCGCAGAGGGGCACCTGCTCATCGAGGACGTGCCGGGAGTCGGCAAGACGATGCTCGCCAAGACCCTCGCGCGCAGCATCGCCGCGTCGGAACGACGCATCCAGTTCACGCCGGACCTGCTGCCCAGCGACATCACCGGCGTGAGCATCTACAACCAGGAGGAGCACCACTTCGAGTTCCGCCCCGGTGCGATCTTCGCCAACGTCGTCGTCGGCGACGAGATCAACCGGGCCTCGCCGAAGGCCCAGTCGGCCCTCCTGGAGTGCATGGAGGAGCAGCAGGTCACGGTCGACGGGCAGACCCACCCCCTGCCCCACCCCTTCATCATCATGGCGACCCAGAACCCCGTGGAGATGGAGGGCACCTACCCCCTCCCGGAGGCCCAGCGGGACCGCTTCATGGCCCGCCTCTCCGTCGGGTACCCGACGGGCCCGGCGGAGATGGAGATGCTGGACCACCACGGCGCCGCCTCCCCGCTGGATGACATCGAGCCGGTCACCGACGGCGGGACGGTCGCGGAGATGATCCGGGTGGTCCGCTCGGTGCACGCCTCGAGCGCGGTGCGGCAGTACGTCGTCGACATCGCGACGGCCACCCGCCACAGCTCGGCGATCCGGCTCGGTGCCTCACCGCGCGCGACCCTGCACCTGCTGCGGGCCGCCCGTGCCCGGGCCGCGCTGGCCGGCCGGGACCACGTGCTCCCCGACGACGTCCAGGCGCTGGCCGCGGTGGTCCTCGGCCACCGGCTGCTCCTGGGCAGCGAGGCCCAGCTCTCCCGCCGCACCCCCACCCAGGTCGTCGGCGAGATCCTCGAGCGCACGCGCGTGCCCGCGCCCCGGTGACCGGCGATGACCATCCGGGGTCGTGCCCTCCTCGGTGCGGGCGTGGTCACCGCCCTCGTGGGGATGGTGCTCGGCCTGCACGACCTGACGAGGGTGGGTGCCCTGCTCGTCGTCCTGCCGCTCCTGGCGGTGCTGCTCACCCGGCGTGAGGTGTCCGTGCGGGCGCAGCGCCGGGTGCTCCCGCAGCGGGTGGCGGTCGACCAGCACTGCGAGGTCACCGTCGCGGTCCACAACCCCGGGCGCCGCCCGACCCCGCTGCTGCGGGCCGAGGAGGAGCTGGCCTACGCCCTCGGCGACCGTCCGCACCTGCTCATCCCCCCGCTCGAAGGGGGCCGCACCCGCAGCCTGACCTACCGGCTGCGTTCACACCTGCGCGGGCACCACCGCATCGGCCCGCTGTCGCTGCGCCTCACCGACTCCTTCGGTCTGGCCAGCCGGTCGGTGAGCCTCCCCGGCGAGAGCACCCTCGTCGTCCTCCCCCGCGTGCTTCCCCTGTCGGGGGTGCGCGGCGCCCGGGCCAGCGGCGGCGGGCAGACCTCGACGAGCTCCCGGGTCGCGCTGCACGGTGAGGACGACGTCGGTGTGCGCGAGTTCCGCCACGGTGACGACCTGCGCCGGGTCCACTGGCCCAGCACCGCCCGCACCGGCCAGACGATGGTCCGCCAGGACGAGCAGCCCTCCCGGCGCCGGGCCCTCGTCCTGCTCGACGACCGGCGCGGCTCGCACGCCGGGGCGGGTAGCGGCGGCTCCTTCGAGTGGGCGGTCACCGCGGCCGCGTCGGTGATCATCCGGCTGCTGGCGGACCACTTCGAGGTCCACCTCAGCCTCGCCTCGGAGGTCTCCGGGGTGCTGGCCACCGTGGAGGACGCCGATCACGCCCTCGACGTCCTCGCCGCCGTCCAGCCCGCCGCGAGCACCACCCCGCGCGGGATGGTCGAGGCCCTCGAGGAGTTCCGCAGCCACGGCGGTGGCCTCGTCATCACGCTGCTCGGGGCCCTCGACGACGAGGTCGCCGACCTGTGCACCGCGAGCGCCTCCCACGGCCTGGCGATGGTCCTGGACCGGGGCGGCTTCACCTCGGGCACCGCCCACGACGGGCCCGCGGAGGCGACCGCCCGGCGGCTGCGCGAGCACGGCTGGTCCGCCGTCGTCGTGCACCCGGGGGCGGCGCTGCAGCGGACCTGGGCCGACCTCACCCTCGACCCGAGCACGGCGGCGCGATGAGGCCCGCCCGCATCGCCGCCGGCGTCCTCGGGGCCATCGCCACGGTCGTCGTGGCGATGCCGCTCACCCGGCTCTTCCAGCAGTCGGAGTGGCTCGCCGCGGCCACGGCCGGCGTCGCCGTCGTGGCCGTCGCCGGCATGGTCGCCCGATCGCTCGCGGACAACCCCGTGGTCATCATCGCCGCCCAGGGCCTCCTCGGTGGCTGGTACCTGCTGCTCACGGAGTACGAGGAGACCACCGCCTACGCCCTCCTCCCGACCCCGGCGACGGTCACCACCTTCGCCTCGGACATGCGCCAGGCCTACGAGACGGTCACGACCTACGCCGCGCCGGCGCCCACCACCCCCGGCATCGCCGTCGCGCTCGTCCTCATGATCATGGTCGTCGCGATCGCGGTGGACCTCGCCGCGGCCACGGCCGCCGCGCCGACCATCGCCGGACTGCCGCTGCTGTCCCTCTTCCTCGTCTCGGCCGCGAACACCGGCGGCGAGCTCCCGTGGGGCTGGTTCGTCGGCGGCGCCGCGCTCTGGCTGCTCATGGTCGCCCGCCAGTCGGGGCTGGAGCTGCGCTCCTGGGCCGGCGTGATCCCGATCCTCGCGGAAGGCGACGGGGAGGGCCGGGCCTCGCGCGCCCACGGCTGGCAGGCGGCCCGGCTGGCGGTGGTCGGCCTGGCGCTCGCCCTGCTCGTGCCGATGGCCCTGCCCCACCTGCCCACGCGCTACGTCCTCGACGGCCTCGGTCGTGGGGACGGCGACGGCGTCGGGACCGGGGACGGGATCCGGCTGTCCACCGAGCTGGACCTGCGCCGGTCGCTGCGCTCCCCCGACGACGACCCGGTGCTGGAGTACAAGACCAACGACCCCGAGCCGGACCCGCTCCGGGTGGCCGTGGTCACCGACTTCACCGACGGCTTCGGCCGGATCCGCTCCACCAGCCCGCAGCCGCAGTCCGGCTTCAGCCCCGGCAACCCGCTCACGAACGTCTCGCAGGCGATCCCCCGCGACGAGCGCACCATGGAGGTGACCCGCAACCGGGTGACCGCCCCGCAGCTGGCCATCCCCGCACGCACGAAGTCCGTCGACACCGGCGACGTGCCGTGGTCGACCGGGGCCGACGGGACCGCACGGGTGGAGCGCTCCCCGTCGACGTACTCCACCTCCTCGGTCGAGCTGGACCTGACCGCGAACCACTTCGAGGGCGGCGACCCGAGCCGACCGGTGGACCCCGACGCCCGCGACGAGCGCTACCTGCGTCTCGACCCTGGCTCGGAGTCACGGATCCGCTCGCTCGCCCGCCGGCTCGCGCCGGAGGACCGGGGCCCGCTCGCCGCGGCCCGCGCCTTCCAGGAGTACCTGCGCGGACCCGACTTCGGCTACAGCCTCGAGCTCCCGGAGCCCCCGGGTGGCCCGGACGACCCGATCCTCTCCTTCCTGGACACCAAGGTCGGCTACTGCCAGCAGTACGCGGCGACGATGACGCTGCTCGCGCGGGCCGACGGCATCCCCGCGCGCACCGCCGTCGGTTTCCTCCCCGGAACCGACGAGGGCGACACGTGGAGCGTGCGGGCGAGCGACGCCCACACCTGGCCGGAGCTGTACTTCGAGGGCATCGGGTGGGTGCGCTTCGAGCCGACCCCCGGCGCCCGCGCCGCGAGCGTCCCGGCCTACTCCATCGCCACCGAAGGGGGCGACCCCGCCGCCGAGCCGACGGACACGAGCACGACCACGAGCGAGCCCACGCCGACGCCGAGCCAGTCCCGGGACCCGCAGCTGGACAGCCCGCAGGCGGCACCGACGCAGGACCGGGGCGTGGGCACCTGGGTGTGGTGGCTGCTCGGGCTGGTCGTGGCGGTCCTCGCCCTGGGCCTGATGCCGGTGAGCGCCCTGCTGGCCCGTCGGCGCGCGGCCCGGCGGGCGGCGGACGAAGGGGCCCGCGTCGAGGCGGAGTGGCAGGACCTCATCACCCGCGTGGGTGACCTGGGCATGGTGCCGCCCGTCGGTGCGACCCCGAGGCAGACCGGCACCTGGCTACGACGCCGCGCCCACCTGACCGAGGCCTCGGGACAGCAGCTGGACCACGTCGTCGCGACGCTGGAGTCGGCCCGCTACGCGCCTCCCGGCAGGGAGCTGCCGGACATCGCCGGCGAGGTCGAGTCGGTCATCGACGAGGTACGCGGCTCCCGGATGCGCGGTGTCCGGGTGCGTGCGTGGTTGTGGCCGAGCGCCGGCGTGCACGCCTGGCGCGCGATCGGTCGGCGGCTGGCACGCCCCCTTCGTCGGGAGCGCTGAGGACGACTCAGTCCAGGTAGTCGCGCAGCACCTGCGAGCGGCTGGGGTGGCGCAGCTTGCTCATCGTCTTGGACTCTATCTGGCGGATCCGCTCGCGGGTGACGCCGTAGACCTTGCCGATCTCGTCGAGGGTCTTCGGCTGCCCGTCGGCGAGGCCGAAGCGCATCGAGACCACGCCGGCCTCGCGCTCGCTGAGGGTGTCCAGGACGCTGTGCAGCTGCTCCTGCAGCAGCGTGAAGCTGACCGCGTCGGAGGGCACGACGGCCTCGGAGTCCTCGATGAGGTCACCGAACTCGGAGTCGCCGTCCTCACCCAGCGGGGTGTGCAGCGAGATCGGCTCACGACCGTACTTCTGGACCTCGACGACCTTCTCGGGCGTCATGTCCAGCTCCTTGGCCAGCTCCTCCGGGGTGGGCTCGCGGCCCAGGTCCTGGAGCATCTGGCGCTGCACGCGGGCCAGCTTGTTGATGACCTCGACCATGTGCACCGGGATGCGGATGGTGCGGGCCTGGTCGGCCATCGCGCGGGTGATCGCTTGCCGGATCCACCAGGTGGCGTACGTGGAGAACTTGTAGCCCTTGGTGTAGTCGAACTTCTCGACGGCGCGGATGAGACCGAGGTTGCCCTCCTGGATGAGGTCCAGGAAGAGCATGCCGCGGCCGGTGTAGCGCTTGGCGAGGGAGACCACGAGTCGCAGGTTGGCCTCGAGCAGGTGGTTCTTGGCGTTCTTGCCGTCCTCGGCGATCCACCACAGCTCGCGCTTGAACTTCATGTCGAACTTCTCGTCCGAGGCCAGCTTCTCCTCGGCGAAGAGCCCTGCCTCGATGCGCTTGGCGAGCTCGACCTCCTCCGCGGCGTTGAGCAGCGCGACCTTGCCGATCTGCTTCAGGTAGTCCTTGACCGGGTCGGCGGTGGCCCCGGCGGTCACGACCTGCTGCGCGGGCGCGTCCTCGTCGTCGTCCTGGGAGATGACGAAGCCGCCGGTCTCGGCCTCCTCGACCTTGCTCTTCTTGGTCGCGGACTCCTTCTCGACGTCCTCGTCGTCGGGAGCCTCCTCGGCCGTCGTGGTCGTCGGGTTCTGGGCGGCCGCCTTGCGGGCGGCGCTGCGCTTGGCCGCGACCTTCTTCGCCGAGGCCTTCTTCACGGTGGGGGCCGCGGCGGCCTCGGCGGCTGCCTTCGGCGCCGCCTTCTTCGTGGTGGCCTTCTTCGTGGTGGCCTTCTTCGCGGTGGTCTGCTTCGTGGCAGCCTTCTTCGTGGCCTTCTTCGCCGTCGTCTTCTTGGACGCGGTCGCCTTCTTCCCGCTCTCCGCCTGCGCGGGCGCGGTCTTCTTGGTCGCGGTCTTCTTCGTCGCGGTCTTCTTGGTCGACTTCTTCGCCGCCGTGGACTCTGGCACCTGAACCTCGATTCCTTGGTCGTCGAGCGCCCGCAGCACGGCCTTGCCCCGGCTGGGACTCACCTTCGCCTCGCTGAACGCCGCCTGCACCTGCTCACCGGTGACCCCACCAGCGGTGTGGCCCTTGCGCACCAGCTCCTGCAGTGCCGGGTGGGAGAACTCCTTGGGCAGAGATCCCGTCGCGCCAGCGGCCCGTGGGGTCACAGCAGTCACCAACAACCTTTCGTCACGGAGAATTCCGCCGGAGGGTCGCTGGTGGTGGCGTCACCCAGAGATCTCCGACTCGCCCTGACCATCGCGTGCTGGGCTCGTCACCATTATAAATCGAAGACCGTCCCGGTACCTGCACCAGGGTGATCACGGCCCCCTCAGGCGGCCTTGACCGCCAGCACCGCGCAGTGTGCGTCGAGCAGGACGCGCTGGGCGTTCGAGCCGAGGATCAGCTTGCCGACGGGGGTGCGGCGGCGCAGACCGATGACGATCATGTCCGCGTCCGTCTCCTCGGCGACCTCGAGCAGGTCCTCGGCCGGCTCCTGCCCACGGACGAGTCCCCGGACCTCGCCCTCGACTCCGGCGGCGTCCAGCCGGGCCTTGACCTGCTGCAGCCGCTCCTCGCCCTGGCGGGCGGCGTCGCCGGAGAGCTGGCTGCCGCCCCGGTCGGAGTGGATGACGACGAGTCGGCTGCCACGCTGGGCGCACTCCTGCAGGGCCCGCTCGAGGGCGGCCTCGCCCTCCTTGGTGGCCACGTATCCCACGACGATGGTCATCGTTGCTCCTCGCAAATGATCTCGACTGCGCACCCGCCGGACGGGTCCGCGTTTGTGACTGACGCTACACCGGGCGAGCCCGTGCTGTGCGATGCCGGGCCGGTGTCGGCGGCGGGTTTCAGCGCTGCAGCACGCGGCGCAGCAGCGAACCGACCTGATCGGTCTCGGTGAGGAAGCCGTCGTGCCCGACGATGCTCGAGATCGTCGTCAGCTCGGCCTCCGGACGGGCCTCGGCGAGCTCGTGGGAGAGCCGCGGCGGGTAGAGCCGGTCGGAGTCGACCGGGGCCAGCACGAGGTGACCGGCGAAGGGGGCCAGCGCGGCGGCCACTCCCCCGCGCCCGCGGCCGATGTCGTGGGAGCTCATCGCCTCCGTGAGCGCGATGTAGGAGTTGGCGTCGAAGCGACCAGCGAGCTTGCCCCCGTGGTGGTCCAGGTAGCTCTCCACGGCGTACCGCGGTCGGCCCCGGACGCCGGGCGCCTCGTCCTGGATCCCGCGCTCGAAGCGGGTGTGCAGCTCGGGCTCGCTGCGGTAGGTCACGTGCGCGATCCGCCGCGCCAGGGCCAGACCGGCGTCGGGCCCCTGCGGCTGGTCGTAGTAGTCGCCGTCGGCGAACCAGGGGTCGGCCTCGATGGCCAGGATCTGGGTGTGCCCCCACGCGATCTGCTCCGCCGTGGCCTGGCCGCCGGTGGCCAGGGCCACGGCGGTACCCACGCGGTCGGGGTGGGAGGCCGCCCACTCGAGGGTGCGCATGCCTCCCATCGAGCCCCCGACGACGGCGTGCCAGCGCTCGATGCCCAGGGCGTCGGCGACCGCCGTCTCGGCGAGCACCTGGTCGCGGATGGTGATCCGCGGGAAGCGGCTGCCCCACGGCCGGCCGTCGGCCGCACGGGAACCGGGGCCGGTGCTGCCCTGGCAGCCGCCGAGGACGTTGATCGCGATGACGCAGTGCTCGTCGGTGTCCAGCGGGGCCCCCGAGCCGATGACGCCCGGCCACCAGCCGGCGCTCGGGTGCCCGAGGCCCGCGGGGCCGACGACGTGGCTGTCACCGGTGAGGGCGTGCTCGATGAGGATCGCGTTGTCGCGGGCGGCGTTCAGGGTGCCCCACGACTCGTAGGACATCACGACGTCGGGCAGCTGCTCGCCGGACTCGAGGGTCAGGTCACCGACCTCGACGAAGTGCCGGCCCCCCGGGTGATCGCCCTCGCGCCACAGGCCCGAGGTGGTGGGGGTGGTGCAGATGATGCTCATCCTCGTAACTCCCGGTCTCGCCTTGCCGTGACGAGCTGGACACGGCCCGGTCATCACCCGGGGCACCCCGTCGCGAGGAGGGTTGCCGTCCAGCCAGCCGGGGCCTCGTGCTGGAACTCATGACCTGCCCCACATGCTAGCCCGCCGCCCCCATCCGATCGAACCGGTGTCCGTGGCTCGGACACTCATGCTGCGCCGGGCACGGACCAGGGACGCACCCCTGCGCCCAGCAGCCTGAGCATCAGCTGCGAGAGCCGGTGCCCGGGGTCGACGGCGAGCGCCTGCTCGAGGCAGACCCCCGTCACCGTCCCGTCCCCGGCGAACCACGCCAGGTGGGCGATCAGGGCCAGCAGGTCGGGCGTGCCGGCTTCCGGGACCAGCCTCGTGACCTCGACGAGCCGGCTCCGCACCGTCAGCAGCCCCTCGCGGCCGGACTCCGTCATCTCCTCGACGTCCTCGATCCCGGTCCACGGGCACCGGGCGGCGGCGACGAGCGCGTCCTCGCGGGCCGGCCCCGGGAGCGAGGTCAGCGGCATGGTGCCGGGTGCGAGCGCCGCCATCAGCGCGTCGCGCAGGGCGACGTCGGCGAGGGAGGCGAGGATCCGGGCGAGGTCGGCATCGGAGAGCTCGACCACCGGCACGGCCTCGGGGCCGGGGTCGAGCAGGCGCTGCCAGTGCCGGCTGGCCGCACGTCCGGCTTCCTCCTGCTCCAGGCGGCGCGCCACACGGGCCGCCCGCGCCTCGTCCCGCGGCGGAAGGATCCCCGCGACGAGCGCCTCACGGCTCGCGAAGGGGGCGACCCCCGCCCCGACGAAGGCGGCCACCCCGGGCACGTCCTCCGGCGCGGGCAGCGGCAGCCCGATCTTCGGGCGCGGCCTGCCCCGCTCGACCGACCACCACCGCCGACCCCGCACGAGGACCTGCTGCCCCACGGGGACGGCCCTCGAGGCCGCCGCCTCGACCACGGCCCGGCGCAGCGGCTCGGACTCCCCCGGCTCGTCCTCGTAGGCGAGGAGGAGCAGTCCGGTGGGTCGCTCCCGCTTCGCCACGTCCAGCGCGTGCCGGGCCCTCGCCTCGCACATCGGGCCCTCCGGTGGCAGGTCGTGCCGCTGCATCAGCCCGAGGCGTCTGTCGTGCACGACGACGACCACGAGGGAGGGCCCCGGGTGGTAACCGAGCTGGTACGGCAGGAGGACGGCGAGGTCGGCGGGTGAGCTGGCGCGGACTGTGGTTGGCATGACCACGACGCTGCCGAAACCTCGAGCCGCGCGGACCCCCCCTTCGCCGGCCTGTGGAAGCCACTGCCCGCTCGGGTGCCGATGTGGACTACTGCTCGAGGAGCGTCACCTTCGGCGGCCTCAGCCGACGACGAGCACGGTGTCGCTGGGGCCGTGGCTGCAGCGCTGCGGGATGCCCGTCACCTCGGAGACGGGGACCTCGGTGGTCTCGGCCGTCAGCTGCTCGCCGACCGCGGTCCGGGAACCACCGACGGTGGCCGAAGGCTTGCCCTCCTTGAGCACGAAGGTGGCGTCGTCGGGGAAGACGAGCAGCTGCGGCGGGCCGTCGTCGGTCAGGGCG
>NZ_BCSR01000046.1 GCF_001570965.1 Janibacter corallicola NBRC 107790 | reverse complement strand
CGAGCGCGACGAGCCGTGGCCGTTCGCGCTCGAAGTCCTCGATCCGGGTGCTGTCCATGGTCGGCCTCTCGTCGGTGCGGGTGTCACCTCTCTGACGCGGGGGACCCGCCAAGTGTGACGGGCCGGAGCCGACCGGTGACAGGGTTGGGCCCATGACCCGCGCGCGAGACCACTGGTCCCCCGACGACATCCCCGACCAGACCGGGCGCACCGTCGTCGTCACGGGTGCCAACGCCGGGCTGGGTGCCGTCACGGCACGGGAGCTCGCAGCCCGGGGTGCCAAGGTGGTCCTCGCCTGCCGCGACGTGGCGAAGGGGGAGGCTGTCGCAGCCGACCTCGCCGGAGCCGAGGTCGTTCGGCTCGACCTCGCCTCGCTCGACTCGGTCCACGAGGCGGCGGCGCAGATCAGCCAGCAGAACGAGCGGATCGACCTGCTCGTCAACAACGCGGGCCTGATGATGACGCCGCAGGGGGTGACCGCCGACGGGTTCGAGCTGCAGGTCGGCACCAACCACCTGGGCCACTTCGCCCTCACCGGGCTCCTGCTCGACCCGCTGCTCGGGACGCCGGATTCGCGGGTGGTGACCGTGACGAGCCTGGCGCACCGCTTCGGGGACGGCCGGATGGACTTCGACAACCTCCAGGCGGAGCGTGGCTACGACCCGATGGCCGCCTACGGCCGGTCCAAGCTGGCCAACCTGCTCTTCACGCACGAGCTGCAGCGGCGCCTCTCCGACGCCGGAGCGCCGACGATCGCGGTCGCGGCGCACCCGGGCCTCTCGCGCACGACGCTCGACCGGTACCTGCCGGCGCCGGTGCGTCCGCTCGTCGCCGCCGGCACGTGGCTGGCGGGGCAGAGCGCGGCGAAGGGGGCCATGCCCACCCTGCGCGCCGCCACGGACCCACGAGCGGTCGGCGGTCAGCTCTACGGGCCGAGCGGCTTCCGCGAGACGCGGGGCCGACCCGTGCCGGTCGGGTCCACCCGCGGGTCGCGAGACCCGGAGGCGATGCGCCGCCTGTGGGAGATCTCGGAGGAGCTCACCGGGGTCCATCCGCCGCTGGGTCCTGCCACCGCTGGCTGAGGAGCTCCACGCAGCAGGCGTCTCGCAGCGCGTCGCTCACGGGCCTGGTGTCGACCCGTCAGGTCTGCTCGCGCAGGTACCGCCCGAAGTGCGGCACGGTGAAGGCGATCCGCCCGCGCTCGCCGGAGTAGATCAGGCCCTTCTTCAGCAGCGCGTCCCGCGCGGGGGAGAGGGACTGCGGCTTCTTGCCGAGCAGCTTGGCGACCTCGGCGGTCGCGACGGACTCGATGTCGTCGAGCTCCTCGTCCCCCTTCGCCGCGGTGTCGGCGGCCACGTCGGCCATCGCCCGCAGGTACTCCCGCTCGCCGGGGGTGGCGCGCTCGTAGCGGGAGCCGAAGAATCCGACCGCCAGCTCCGACTCGGCCTCGGGGGAGGCGACCCGCACGTCCTCGGCCCGGATCGGTGACTCCGGCGCCTGGTCCCACACCGCCTTGCCGTAGGCCTGGATGAAGTACGGGTAGCCGCCGGTGGCGAAGTACAGCGCGTCCAGCGCCTCCTGCTCGTACCCGGCCTCCTCGTCCTCCGCCGGCGTGATGAGCGCGCGGTCGGCCTCCTCCCGGGCCAGCCGGTCGATCCGCTGGTACCGGAAGAGCCGCTCGCTGTAGGACTTGCTCGCCGAGAGCACCGCCGGCAGGTGCGGCAGGCCGGCCCCGACGACGATGAGGGGGAGGCCGTTCTGGCTCATCTCGTGGCAGGCGGCGCAGATCGCGGAGACGTCGTCGGGCTCGAGGTCCTGCATCTCGTCGATGAAGATCGCCACACCGCGTCCGAGGTCGGCGGCCAGTCCGCCCACGTCGGTGAAGAGCTCGACGAGGTCGATCTCGATGTCCCCGGAGTCGGCCCGGCCCTTGACCGCCGGCGCGTCGATGCCGGGGTTCCACACCTCGCGCAGCTTCGTGCCCGGCTTGGCGTCGCGCTGGGCGAAGGACTTGATCACCCCGAGGACGTGCTCGACCTCCTCCTCCCGGGTGTGCCCGAGCTCGCGCACCGCCTGGTGCAGCGCGCTGGAGAGCGGCCGACGCAGCCCTTGGTCCGGGCGCGCCTCGAGCTTGCCGGTGCCCCACTTCGCGCGCACCGCCGCGGAGCGCAGCTGGTTCAGCAGCACGGTCTTGCCGACCCCCCGCAGCCCGGTGAGGATCAGCGAGCGCTCCGGCCGCCCGCCGACGATCCGCTTGAGCACGACGTCGAAGCGTTTCAGCTGCTCGTCGCGACCGGCCAGCTCGGGAGGGCGCTGCCCGGCGCCGGGGGCATAGGGGTTGGTGATCGGGTCCACGATGCGACCGTATCCGGGTGTATAGGCGAAGGGGGATATATCCGCAGATTCGTGCATCGGCGCGTCGTCGATGCACGAATCTAAACCACTATTGAAACGACGCGATACACACCCATCGACGGCGATCGCGGGCAACGGTGCGAGACTGCTCACATGCCTGCTGCTACCCCCTCGTCATACTCGGTCACGATCCGACTGCACACCTCCACGGACTACGCGGTCGTGGGCCGGGTGGCCACCGTCATCGCAGAGCAGGGCGGCATCGTCACCGCCATCGACATCGCCGACTCCCGGCACGACCGGCTCACCGTTGACGTGACCTGCTCCGGCTTCAACGTCGAGCACACCGACGGCATCGTCGAGGCGGTCGACGCCATCGACGGCGTCAACGTCCACAAGGTCTCCGACCGCACCTTCCTGCTCCACCTCGGGGGCAAGATCGAGGTCCGCTCCAAGGTCGCACTGAAGACCCGTGACGACCTGTCCATGGCCTACACCCCCGGCGTCGGGCGGGTCTCCTCCGCCATCGCGCAGAAGCCCGAGGACGCCCGGCGCCTCACGATCAAGGGCAACACCGTCGCCGTCGTCACCGACGGCTCGGCCGTGCTCGGCCTCGGCAACATCGGTCCCGAGGCCGCCATGCCCGTCATGGAGGGCAAGGCGGCGCTCTTCAAGCAGTTCGCGAACATCGACGCCTGGCCGATCGCCCTGGCCAGCCAGGACACCGAGGAGATCGTGCGTGCCGTGGAGATGATCGCCCCCGGCTTCGGGGGCATCAACCTCGAGGACATCGCCGCGCCGCGCTGCTTCGAGATCGAGCGCCGGCTGCGCGAGAGCCTGGACATCCCCGTCTTCCACGACGACCAGCACGGCACCGCCATCGTCGTGCTCGCCGCACTGCGCAACGCCCTTCGCGTCGTCGAGAAGTGGCTCGAGGACGCGCACGTCGTCGTCTCCGGCGGCGGCGCGGCCGGTTCGGCCATCGTCACCCTCCTGCTGGCCGCCGGCGCGAAGGACGTGGTCGTCTACGACCAGGAGGGGCTGCTCTCCCGGGACGACGACTCCCTCTCCCCGCAGAAGGCGGAGCTGGCCGCCCGTACCAACCCGCGCAAGCTGCGCGGCGACCTGACCGACGGGCTCGAGGGCGCGGACGTCTTCATCGGCGTCTCCGCTCCCGACATCCTCAAGGGCGAGTGGATCCGTGACCACATGAACGAGGACGCGATCGTCTTCGCGCTCGCCAACCCCGACCCGGAGATCGACCCGGGCGAGGCGGCGCGGTACGCCAAGGTCGTCGCCTCCGGTCGCAGCGACTACCCGAACCAGATCAACAACGTCCTCGCCTTCCCCGGGGTCTTCCGGGGCCTGCTGGACGCCGACGCCGAGAACGTCACGACCGACATGCTCATCGCGGCCGCCGACGCGATCGCCGGAGTGGTCACCGACGAGGAGATCAACCCCAGCTACATCATCCCGAGCGTCTTCCACGCCGACGTCGCCGAGGCGGTGGCCCTGGCCATCGCGGGGGACGGCGGCAAGTCCGCCTCCGGGTCCACGGCGCCGATCCAGGTCGGCTCCCGCGCGACCGCGGCCCCCGTCGAGACCCAGAACATCCCGATCCGTTGAGCGCGCCGCGCACCTACCGGAAGGACACCTCCGCCGCACCCCGTGGGTACTCCTCGTGGGAGGCGGCGGGCCTGGTGTGGCTCGGCGAGGCCGAGGCGAAGGGGGGCGCCCGGGTCGCCGAGGTCCTCGACGTCGACCTGGACCACATCGACCTGGTCCAGTACGACCCCGCACCGGCGAAGACCACCCACGCCGACGAGCTCGGCGCCGCCCTGGCGACCACCCATGCCGAAGGGGCCCCGGCCTTCGGCTCCCCGCCCGCGCGCTGGCCGGGCCACGGTTTCGTCGGGCCGGCCGAGTCGCCGATCCCGATGCCGCTGGAGCCGACGAGCACGTGGGGTGAGTTCTACGCGGAGCAGCGCATCCGCGACCTGCTGCGCACCGGCCGGTCCCAGGGGCTGTGGGAGCAGGAGAGCGATCTCTTCGACCGTGTGGCGGACCGGGTGGCCTCCGGCGAGTTCGACGACGGGCGCCCGCCCGCCCGGCTGCACGGTGACCTGTGGGCCGGCAACGTGCTCTGGACCGCCGAGGGCGCGGTGCTCATCGACCCGGCGGCCCACGGCGGGCACGCCGAGACCGACCTGGCGATGCTGCTCCTCTTCCGCGCGCCCCACATCGCCCGCATCATCGCCGCCTACGACGAGGCGGCACCCCTCTCCGACGGCTGGGAGGGGCGGGTCGCGCTGCACCAGCTGCACCCGGTGATGCTGCACGCGGTCCTCTTCGGCGGCGGCTACGTCACCCAGGCCGTGGAGATGGCCCGGCGCTACGCCTGAGGGGCTCGGCGACTCTGCTCGCGAAGGGGGCTCAGCCGGTGGCCACGAGGGTCACCACGACGGGCAGGTGGTCCGAGAGCAGCGTCGGCACGGTGCGCGGGTCACTCGCGGCGAGGCCGTCGGAGACGAGGACGTGGTCGATCTGCTGCCGCGGGTCGTCGGCGGGGGAGGTGGGGGCTGGCCGGGCCCCCGACAGGGCGTCGTGCAGTCCTGCCCCGAGGAGGGCCTCCCACGAGGGGTCGCCGGGCCGGAGGTTGAAGTCGCCACCGAGGACGACCCGGTCCCCGCCCGGGCGGCCGACGAGGTCGGCGATGTCCCGCGCCTGGGCCAGTGCCCGGTCCGCGTCGTCCGCGACGGGGTGGGGCTGCACGTGGGTCGAGACGACCTCGAGGTTCCGGCCACCCTGGGAGACGTTCACCGCGAGGGCCTGCGCACCGGTGACGGCACCGTGCGAGGGCAGGGGGTGGGTGTCGACCCCGGTCACCGGGAGGTCCGTCAGGACGGCATCGCCCCACACCGGGTCGGCCGCCGGGCCGAAGCGGGCGTCCATGCCCAGGAGCACGGCGAGGATCTCGAGCTGGTCCTGGCCGCCGTTCAGCAGCCAGCCGCGGTCGACCTCGCTCAGGAGCACGATGTCGGGCTCCTGCTCCGCGATGAGGCGTGCGACCTGCGCGGGCTCGAAGGTGCCGTCCATGCCGTAGCCCATCCGCAGGTTCCACGCCACGACGGTGAGGGAGTCGTCGGCGTCGTCCGGCACGGCGACCGAGGGGATCGTGGCCTGCGGACCGAGGGCGGCCGTCACCCCGGCCAGTACCGCCGCGCCACCGACCGCGCTCGCGGCCACGAGCCGCCGTCGCGGCACGACGGGCTCGACGGGCCGCGGGTCCTCCCTCCGGCCCGGGGACCGTCGGTGCTCGGGGTGCGGCCTCCCGAGGGTGGCGAGGAAGCCCGCCCCGCCCAGCACGGCCGCCACCACCACGAGCAGCCAGTCGGCTCGGTAGCCCAGGTCGTAGCCGGCGTAGTAGGCGAAGAAGAGCACGACCCACAGGACGGCCCCGCCCGCCGCGGCGAGCGTCGGCGTGGTCCTCCCGGCGCCGGCAGCCCGTCCCGCCAGCGCCCGCAGCACCACGACGAGCGTCGGCAGGCCCACGACGTAGGCCGGGAGGGACCAGGGGCTCGCCGTGGCCGGCAGCAGCGTCCCGGCGGTCCCGGCCATCAGGCCGAGTCCGGCCAGCCCGGCAGCCGCAGCGGGCACCCGCCTGGGTGTCCCGGGCCACGCGAGGGCGACGGCGGCCACGGTCGCCACCGCCACCGTCACCGGGCCCCAGGTCTCCACGGTGGCCGACGCCCGCGCCGGGTTGGCCGCCCAGACGCCGGCCACCAGGTAGCCGGGCAGGAGCGCGAGGGCCAGCCCTCGTGGCGCCGGCGATCTCCTCCCTTCGCCACGGGAACCTCCAGCCAGCGCGCCGAGGACCAGCCCGGCCTGGACGGCCAGCAGCAGCCACGCCCAGACGTCGTCGCGCCACACCGCCCCCCAGGTGCCCAGGGCGGCATGGGTGGTGGTCGCCAGGGCCATCCCGACGGCGAATGCCTGCACCAGGCGGTCGCCCCGGCACCGGGCGGCCAGGCAGCTCCAGGCCACGGCGAAGGCGACTCCGGCCGAGGCCCACCACAGCTGCGGCCCACCGCCGCCCACGATCTGCAGCGCGATCCGGCACGCCAAGGCCCCCAGGAGGGCGGTCGCGAGGAGCACGTGGTCGGGGAGGGCGGGCACCCGCACGAGGAGCACCGGCAGGCAGCCCGCCAGCACGACCGCGAGCGCGAACCCTCCCATCGCCTCGGGAGGGGTCGAGGCCGCCTGCCCGAAGATCGTGATGAGCGAGGGCGCCCACACCCGTAGCAGGTCGATGAGCAGCCAGAAGCCGACCCCACCGGCCACCGTTCGCACCACCCCACGCACGGTCGCCATCCTGCCGCACCGGGGCCGGGCACAGGGGGCACGGGCCGGGGCGAAGGGGGGCAATCCCCACCCCGAGTGGGGGGAGCACGGGGCAGACGTGGCGGCCGGGCGAACCTAGGTTGGTCCCGTGACCACGCAGACCCTCACCCCACCCCTGCCCCGGCCGGGACCGGCGCGACGCTGGCTCGACGGCTGGGGCAGCGTGCTGCTCCTCGTCACCGGCGTCATCACCGGCCCCGTGGCAGGGCTGCTCGTCAGCCTCGTCATCACCGCGGTGCTGCTCGTCTTCGCCGGTGGGATCGGGCTGGTCCTGCTCGTCCCGGCGCTGTGGCTCTGCGGCCTGGTCGGCCACGCCGAGCGGCACCGGCTCGTCGGTCTCACCGGCCGCACGATCTACCCACCGGGGCGCTCGACGCACTCGTGGGTGTGGCGGCTGCTGCTCGACGAGCACAACTGGCGCAGCGTCTGCTACCTGACGCTGCACGCCTTCTGGGGCTTCGTCACGGGGACGATCACGCTGGTCGTGCTCGCCCAGAGCGTCGTGGTCCTCGCCCTGCCCGCCTACCTCGGACGCCTCCCCGAGGAGGGGCTGTCGGTCTACGGGCTGACCCACGTCGACGGCACCGCCGCCCTGGCCACCACCTGGGCGGTCGCCCTCGTCGTGCTGCTGCTCCTGCCCGTCGCCGCCCACCTGGCCACCACCGTCGACGTCATGCTCGGCCGCTGGCTGCTCGGTCGGGACCAGCGCCGGGTCATGGAGCACCTCAGCGCCCGGGTGGACACCCTCACCGACTCCCGTCGGGAGGCGGTCGACTCGGTCGAGGCCGAGCGTCGCCGCATCGAGCGGGACCTGCACGACGGCCCGCAGCAGCGGATGGTCGCCATCGCGATGACCCTCGGCATGGCCAGGGAGGCGGTCCACGAGGACCCCGAGGGCGCCGCCCGGCTGCTCGACGAGGCGCACCGGTCGGCCAAGGAGGCCATCGTCGAGATGCGCCACGTCGCCCGCGGCATCGTCCCGCCGATCCTCGCCGACCGCGGCCTGGAGGCGGCGCTCCCGGCACTGGCGGCCCGCTCGACCGTGCCGGTCGCCGTCGACGTGGCCGGTGTGGAGCGGGTGGACCCGACGACCGAGGCGATCGCCTACTTCGTCGTCAGCGAGGCGCTGAACAACGTCGCCAAGCACTCCGGCGCCGAGCGCGCCGAGGTGCTCGTCACCCGTGAGGAGCAGACCCTCACCGTGGTCGTCACCGACGACGGTGGCGGTGGCGCCGACCCCGGCAGGGGCACCGGCCTGAACGGCCTGCGCCAGCGGGTGGGCGCGGTCGACGGCACCTTCACGGTGGACTCCCCACCCGGTGGGCCCACGCGCCTGACCGCCACCATCCCCCTTCGCCCAGGACGGAGCCTGCGATGACCGACACCGACCAGCCCACCACCACGAGGGTGGTCCTCGCCGAGGACTCGGTGCTGCTGCGCGACGGCATCGTGCGCCTGCTCGGCACCGCGGGTTTCGACGTCGTCGCCGCCTGCCCGGACGGGGAGACCTTCCTCGCCGCGGTGGCGGAGCACGACCCGGACCTCGTCGTCGTCGACGTGCGGATGCCGCCGACCTTCACCTCCGAGGGCATCGTCGCCGCGCTGCAGGTCCGCGAGAGCCACCCGGAGACCGCCGTGATGGTCCTCAGCCAGTACGTCGAGGAGCAGTACGCCACCGAGCTCGTCGCCTCCCGGACGAAGGGGGTCGGCTACCTCCTCAAGGACCGCGTGGCCGACACGAGCGAGTTCATCGCGGCGCTGCGCGAGGTCGCCTCCGGCGGAACGGTGCTCGACCCGGAGGTGGTCACCCAGCTGCTCACCCGCGCCCGCCACCAGGACCCGCTCGCCGCGCTCACCGCGCGGGAGCGCGAGGTGCTGGGGCTCATGGCGCAGGGGCGGACCAACTCCGCGATCGCCCGGGAGCTCTACATCTCGGGCGGGGCGGTCGAGAAGCACGTGACCTCGATCTTCACCAAGCTCGACCTGCCGCCCACGGACGGGGACCACCGCCGGGTGCTCGCCGTGCTGCGCTGGCTGGACCAGGGGGACTCATGACCACGACACCCGGTGCACCGACATCCGCGGAGCCGACCGATCCCGAGCTGCGGGAGCGCTACCGGCGCGACGCCGAGGCCCAGCGCGAGCACCGCCGGGCCGCCGAGGCCGAGCGTGCCGCCGAGGTACGGCCCGCCCGCACCCCGAAGGGCCCGATCAGGACGGTCGCCGCGCTCCTCACGCTGCTGCTCGTCGCCGGCGTCGGTCTGGCCATGCTCGGCCCGATGCTCAAGCACGAGGAGACCAGCACGCGGGCACTGCCGAAGGGGGTGGACGCCCTGCGGGTCAGCTCGGACGTCGGCCGGGTCCGGGTGCGCGCCGTGGAGCCGGGGGAGGAACCGGGCGTGACGCGGACCGTGACCTCCGGCCTGCTGGACCCGGACGTGTCGGTGCGGACCTCCGGGCGCGAGGCGACGCTGACCGCGGACTGCCCCGAGCTGACCTCGGGGGTCTGTCGCGTCGACTGGCTGGTGCTCGTCCCCGAGGACACGGCCACCCGCATCGACCAGGGAGCCGGCGGGGTGAGCGTCGAGGGCCTGGCCGGTGACGTCGACGTCCGCAGCGGGGTGGGCAGCGTGAACGTCGTCGACGCCGCAGCGGACCGGGTCCGGGTCGACCTCGGCGTCGGGGACGTCGACATCGACGTGGCGCAGCCGCCGCGCCGGGTGCGGGCGGACCTCGGGGTCGGCGACCTGACCATCCGGGTGCCGGGCAGGGTCCCCTACCGGGTGGACGCCAGTGGGCAGGACGTCGCGAACCTGGTGGAGCAGGACCCGCAGGCACCTCGCCGGATCAGCGCCACGACCGGTGTCGGTGGGTTGACGATCCGACCGCGCTGACCGCCGAGCTGACACGTTCCTGCTCGTGTCCGGCTAGGACGCCGGTTTCGCCTCGCAGGCGCCCTTGCCCAGGGAGTCCAGCGTGCCGACGACCCGGTCGTAGGTCTTCGGGTGCTGCTTCGGGGTCGCCTTCTCGATGACGTGACCGTCCAGGTTGACCCGGGTCGGCTGGTAGGTCGCCTTCGAGCTGGTGACCTTGCCGTCCTTCTCGCGCAACGTGACCGTCGCGTAGAGCCCCTCCTGGGTCTCGGTCCGCAGGGAGGACGCGGTCTTCGGTGACTGGTTGGACAGGAAGTTGCCCATCCCGTAGAAGACGGTCTTGCCGTTGATCGTCTCGCAGGGCTGGACGACGTGCACGTGCGTGCCGAGGATGAGGTCGACGGCGTCGGACTCCAGCAGCGTGCGGGCCATCTCCCGCTGCTGCTGGGTGGGCTCGGTCTGGTACTCCATGCCCCAGTGCATGCTCACGACGACGAAGTCCGCGCCGTCCTTCTTCGCCGCCCGCGCGTCGGAGAGGATGCCCTCGGTGCCGACCTTCGGCCAGAGGTTGTGGCCGGTCGAGGGGGCCTCCGGCGGGACGGTCGTCGTCGGGCTGCCGTCGTTGTAGAGGGTGTAGGTGTAGGCGAGCTGGGCCACCGTGGCGTCACCGACGTCGTAGGTGGCCCGCCGCCGGTCCGGTGAGTCCTTGACGGCCGGCCCGGCGTAGCCGAGGTCGTTCTCGGTGAGGACCTTCCGGGTGTCGGCGACGCCCTGCCGGCCCCGGTCCCAGGTGTGGTTGGAGGCGAAGTCGCACCCGTCGTACCCGACCTTCGCCGCGGCGGTGGCCAGCTCGTGCGGGCTGTTGAAGACGAGCACCCCGGAGCGCGTGAGGTTCGTGTCGTCGGGCGAGAGCGGGGTCTCCATGTGGCACAGGGCCAGGTCCGCCGCGGAGATGTCCTTGCGTACGTCGCGGAACATCGGGACGAAGTCGTAGCCCTTCCCCTCGGCGTCCTGCTGCGCGCTCTCGAGCACCGAGGAGTGCGGGAGCAGGTCCCCGGAGGCCGCGAGGGTCACCTGCGTGGTGCCCGGCGGTGCGCTCGGCGAGTCCGACGCACCGGAGGGACCCGAGGACGTCGAGGGCGCCGAACTGCCCGACGCGTCCTTCGACGGGTCATCACCCCCCGCGGTGCTGCCGGCGCAGCCGGCCAGCAGCGTGAGGACCAGTGCGCTCCCTGCAAGGCTTCCCCGATGCCGTCCCATGGCTGCACGCTACGCGCGGTGCGGTGCTGCCTCCCGCGGCGGCACGCCGCCGGGTCAGGAGTCGTCGACGAGCAGGACGATGAGCGTGCGCGGCCCGTGCACGCCCTCGAAGCGCACCAGCTCGATGTCGCTCGTCGCGCTCGGTCCGCTGATCCACGTCAACGGGCGCGGGTGTCCCGAGCCGTCCGGCCGCAGCCGCTGCACCGCCTCGGGGACGTCGGGCACCACCTGGTCGCTGCGCACGACGCAGACCTGGGTGTCCGGCACCAGCGTGACCTCCCGGCGGCCCTGGTCCGGGCCGTGGTCGAGGACGACGGTGCCCGTCGTGGCGATGCCGACGGCCGACCCGGTCAGGACCGCGTCGGTGCGGTCGAGGTCGTCGTGCGTGACCGTCGGGGAGTCGCGGCGGACCTGCACCACGCCATCGATCGTGCGCACCCAGTCCTCGTCGACCCCGTCGGGGACGATCACGGACCGGCAGCCCTCGCGGCGCAGCACGTCGGCCACGGTGGTGGCGACCTCGTCACGTCCGACGCGGATGACCTGCGCCTTGTAGTCGGCGACCCGCTCCACGAAGAGATCGAGTACCTCCGGCGCGGCCGGCCCGGGCTGGTCGTGGACCGGCGGACGTCGGGTCTCCTGCGGGGGGCTGGTGACGTCCGCGGTCGCGTCCCTGACGCGGGCGAGGATGTCGTCCCTGGCGGTGCTCATGCGCTCGTGCCCCTCTCGCGGGCCCACCACTGCCGGAAGGACTCGGTGGGCGGTGTCGGTACGTCGCGGGCGCTGGTCCAGGCCCCGAGCCCGGGCACCCCGCGGATCGTGCGGTCCCGGACGACGTGCCCGACGACGTTGGAGGCCTTCTGCGCGGCACCCAGGCGCTTCGGGTCCGCCAGGACCCACTGGGCGGCCCGCAGGGCGGCCGACTCGGCGTTCGGGCGCTCCTGCTCGACCACGCGGCCCCGCAGCTCGATGAGCAGGTCGGGGATGTTGATCTTGACCGGGCAGACCTCGTAGCAGGCTCCGCACAGGCTGGAGGCGTACGGCAACGACTTGTCGATGGGGGTCTCGGTGCCGCGCATCTGGGGGTTGAGCACAGCGCCGATGGGGCCGGGATAGACCGACCCGTAGGCGTGGCCGCCGGTGCGCTCGTACACCGGGCAGACGTTCAGGCATGCCGAGCAGCGGATGCAGCGCAGCGCCTGGCGTCCGAGCCGGTCGCCGAGCACGTGGCTGCGGCCGTTGTCCAGCAGGACGACGTGCACCTCCTGGGGGCCGTCGCCCTCGTGCACGCCGGTCCACATCGACGTGTAGGGGTTCATCCGCTCCGCGGTGCTGGAGCGGGGGAGCAGCTGCAGCATGGGCCCGAGGTCCTCCCAGGTCGGCAGCACCTTCTCGATGCCGACCACCGAGACCAGCGTCTCGGGCAGGGTCAGGCACATCCGGCCATTGCCCTCCGACTCCACGACGACGAGGCTGCCCGTCTCGGCGATGGCGAAGTTCGCGCCCGAGACTCCCACCTTCGCCCGCAGGAACTTCTCCCGCAGGTGCAGGCGCGCCGCACTGGCCAGCTCGGCCGGGTCGTCGGAGAGCCCCTCCGGGGCGGGCCGCCCGACCTTGCCCATCTGGTCGCGGAAGATCTCCCGGATCTCGCTGCGGTTGCGATGGATGGCAGGGACGAGGATGTGACTGGGCAGGTCGTCCCCGAGCTGGACGATCAGCTCGGCCAGGTCGGTCTCCCACGCGTCGATGCCGCCGGCCTCGAGCGCCTCGTTGAGCTCGGTCTCCTGGGTCGTCATCGACTTGACCTTGACGATCTCCTCGGTCGCCTTGGCGCGGGCGATCTCGAGGACGATCTGGTTGGCCTCCTCGGCGTCGCGCGCCCAGTGCACGGTGGCCCCGCCCGCGATCAGGTTGCTCTCCAGCTCCTCGAGATGCTCCGCGAGGTGGGTCAGCGCCTCCTGCTTCGCGTCGGCGCCGGCATCCCGCAGCTCCTGCCAGTTGGAGATCTCGTCGACGACCCCGGCCCGCTTGTCCCGGATCGTGTGGGTCGCGTGGTGCAGGTTGTGCCGTTGCTGGGCGTTGTCCAGCGCAGCCCTGGCGGCGTCGGGGAAGGCCGGCATGCCGACGAAGGTGGGAGGCGTGTCCCGGACGGGGCCGGGCTCCGGCCGGTGGTCACGCCAGGTGGTCCGTCGGGACTCGGACGCCGTCATGACTCGTCCTCCTCAGTGCTCGCGAGGATCTCGGCCAGGTGCATCCACCGCACGCCCGACCGCTGTCGGTCCAGGATCCCGCCCATCTGGGCGAGACAGGAGTTGTCGCTGGCGACGAGCACCTCGGCCTCGGTGGAGACGACGTTGCGGGCCTTGTCCGAGCCCATCGCGATGGAGACGTCGGCGTTCTTCACCGCGAAGGTCCCGCCGAAGCCGCAGCACTCCTCCGCCCCGGGGAGCTCGACCAGGTCGATGCCCTGGACTGCCCGCAGCAGCCGCAGCGGCCTGTCGCCCACGTGCAGCATGCGCAGTGAGTGGCAGGTCGGGTGGTAGGTGACCCGGTGCGGGAAGTAGGCCCCGACGTCGGTCACGCCGAGCACGTCGACGAGGAACTCCGAGAGCTCGTGGACCTTCGGCGAGGTGCGCCGGACCCGCTCGACGAGCCGGTCCTCGCCGGCGTCGCCGGCGATCCACTCGTGCTGTTCCCGGACCGAGCCCACGCACGAGCCCGACGGCGCGACGACCGCGTCGTAGTCCTCGAAGACGTCGACGAAGCGCTGGACGAGCGGCAGGGCGTCCTTGCCGTAGCCGGTGTTCGTGTGCATCTGGCCGCAGCAGGTCTGCGCGGTCGGGAAGTCCACGTCGACGCCGAGCCGTTCCAGCAGTCGCACGGTGGCCTTGAGCGTCTCCGGCCACATCGTGTCGTTGAAGCAGGTGGCGAAGAGGGCGACGCGGCCCACGGGAGCATCCGGGCCAGGACGCTCGACCGCATCCCCACCAGGAGACACATGACGATGACCAGGCCGACGCTCCATGGCAGCACCTTCCGGAGGATTGCGGACTCCTGACCGACCATACCCACTGCGGTTGGTGGCAATCGTCACGTTCAGCGGGCTGAGGAAGGCGAGCGCAGCCGACTACTTGAGGAACTTGCTCGTTCGCCGGTCGGCGAGCGGTGTGCCTCCCGTCTGGCAGGTGGCGCAGTACTGCAGCGAGCTGTCGGCGAAGCTCACCTCGCGCACGACGTCCCCGCAGACCGGGCAGGCCTCTCCCGTGCGTCCGTGCACGCGCATCCCCGCCCGTTTGGCGTCCTTCAGCTCGGCCGCGGGCTTGCCGCTGGCGGCCGCCACGGCGGAGCGGAGCGTCTCCTGCAGCGCGTCGTGGAGGGCATCCACCTGCGCGTCGGTGAGCCTGGCCGTCAGCGCGAAGGGGGACAGCCGCGCCACGTGCAGCACCTCGTCGGAGTAGGCGTTGCCGACCCCGGCGATGATGCTCTGGTCGCGCAGGACCCCCTTGATCTGGGCATTGCGGCCGGCGAGCAGCTCGCCGAAGGCCTCCCGGGTGAAGCCGGTGGAGAGCGGGTCGGGCCCGAGCCGGGCGATCCCGGGCACCTCCTGCACGTCGCGGACGAGGTAGGCGGCCAGGCTCTTCTTCGTCCCCGCCTCGGTGACGTCGAAGCCGGAGCCGTCGACCAGCCGGACCCGCAGGGCGATCGGCGACCTGCCGGGCCGCACCGGGGTGCGGGGCAGCTTCTCGGACCAGCGGATCCAGCCGGCGCGGGCCAGGTGAAGCACGAGATGGGTTCCGTCGCAGTCGATGTCGAGGAACTTCCCGTGGCGGTGGACCCCGTCGACCGGGGCACCCTCGAGGGCCTGCGGCGGTGGGTCGAAGGTCTTCAGCACGGAGAAGGAGGCCAGCTCCAGGGCCTCGATCGCCAGCCCGTCGAGCCGCTCGCCGAGGAAGTCGACGAGCGCCTGGACCTCGGGCAGCTCAGGCATCGCGCTGGTGGGTCGAGACGAGTGCCTCGCGCATCTGGTCGAGCATGAGGTAGCCGTCGGCGGCGCGGCACACCGGCAGCTCGACGCCGACGTGCTGCTCGTAGGCGTCGGTCGCGATGGGCGTGAAGTGGCTGAGCAGCTGCTCGGTCGCCGAGAGCAGCCGGATGCCGATGGCCCGGACCTTCTCCGGCAGCTGCTCGGCGAACTCGCCGTAGATGCTCGGGTCGTGCTGCCCGTCGTCTCCGACGAGGACCCACCGCACCTGCGGCAGCTCCCGTGCGAGCCGGTGCAGGCAGGCCCGTTTGTGGTCCTGCCCGGAACGGAACCAGCCGGTGTTCGTCGGGCCCCAGTCGGTCATGAGCATCGGGCCCACGGGGTAGCCGGCCCGGCGCAGGAAGCGCATCAGCGGGGGCACCGCGTTCCACGCCCCCGTCGAGACGTAGACGATCGGGGCGCCGGGGTGCTGCTCGAGCAGCTCGCGGTACATCGTCGCCATGCCGGGGACGGCGCGCCTCGTGCCCTCGTGCCGGAAGAAGGTGTTGTACGCCGCGATCATCGGTCGCGGCATCGTCGTCGTGATGATCGTGTCGTCGATGTCGGAGACGATCCCGAAGGTCTGCTCGGGGTCCACGACCAGGACCGCGGCCGTCGTCTCGGCCGCCCGCGGGGAGAGCAGCCGCAGGTCGTGCCACCCCGGCTCGAGGCCGTGCTCGACGATCGTCAGGTCGATGATCCCGGAGCGGTCGGTCCGGGTGCGGTACTCGCGGTCACCGATCATCACGGTCACCGGCTCGCCGACGGCCGGCGTGGTGAAGAAGAAGCGCCAGCCGCGCCGTTCGTTCTCGGCGGTGCGCAGCTCCAGCCACGTCGCCCGTGCGTCGGCGCCCGCCGGCTTGTAGGGGCGCCGCGTGATGAGCACCCGACCGAGCACCCGCACCCGGTCGGTGCTGCCGTACCCGGTGAAGGCGAGCACGCGGGTGCCCCAGTCCCGCCGACGCATCAGCCCGGCGGCCTGACGGTTCCAGGCGTCCTCGAAGAGGGCGGCGGCGTGCGGTCGAGGCATAGGACCGAGCCTAGGGGAGGATGTCGCCCGTGAGTGAGCGAACCCCGGCGCAGCAGCGGCACCTGGACCTGGTGTCGATGGGCTGTCGGTGGCGCCTGGACCTCGACCGGCTCGATGCCGACGAGGCACGGGCCACGGCCGCGCGCTGGCAGCGGGCGGCGGAGCTCCTCGGGTCGGGCACCCCGGTGCTGGACCCCGAGCCGGAGACCCTCGTGGCCAAGGGGTCGGCCTACACCCTCTCCCGGGAGCTGACCCGCGCCGGCCTGCTCCGGCTGCGTGGCCGGGCCAGCCTGCTGCACGCTGCTGCGCTGGCGGACGAAGGGGGCCGCGCCCTCGTCCTCGTCGCCGCCTCCGGCGGTGGCAAGTCCACCGCGACCCGCGAGCTCGGGCGGGGCCTGGGCTACATCAGCGACGAGACCGTCGTCCTCCTCGCGGACGGGCGGATCGCGCCGCACCCCAAGCCCCCTTCGCTCATCGCCGACCCGACGACGCCCGGGGACAAGGTGGAGCCCTCGCCGGACGAGGTGGGCCTGCGGGCGACGCCGGCGCGTCCCCGGATCGCGGCGCTGCTCACCCTCGAGCGGGACGCCGCGGTGACCCGGCCGGTGATCGAGACCGTCGGCCTCCTGGACCAGGTGCTGGCGATGCTGCCGCAGACCTCCTCGACGTGGTGGCTGCCGGGCGGCCTGCACCGGCTGGCCGAGGCCGCCACCGCCGGCGGCCCCCCGTCTCGGCTGCGCTACGCCGAGATCTCCCGCTGCCGGGAGCTCGTCACCGAGCACCTCGCGAGCGCCGCTCCTGCCGAGCAGACCTGGGAGCACCTGCCGCCCCCCGCCGGGACCGATCCCGCTGGGGCCGACCTCGACGGCGCTGCCGACACCGGCGAGGACCTCACGGCCGCAACGCGACTGGTGCGGGCACCGTGGTCGGACGCGATCGCGGTCGATCGGGAGGTGCTCGTGCTGGCGGAGGCACGCCCCCTTCGTCTCGGTGGGGCCGGTGCCGCCCTCTGGCGGGCCGCGGACCGCCCGCGAGCCCTCGCCGAGCTCACCGACCTCGTGATCGCCGATCTCGGCGGGCACCCACGGGCGGTGGAGCAGGTCCGCGCCGCGGCCTCCGACCTGCTGGAGCACGGTGCCCTGCTGCGGGACTGAGCGTTAGCGTGGGGGCATGATCCTCATCGTCGTGAAGTACCGGACCAAGCCCGAGTGGACGCAGCGGTGGCCGGAGCTCGTGCGGGAGTTCACCGAGGCCACTCGCGCGGAGCCGGGCAACATCTTCTTCGAGTGGAGCAAGAGCCTGGACGCCGAGGACGAGTACGTGCTCGTCGAGGCCTTCCAGGACGACGCGGGCGAGGCCCACGTGACCAGCGACCACTTCGCCAAGGGGCTGGAGGCCATGAAGCCGGCCCTCGCCGAGACCCCGAGGATCATCAGCCGCACCGTCGAGGGTGCCGGCTGGGACGAGATGGGTGAGCTGCGGGTCGACTGACCCTGCCCGGTCGGCGATCAGCCCTTCGAGGCTCCTTCGTCGCGCCTCAGGAACCGCCGGCGACGAAGGGGGCGACCCGGTCCTTGGGCCGACCGATGATCGCCCGGTCACCCTTGACGATGACCGGACGCTGCATCAGCCGCGGGTGCTCCACGAGCACCGTGACGACCTGGTCCACGCTCGCCACGTCGGCGTCGGTCAGGCCCTGCTCCTTGAAGAAGGAGTCCCGGCGCACCAGGGCGGTCGGCTCGTCCTCGAGCTTGCCGATGAGCTCGCGCAGGGCGGCCTCGTCGAGCGGCTCCTTGAGGTACTGGACGACGTCGGCCTCGACACCCTCGCCCTCGATCGTCTCGAGGGCTGCGCGGGAGGTGGAGCACTTCGGGTTGTGCAGCAGGGTCAGGTCGCTCATGGAGCCACGGTATCCGCCCCCTTCGAGACGGCGCTGGCGCGCCTCCTCAGGGTGCCAAGGCATAGTCCACGACCACCGGTGCGTGGTCGCTGATCCGCTCGGCCGCCGACGCCGGTCGGTCGGTGCCGGCGGTACGTGCCCTTCGTGCCAGGGCCGGGGAGGCGAGGTGGTAGTCGATGCGCCACCCGGTGTCCCTGTCGAAGGCACCGCCCATCCAGGACCACCAGGACCACGGGCCCTTCTCCTCGGGTTCCGAGCATTATAGGAAATGATGCACGATTCGTGCATCAGATGAACGCTGGGGGAGTAGGGCGCTCACTGTCCCGAGGTGTCGGTGGACGCGTTCTCGAAGCGTCAGGCCAGGCTCGAGACCCGCTGACGGGGCGGGTCTTGCCTGGTCGATTGCATTGGGTGCATGATATGTGCATCTGGTGCCGCATGGTTAGGGAGGTCGAGTGGTGGGGTCTGAAGGGCGTGGCGAGCAGCCCGCGTCGGTGTGGTCGCTGCTGCGTGGCGATGTCGTCCACTTGGATCCGCAGGAGGCCATGTGGACGGCGATGCAGCGTGGGTGGCGCATGCAGCAGGGGGCTCGGATGTTGTCGCAGACGACGATCTCCACTCGGGTGAGGGCGGTCGAGCGGTTCTTCGAGTTCACCGGGGAGTACCCGTGGGCGTGGCAGGCTGCGGATATCGAGGCGTGGACGGTTGAGCTGCGGTCGCGGCAGCGGGCGTACTCGACGATCCGCTCGTACCAGATGTCGGTGGCCATGTTCTGCGACTACCTGGTCGACGCCCGCTATGGGTGGGGGGAGGCGTGCTTCGAGCGGTTCGGGACCCACCCGGTGCAGGTGTGTCATGAGTGGAACGTGGCTCGGCATGTCAGTGAGTTCGAGTCGAACCCTCGGGTGCGTCCCTTCACCACGGCCGAGGTTCAGGCTCTGTTCGACTTCGCTGATGAGCAGGTCGTGAGGGCCGCGGCGTCCGGGCGCAAGGGAGCCTTGGCGGCCTTCCGTGATGCGACCCTGCTCAAGACGACGTACGCGTTCGGGCTGAGGAGGGGCGAGGTCACCAAGCTGGCGGTCACGGACTTCCACCGCAACTCTGCCGCACCGGGACTCGGGTCGTTGGGGTCATGCTTGGTGCGTTACGGCAAGGCGTCGAAGGGATCTCCCCCTCGACGGCGCACGGTGCTGACCGTGTTCCCGTGGATTGTGGGGGTGATGGAGGAGTACCTCGAGGACGTGCGCCCGATGTACGGCGTGGGCCAGCGCACCATGATGTGGCCGACCGAGCGTGGCGGCCGGGTCAGTGCCTCGTATCTCGAGGGCCGGTTCCGGCAATACATCGACGGCGCTGGCCTGCCCGGTGAGCTGCGCTTGCACAGTCTTCGCCACTCCTACGTCACCCACCTGGTCGAAGCGGGCTGGGACCCCTACTTCATCCAACAGCAGGTCGGTCACGCGTGGGCGTCGACGACCTCGATCTATGCCGGGGTCAGTTCGGACTACATGAACACGATGCTGCGGCAGGCGTTGGGAAACGCCGTTGCCGACGGCGTCCTGGAATCACGGGGTGTGGCCGCCCGGCCACCCTCGATAGGTGAGGAGGGAGCAGGACGATGAGGGCCGTGAAGTACACGTGGAACCTGCGGAAACTGATGGCCGATCGGGGCATGTTCGCCACGAGCGACTTGGTGCCCCTGCTGGCCGATCGGGGGGTCGAGCTCTCGCCCTCGCAGGTCTACCGACTCGTGACCGGGACTCCTGAACGGTTGAGCCTGCACGTGCTGGCTGCCCTGTGCGATGCCCTGGAGTGTGAGCCCGGGGACCTGATCGAGCCGTACACGATCGCTGCCACGACCCGGCCGAAACGAGCGGCCGGCGGAACCTCGCACGATTCCGATGCGCCGTCGACTTTGGGCCGTCCCCGCCGGGCGGAGGTGTTCAGGGAGTAGCTCCCGACAGGTGTGGAACGACCTCAAGGCACCCCGCAGCAACGGGCGCACATCTGCGCGTCAGCCCTCGAGACTGTCCTCGCGGCGTACCCCACCGCCTCGGTGGACAGCATCAGCGCGGCCTTCGACGCGGCGGCGCCACGCGTGGAGACGTTGAAGCGCCTCTCGAGGCAGGTGCTGAGACGTCCCGACGAGCTGGTCCATCCCACGGGGGCCATGTCGCGGTTGGTCTACCGCCTGCTGATCGAGCTCCAGCGCCTCGACGTCGCCGGGCTCCCACCCCTTCGTTGCGTGGGGTGTGGCCGGGATGACGTGGTGCTCGAGCGGGCACACCCCGAGGGCAGGCAGTGCAATCGGTGCTACGAGCGTGTCCGTCGCGAGAGGTGCCTGCTGTGCGGTCGGGACCGGCGCGTCCATCGCAGAACCGCCGAGGGGCCGGTGTGCCAGACGTGCGCCGCCACGGATGAGTCGACGTGGCGCGAGTGTGCCGTGTGCGGGGAGGTCCGCAGGGTGAACCAGCACCGATCGGATGGCCCGATCTGCCTGCGCTGCTACAAGCGGCAGGCGGCACGCTCGTCCATCCGGGGGTCCGCCCGCGATCGCCGCGCCGCCCGCGTGGCGATGGTCATGGACCAGGTCTGCTCTCTCGACCCGCACGCGGGGGAGACGGCGACGAAGGAGGCGATCGAGCGTGTCGCGTCGGCGGACAACCGGCTGGCCTCGCTGGCCGCCTACCTGACGGAGCACCCGGGAGCATTGGGCCGTGGCGACAACCGCGCCCCGGTGGTCGTCGCTGACCTGATCGCTACGCTGGCCGAGACCGGCGTGTCTGGGCTCGTCGCGCCGGCCTGCCAGCATTGCGGGGACGTCAAGCGTTTGCCGCATCCCCGCGAGAACGGTCACCGCATCTGCGGGAACTGCCTGCGCAAGGCGAACACCCACCCGTGCAGTGAGTGCGGGCGCGTGCGGCCGGTCGGAAAACGCCTCGATGAGGACACGGTCCTGTGTGCGCACTGCTATCACAAGCGCAAGCCCCACCACCCGTGCTCGCAGTGCGGACGCCTGAAGCCCGCGGCCGACCACGGGGGGCCGGGCGGAGGGCCCCGCTGCTCAGGGTGTCGCCGCCGAGACCGGACCACGTGGGAGGCATGCGGCTCCTGCGGCACGCGGGCACCGGTCGCGAGCAGGGACAAGGCAACCAGGGAGGCGTTGTGCGCCAACTGCTACCAACCGCCGACCAGCCGCTGTGACCTGTGCGGGCGCACCGAGGAGAGCCGCTCCAAACGGGGCGGTCTGACCATCTGCGTGAAGTGCTATCGAGGGCGCTGGGAAGCCTGCGCCCTGTGCGCGCAGACCACGTGGTGCTACAGCCACGCCGGAGCCGTGACGTGTCTGCGGTGCATCCTGACGGCTCAGCTGACCGACCTCGTCGCCGGGCCGGAGGCCGGCCGGCCCAGCGGCTGGGAGCCATTGGCCGTGGTGATCCAGCAGGCTCCGGTACCGCGAACCCAGCTCAGGTGGCTGCGCCACAGCGAAGGTGCCCAGGTGGTGCGTCGCCTGGCGTCACACGGAGTGGCCCCCAGCCACGAGGCGCTGGACGAGGCCGCCGGAGATCGCGGTGGAGCGGCCGCGGCCATCGAACACCTACGTTCTCTGCTCGTGGTAAGCGGCTCCATCCCGAAACGGGACAACCCGTTGGCCCGCCTCCGGGCCGACCTGCAACGCCTCGTCGATACTGCGGCCCCAACGGATCGATCCATCCTGGATCGGTACGCGCGGTGGCGGGTCCTGGCAGCGGCACGACGCCGAGCCGAACGAGGCGGGTTGAGTCACGGTCGTCGGTACGCCAGTCGTCACCAGGTCGTGGTCGCTGCCAGATTCCTGCAGTGGCTGCACGAGAGCGACAGTGACCTGGGCACGTGCAGCCAGGGACAGCTGGAGATGTACCTGTCCGAGGCCCCCACCCAGCGCAGACCTCTGCTGCGATTTCTGCGCTGGGCCCGCCGCCAGCGGCTCC
>NZ_BCSR01000045.1 GCF_001570965.1 Janibacter corallicola NBRC 107790 | reverse complement strand
GGCCCCCATCGAGTCGATGGGGGCCTTCTTGCGTGCTGGGGGAATGTGTCCTCCAATGCACGAGACGGGGCGGGCCCGACTCCAGCAGGAGCCGGGCCCGCCCCGTGTTCTGCGCGGATCAGTCGTTCGCGGGTGCGGTCATGCCCTTCTGGATCATGTCCATGACGGAGGAGTCGGCGAGGGTGGTGACGTCGCCGACCTCGCGGTTCTCCGCGACGTCCTTGAGCAGCCGGCGCATGATCTTGCCCGAGCGCGTCTTCGGCAGCTCGGAGACGATCATGATCGAGCGGGGCTTCGCGATCGGGCCGATCTCCTTGGCGACGTGGTCGCGGAGCTCCTTGATGAGGGCGCCGCCCTCATCAGCCTGGTCGGCCTCGCTCGCGGCGTCCTCGCGCAGGATGACGAAGGCCTCGACGGCCTGGCCGGTGGTCTCGTCGGTGGCGCCGACGACGGCCGCCTCCGCCACCTTCGAGTGGTGGACGAGGGCGGACTCGATCTCGGCGGTGGAGAGCCGGTGGCCGGACACGTTCATGACGTCGTCGACGCGGCCGAGGATCCAGATGTTGCCCTTCTCGTCGTACTTGGCGCCGTCGCCGGCGAAGTAGTTGTCGGGGCCGAAGCGGCTCCAGTAGGTGTCCTTGTACCGCTGCGGGTCCTTCCACACGCCGCGCAGCATGGCCGGCCAGGGCTTCGTCAGGACGAGGTAGCCGACCGCGTCCGGGTCGGTCAGGCGGTTGCCGTCGTCGTCGAGCACCTCTGCGTGGATGCCCGGGATGGGTGCCTGGGAGCTGCCCGGCTCGAGGTCGGTGACACCGGGCAGTGGGGAGTTCATGATGGCGCCGGTCTCGGTCTGCCACCAGGTGTCGACGATCGGAGTCGTGCCGCCGCCGATGTGATCGCGGTACCAGCGCCACGCCTCGGGGTTGATCGGCTCACCGACGGACCCGAGGACGCGCAGCGAGGAGAGGTCGTACTTGGCCGGGATCTCGGGGCCCCACTTCATGAAGGTGCGGATCGCGGTGGGCGCCGTGTAGAGGATGGAGACCTTGTACTTCTCGACGATCTCCCAGAAGATCCCCTGGTGCGGGCTGTCGGGGGTGCCCTCGAAGACGATCTGCGAGGCGCCCAGCGCCATCGGCCCGTAGACGATGTAGCTGTGGCCGGTGACCCAGCCGATGTCGGCCGTGCACCAGTAGACGTCGCTCTCGGGGTGCACGTCGTGCACGACCGCGTTGGTGTAGGCGCACTGGGTGAGGTACCCGCCGGAGGTGTGCAGGATGCCCTTCGGTTTGCCGGTGGTGCCGGAGGTGTAGAGGAGGAACAGCGGGTGCTCGCTGTCCATGGGCTGGGCCTCGTGGGTGTCGGCGGCCGGGGTGACGACGTCGTGCCACCACTGGTCGCGGCCCTCGTGCCAGTCGACCTCGGAGCCGGTGCGCTTGACGACGAGCACCGTCTCGGCGGCGGTGCCCTCGACTGCCTCATCGACCGCCTTCTTCAGCGGCATCGCCTTGCCCTTGCGGAACTGGCCGTCGCTCGTGAGGACGACCTTGGCCTCGGCGTCGTTGATGCGGGTGCGAAGGGCGTCCGCGGAGAATCCGGCGAAGACCAGCGAGTGGGGCGCGCCCAGGCGGGCGCAGGCGAGCATCGCGAAGATGGTCTCGGGGATCATCTGCATGTAGATCGCGACCCGGTCGCCCTTCTGCACACCGAGCGAGGCGAGGCCGTTCGCGGCCTTGGCGACCTCACGCTGCATCTCGGCGTACGTGATGTCGCGGTCGTCATCACCATTGGCGGAGACGAAGTGGATCGCCACCCGGTCACCGTTGCCGGCCTCGACGTGCCGGTCGACGCAGTTGTACGCGACGTTGAGCTCGCCACCCACGAACCACTTGGCGAAGGGAGCGTCGCTCCAGTCGAGCGTCGAGTCGAAGTCCTTGCTCCAGGTGACGTACTCCCTGGCCCGAGCAGCCCAGAAGGCCTCGTGGTCAGCGGCTGCCTCGTCGTAGAGCTCGGCCTTCCCGACGGCCTGCTTCGCGAATTCGGGACTCGGGCTGTAATCCGACACATGTCCTCCTCGTCGACTGCCGCGCCGGGGCCGGCGCGTGGTTCCGGTCTCACCCTGCCGCGCCTGCCGGTGCGGCACAAGCGCAGCCGGGGGGCGACGCGCCGGACGTGCCGCTGGCCGCGATCAGCGGTAACCGGCGGAACGGGGGAGGGGTCCCCTTCGCCCTGGTGGTGGTCAGCCTGACCAGACTGTTGCGTGGTACCTGCCTCCGGGACTGGGCAGGGTGACCAGCGATTCAGGGCACGCTCGCCATGGCTGTCCAGTGGTGTCACGCTTGAGGTGACGGGACCACAACGACGTGGCCCCAGGAGGTTCACGATGTTCACAGAGGGACAGCTCTACTCCCCGGTGACCACCCAGGAGGACGGGACCGTTCGGGTCCACCTCGCCGATACCCACCCCGGCAAGGACGACCCCGAATACCTGGACCGGCGCGGGACGATCGCCGCTGCCGCCCTGGCATGGGACCGGGCCGGCGGCGCGCCCGTGCCCACGATCGAGTACACCGAGAGCGAGCACGAGGTGTGGCGGCGCGTGAGTGCCGAGCTGCGCCTCCTGCACGAGCAGCACGCCCACAGCGAGTACGTCGCCGGCAAGGAACGCCTGGGGCTGCCGAGTGACCACGTGCCGCAGCTGCACGAGGTCAGCGAGCGTCTGGTGCCCCTCACCGGATGGACCTACGTGGCGGCGCCGGGTCTGGTCCCGCTGCGTGACTTCTACGCCGACCTCGCTGCCCGGACCTTCAACTCCACGCAGTACCTGCGCCACGCCGCGGAGCCGCTCTACACGCCCGAGCCGGACATCATCCACGAGGTGATCGGGCACGCGAACCAGCTGGCCGTGCCCCGCTTCGCGGCGATCGTGGAGGCGGCGGGACAGGCCTCGTTGCGGTGCCGTACCGAGGAGGCGATGCAGTTCGTCGCCGACGTCTTCTGGTTCTCGATCGAGTTCGGTGTCATGTACGAGGGCGGCGACCTGCGAGCCTACGGCGCGGGCATCCTCTCCAGCTACGGGGAGATGCAGGAGTACGGCCACATGGAGATCCGTGACCTGGATCTGGCCGACATGGGCACGCTGAACTACGACATCACCCAGTACCAGCCGGTGCTCTTCGCGGCGCGGTCGATCGACCACCTCGAGGACGTCGTCGGCGACTTCTTCGCCACGGTCGACGACGACGTGGTGGCCCGGCTGCGGCGGGAGGCCACCGGCCGGGGGCTCGTCGCCTCCTGACGCGGGCGCGCCAGCCCGTCCGGACATGGCGAAGGGGGAGGCGGCTGCCTCCCCCTTCGCTCGTGGCGGTGGGTCAGTGCTCGATGGCCTCGGCCACGCCGTGCCCGGTGAGGCTGCGCACCTCCATCTCCGCGTACTTGGCCCGGTTGAACTCCTGGCTGGTGACCGTGCCCAGCCAGCCGAGGATGAACCCGGCGGGGATGGAGATCAGGCCGGGGTTCGCCAATGGGAACCATGCGAAGTCCGCGCCCGGGATCATCGCGGTCTCGGAGCCGGAGACGACCGGTGAGAAGGCGATGAGGACCAGCGCGAAGGCCAGACCGCCGTACATCGACCACAGCGCGCCGCGGGTGTTGAAGCGCCGCCAGAACAGGCTGTAGAGGATGGTCGGCAGGTTGGCGCTCGCCGCGACGGCGAAGGCCAGGGCCACGAGGAAGGCGATGTTCTGGTTCTTGGCCAGCATCCCGCCGAGGATCGCGATGACGCCGATGACGATGATCGCGTTCCGCGAGACCCGCACCTCGTCCGCCTGGTTGGCCTGGCCGTTCTTGAAGACCTCGTTGTACAGGTCGTGCGCGAAGCTCGCGCTCGCCGTGATCGTCAGGCCGGCGACCACCGCGAGGATCGTCGCGAAGGCGATGCCCGAGACGATGCCGAGCAGCCAGGACCCGCCGAGTTCGAAGGCCAGCAACGGGGCCGCCGCATTGGCCTTGCCCGGTGCGTTGTTGATCCGGTCCGCGCCGACGAGGGCGCCGGCGCCGTAGCCGATGACGAGGCTGAGCAGGTAGAAGCCACCGATGAGCCAGATGGCCCACTCGACGGACTTGCGGGCCTGCCGGCTCGTCGGGACCGTGTAGAAGCGCTGCAGCACGTGCGGCAGCCCGGCGGTCCCGAGGACCAGGGCCATCGACAGCGAGATGAAGTCGATCTTCGTCGTCAGGCTCTCGCCGTACTTCAGGCCGGGCTGGAGGAGGTCCTCCCCGGCGTCAGGGTTGGACTCGACGGCGCCCTGCATGAGCTGGGAGAGGTTCATCCCGAACAAGCCGAGCACCCAGACGGTCATGATCGCGACGGCCAGGATGAGCAGCACCGCCTTGATCATCTGCACCCAGGTGGTGCCCTTCATGCCGCCGATCATCACGTAGGCGACCATGACGACACCGACGACGCCGATGACGACGTCCTGGGCGATCGCGCCGTCGATGCCCAGGAGCAACGAGACGAGGGAGCCGGCACCGGCCATCTGGGCCAGCAGGTAGAACAGCGAGACCGCGAGGACCGACAGCGAGGTCGCGATCCGCATCGGCCGCTGCTGCAGCCGGTAGGAGAGCACATCGGCCAGGGTCAGCCGGCCGGTGTTGCGGATGAGCTCGGCGACGAGCAGCAGCGCGACCAGCCAGGCCACGAGGAAGCCGATCGAGTAGAGGAAGCCGTCGTATCCCTGCAGGGCGATGGCTCCCGCGATACCGAGGAAGCTTGCCGCGGAGAGGTAGTCACCGGCGATGGCCAGGCCGTTCTGCTGGCCCGAGAAGGACGCGCCACCGGTGAACATCTGGCTGGCCGTCTTGTTGCCGGCGGCGACCTTGACGACGATCGTCAGTGTCACGACGACGAAGACGACGAAGATCGAGACGTTGAGGACGGGGGACCCGGTCCCCCCGGATGCGGCGACGAGTGCGTTCATCAGTCCACCTCCGCCGCGTCCTGCGGGGCGTCGATGCTCGCGGCGAGCTCATCGGCCACCGGGTCCAGCTCGCGTTCGGCCCAGCGCACGTAGACGATCGTGATCGCGAAGGTCGAGACGAACTGGCCGAGGCCGAGGACGAGCCCGATGTTGATGTTGCCCCAGAGCTTGATGCCCATGAAGTCGGGCGCGAACATCGACAGGACCACGTAGAGGAAGTACCACGCGAGGAAGAGCGCGGTCACCGGGAAGACGAATTTGCGGAACTTGCGGCGGAGCTTGCTGAACTCCTCCGATTCCTGCACGGCGATGTACCGATCGCCGAGATGAGCATCGTTGCTCATGAGCACCTCCGTGTGTCAGCCCGGGTCCGAGGGCCCGGATCTGCACCAGCGTGGTCCAGGTCACGACGGTGGCGTGGGAGCCCGCGTCGGGCAGGCGCTCGACGGGAGCTCTGGCGCGCCGTGCGGACCGATCGGCTGCGGTCAGCGGGCCCCCGGCGGCGACGAACGGTCAGGTGGTCTCGCTGAGCACGCTCTCCGGCGTGTGCAGCCGGGTCATCGTGCGCTGCCACCGCCGTGGCCTGCGGGTGAGCAGCGAGACGAGGACGGTGATGACGAAGGCGAGCGGGGTCGCCCAGGCGGTCGGCGCCGTCGCGAGGGCGGAGGGCCATCCCTCCGGGAGGGCGTCGGTGACGGAGAGCAGCGCGGCCCCTCCCGTGGCCACCCCGCCCACGCCCATTCCGGTCGCGGCGCCCAGTGCGGTCAGCCGGGTCCACCAGACGCCGAGGATGAGCAGCGGCGCGAAGGTGGCCGCGGCGATGGCGAAGGCGTGCCCGACGACGGAGGAGATGCCCACCGGCGGTGCCCAGATCGCGATGAGGACGGGAGCGAGCACGCCCGCGAGGGTGGCCAGCCGGAAGGACGCGGCCGGGGTCGCGTCCCCACCGCTCCACCGGGAGATGAGCGGGCGCAGCAGGTCCTGGTCGATCGCCCCCGCGACCGACATCGTCACGCCCGAGGCGGTCGAGAGGAAGGCCGCGAAGGCCCCGCCGGCGACGAGCGCGGTGAGCAGCGCGGCGGGCACTCCCTGCAGGGCGGCCCCCGGCAGACCGAGCACGACGCTGCGGCTCGGGTCGGCCAGCGCCTCGTCACCCAGGTAGGCCCGCCCCAGCACCCCGTAGACCGGGGGGAAGAGGTAGAAGAGCCCGAGCAGGGCCAGCACCGAGACCGTCGTGCGTCGTGCCGCCACCCCGTCGGGGTTGGTGTAGAAGCGGACCACGATGTGCGGTAACCCCATCGTGCCCAGGCACAGCGCGGCGAGCGTGCTGTAGGTCGTGAAGAGGGAGCGCGTCGTCGGCTCGGTCGAGGTCAGCGGCTCCCACCAGCTCGACCCGGCCTCGGGGGCGGGGCCGTTGCTGATGAACCAGTAGGCGAGCAGGACGAAGGCCGGCACCGAGATCGCGGAGAGCTTGATCCAGTACTGCACCGACTGCACGAGCGTGACCGAACGCATCCCGCCGGCGGCGACGTTGAGCACGACGATGAGGGTCAGGACCACCACGCCGACCCAGTGCGGCAGCCCGGAGACGTGCCGCAGGGCCAGCCCGGCTCCCTGCATCTGCGGCAGCAGGTACAGCCACCCGATCGCCACGACGAGGACCGCGCAGCCGCGGCGCAGCGTGCGGGACTCCAGGCGGCTCTCGGCGAAGTCGGGCAGCGTGTATGCCCCGGAGCGGCGCAGCGGTGCGGCCACGAGCACGAGCAGGACGAAGTAGCCGACGGTGTAGCCCACGGGCATCCACAGCATGTCGACGCCGCTCTCGTAGACCAGCCCTGCGACACCGAGGAAGCTTGCGGCGGAGAGGTACTCGCCCCCGATGGCGCTCGCGTTGCGCCACGGACTGACGGTGCGCCCGGCGACGTAGAAGTCGCTGGTCCCGGAGACCAGCCGCAGCCCCAGCGCGCCGAGGGCGAGGGTGACCAGGCACACCGCGATGATGGCGGTGACGCTGAGTGGTTGTGTCACCGGCGACCGACCAGGTCCCTGAAGTCGGCCTCGATGCGCTCGCTGGCGCGGGTGTACCACCGGGCGAGGAGCACGATGGCGGGGTAGACGAGCACGCCGAGGACGAGCCAGACCACCGGCAGGCCTCCGACGGCCAGCGCGCGGGTGGACGGCAGCAGGGCGAAGAGCAGCGGCAGCGCGCCGAGGGTCAACGCCGCCGCGCCCAGAACGGTGGCGGCGAGGTGGCGCTGAGCGCGCACGAGCGAGGAGACGTAGGTGGTGCCGAGACCGGACTGCCCGGCGATCTCCTCACGGACGGTGCGTCGGGGCGCGGGCGCGTCCGGCGCCCGGGTGCGGGTGACGCGCACCCGGGGGGGTGGCGTGCTCATCGCTCCTCCGCGGAGGGCGGCCGCAGCAGCGTGCTGCGCAGCGCCCGGGTGTGGCGCCGGCTCACCTGCAGCTCCTCGCCGTCGACGACGACGGTGCACCGACCCCCTTCGTTGCGCACCTCCTCGACGTGGTGCGTGCACACGATGGTGGAGCGGTGGATCCGCACGAACCCGGCTGCGGCCCACTGCTCCTCGAGGGAGGCGAGCGGGATGCGCACGAGGTGGGAGCCGGTGGCGGTGTGCAGCCGTGCGTAGTCTCCCTGGGCCTGCACCCACTGGATCTCGCGAAGGGGGACGAAGCGGGTCACCCCGCCGAGCTCGACCGGGACCGTCTCCTCCTCCTGCTTCGGGACCGTCGGCACCTCCCTCTCCCGCGCCGTGAGGCAGCGGCGGACGGCCTCGCCGATGCGCTCGGGGCGCACCGGCTTCATGAGGTAGTCGACGACGTCGAGGTCGAAGGCGTCCACGGCGTGGTTGTCGTAGGCGGTGACGAAGACCACCTGGGGACGGTCGACGAAGCGGCGGATGACGCGCGCCAGCTGCATCCCGTCGAGGCCGGGCATGGCGATGTCGGAGAAGACGACGTCGACGTCCTCGTGCTCGAGCGCGGTGAGCGCGGCGGTCCCGTTGGCAGCGGTGAGGACCCGGCCCACCCGCTCGTCCTGGTCGAGCAGCCAGGCGACCTCGTTGCGTGCCGGTGCCTCGTCATCGACGACGAGGACGGTCAACGAAGGGGGCGACATGGGGACCAGACTAGGAGATCGGTCAGGTCCCCGGGGGTCCTTCGCGGCGAGAGCGACGGCGGCGGCGTACGGCAGTGACCAGGAGCGTCAGGTGCCAGTGACGACGCGCCAGGACGAGTGCGACCGCGTAGAGGGCCGCGGCCAGGCAGAGTACGGCGAGCGAGACGCCGTGGCCGTTGCCTGCCACGGCGCTGGCCACCGCGGGCAGCACCCCGAAGAGGAGTGTCGCCGTGCCCATGGCGCTGAGAGTCTGTCGACCGAAGGGGTGGATGCCGGGCTCTCGGGCGACCTGGGCGAGGGGGAGCAGGTTGTTGGTCGTGATCGCGGCCGCCCAGCCGATGGCGGCTCCCATGAATCCCCATTGCGGGATGAGCCACAGGTCCAGGCCCAGGTTGACCCCGAAGGCCACGACGACGTTGAGGAGGTTCCACAACGACCGACCGGCCATGTTCAGCACCATGTCGACCATCCCGCATGCCGTGGCGACGAGCATGACGCAGCTGAGGAGCACCAGCGCCGGCGCTGCCTCCGAGTAGCCGTCACCGAAGATCTCCAGCGCCCACGACGCGTGGTTGATGAAGACGAGGTACAGCGGCCAGGTGCCCAGGACGAGCCACGCGGTGACCACCTGGTACAGGGATCGCGCGACGGCGCGGTCGTGACGGGCCAGAGCCTCTCCCAGCAGTGGCTGGATGCTCAGGGACAGAGCCCGGCCCGCGATCTGACCGAGTACGAGGAAGCGGGTCGCGGCCGTGTAGATCGCGGCCTCCGCGAGGCCGGCCAGGGCGCCGACGAGGACGATGTCGAAGCGCTGCATGGCCGTCTGGGTGACCGCTGCCAGTGCCCGGGGGGTCGAGAAGGCCCAGAACGGCCTGGTCAGCGAGCGCACCGTGGCACCGACGTCCTCGGTCGGTGCCGGTCTGGCGAGGCGGTGCCACCACCACCACGCGATGGCGGCCACCGGCACGTAGACGATCGCCCAGGCCGTGGGGAGCAGGCCCGGATCGCCGAGCCAGACGAGGACCACCCCCACGAGGAGGAGCTGACCCAGCGGGCGTCCGACCTGCTCGACGAGCGCCAGGGCCTTCATGGTTCCGAGCCCCTGCGTGCCGGCCAGGGCGAGGTTGGCCACGGCCGCCACCGGGACCGCGACAGCGAGCACCCGCATCCACCGGGCGAAGTCGGCCGACATCTCGGGGCTGAGCCACCGACCGAGGGCCTCGGCTCCGACGAAGAGGCCGAGGCCCACCAGCACCGACACGAGCAGGACGGGCAGTGCGGCGGTGCGCATGTAGGGGCGCGCCAGGTCGGGCCGGCCGCGGGACCTTCCCCTGGAGATGAAGTACACGAGGCTGGTCTGGGTCCCGAGTCGTGCCAACCCGATGGCGAGGAGGAAAAGGCTCGTGGCCGAGAAGAAGAGGCCCGCCTGGTCCTGGGAGCTGAGCCGGGTGATGGCCAGGGTGAGTGCGAAACCGGCCACGGCGGCCACGGCCGAGCCGGTCAGGGTGAGGATGCTGCCTCGAGCTGCCCTGCGCAGCGATCGGCCCTCTGCTCCGCTCCCTCCCACGGCTGACTCGCGGACGGGGCCCTGCCCGTCGGCGATCGTCATGGTCGCGCCGTCAGGTGGTCGGCGAGGAGAGCCTCCAGCTCGGGCAGCAGCCACTGGTCGAGGTCGCCGTCACGTGCCCCCGAAGCCAGTTGGCCATCACGCACGGCAGACACCCCGCGGTGCCAGAGGTAGGCCGCGTGGACCCACGTTGCACTGTCTGGCTCACCGCCACTGGCGCCCACGAGCCCTGCGGCCCGGGTCCGCAGGGACACCAGCTCGGCCGGCATCGAGGTGTGGCGGCGCGCGAGGCTGACCGCGTAGTGCAGGGCGTCCCACCCGAGCGGACGATCCATCGCGAAGCGCTCCCAGTCCCACACCGAGTGGCCGCGTGGTCCTGCGAAGCAGTTCCAGGGTGTGAAGTCACCGTGGGTGGGCCCGGTGGGGATGCCGCGTCGGGGAACAGTCTTCTCCAGGGCGTCCCCGGCGCGTCCCAGCCGACGCACCGTCTCCGAGTCGGGGCGGGCCAGCAACAGGTCTGTGGCCTCCAGCCACCACGGTCGGCGAAGGGGGTTCGCCCGCCACTCCGGTGCGCTGTCGGCGAGCATGCGCATGGCAGTCGTGGGGACGTCGGCGGGTCCCGGGCCCGTCGGCACCGGCCCGAGGACGGCGTAGGGGTGACCCTGCCAGGCGCCCGATGCAAGAACGCTCGGGACGACCAGGCCGGCAGGTGGGTGGGTGGCCAGGTGTTCCAGGGCGCGGGTCTCGGCGCGCACCCGGGCGTCGGTGAGCGCGTTGACGCCCACCTTGACGAACGCGAGCGTGGCACCGCGCCGATCCATCAGGTGCAGGACCGGCTTGCGGTTGGCCCGTGGCGGTCCCAGGTGGACCGCGGCGTACACCCTCGTGCCGAGCAGATCCTCGACGTGCCCGAGAAGAGTGCTCTGCGGCTCCCCGAGCACGTACTGCCGGGGTGCGAGGCGGGCGGCGCCCGTGCGCGCCAGGGTCGAGAGCGCTCTGACGCCCCACCTGGCACGCGGTCCCGATGCAGCCGAGTGGCCGGCGACCCCGGCCGCGGCGCACGCGGCAGGTGCCAGCGGCACGAGGAGCCCGTCCGTGGTGCCGGGAACCACCGCATACCTGCGTCGTGCGCTCGTGGTGGTGAAGGGCTTGGTCCGCAGTGCCCTCCCACCGGGGGAGAGGAGGCAACCGAGGGCCTCGGTCATACGCTCATCGGGCCCGACCTGCGGGCTCTCGTCCACGGGTTGGGTCCTTTCGGCCGGGGAGGCCGCGTCATCACGTGCCTCGCAGTATCCTCAGCAGGGGGTAAGACTACGTCCAGTATCGGCCTCGGGTCCGCAACTCGGGCTCGAGCCCCCGGCCGATCGTGCTTCATCGAGTCGAGGAGCTGTCCATGAGTCTCAGGTCGAGCCTGCCCCGGCCGGTGCAGAGCGCTGTGCGCACGGGTTATGTCACCGCCGGACGGGCCACCGCTGGTGCACGCGTGCTTCCCGACACCATCGTCGTCGGCGCCCAGCGCTGCGGGACGACGTCACTCTTCCGGGCCCTCTCGCAGCACCCGCACGTGATCCGTCCGACGTTCAACAAGGGGATCAACTACTTCGACCTGAACCACCACCGGGGGAGGGCCTGGTATGCGGGACACTTCCCCCTGCGCAGGACCGTGCGCAGGACGGTCCCGGAGGGCAGCGACCCGGTGGTCTTCGAGGCCAGTGGTTACTACCTCTTCCATCCACTGGCTCCGGCCCGGATGGCACACGACCTGCCCGACGTCCGGGTGGTGGCCATGTTCCGGGATCCCGTGGAGCGGGCATTTTCCGCCTGGAAGCACGAGTCCGCCCGAGGGTTCGAGACCCTGCCCTTCACGGAGGCGTTGGAAAGAGAGGACGAGCGCCTGCGCGGTCAGGCCGAGCGGATGGCCGCTGAGCCGGGGTATGCAAGTTACTCCCACCGACACCACGCCTACCGGCGCCGAGGGGACTACGTCGCGCAGGTGCAGCAGCTCCTCGAGCTCTTCCCGCGGGCCCAGGTGCACGTGGTCTACAGCGAGGACTTCTTCGGCCGTCCGCCAGTGGAGTTCGCGCAGCTGTGTGACTTCCTCGGCCTGCCCTGGGTCGACGGCCTGACGTTCGAGCAGCACAACGCCCGTCCCAGCACGTCGATGCCGTCCGAGGGGCGCGCCTTCCTCGAGCAGGCCCTGGGCGACCAGGCAGCCGGTCTCGACAGGCTCCTCGGCCGACGGCCGCCATGGGGCCTCCGGGAGGAGGGTCAATGACCGGTCCGGACGGTGCAGACGGGCAGCACCTCGTGTTCATCGGTGGCCTGCACCGCAGCGGCACCACGGCCCTGGGCAGGATTCTCGCGGATCACCCCGACGTGTCGGGCCTGTCGGGGACCGGCGTGAGAGAAGACGAGGGACAGCATCTGCAGCGGGTCTACGAGCCGGCCGAGACCTGGGGCGGCCCGGGGCGGTTCGCCAGGTCACCGCGCGCCCACCTCACGGAGAGCGACGCCGTCGACCCTGCTGCCGCGAGGCACTCGCTGCTGTGCGCGTGGCGGCCGTTCTGGGACACCACGCGACCGTGGCTGGTGGAGAAGTCGCCTCCCAACCTCGTCATGGGCCGCTATCTGCAGACCGTCTTCCCCGGCAGCTCGCTGATCGTCATCACCCGGCACCCGGTCGTCGTGGCCCTGTCCACCAGCAAGTGGTCGCGGCGCTCCACCCTGACCTCGCTGGTCGACCACTGGTTCACGGCTCACGCCCTCCTCCGGGAGGACGCTCCGTACCTTCAGCGGCTGCTGGTCCTGCGCTATGAGTCGCTCATCGCGGATCCGCGATCGACCCTGGCCGAGGTGTCCTCGTTCCTCGGCCTGGACGGCACCTTGTCCAGCGAGCGGATCCAGAGCACGCGCTCCAGCTCGTACGTGAAGGCCTGGGAAGCGATGGCGACCGGGAATCCGTGGCAGCGCTACCAGCGGCGGACCATCGAGCAGCGGTTCGCTGCCCGGGCGGAGTCGCACGGGTACGACGTCAGCGACCTCGAGCACCCGCCCGAGCCCAGTCGCCTGGGCGGGACCGGCGGCCTGCCGTAGCAGACCCAGATGGACGAGGGGCCGTTGACGCGTATCGGCCGGCCCGAGAATGTAGAGTGCGTGAGCAGGCTTCATGGTTGAGGTTGTGGCACGAGCGGGGCAGATCGGGGGTTACGTGTGAGCAACGTGGGACTGCCCTTGTCGCGGGGCATCCCCTCGCTCATGAGCGTGATCAGGCATCACGTGCGCACCATCGTGGTGGCCACGGTGGTCTTCGTCGGGTTCGCCGGTTTCTACCTCGTGAGCGCGCAGCCCACCTACACCTCCTCCTCCCTCATCCTCCTCACTCCGGTGCCCGGCAATCCGCTCTCGCCGGAGAACGCCTCGGGCAACGGCTCCCAGCTGGCCGTCGCCATGGACACCGAGGCGCACCTGCTGCCGTCCACTGCAGTCAGCAAGGCGGTGTCCGAGGATCTCGGCAGGACCACCCCGGGTGTCAACGAGGTGCTGGACGTCACCGTGCCCTCCAACACCCAGATGCTGGAGATCACCTATACCGCGGGCTCTCCTGAGCGGGCGGAGGCCGGGGCGCAAGGCTTCGCGGACGCCTACCTGGACTACCGGTCCAAGCGGGCCACCTCCGGGCAGGAGAGCCGGGTCAAGGAGCTTCGCCGTCAGGTGGATGACGTCGAGCGTGACCTTCGCCGCGCCACGTCACAGGCGTCGGGCGAGGACTCCTCGGCGTCCCAGGAGACGCCGTTGCTGGCTTCTCGCCTCGCGCAGCTCGGCGAGGACTTGAGCGAGGCCGAGTCGGTCAGTACCAACCCCGGGTCCGTCATCAATCCGGCCTCGGAGGTGACGGAGTCGAATGAACTGCCCAGGTGGATCCTCGTTGCTGCGGCGATCCTGCTCGGCGCCCTGACCGGGCTGGTCATCGCGCTGGTGCGGGAGTGGCGCAGGGACCTCGTCCGGAACGCGGAGGTCGGCGAGCCGGGCCTGCCGGCATGGTCCACGGTGGTCGCCTCGGACACGGGGCCGCTGGTGCGGGTGCGCGGCCCGGCCGAGCACGAGGCGTATCGCAGCCTGCGGGCGGCAGTCGTGGCGAATGCACCGGGACCGCGGGTTCTTGGTGTGACATCCATCGGGAAGAACGTCGCGACGGCGGTCGCCACGAACCTGGCCGTGGTGCTTGCCGAGGCCGATCACTCCGTCCTCCTCGTCGCGCCGGGGCTCGAGGGCTCCATGGTCGAGCGCGCGATGGGCCACCCGCCCCGACACGGTCTGGTCGAGATCCTCGAGGAGCACCTCGATCCGCGCCAGTCCGTGGAGAGCGTGGAGGACGGCGTGAGTGTCCTCGTCGGTGGTCAGGACCTGGTGGAGTCCTCCGACCTCCTGTCGAGCCCTGCGTTCAGGGCGATGATCGAGGATCTGAGGCGGGACTTCGACTACGTGCTGGTGGATGCAGGCGTGGCGGGGAGCGCGGACGGCGACGCACTCCTCCTCGTCACCGATTCCGCCATGGTGGCGGTGCCGACGGAGACCACGACGCGTGCCCAGCTGCAGTCCGCCCTCGCGCGCTTCGATCAGCTGGGGATCCGTGCCCTGGGGTCTGTCAGGGTCGATCCGGGAGGTCCGGGTCGTCCCTGACCGACCCCAGCTCCGTGCCACCGTCTGCCACGGAGCCCCCCCCGGCGGGCTCCGCTGGACGAGGCTGCAAGGAGTCGGCTCACGCCCCGCTCTCGCTGACGAGCGTGCGCCACGCGGCGCGGGAGTGACTGTCCTTGAGGCGCCAGTCGCTCCTGGCGCTCGTGTGGAAGTACGTGACGAACAGGGCGTCGTGGCTCCGGGCGTATCGGCCGATGTCGGTGAGCCACTTCGCCCGACCCGTGCCGTCATCACCGGGGACCACCCTGCTGCCGATCTCGGCGATGCCCCACGGACGCCCGTCTCGCTCCATTGCCCGGACGATGTTGCCGAGCAGGACTCGTGGACGCTCGTAGTAGTCCCGCTGCGGGTCCCAGACCCCGTTGTAGGCATCGAACGCGATCGCGTCCACGACGTCGTGGCCGGCGTCGAATGCGTGGTAGTCCCGCTTGGCCAGCGGGTCCATGGTCCACTCCGTCAGGATGAGTGTCGAGGACATGTTCGGCTTGTGCTGCTTGTCAGCCAACCTGTCCAGGTGGCGCCACGCCGCCCGGTACTGCGCCGCAGTGAACTCACCAGCCCGGATGTTGTCCTCCGGCTCGTGGAAATAGGACCAGTAGATGGTCTGATCCTCCGGAGCCGTGGCGAACCACTTCCGGAAGAAGCTGTCGAGAGAACCCGACGTGATCCGTTTCGGGTTCACCTTGAACGAGACCACCAGGGTTCGGCCATCCAGCAGTTCCGCCTTCCGGCTGTTCCACGCGAATGGCAGCCCGGGGGAGAAGTGTCTGACGACCGAGACCGGACCGAAGAGCCTGTCGATGGTCGCGATGCCCTCCGCCAGTGTCTGTCCCTGCGTGGACGCGTTGGCTCCGAACAGGGTCTGCTGACCACTCGCTGCCGGCGTGCCGGTGACCTTCGAGGAGGACTCGGGCTGAGTGGCTCCAGTTGACGCCGGGGCGAGCAGGGTGGCGACCAGGGCGGTGGTGCTGGCGAGGACGGGGGTGAGGCGGGGGAACAATGCGCACTCCAGATCGTTGGGAGGCCGACGGACCCGGTGGCGACCCGCAGCGGCTGGACGCACGACCGCAGGGGGGGCGGATCGATCGCGTCCACCACAACGACGGGAGGGGAGCCGTGGCGTGGGGGGTATCGCCAAGTTAGCGAGGGGTCGGAGGCCCTACTACCCCGAAGTCCCGGACGGCCGGGATCCCTTACGGATAATTGACGGGGCCGCGAGCGTTTCGCGAGCGCGACCCGTTGATCCAGCGGTAGCCGACGCCCCGGACGGCACGCAGGTGGTTGCGCGATCCCGCTCGCAGCAGCTTGATCCGCAGTCTGCTCATGTGGGACTCGAGGGCTCGTGCCGTCAGCGGCACGGGTGCCGCGGTGCGGGCGAGTTCCTCGCGGGTGAGCACCCTCCCGGGATGGCGTGACACCTGCAGGAGGAGATCGAACTCGGTTTTCGTCAGGTCGACACCGCGACCGGCGACGAACACTGCACGGCGGTCCGGGTGGACCTCGATGTCGTCCAGGACGCGAAGAGTCGCGGGTCGCCGTGCGGTGGGTCTGCCCAACCCGTGCACGCGTCCGAAGGCGTGGAGCCGACTGCGGATGAGTTCCGGGGCTGCCGGCAGCGCAAGGACGTCCTGGGCGCCCCGGTCGAGGAGCAATGACTCGAGCCGGTCGCTCAGGCCGGCGACGAGCACCATGGTGGGGACCTGCAGCCTCATCAGGGCGCGGAGGCAGTCCAGCAGCTCGGGGCTGGTGGGTCCACCGTGCAGGACGGCCAGGTCTGCCGGTGGCTGGGGCTGTTCGTGCATCTCACCCACCGGCAGGATGCTGTAGTCGAGGTTCTCCTTCGAGAGCGCGCCGATGAACAGCCTGAGCTGACGGGGGGCCGACCTGCAGGGAATCAACCACACATGAGGCACCATCGCTCCGCTCCTGACGAAGGGATGATGATCTTACCGTTTCTTGACCCTTCGTTGGCTGCTCCCACTGGCCTTTGACAGCCGGACGGCTTCCACCTGGAGCCTGGTGGCGCCCTCGACGGAGGTCACCGGGATGCCCCGGAGTCGAGTGGCGAGCATGTGGGGCAGCGCGATGGTGGCGCCGGTGGAGACGACGCGATCCGGCTGGTGGGTGCGTAGGGCCGTCAGCATCGCCCTGGTCTGCGGGTCGGGGCCGTCGCCCAGACCTCGAGCTCCCACCGGCGAGATCCTCGGCCACTTCGTACAACTCGTCGAAGTGACCCCGGCGAGGCGACCAGCAGGACCAGTCCGCTCACACCCCGCGTCCCCAACGACCCAGCGTCCCGAGGACGAGCTCACTCGAACGCGGCACCACGGCCACCCCCGTGGCGAGCCAGCTGCGCCACTGCAGCGGATCGGCCCGAAGGGAGCGTGCGGCCCACCGCCACGCCTCGGGACGCCAGCCGAGGCTCGCGTACGCGAAGGCCATCTGACCCATGAGCCGGGAGGAGCCCCGCTGATGCGCGGCCACCTCGGGGTATCGATCCAGGATCCACAGGGAGGATGCGATCCTGGTCTCCCAGTTGCGGGAGAAGTGGGAGGACTTCCCCCAGAGGACGCGAACCAGTGGCTCGTCCACGTGAAGGACAGGACGCACAGCCGAGCTGCGGAACAGGATGTCCCAGTCCTCGCTCTGGCTGCCCGGGATCTTCTCGTCGATGAGCCCGACCGACCCCAGCAGGGCGCTGCGGCGGAAGACGAAGGTCGAGGAGTGGAGCATCGACATGCGGGAGACCACCAGCATGTCGTGGGTCACCGTGGTGGTGCCTGCCCGCCGGACTGTCGAGTGGTCCCCGTAGTTGATGACGATCGAGCTGGTCACCAGTGGGGACTCGGGGGAGCGCGTCAGGACGCCCACCTGCTTGGTCAGCTTCTCGGGCACCCACTCGTCGTCATCGTCGCAGAAGGCGACCAGCTCGCCGGTGCTCTCGAGGATCCCCGTGTTGCGGGCTCCCGCGAGCCCGGGAGCCCGCTGATTGGCAAGTACCCGGACGGGGCGGTCCCCTTCGTCGGCCAGGGACATGTCGGGTTCGGCACGGTCGAAGACGACGGTGACGTCGATGCTGCCGGCGTAGTCCTGTGCCCGGGCGGCTGCGATCGCCCGCCGCAGCTCCACCGGCCGCTTGTGGGCGGGGATGACGACGCTCACCGAGGGAGCACGAGTCATCGGGGGGCCCTCCTGTATCCGTAGGTCGCGAGCAGCGGGGCCGTGAGAGCCGTCACGAGTGCGCGGCTGCGCCGCGGAAGCGAGGACTTCCACGACTCGTCCCGACGGATCCCCACGCGTCCGGTCGTGAACCGCATCGGGTTCCCGCTGCAGGTGTGGGTCGTGGGCAGGTCCACCCAGTCGTGGTCGACGTGGTCGTTGGCGCGCGGCTCCAGTCCTGCGAACGCCAGGGTCGAGCGATACGCCGCGACGGGGTCGTCGGCCCAGTCCTCGTACCGCAGCAGCATCGTCGGGAGGCGTCCCAGTCGGAGACCGTCGATGACGAGATTGTGCTGGAGCCATTTCATGGCGAGCACCGCCGGCGGGTAGCGGGTCATGTACCGGGAAGCGGGTGTCGTCGCATCCGGTCGAGCGACCTGCTTGGTCCATGAGTAGGCGACTGCCCGGCTGTCCCGCACGCAGTGCAGGACGCGAACATCCAGGCCATCGGCGTAGCGGAGGACGTACGGGAGGGACGCCTGCTTGCTGGAGTCGACCACGACGCTGCTCCCGGAGACCTCGACGGCGGCCCGGTAGATGCGGGAGTAGTAGGACGCGTACTCGCGCACGTCGGTGTGCCAAGCGGGTCCCCCCACGCGCGCGGCCAGCTGGGGGGTCCGTACCGTCCGGTCGATCCGGTGTCTGAGCGTCAGGACCCGCTCGGCGTCGACCCGGTCCCAGCCTCCGAATGCCTTCGCGCCGACCTCCGTCCAGAACGAGCACTGCGAGAAGGGCTCCCCGCACCCACAGGGCTCGTCGTCGATGAGCGAGCGTTGCCACAGGTGGACGACCTCGCCCAGCGGTACCACGCGCTCGTCCGTCCCGAGGCTCAGCTCGAACACCGTCGTGCCGCTCCGTCCTATCCCTCCGATGAAGAGGACCGGAAGCGTGGTCGGCGACGTCTCCGCGAACGATTCGTGCTCCTGCACACGATCACCCCTAGTGGTTCCACCCCCAGACCCGCGTGGTGCCGATACATCTGCCGAACTCGGCTGACGCGGGACCGCTGGTCCACAACATACACCGCCCGCGATGTCGGCGAGGGGCTTCGCGTCAGCTTCTCCTCGATGCTGGAGGCCAGTCGCATCGCGCTGGCATGGGCGGGATCGGCGATCACCATCGGGGCCGGCGGGTATGCCCTCAGTGCCCTGACGGCGGCGTCCGCGTCGTGGGTGCCCACGGTGGTGATGACGGGGATCGGCAAACCTGACGGGCCCGAGCGCCGACTGCCGAACCGGAGCCAGTACCGGTCACCGATCAGGATCAGTGGCACGCCCACGAGGAACCCGATCGCCAGACCGCTGCCCACTCGGATGACGGCGGGGTCGCTGGACCGGGTGACGATGGCAGCACTGATCGATTCGCCCGAAGCCGCCTCCTTCGTCTCGAGCAGGGTCTGGTCGGTCTCGTCGAGGTCCTCCCGGATCTTGTACAGCTCCGGCCACACGATCTGGTTCTGGTTGCTCGAGCGGTAGGGGTAGATCGCGCGGTACAGGTCAGTGAGGTCGTCGCGCTTTCGGGTGAGTCGATCTTCCAGGGACCGGTTCGCGGCGGCGATCCGTGATTGCCGCTCGTCCAGATAGGCCTGCGAGGCGGTCTCCACGCTCCGGACGGCCTCGTCCTGGTCGTCGGAGGTGTAGGACAGGATCAGGACACGGGTGTTGGTCGCTGCGCTGGGCACGAGGCGGTCGCGCACCGTCGAGGGGTGGGCGCCCGTCTCCGCCGCGACCGCGCGGACCACCGCATCCGATGTGGCCAAATGGGCCTCGGTGTCCAGCGTGGTGGCACGCGTCCCCGGCACGCCGCCGAGGTCGGCGTCCGGGATGAACAGTCGTTGGGTGGCCACGACGGGCGAGCCGAGGGCGACATGCGTCATGACTCCTCCGGCTCCACCGACGAGGACGCAGGTGGCGACCAGGGTGGAACGGCGCAGAAGCGGCCGGGTGATGTCCTGGATCGTGGCGAGACCGGCGTCGTGCTCCCGGCTCAGGACGCCCACGCCGACGAAGCCGATGAAGAGGCCGACTCCGACGGCCGAGTAGACCGGCAGGGTGATGGTGAGCGTGAGCAGTGAGCACAGGGCGGCGACACCAGTCGGGGATCTGGTCCCCAGGTGCCGGACCAGCTGGCCGACGAGGAAGATGACGTACAAGCCGGCGCCGACGAATCCGGCGCCGAAGATGAGCAACCACAGCTGGCCGTGGGTCCCCAGGGGTGGTGGTACGCAGTTGGGGCAGGCGGCGGTCGCGCCCCCGGCGATGGACACGAAGTTGCCCGCGACGTCCCGCGTCGTGCCGAAGCCGATGACGGGTGAGGCCTGGGCGGCCGTGGTGGCGGCACGTATGCCCAGGTTCGAGCGGACCTGGTCGCTGTGCGGGCTGTCCAGGCGTGCCTGGACCAGGTCCCCGAGGGGGGTGACGAGCACCAGTGCCCCGGCCGCCACCACGAGTCCGACGGCGAGCGCGAGCAGACGCACCTTGCCGAGGGCGGCCGACCGCAGGATCAGGAAGGCGGCCATGGCGAGGACCGCCACCCACGTGCCGCGGTTCAGCGAGGAGATGATCGCGATTCCCGCCGCGATCAGCACCACGACGGCTGCCACCCGCCAGGTCCTGCCGCGGTGCCACCAGGCCGCGACGAAGTAGGGCAGCGTGCAGGCGATCACCAGGCCCCACTCGTTCGTGAAGGGGAAGGGGGCACTGGGTCTGGCCTGGGGGTCGCCCAGGAAGGCCTGCACCTGGGCGACCTGCACGTGCAGGAGGTCCTGGACGAGGGCCTGCTTCGCGAGTCCTCGCGGGAGGGCCGCTTGGAGGAGTGACGGGAAGTCCAGGTTCGGCGCGGCGAGTCCGAGGAGTCCGCCGGCTACGAGGATGACGAAGAACCAGGCGAGGACCCGTGAGATCCACTCCGGCGAGATCCGTGGCCGTGCGTTGACGACGTAGAGGGCGACGACGGTGGCGGCGACGTACCACGCGAAGCGGTACGCGAAGGGAAGGTACGCGGTCAGGCTCGAGTCCGGGAGAGTGCCCGGCGCGTGCACCTGCATCACGAAGAGCCCGGTGAGCAGCCATGCCAGCCACATCAGCCACACCCCGAAACCTCGCGGCATGAGCGTGCTTCGGTATCTCATGAGCTCGCGCAGCATGGGCACGGTCATGGCGAAGAACATCAGCTGCCAGACGCCCAGAATCCACCACACGGGCAGACCCAGAAAGGCGACGGCAAGCGGCCACCCGGGCGTTCCCCCTCGTGGGGCGAGCGCAGGGGATCTCTCGGTCGTGGCCCCCTTCGGTGGTTCCGTCATGGGAGGGAACCGATCCGGTCGCCCTCACCCATGAGCAGCCCCCACTCGCAACGTCCCGCCCCTGTCCCGTGAGGCGTTGGCCGATGTTACCAACAAGGGTCTCGCGAAGTTGTTGACAACTCCTTCGACGGAAGCGGCATACTTGCTCCCAGCGGGGCGACCAGGTGTCGCGCTGCACCTGGGGGAGAAGGGTGGGGGAGATGAAGGTTGCTCGGCGATCCATGCTCTGGTCCGTCGTCACAGGGCTGGCCGGTCACGACGGGATCGTCTCGCATGTTCCTGGCTGGACGCCCCAGATCCTCAACGGCAAGGTGCTCGGCACGGAGCGGGGCCACCCGGGACACACCCCAGGACGTTCGAGCCAGAGCCGGAGCACGATGACGTGAAGAGGGACGACGAAGTACTCCCGACTGAGGTGGTGCCGGTCGCAGACCTGCCTGTCGTCGACCTGCCCAGGCACGAAGTCGTTGGATACTCTGCGGTGCCAGCTCGTGACCGCGCACGACTGGTCTTTGCATTGCACGTCGGCGGACTGCTCCATCTCGACCATCAGGCCTTCCGCGCAGCACTGACCGGTGCGGACGTGCTCTATGCCGACGGTGCCGCAGTGGTTCTGCTCGCACGCCTTGCGGGGGCCCGCCGCATCGAGAGGGCGCCAACGACCGACATCGGTGCGCCGGTACTGCGTGAGGTCTCCCGCCGACTGGGTCGACCAGCACGGGTCGCCCTGGTTGGCGGTCCCCCAGGACTGGCGGGACGAGCGGGAGAGGTTCTCGTCCGGTCGACGGGGGTGGACGTTGTTGCCACCCACAGCGGCTACTTCACCGACGACGCGGTCGTGCTCGACCTGTTGCGCCACTCTCGTCCCGACGTGGTGGTCCTTGGTCTGGGAATGCCCAAGGAGGCGGTGTGGGCCCACCAGCACAGTGACGCGTTGCCCCGCGCCGTGGTGCTCACCTGCGGAGGGTGGTTCGGGTTCCTCACCGGCGCCGAACGCAGGGCGCCGCGGTGGCTGCAGACAGCTGGTCTCGAGTGGACCTACCGGTTGTACCAGCAGTTCCCCCGACTGGCCGGCCGCTACGCACGTGGTGCTGTGCGCGTGGCGCGCTTGGCGCCGCGCCAAATGGCCGTGT
>NZ_BCSR01000044.1 GCF_001570965.1 Janibacter corallicola NBRC 107790 | reverse complement strand
CGCCCCATTGACCCGAAAGAAGTCGAGTCGATGCGGGCGTTTCTTGCATTCCAGGGCAGGCTCGGGACGCAGGCTGAGAGAGGACGACAAGGGTGGATCAACGCAATTCCCGTCCCGGCGAGGGGCGAGGACGAGACCGGCAGGTGTCTGGGCGGCCTCGTCCACCACGCGGCGGGACCGACCGTGACGAGACTCCCCGAGGCGGCACGCGGTTGGTGCCCAAGGAGGGGCGCAAGCCCGAGCCGGCGATCCCGGGGGACGTGACCGGCCAGGAGCTCGACCGGAGCGTGCGTCAGCAGCTGCGGACGCTGAGCAAGGAGAACGCCGAGGGCGTCGCGCAGCACCTCGTCATGGTCGCCGCGCTGCTCGAGGCCGAGGACATGGACGGGGCCCTGGCCCACGCCGAGACCGCCGCGCGGCGGGCCGGTCGGGTGCCGGCGGCCCGCGAGGCCCTCGGTTTCGTCGCCTACCGGAGGGGCGACTACGCCCGCGCGCTCAAGGAGTTCCGCACCGTGCGGCGCCTGAGTGGGTCCTCGCACCTGCTCCCGCTCATGGTCGACTGCGAGCGCGGGCTCGGCCGGCCCGAGCGCGCCCTCGAGCTGCTCGGTTCCGACGAGGCCCAGCAGCTCGGCGAGGAGGAGCAGGTCGAGCTGCTCATCGTCGGCTCGGGGATCCGACGCGACTTGGGTCAGCCCGAGGCGGGCGTGCTCGCCCTGCAGCGGCAGGTGGAGCGGGTGCGGTCCAAGCCGTGGGCGGCCAGGGTCTGGTATGCCTATGCGGATGCCCTGCTGGACGTCGGACGGCGCGAGGAGGCCCGAGAGTGGTTCGGTCGGGCCGCCGTGGCCGACGAGGACGGCCAGACCGACGCCGTGGAGCGTGTGGACGAGCTGGACGGCGTGCACATCAGCGAGGTCGAGGAGGGCTCGCCGGGCGACGGGGCCCGGGAGTGAGCCGGCACTGCCTCGCCGAGCAGTTCGGCGGCTTCGTCTGCGACCTCGACGGGGTCATCTACCGCGGGCAGCACGCGGTGCCGGGAGCCGTCGAGGCTCTCGACGCCGTCTCGGCGCCCGTCGTGTACGCCACGAACAATGCCTCGGGCACGCCCGAGGAGTTCGCCCGCCGGCTGCAGGGTCACGGGGTGCACGTGCAGCCGGAGCAGGTGCTCACGTCCTCGCTGGCCGCAGCCCGCGTGCTGTCACGGCAGCTGACGTCCGGTGCGCCGGTGATGGCGATCGGCGGTCCCGGCGTGGCGGCCTCCCTTCGCGCCGTGGGGCTGGAACCCCGGGAGCCCGCCGACGGGTCCGCGGTGGACGCGGTCGTGCAGGGCTACGGGAGCAGCGTGACCGCGGGCGACCTCGGGCATGCCGCGGCCGCCATCCGGGGTGGTGCCCGGTGGATCGCGACCAACGAGGACCGCACCCTGCCCACCGAGGACGGCGTGGCGCCGGGGAACGGTGCCCTCGTCGCGGCACTGTCGATGGCCGTCGACGTGGCCCCCGAGGTCATCGGCAAGCCCCATCCACCGATGTACGAGATGGCCGCCGATCTGCTGCGGCAACCGGCCGGGCGCGTCCTGGCCCTCGGAGACCGGTTGGAGACCGACATCGCCGGTGCCGTCGCGACCGGCATGCCGGGAGCCCTCGTGCTCACCGGGGTCCATGGCGCCAAGGAGGCGGCCGCGGCCCCTGCGACGATGCGCCCGAGCTACCTGCTGCGGGACCTGGGCGACCTGCACCGGCCGTACCCGCCGGCCGGGTGCGCCGACGGCTTCGCCGTCAGGGGCGGGGCCCGCGCGCGGGTCACCGACGTCCTGCAGGTCGAGGGCGATGGGATCGACGCGGAACGAGCCGCCGTCGATGCCCTGCACGCTGCCCTGGATGAGGGCCGGATCACGGTCGACGACGTCGGGGACCTGTGGCGAACGGGTAGCGTGGACCGCACCCGACCCGAGGAGTGACGTGGACCCTGCTCGCAACCTGATCCACCTGGGTCTGAAGCTGACGGAGACCGGCCTGGACCGGGCCCTGGGCATCGTGCGCCTGGCCGACACCCTGTTGGCGGCATCCGCCGTGCCGACGTCGCCGACGGAGGAGCGGCGTTGGCCCGAGGAGGAGCAAGGCGACCTCGAGGCCCTCAGTGAGACGCTGCGGGCGAAGGGGGAGCAGCCCACCTCGACCGCCGCGGGAGGGGAGTCCGCGGCCGCGCCGGCGCGGAAGAGTGCCGCGAAGAAGCAGTCGGCCAAGAAGGCGTCGGCCAAGAAGGCGTCGACGACGAAGGGCCCTGCGAAGAAGTCCACCACCACGCGGGCGACGGCCAAGAAGGCGCCCGCGGCGCGCCGGAGCACGACGAAGAAGGCCGCGGCGACGAAGACGACCGCGGCGAAGAGGTCCACCGCGGCGACGAAGTCCACCGCCAAGAAGGCCTCTGCCAGGAAGAGCACGACGAAGCAGGCCCCGGATGCCTGAGTCGATGGACGAGCGGACGACCGACGAGCCGCCCCGGACCGAGGACACCCGGGTGGACGCTGCGCTGCAGGACCTGGCTGCGGCCCCGGACCCCGGCCGGACCGACTCCGAGCGCGAGTCGCTGGCCGAGGACCTGGACGCCGTGCTGGCGGCGGGGGAGGACGCGCACCGCCGACTGACCGCGCGCCTGTCCGACCTCGGGACCTGAGTGGACGCGACGACGAGGCTGGACATCGTGCTCGTCCAGCGGGGCCTGGCCCGCAGCCGCGCCCGGGCACGCGAGGTGATCCTCGCCGGTGAGGTCCGTGTGGCCGGGGCCGTCGTCACCAAGCCGGCCACGCCGATCGGGCCCGGGAGCGAGATCGAGGTCGACTCCGATCGGGAATGGGTCGGACGGGCCGCCCACAAGCTGCTCGGGGCGCTCGAGACGTTCCCGATCGATGTCAGCGACGCCCGGTGCCTGGACATCGGGGCCTGCACCGGAGGCTTCACCCAGGTGTTGCTCTGGCGGGGCGCTGCGCACGTCGTCGCCCTCGACGTCGGCCATGACCAGCTGGCGCCCGAGCTCGTCGCAGACCAGCGGGTGACCGAACGCAGCGGCACCTCGATCCGGGGCGTGACCCCTGAGGACATCGGCGGAGCCGTCGACGTCGTCGTCGGGGACCTGAGCTTCATCTCCCTTCGTCTCGTGCTGCCGGAGGTCGCCGGCCTGCTCAGCCCGGACGGCGAGGCGGTGCTGCTCATCAAGCCGCAGTTCGAGGTCGGCCGGGGCCGGGTGGGCCGTCGCGGTGTGGTGACCTCACCCGGTGCGCGGCGCGACGCGGTCCTCGGGGTGCTCGGGGCGGCCACCGGGACCGGGCTCGTCGTCCGGGGCCTGGCCCGCAGCCCGATCGTCGGGGGAGAGGGAAATCACGAGTACCTCGTGCACCTGACCCGCGGGGGCGAGGAGCGCCCGACGTGGGAGGCTCTGCAGGTGATGGCACACGAGGTGGTCCACGAGGAGGAGCGATGAGCGGTTCGCAGCGGCGGGTGCTGCTCATGACCCACCCGGGACGTCCGGAGGCCCTCGACGTGGCCGTCGGCGTCGCCGAACGGCTCACCGACGCCGGCATCGAGGTCCGACTGCCCGCGGGGGAGATCGAGCAGAGCATCCTGGGCCGCCACCCGGTGTCCGTCGTCCACGACGGCGACGACCCTGCTCGGGACGTCGAGCTCGTCGTCGTCCTCGGCGGCGACGGCACGATCCTGCGCGGCGCCGAGCTGGCCCGTGGCACCGGCACCCCCGTGCTCGGCGTGAACCTCGGGCACGTCGGCTTCCTCGCCGAGGCCGAGCGCGAGGACGTCGACTCGACCGTCGAGCACATCGTCGATCGGGACTACCGTGTCGAGGAGCGGATGGCCCTCGACGTCGTGGCGACCCGCGGCGGGGTCGAGGTCGCCCACAGCTTTGCGCTGAACGAGGTCACCGTCGAGAAGGCCGCCCGGGAGCGCATGCTGCTCCTCACCGTCGAGATCGACGGCCGCCCGCTCTCCACGTGGGGCTGTGACGGCCTCGTCATGGCGACCCCGACCGGGTCGACCGCCTACGCCTTCTCCGCCGGCGGCCCCGTCGTCTGGCCCGGTGTGGAGGCGATGCTCGTCGTGCCGCTCAGCGCGCACGCCCTCTTCTCCCGGCCGCTCGTCGTCGCCCCGACCTCCGACCTGGCCGTCGAGCTCGTCCAGGGCACCGAGGGGCACGGCGTCATGTGGTGCGACGGCCGGCGCGCAGTGAACCTGCCGCCCGGATCGCGCATCGAGGTCAGCCACTCGAACGAGCCGGTCCGGTTGGCCCGGCTGAACGAGGCGCCCTTCACCGACCGGCTCGTGGCGAAGTTCGACCTGCCCGTGCAGGGGTGGCGAGGCTCCAAGCGCAGCGGACGGGACTGACCGTGCTGCGGGAGCTGCACATCCGCGACCTCGGGGTCATCGAGGACGCCGTCCTCGAACTCGTGCCGGGACTGACCGTCCTCACCGGTGAGACCGGCGCGGGCAAGACGATGGTCGTCTCCGGGCTGGGTCTCGTCCTCGGTGGCCGTGCCGACCCCGATCTCGTGCGCGCCGGCTGCCGCGAGGCGATCGTCGAGGCCTCCGTGGAGCTCGACGCGGCCCACCCGGCCCGCCGCCGGGCCGCCGAGGCCGGCGCCGACCCCGAGGAGCCCGAGCTCATCCTGGCCCGGACCGTCGCCTCGAGCGGGCGCAGCCGCGCCCATGTCGGCGGGCGGAGGGCACCGGTGGGCACCCTGACGGAGCTGGCCGAGGACCTCGTCGCGGTGCACGGGCAGGCCGACCAGTGGCGGCTGCGCCGACCCGCCCAGCACCGCGCGCTGCTCGATGCCTATGCCGGGGAGACCGTCGCGGGGGTCGCGACCGAGTTCGCCGACCTCTTCACCCGCTGGCGGGAGGCAAGACGTCAGCGGGACGAGCTCGTCGAGGGCGAGCGCGCCCGGCTGCAGCGTCTGGAGCTGCTCGGCCACCAGGTCGAGCAGATCGACGCCGTCGACCCCCGACCCGGCGAGGACGGAGAGCTCGCCGCGGAGGAGGAGCGCCTCGGGCACGCGGAGGAGCTGGCCACCGCCGCCGAGCTGGGCCACCGGCTGCTCTCGGACCCCGACAGCCTCGACGGGGACGACGTCGTCGGGCGCCTGGCACGCGCCGGGGAGCAGCTCGCTCGCATCGCCGAGCACGACCGCGCCCTCGGGGAGCTGCAACAGCGCCTCGGTGAGGTCGGGGTGCTCGCGGCCGACCTGGCGGGGGAACTCTCCGGCTACGCCGCCGACATCGAGGTGGACCCGGCGCGACTCGCCGCGGTGCAGGAGCGGCGGGCCGAGCTGACCGGCCTCACCCGTCGCTACGGCGAGGACGTGGCCGCCGTGCTGGCCCACCGCGACGCCGCGCGGGAGGAGCTGGCCGAGCTCGAGGGGGCCGACGAGCGCGTCGCCGAGCTCGACGAGGAGGTCGACCTGCTCCAGCGGCGCCTGCTCGAGGTGCTCGAGCAGCTGACGGCGGCCCGGGAGGCTGCGGCCGAGGAACTCTCCGGGGTCGTGGGGGAGGAGCTCGCCCGCCTCGGCATGCCCGGCGCCGTGGTCGAGGTCGTCGTCGGACCACGCGGCGAGGACGGCGGTGAGGAGCTCCCCGACCCCGGGCGCGAAGGCGGCACCCGCCGGGTCGGCCCCGACGGCGGCGACGTCGTCGAGATCCGGGTTGCGGCGAACAAGGGCACGAAGCCCCGCACCGTCTCCAAGGCGGCCTCCGGCGGTGAGCTGAGCCGGATCATGCTCGCCCTCGAGGTCGCGGTGGCCGGCACCGGACGCAGCCAGGTGCCCACCTTCGTCTTCGACGAGGTCGACGCCGGCGTCGGTGGTCGTGCGGCCCTGGACGTCGGGGCCCGCCTCGCGGCCCTCGCCCGCACCAGCCAGGTCATCGTCGTCACCCACCTCGCGCAGGTCGCCGCCCACGCCGACCACCACCTCGTCGTGCGCAAGGCCCACGGTGAGCAGGTGACCTCCAGCGACGTCCTCGCCGTCGACGGGGAGGACCGCCTCGCCGAGCTCTCCCGGATGATGGGCGGCGGGGACACCGCAGCAGGACTACGGCATGCCCGTGAACTGCTCGAGCGGTGCCATGCCGTAGAGTGAAAGCCCGTGGCGGTACTGACGAAACACATCTTCGTGACCGGAGGAGTCGTCTCCTCACTCGGCAAGGGCCTGACTGCTTCGAGCCTGGGACACCTGCTGCGGGCCCGTGGCCTGCGGGTGACCATGCAGAAGCTGGACCCCTATCTCAACGTGGACCCGGGGACGATGAATCCCTTCCAGCACGGCGAGGTCTTCGTCACCGAGGACGGCGCCGAGACCGACCTGGACATCGGGCACTACGAGCGCTTCCTGGACAGCAACCACGACGGCTCCGCCAACGTGACGACGGGGCAGGTCTACAGCCGCGTCATCGCTCGTGAGCGCAAGGGCGAGTACCTCGGCGACACCGTGCAGGTCATCCCGCACATCACCGACGAGATCACCTCCCGGATGCGGGCCCCCGCCGCCGGCAGCCCCGGCGTCAGGGACGCCGACGCGCCGGACATCATCATCACCGAGATCGGCGGCACCGTCGGCGACATCGAGTCGCTGCCCTTCCTCGAGGCGGCCCGGCAGGTGCGTCACGAGCTCGGCCGGGACAACTGCTTCTTCCTGCACGTCTCCCTCGTCCCCTTCATCGCCCCGAGCGGCGAGATGAAGACCAAGCCGACCCAGCACTCGGTTGCCGCCCTGCGCCAGGTCGGCATCCAGCCCGACGCGATCGTGCTGCGCGCCGACCGCGAGATCTCCCCGGACATCAAGCGCAAGATCTCGATGAGCTGCGACGTCGAGAAGGACGGCGTGGCCGCCTGCGTCGACGCACCGAGCATCTACGACATCCCGAAGGTCCTGCACCGGGAGCACCTCGACACCTTCGTCATCCGACGGCTCGGTGTGAACTTCACCGACGTCGACTGGGAGAACTGGGACCTGCTGCTCCGCCGGGTCCACCAGCCCCAGCACGAGGTGGAGGTCGCTCTCGTCGGCAAGTACATCGACCTGCCCGACGCCTATCTCTCCGTGACCGAGGCACTGCGCGCCGGCGGCTTCCACAACGACGCCAGGGTGCACATCCGTTGGGTCCCTTCCGACGACTGCGAGAGCGAGTCCGGAGCCGCGAAGTCCCTCGGCGGCGTGGACGCGGTCCTCGTGCCCGGCGGCTTCGGCATCCGGGGGATCGAGGGGAAGCTCGGCGCCCTTCGCTGGGCCCGGGAACGGCAGGTGCCGACCCTCGGGATCTGCCTCGGCCTGCAGTGCATGGTCATCGAGTACGCCCGCAACGTCGCCGGCATCGAGGGAGCCAGCTCCACCGAGTTCGACCCCGACTCGACGGCGCCGGTCATCGCCACGATGGAGGAGCAGAAGTCCTTCGTCGAGGGTGCCGGCGACCTCGGCGGCACGATGCGTCTGGGCTCCTACCCCGCGCAGTTGCGCGAGGACTCGGTCACGGCCGAGGCCTACGGGTCCACGGGCGTCACCGAGCGTCACCGGCACCGCTACGAGGTCAACAACGGCTACCTGGAGCAGCTGGAGTCCGCCGGCCTCGTCGTGAGCGGTACCCACCCCAAGCTCGGTCTCGTCGAGTTCGTCGAGCTGCCGCGCGAGGTCCACCCCTACTACGTCTCCACGCAGGCCCACCCGGAGTTCAAGTCCCGCCCGGACCGGGCCCACCCGCTCTTCGCCGGTCTCGTCGCCGCCGCCGTCCAGGCCCAGCGGGAGTCCCGGCTCGTCGAGGTCGAGCCGCCGGCCGCCCAGGACGAGGAGAGCGCGGACGCCGGGACGGTGGCCAGCTGGTGAGCGAGGAACCGTTGCGGGACGAGCTCCTCACGCCCCGGGTCGAGAGCAGCGAGGTGCTCTTCACCGGGCACGTCTGGGACGTGCGGCGGGACACCTTCGAACTGGCGGGCGAGCAGCTCGTGCGCGAGGTCGTCGACCATCCGGGGGCCGTCGCGGTGCTCGCCCTCGACGAGCAGGACCGGGTCCTGCTGATCCGGCAGTACCGACACCCGGTCGCCTCCCGGGAGTGGGAGATCCCCGCCGGTCTGCTCGACGTCGCCGGTGAGGACCCCCTCCTCGCGGCGCAGCGGGAGCTGGCCGAGGAGGCCGACGTCGTCGCCGAGCACTGGGCGCTGCTCGTGGACTACTTCTCCTCACCCGGCGGGCTGAACGAGGCGCTGCGCATCTACCTGGCGCGCGGCCTCTCCCCGGTGCCCGAGGAGGAGCGCCACGAACGAGAGGGGGAGGAGGCCCACATCATCACCCGGGCCGTCCCCCTCGAGGAGGTCGTCGACGCCGTCCTCGGCGGCGACCTGCACAACGCCACGCTGCTCGTGGGCGCCCTGGCGGCCCACCGGATGCGCGAAGGGGGCTGGCGCTCCCTTCGTCCCGCCGACAGCCCGTGGCCGGACCATCCGGCCCACCGACGCCAGTCATGACCCGCCGCGTCGGCGATCCGCATCGGCCGTGGGCGGCCGGGTGTCCCCGCTCGCGGGAGGATGGCCGCGCTTCGTAGGATGGGCCCGGCCGAGCGACCGCCCGGCGACCCCGAGGAAGGAAGAGCACCGACGTGCTTCGCACCCACGAAGCCGGCACCCTGCGTGCCGAGCACTCCGGCCAGACCGTCACCCTCACCGGATGGGTGGCCCGGCGTCGCGATCACGGCGGGGTGGCCTTCCTCGATCTGCGGGACGCCTCCGGCGTCGCCCAGGTCGTCGCCCGTGACGAGGTCCTCAGCGGAGCGGCGCACGACCTGCGGGGCGAGTACGTCATCAAGGTCGTCGGCGAGGTCGCCCCCCGCGACCCCAAGGACGTCAACCCGGCCCTTCCGACGGGCGAGGTCGACGTCGTCGCCGGCACCATCGAGGTGCTCAGCACCGCGGACCCGCTGCCCTTCCAGATCGACGAGCGCGTCTCGGTCGGCGAGGAGGCCCGGCTGCGGCACCGCTACCTGGACCTGCGGCGGCCGGGCGCGACGAGCGCCGGCGCCGGCCTGCGGCTGCGCAGCAAGGTCAACGCCGCCGCCCGGTCGGTGCTCGCCGAGCGGGACTTCGTCGAGATCGAGACGCCGACGCTGACCCGGTCCACGCCGGAGGGCGCCCGCGACTTCCTCGTGCCGGCGCGGCTGGCCCCCGGGGAGTGGTACGCCCTGCCGCAGAGCCCACAGCTCTTCAAGCAGCTGCTCATGGTCGCCGGGATGGAGCGGTACTTCCAGATCGCCCGGTGCTATCGCGACGAGGACTTCCGCGCCGACCGGCAGCCGGAGTTCACCCAGCTGGACGTCGAGATGTCCTTCGTCGAGCAGGACGACGTCATCGAGCTCGGCGAGGCCATCACCAAGGCCGTCTGGTCGACCATCGGCGTGGAGCTGACCACACCCTTCCCGCGGATGACCTACGCCGAGGCCATGGAGCGCTACGGCAGCGACAAGCCGGACCTGCGCTTCGGTGTCGAGCTGGTCGACTGCACCGAGTTCTTCGCCGAGACCCCCTTCCGCGTCTTCACGGCGGACTACGTCGGTGCGGTCGTCATGCCCGGCGGCGCCTCCCAGCCGCGCCGGCAGTTCGACGCCTGGCAGGAGTGGGCCAAGCAGCGCGGCGCCAAGGGCCTGGCCTATGTCACCGTCGGTGAGGACGGCGAGCTCGGCGGTCCGGTCGCGAAGAACATCTCCGAGCAGGAGAAGGCGGGCCTCGCCGCCCACGTCGGCGCCGCCCCCGGCGACTGCATCTTCTTCGCCGCGGACAAGCCGAGCGCGGGGCGTGCCCTGCTCGGCGCCGCCCGCCAGGAGATCGCCCGCCGCTGCGAGCTGATCGACGAGTCCCAGTGGTCCTTCCTCTGGGTCGTCGACGCGCCGCTCTTCGAGCCCGCCGGTGACGCCGTCGCCGCTGGTGACGTCGCCGTCGGCTCCGGCGCCTGGACCGCTGTCCACCACGCCTTCACGAGCCCGAAGCCGGAGTTCCTCGACAGCTTCGACACCGACCCGGGTTCCGCGCTGGCCTACGCCTACGACCTCGTGTGCAACGGCAACGAGATCGGCGGCGGCTCGATCCGTATCCACCAGCGTGATGTCCAGGAGCGGGTCTTCCAGGTCATGGGGCTGGACGAGGAGGCGGCGCAGGAGAAGTTCGGCTTCCTCCTCGAGGCCTTCAAGTACGGTGCCCCGCCGCACGGCGGCATCGCCTTCGGCTGGGACCGCATCTGCATGCTGCTGCTCGGCGCCGACTCCATCCGCGACGTCATCGCCTTCCCGAAGTCCGGCGGTGGCTACGACCCGCTGACCGACGCGCCCGCGCCGATCACCCCGGAGCAGCGCAAGGAGGCGGGCATCGACGCCACGCCGCAGCGGGACGAGGACGACGACAAGGGGGCCTGAGCAGGTGCCCGGACCGGTGCGGGTGCTGCTCTGGGACTGCGACGGCGTCCTGCAGCACGGGCGCTTCGACTGGCGCCGGAGGCTCGATGCCCGGGTGCGTCCGGGCTTCGCCAGGCGGGTCTTCGAGGCCGAGCTGCCCGCACTGCGCGGGGAGCGCTCGCTGCGCGACGTGCTCTCCCAGCTCCTCGAGGAGGAACGCCGCGAGCACGGCGACCCCGGCGTGACCCTCGAGGACCTGCTCGACCTCTGGGAGCAGTTCGACGTGGACCCCGAGGCGGTGGACCTGCTGCGGGAGGTGCGCGCCGGTGGCATCCGCTGCCTGTTCGCGACGAACCAGCAGGACTACCGGGTGGAGTTCATGCGCCGCGTGGGCACCTACCTGGACCTCGTCGACGGCGCCTACTGGTCCAGCCGGATGGGTGCGATGAAGCCGGACCGGGCCTTCTTCGAGCACATCGTGGCCGACCTGGGTCTGCCGGCGCACGAGATCGGGTTCGTCGACGACGTCCCGGCGAACGTCGAGGCGGCGCGCGCCGTCGGGATCCGCGCGGTGCGCCACGATCCCATGAGTGGGGCGCAGGGCCTCCGCGAGACCCTGCGCCCCCTCATCGGCGACCGGTGAGCGATCAGCTCCCGGCACCACCATCGGACCGACCTCTGGGGCGGTCCTTGACGGCCGTCTGCGCACGGTCGCGCTGCAGGAGGCCCCGGGTGCTCGAGAGCGCGTAGTCGATGCGGTTGTCGACCTTCTCCCCGAAGACGTCGTCGAAGTCGTCGGCGAGCAGGTCGGTCGCCTCGGCGTACATCTCCCGGCGGGTGGCGCGGTTCTCGGCGGCCACGATGCGCCGGTGATCGCGGCTCAACGTCTTGTAGAGCGCGATCATGATGAGTACGAGCACGATGACGAAGGGGGCACCGGTCGAGACCGAGCCCGCCTGCAGTGCCGAAAGCCCGTCCGCACCACCGGCCAGCAGCAGACCGATCGCCACGAGGCCCTCGAGGACCGCGAAGAGCACGCGGCTCCAGGTCGGCGGGTTCGGGTGCCCGCCGGAGGCGAGCATGTCGACCACGAGCGAGCCCGAGTCCGAGGAGGTCACGAAGAAGACCACGACGAGGATCAGGGCGATCACGGACAGGACCGTGCCCATCGGCAGGTTGCCGAGGGTGTCGAAGAGCGCGACCTCCGCGACGAGGCCCCCGTCGGGGACGAGGTCCCCGACGGTGCGCTGCCGGTGGATGCCGGTGCCACCGAGGACGGTGAACCACAGGAAGCCGACGATGGTCGGGACGAGCAGCGCACCGACGACGAATTCCCGGACGGTGCGACCGCGGGAGATGCGGGCGATGAAGACCCCGACGAAGGGGGACCAGGCGATCCACCAGCCCCAGTAGAAGATCGTCCAGGAGCCGGCCCAGTCCAGGCCCGCCGAGCCGGTGTAGGCGAAGGCGTCGAAGGTGTTCGGGATCACGTTCGCCCCGTAGGCGCCGATGTTCTGCACGAAGTCCCGCAGCAGGAAGAGCGTCGGCCCCAGGGCCAGGACGGCCACGAGGAAGACGCCCGCGAGCACGAGGTTGATGTTCGAGAGCCACTGGATGCCCTTGCCCACGCCACTGATGACAGAGACCGTCGCGATGAGGGTGATGATGGTGATGAGCACCACCATGAAGGTGTTCGAGGACTCCTCGATGACGCCGAGCTCCTGCAGGCCGGTCGAGAGCTGGGTCACGCCCAGGCCGAGAGAGGTGGCGACGCCGAAGAGCGTGCCGACGATCGCGAGGATGTCGACGACGTCACCGATCGGTCCGCGGACCTTGTCACCGAAGATCGGCTCGAGTGCCCACCGCAGCGAGACCGGACGGCCCTTGCGGTGGATGGCGTAGGCCAGCGAGAGACCGACGATGACGTAGACCGCCCAGGGGTGCAGTCCCCAGTGCAGGAAGGTCTGGGCCATGGCCTGGTCGGCCAGCTCGATGTCGGTGCCCTCGACGCCCGGCTTGGGGTCGGAGTAGAAGGTGAGCGGCTCCGCGACGCCGTAGAAGACGAGTCCGATGCCCATGCCGGCCGCGAAGAGCATCGCGAACCACGAGATGAGGTTGAACTCCGGCTCCTCGCCGTCACGGCCCAGCGTGATGTTGCCGAAGCGACTCACGGCGAGGAAGAGCGTGAAGATGACGAAGGAGCCGATCGCCAGGGTGTAGAACCAGCCGAAGCCACTGACGATGCCGCTCTGGATGGAGTTCCACAACGTGCCTGCCGTGTCGCTCCAGATGATGGAGAACAGGGCGACCCCGACGACGATGGCCAGGGCCGGCCAGAAGACCCTGGGAGCGACGTCGCCCTTGCCCAGCGTCACACCGTGGGCGCGCAGCTGCTCCCTGATCCGTTCGTCCTCGGTGCGGTGCTCATCCGCCTCCGGGTCGTGGTCGGAATCCGTGGTGGCGTCCATGATTCTCCTTCCCTCCGGGTGCCGATCCCGAGAGGACCAGCCGTCTTGCGACAAGACACATACTCGGCCGAGGATGCCCAAAAACCGCGGAATGGTCGAATCCTCGGCAAAAAATGTCAGTTGGTGGTCAGTGCCGTCCGTACCTGTCGCAGGTCGGCGGTGATGTCCTCGGCGGCCCGTCGTCCGGTCACGCGGTGCCGGAGCACCGGCGCCAGTGCCTCGCGCGCGGCGGCCATCCGTTCCCGCTCTCCCCGCAGCCGCGGGTTCCACGTCGTGCCCAGGGCGAGGTAGCCGATCTCGACGAGCAGCTCCTCCATGCCCCGGTACGGTGCCACCTCCGCGGGGGCATCGACCACGGCCCGTCGGGCGACCGTGTTCGAGGCGACGAGCTCGGTGTGCAGCTGCCGGCAGTGCTCGAGGTGGCGGCGCATCCCCTCGGGGGAGCCGGTTCGGCTCTCGGCGAGGTCCCCGAGCAGGTCGTCCAGGGCGTGGACCACGCGTCGGGCATGGGCCCGCAGCAGCAGCTCCGGGCGCCCGAGCCGCCCGGTGACGAGCACCACGAGGATCGCGCAGCCGACACCGATGATCGTGTCGATGCCGCGGTCGAGCACGATCGTGGTCGTGTCCATCCTCGTCACCGCGGCGGAGATCGACAGCGCCAGCGGCGTGATGAAGATGACCGCCAGCGCGTAGTTGCGGGTCACGAGCATCTCGACGACGAACTGCAGCGCCACGACGGTGGCGACCAGGGGCCAGTGGTCCAGCCCCAGACCGAGCACCAGCGCGAAGGCGAGCAGGCCGAGACCGGTGCCGATGGTGCGTTGGATCGCCCGGTGCAGCTGGGCCGTGCGGGTGCCGCCGACCTGGACGACGAGCACGGCGAAGGCGGCGGCCCAGTAGGCGTGCGCGTTGTCGATGGCCATCGCGATGCCGCCGGCCAGCAGCGCCGCGATCAGCACCCGGGCGGCGACCAGGAGGTCCTCGCTCGGCCACCGGAGCGCCTGGCGCAGCGACCACGAGGAGCTCGGCCGCCCGAGGGAGACCTGCCGGGCCCGGGTCGCCTCCTTGAGCGCGAGCTCACCCGTGACGTCCGCGTCGGGGCCGCCCACGGCCCGGGCGAGGGCGGAGACGTACCGGTTGTGCACCCGCTGCATCCGCCCGCCGTGCCGCTCCTCGCTGCCGCCCTCGGCGACCACCGTCCACGCGTGGTCGAGCGCGATCGAGGCAGCGATGCGGGCCTCCGGGAGGCGCTGCGGGTCGCTCTCGGCGAGGTACCTCTCGACCTGCCCCTCCGCGCCGGTGACCGCGGCCTCCTCGATGCCGTGCCGGCCGAGCCACAGGTCGCTCGTGCCGACGACGATCGCGGAGAGCACGCCGATCGCGGGGATGCCCAGCACGATCCGGGGGTCCGCGCCGCCCCCGACCGCGAGGTTGGCGATGCCCAGGTCGAGCGCGAAGAAGAAGCCGGCGGGCGGCCCGATCCGCAGCGTGTAGGTGAGCACCGCACCGACGGTGGCGGCCAGGGCCATCCCCACGACGGCGAGGGCGGGCAGGCCGGCGGTCAGCGCGCCGACCCCGAGGCACAGCAGCAGCCCCAGTCCCGCCGTCGGGACGATCAGGAGCCGCCTGCGCACGGGCGCGTTGGCCCCGTAGAGCACCGCGAAGACGCCGAGCCCGGCGAGGAAGGCCTCGTCCGGGTGGCCGGCCAGCGTGATCCCGACGAGCGGGAGGGCGAGCGCCACCGCCACCCGGGTGGCGACCCAGCGGCGGGGCGGCCCGGGGGCGAAGCCGGTCATCGACCGGACGACGTCCCCGACGGCTGCCGCGCTCATGCCAGCCTCCCGCTGCTCCACAGGGCGTGGGTCGTGTATCCCAAGGAGTGGTAGAGGCCCCGCGCCACGTCGTTGTCCGAGTACATGCCCAGTGTCGACCACCCGTGCTCCGCGACCGCCCCTCGGGTCAGCTCCGCGGTGATCGCGCGGCCGAGACCGAGGCCCCGGGCTCCCGCGGCGACGGTGATCCCGGTCAGGACCGGGGCGCCGGACTCCTCCGGCTCGCAGCACCCGATGCCGAGCAGGCCGCCGTCGCTGCCGCGCACCCCGACCCAGCGCTGCCCGGGCCGGGCGAAGGGGCGGCCGTCGGTGCGGGCGTTGTGCGTCGCGAGGAAGGCGACGAGCTCGTCACGGCACCCGGACTCCAGCTCCTGCAGGCCGACGTCGGGTGGCGGTGGCGGTGGCTGGGAGGTGGACATGAACTCCCACCGGCCGTGCTCTTCGGCCTGCAGCCAGCCGACCCCCTGGGCGGTGCGGGGCAGGGAGATGCCCCGGGCTCCCTTCGCCCGCGCCAGGGCCAGCCACGGGCCGAAGGCGGGAGAGGCCACCAGCTCCTCCAGCAGGACCACGGCGTCGGGACCGACGACCCGCCCGCTCGCGTCGTCGCCGTGCAGCATGAGGTTGGTGCCGTGGGCGTGGGTGGGGCGCACGAAGGCCACCGCCCACGCCCTCCCGCGCCGCAGCGCCAGGGCCGGCTGCGTCTCGTGCGGGGCCGCCTCGGCGCGCACGACGGGGGAGCCGTCGGTCCACTCCGCCAGGCGGTCCATGGCGATCTCACGGGGGTTCATTCGGTGATCCCGACGCGTCGGTGCAGGGCCTTCATCCACCGCGGGGCCCACCAGTTCCACTCGCCGAGGACCGACATCGTCGCCGGCACGAGCAGCATCCGCACGAGGGAGGCGTCGACGGCGATCGCCACGACGAGCGCGACGCCGGTCTCCTTGACCGCGAGGATGCGCGCCAGGACGAAGCCGGAGAAGACGATCACCATGAGCAGCGCGGCGCTGGTGATGATCCGCCCGGAGCGTTGCAGCCCGAGCCGGACCGCGACATCCGTGGGATGGCCCTGCTCGTGGAGCTCGACGATGCGCGAGAGCAGGAAGACCTCGTAGTCCATCGACAGGCCGAAACCGAAGGCCAGCACCAGGACGACGATGGTGATCTCGACCCCGCCCACCGAGGTGAAGTCGAGCAGCCCCGAGAGGTGCCCGTCCTGGAAGACCCACACGAGGACACCGACGGACGCCCCGAGCGAGACGATGTTCATCAGGAGCGCCTTGAGCGGCACGACCACCGAGCCGGTCATGAGGAAGAGCAGCACGAAGGTGGCCAGCACCACCGTCGTGACCGCCCAGGGCGCGCTCGCGAGGATCGAGTCCACGAGGTCGGAGAGGGCGGCCGCCTGACCGCCGATGGAGGCGTCGAAGGGGGGTGGCTCGGCGTGCAGCCGGTCCACCAGTGCCCGCGGCGCGGCCCCGAGCACGTCGTCGGAGGTGAGCAGCCCCACGGTGAGCACGGGGCGGCCGTCGACCTTCCCCACCCGCTCGACCTGCACCGAGTCGACGCCCGGGAGGTCGGTGGCCGCCCCCTTCGCCCACTGCCGGACCACGGCTCCGTCGGCGGTCGTGACCAGCTGCACGTCCGGTCCTGCCAGGTCGGGGTAGTCCCGGGCCAGCTCGGTGAAGAAGGTCCGCTGCGGGCTGTCCGTCGGCAGCAGCTCGATGCCGGAGGAGGTGACCGTCATCCGGGACGCCGGCAGCGCCATCGCGACCAGGGCGGCCAGCACGAGCGCGATGACGAGCCACGGTGCCCGCTGGACCCCCTTGGCCAGGCGGGAGAAGATCCCGCGGTCGCCGGTGTGCTCGGCCCCCTTCGCCAGCAGGCGGCGGGCGAGCAGCGCGCACATGGCCGGGACCAGGGTGGTGGCCACGGCGAGGCACAGCAGGACGACCGAGATGCCGGCCGCCCCGGCGGCCCGGACGAAGACGGCGGGGAAGAAGAGCAGGCCGAGCAGCGCGATCGCCACCGTGACCGCGGAGAAGATCACCGTGCGCCCCGCGCGGTCCATCGTGGTGCCGGTGGCGGCGACCACCGCATCGGCGTCGGTGGTGGGCAGGGCCCGCATCTCCTCCCGGAAGCGGGAGACGACGAGCAGGCCGTAGTCGATGCACAGCCCGAGCCCGAGGACGGTGACGATGTTGACGACCGTGGCGTCCAGCTCGATGACGTGGGAAAAGCCCCACAGCGAGGCGAAGGCCCCGCCGATCGAGGCCAGGGCCCCGACGATCGGGATGCCGGCGGCGAGGAAACCGCCGAAGACGAGGACCATGACGACGAAGGTCACCGGCAGGGCGATGCCCTCTCCGAGCGTCAGGTCGGACCCGAGCTGGTCGATGACCTCCCCGACGAGCATCTCCACGCTGCCCCGGCTGCTCTCCTGCGCCCACGAGCCGGTGACGATCTGGTCCAGCTGGACGTCGACGCGGCGCTGCACCCGCTCCAGCTGCGCGTCGTCGAGGCCCGGCTCGTACTCCACGACCGTGACGAAGCCCCAGCGCCCACCGCCCTCGTCGCGCACCAGGGGAGCGGCGCGGTCGTCGTGCACCCCGTCGGGCAGCACGAGCGGGTTGACGACGCGGGCGACGCCGTCGAGGTCGTGGATGCGCGCCACGGCCCGGGCGACGTTGGCCCGCACGAAGGGGTTGGCGGCCGCCGAGCCCTCCACGACCAGGGTCTCGGTGGCGAAGTCCCCGCCGCCGGCCTCGATGATCAGCTCCTGCGCCTGCTGCGCCTGTCCGGGGGCGGTGATGTCCCCGCTGTGCAGGTCGTCGAAGAGGCCGCGGCCGGTGACCGCGCCGAGCGCCAGCGAGAAGGCCAGGACGGTCAGCAGCGCCCACACGAGCAGGACGGTGCGGGGGCGCCGGCCCATGAGACGTCCCCAGCGGTGCAGCAGGGAGGGGCTGCCGGCCCCGCTCATCGGGGCCGGCCCACGTGCTCGAGCAGCCGGTCCAGGAACTCGGTCTGCGCGGCGACGAGCACCTCCCGGGCCTCTCCCACCGCCAGCCACTCGGCCCGGTCCACCTCCGGGACCCGCTGCCGGCGGCCGGAGCGGGGCGGCCACTCGATCTCGACGGTGTTCGAGGCGACGAAGACCAGGTCGGACTCCGGGGCCACCGCATGGACCCGCACGATCTTGCCGCCGGACTGTCGCACGTCACCGAGGTCGAGACGCTCACCGACGGGGGCCGGTGCGCCGATCTCCTCGGCGAACTCCCGCTCCGCGGCGGCCACCGGGTCCTCGGCCCGCGGGTCGTACTCGCCCTTGACGATGCTCCACGCGCGGGGCCGACGGGCCCAGAAGGGACCGCCCATGTGGGCGAGGAAGACCTCGAGACCACCTCCGGGGCGGAGACGGTGGGGCAGCAGCCCGGCGCTGTGGCGTGGCACGTGCCCGAGGTTAGCCGGGGTGGCCGGATAGCGTGTGGGGCGTGGACTCCTTCGACCTCTTCGACTCCAGCGAGGCGCCGGACCAGGGCTCGGGGGCGGACCTGCAGGCGCCGCTCGCGGTGCGGATGCGCCCCCGCGGTCTCGAGGAGATCCGGGGCCAGCGGGACGTGCTGCGCACCGGGTCGCCGCTGCGCCGCCTCGTCGAGGGCTCCGCGAGCGCGACGACGGGTCCGATGTCGGCGATCCTCTGGGGCCCCCCGGGCACCGGCAAGACGACCCTGGCCCACCTCGTCGCCACGACCGCCGACCGCGACTTCGTGCAGCTGTCGGCGGTCACCGCCGGTGTGAAGGACGTGCGCGCCGCGATGGAACGGGCAGCGCGCAACCGCTCGCTGTACGGGCGCCAGACGGTGCTCTTCCTCGACGAGATCCACCGCTTCTCCAAGGCCCAGCAGGACGCGTTGCTGCCCGGTGTGGAGAACCGGGAGGTCGTCCTCGTCGCCGCGACCACGGAGAACCCCTCCTTCTCGGTCATCGCGCCGCTGCTCTCCCGCTCGGTCCTCGTCACCCTCGAGTCCCTGACGCGCGAGGAGATCGGCGAGGTGATCGACGCCGCCCTCGCCGACGAGCGGGGCCTGGCCGGCGGCTACGACCTGGCCGGGGACGCCCGGGAGCACCTCGTGGCCATCGCCGGCGGGGACGCCCGGCGGGCGCTGACCTCCCTCGAGGCAGCCGCCGGTGTCGCGGAGGAGGACCTCGCCTTCGGTGCGGAGGTGCCCGAGGCGGGCATCCCGCTCACCCTCGCCCACGTCGAGCAGGCCGTGGCCCGCGCGGCGGTGCGTTACGACCGCACCGGCGACCAGCACTACGACGTCGCCTCGGCCTTCATCAAGTCGATGCGCGGCTCCGACGTCGACGCCGCGCTGCACTACCTCGCCCGCCAGCTCGAGGCGGGGGAGGACGCGCGCTTCATCGCCCGACGCGTCGTCATCTCCGCCTCCGAGGACGTCGGGCTGGGGGACCCGACCGCGCTGCAGACCGCCGTGGCCGCGATGCACGCCGTCGCCCAGATCGGCATGCCAGAGGCGCGGATCGTCCTCGCCCAGGCCGTCGTGCACAACGCGCTGGCGCCGAAGTCCAATGCCGCCTACACCGGCATCAACGAGGCGATCGCCGACGTGCGCGCCGGCAAGGTGCAGGCCGTACCACCGCACCTGCGAGGGTCCGGCTACACCCAGGCCTCGGACCGGGCGAAGGGAGCGGTCGGCGGCGCGAGGGTCGAGGGCTACGTCTACGCCCACGACGAGCCCGACGCCGTGGCGCAGCAGCAGTACCTGCCCGACGACCTGCACGCCGAGCTGGCCGAGCGCTCGTACTACCGGCCCACCGACCGCGGCTTCGAGGCCCGGTTGCAGGACCGGTGGTCCTGGCTGCGGGGGCGGCTGCGCGGCCGGGGGTGAGGACTCACGCGGGTCGGCGTCCTCGACCGGTGGGTAAGGTGGGTCCTCGGTCCTGCCCGAGACCCCTGCCCCACTGATTGGACACGATAGACCGATGGAAACTGCCGAGATCCGGCGCCGCTGGCTCGCCTTCTTCGAGGCGAAGGGACACACGGTGATCCCCTCCGCCCCGCTGATCCACGAGGACCCCACCCTCCTCTTCGTCAACGCCGGCATGGTCCCCTTCAAGCCGTACTTCCTCGGCCAGGAGACCGCGCCGTGGGATCGGGCCACGAGCGTGCAGAAGTGCGTGCGCACCGGGGACATCGACGAGGTCGGCAAGACCTCGCGGCACGGCACGTTCTTCCAGATGAACGGCAACTTCTCCTTCGGCGACTACTTCAAGCGGGAGGCCATCGCCTTCGCGTGGGCGCTGCTGACCACCCCCCAGGACGACGGGGGCTACGGCCTCGAGCCGGAGCGGCTCTGGGCCACCGTCTACCGGGAGGACGACGAGGCCGAGCGGCTCTGGCTGGAGGAGACCAGCGTGCCCGCCGAGCGGATCGTGCGCCGCGGGCGGCTGGACAACTACTGGAGCATGGGCGTGCCCGGCCCCGGCGGGCCCTGCAGCGAGATCTTCTACGACCGCGGCCCGGAGTACGGGCCCGAGGGCGGCCCGGAGGTCGACGAGGACCGCTACATGGAGATCTGGAACCTCGTCTTCATGCAGGAGGAGCTCTCCGAGGTCCGGGCGAAGGACGACTTCGACGTCGCCGGCCGGCTGCCCGCCGAGAACGTCGACACCGGCATGGGCCTGGAGCGGATCGCGAGCATCCTCCAGGGCGTGGACAACATGTACGAGATCGACGAGGTCTACCCCGTCCTGGAGAAGGCGGCGCAGATGACCGGCCGCTCCTACGGGTCCTCCTCCGGCCACACCGCCGGCGACTCCGACCCCGACGACGTGCACCTGCGCGTCGTCGCCGACCACGTGCGCTCCTCACTCATGCTCATCGGTGACGGCGTCACCCCGGGCAACGAGGGACGCGGCTACGTGCTGCGCCGGATGCTGCGCCGCGCGGTGCGGGCGATGCGGCTGCTCGGGTACGAGGAGCCGGCGCTGCCGGAGCTGCTGCCGGTGTCCATGGAGCGGATGAGTAAGTCCTACCCCGAGCTGCGCACCGGCTTCGAGCGGATCGCGCAGATCGCCTACGCCGAGGAGCAGGCCTTCCGGCGCACCCTCGCCCAGGGCACGACGATCCTCGACACCGCCGTCACCCGGACGAAGGAGGCCGGCCGCGACGAGCTGCCCGGGGACCAGGCCTTCGCGCTGCACGACACCTACGGCTTCCCGATCGACCTCACCCTCGAGATGGCGGCCGAGCAGGGGCTGAAGGTCGACCGGGACGGCTTCGTGCGGCTCATGGAGGAGCAGCGCCAGCGTGCCAAGGCCGATGCCAGGGCCAAGAAGGGCGGCCACGCCCACACCGAGGTGTGGAAGGAGCTGCGTGCGCTCGGGGCGACCGACTGGCGGGCCTACGAGGAGCTGACCACCGAGGGCAGCATCGTCGGCCTCGTGCGCGACGGCGCCCGGGTGGAGGAGCTGGAGCCGGGGCAGACCGGGCAGGTCGTGCTCGACCGCACCAGCTTCTACGCCGAGTCCGGAGGCCAGATCGCCGACTCCGGCACCATCGTCGTCGACGGCGCCACGCTCCGGGTGCGCGACGTGCAGCGCCCGGTCAACGGCCTGGTCGTGCACACCGTGGAGGTCGAGGAGGGCCCGGTCCGGGTCGGTGCCGAGTCCTCGGCCCGCGTGGACCCGAACTGGCGCGTCGACGCCTGCCAGGCGCACTCCGGCACCCATGTCGTGCACGCCGCGCTGCGCCAGGTCCTCGGCCCCTCGGCGCTGCAGTCCGGCTCCTACAACAAGCCGGGCTACCTGCGTCTGGACTTCGCCTGGAACCAGTCCCTCAGCGCCGACGCGAAGGCCGAGATCGAGCACGTCGCGAACCTCGCCGTCCGCGACGACCTGCCCGTCAGCGCCGCGTGGATGTCGCTGCCGGAAGCCCGCCAGCAGGGGGCGCTGGCCCTCTTCGGGGAGACCTACGGCGAGCAGGTGCGCGTCGTCGAGATCGGCGGCCCCTGGTCCCGCGAGCTGTGCGGTGGCACCCACGTCAGGCACTCCAGCCAGGTCGGGGCCCTCACCCTCACCGGTGAGTCCTCCGTCGGCTCCGGGGTGCGGCGCCTCGAGGCCTTCGTCGGGATGAACGCACTCTCGCACCTGGCCGCCGAGCGGGCCCTGGTGAGCGAGCTCTCCGACATCGTCAAGGCGCCCGCGGGCGAACTGCCCGAGCGCGTCTCGGACATGGTCGCCCGGCTGCGTGAGGTCGAGAAGGAGCTGGAGAAGGTCCACCGCGAGCAGGTCGCTGCCTCCGCGGGGTCGCTGACCGAGCACGCCCGCGACGTCGCCGGGGTCACCTTCGTCGGTCACCACGTGGCCGGCGGCGGCTCCCAGGACCTGCGCCAGATGGTCACCGACACCCGTGCGAAGCTGGGCGAGGAGCGCCCCGCCGTCGTCGCCCTCACCGGCGACGCCTCCGGCAAGCCCGTCGTCGTCGTCGCCACCAACGAGGCGGCCCGCGCGAAGGGGGCTGCCGCCGGCGCCCTCGTGCGCGTCGGCGCGAGCGCGCTCGGCGGCGGTGGCGGCGGCAAGGACGACCTCGCCCAGGGCGGCGGGCAGGACGCCGGCAAGGTCGAGGAGGCCCTGGCGGCGATCGCTCGGGAGCTCGGTGCCTGAGCCGGGGATGCGACCGGGGGTGCGCCTCGGCGTCGACGTCGGCTCGGTGCGCGTCGGCGTCGCCTCCTGCGACCCCGACGGGCTGCTCGCCACGCCCGTCGAGACCGTCCCGCGAGACGAGGAGAGCGGGGGTGACCTGCGCCGGGTGCTCGAGCTGCTGGAGGACCTCGGTGCCGTCGAGGTCGTCGTCGGCCTGCCCCGCTCGCTGGACGGCACCGAGGGGCCGGCCGCCGAGGGTGTGCGCCGGTGGGCCAAGCGGCTCCTCGCGACGATGAAATCGGCGTCGTTCGGGAACACGCCGATCCGCCTGGTGGACGAACGCCTCACGACGGTGGATGCTCATCGGGGTCTGCGGGAAAGCGGCGTGGCCGGTCGAGGGCACCGCGAGGTCGTCGACCAGGCGGCCGCCGTGCTCATCCTGCAGACTGCGCTGGACACGGAGCGCGCAACCGGTGGGCCCCCCGGGGAACGGGTCGGTCGGCCGCGCCGACGCAAACCGCGGAAGGGCCGGGATTCATGACGCACCTCGAGGATGCGATCTTCGACGACGACGGGGTCCCCGAGGAGGGCCGCCGCAGGTGGCG
>NZ_BCSR01000043.1 GCF_001570965.1 Janibacter corallicola NBRC 107790 | reverse complement strand
GGCCCCGTCAGGGGCTCGGAGCCGGGCTCCGGACCGGTTGTGGTGGGACCCACTGTCGCCGTATCCGGCCCGTGCGCGCCCACGTGGGTAGGGTGATCCCAGCACGGCCACTGCTGTGGCCCTTCGGATCGTCCAAGCGAGCAGGAGCACCATGAGCAACGACAGCGCCAGCACGACCACCGGCACCCCCGCCGAGCGGGCTGCCCGTCGTCGTATCGGACGTGCCGCCCCCGGTGAGTCCGAGCGCAGCGTGGGCCAGCTCGTCGCCGACGCCAGCAACGACATCTCCACCATCGTGCGCAGCGAGATCCAGATGGCCAAGGCCGAGGTCACCAAGGGCATCTCGATCGGTGGCAAGGGAGCCGGCCTCCTGGCCGGGGCCGGCTTCATCGCCCTGCTGGGGCTGATCTTCCTCTTCCACACGCTCGCGCGCGTCGTCGCGGTGTGGCTGCCGGTCTGGGCGGGCTACCTCGTCATCACGGTGCTGCTCTTCGTCGTCGCCGGGATCCTCGCGCTCGTCGGCATCCGCGCGCTGAAGAAGGCCAAGCCCAAGCCGGAGCGCGCCATCCGCAACGCCCAGGACACCGTGACCGCCATCAAGTCGGGCGCCCCGCGCACCCCGACCACCGCCGCCGACGAGACCGTCGCCGACGTCAAGGACGCCGCCGCGCAGAAGTGATCAGGTCCGCCGTCGTGGCGGCCCGGTGAGGTACTGGCGCACATAGCGCCACGGCAGGCTCCGCCGTACCCGCTGGTCCCAGTCCTGGGAGACACCCGCGGCGTCCAGCAGGACGGTGAGCAGCTGGGCGGTGAAACCCCAGACGAAGAGGTCCGCCACGTCGAAGCCGGGCCCGATGCGGCCGGTCGGCCCCCGCACGGTGAAGCGGTTCGCGGGATCACACAGGTCTGCCACGGGCACCCGCTCGACCCGCGCGACCTCGCGCGGGTCCACGACCCGCAGGGCGCCCGGGTCACGGCACCACCCCAGGACGGGGGTCACCGCGTTCCGGCTCGGCGAGAGCCACAGGTCGGGGAAGGTCCCGACCACGTCGATGCCCGCCGGGTCGATGCCCACTTCCTCCCAGGTCTCGCGCAGCGCCGCCTGGACCGGCGTCTCGCCGGGGTCGAGCTTGCCTCCGGGGAAGGAGACCTGACCCGCGTGGCTGCGCAGGTGCCCGGAGCGCTCGGTGAGGACGATGTCGTGGCCGTCTCCCCCTTCGCCCTCCGTCACCAGCATGAGCACGGCGGAGCGCCGCGCCACGTCCTCCGGGGGGCGGAACCGGGTGAACCAGTCCGGCAGGTCCGCCTCCAGGACACCCTGTGCGTCCAGCAGCCACTCCGGTGCCCCGCCGTCGTCGGGGAGCGAGCTCGCCCCGCTCGGACCTCCCGTCATTTGTCCGCCACCGGCGCCAACTCGTACTTCAGGAGCTTCGCGGCCCGGTCGGGATCGGTCTCCCCCGCTCCGTAGGAGGGGCAGAGCCGGGCGACCGGGCAGGCGCCGCAGGCCGGCCGGCGGGCGTGGCAGGTGCGTCGGCCGTGGAAGATCACCACGTGGCTGAGCATCGTCCAGTCCTTCTTGGGGAAGAGCGCGCCGACCGCGTGCTCGACCTTGACCGGGTCCTCCTCGTCGGTCCACCCCATCCGCCGGGCGAGGCGTCCGAAGTGGGTGTCGACCGTGATCCCCGGGACGCCGAAGGCGTTGCCGAGCACGACGTTCGCGGTCTTGCGCCCGACGCCCGGCAGCTTGACCATGTCGGCCAGCCGGCCGGGGACCTCCCCGTCGTGGCGCTCGACGAGGGCGGCACCGAGCTTGATGACGGAGTTGGTCTTCGCCCGGTAGAAACCGGTCGGGCGCAGCACCTCCTCCATCTCGGTGCGGTCCGCGCCGGCGAGCGCGGCCGCCGTCGGCCACCGGCGGAAGAGCGCCGGGGTCACCCTGTTGACCGTCACGTCCGTCGTCTGGGCCGACAGCACGGTGGCGACGAGCAGCTGGAGCGGCCCGTCGAAGTCCAGCTCGCAGTGGGCATAGGGGTACCGCTCATGCAGCTGGCGGTACATCTTGCGGGCCCGGCGCGTCAGGGCGAGCGGGGTCTCCGTGCGGATGGCAGACACTCTGGCAGCGTAAGCCAGCAGCACAAGGCTGCTCATGGCACACTGCCGAGTGTGAATCTCGATGTCGTCCGCCGTGCCCCGCTGTTTGCGACCCTCGACGATGCCGACGCCGCCAAGGTGATGGCATCGATGACGCCCGTGCGCATGGAGCGCGGGGACGTCCTCTTCAACGAGGGCGACCAGGGCGATCGGCTGTACATCATCACCGAGGGCAAGATCAAGCTCGGGCGCTCCGCCAGCGACGGCCGGGAGAACCTCCTCGCGATCCTCGGGCCGACCGAGATGCTCGGCGAGCTGAGCCTCTTCGACCCCGGCACCCGTACCGCCACCGCGACGGCGGTCGCCGAGACCCAGCTGGTCGGCCTCGGGCACGAACAGCTGACCCAGCTGCTCTCGGCCCACCCGCGCATCGCCGGCACCCTGCTCACGGCGCTGGCACGGCGGCTGCGCCGCACCAACGAGAACCTCGCCGACCTCGTCTTCACCGACGTGCCCGGCCGCGTCGCCAAGGCGCTGCTCGAGCTGGCGGACCGCTTCGGCCGGCCGGTCGAGGAGGGCACGATGGTCGCCCACGACCTCACCCAGGAGGAGCTCGCCCAGCTCGTCGGGGCCTCCCGCGAGACGGTCAACAAGGCGCTGGCGGACTTCGCCAGTCGGGGCTGGTTGCGCCTGGAGGCGCGGGCGGTGCTGCTCACCGATGTGGAGCGCCTCCAGCGCCGGGCGCGCTGACGCCCCCTTCGTCTCAGACGCCCAGGTACTCCAGCTGGGCGAGCACGGACATCCGCGCGGCCGGCCACACCGAACGGTCGACGTCGGCGTACACGTGCGCCACGACCTCGTCCGCGGTGCGCTTGCCGTCCGCGACCGCGGCCCGCACCTGCTCCAACCGCTCACGCCGGTGCAGCCGGTAGAACTCCACCATCGCGGCGGCGTCCGGGACCGTGGGGCCGTGCCCGGGCAGGATCGAGGTGACCTCGCCGTCGCCGGTCAGCGCGCGGATCCGCTCGAGGGAGTCCAGGTAGGCGGCGAGCTCGCCGTCGGGATGGGCCACGACCGTCGTCCCGCGCCCCAGCACGGTGTCCCCCGTGAGCAGCGCGTGGTCACCCGGCAGGGCGAAGGAGATCGAGTCGGCGGTGTGGCCCGGGGTCGTCACGACCCGGGCCTCGAGACCGCTGACACGCAGCACGTCCCCGTCACCGAGGTCGTCGTGGCCGGCGCCGACCGCGCGCACCGGCGCACCGGTGAGCCGGGCCAGACGCGGCGCACCCTCGCTGTGGTCGTGGTGACCGTGGGTGAGCACGATCTGGGTGATGCGGGCCCCGCGCTCGGCCACGTGGTCGACGACGCGCTGCTGGTGGGCGGCCTCGTCCTCACCCGGGTCGATGACGATCGCCTCGGTTCCCCCGGGGGGCAGGAGCACCCACGTGTTCGTCCCGTCGAGCGTCATGGGGCTCGGATTGCCCTGCAGCAGGCAGTGGGCGTTGGGCGTGATCTGCCCACCGGCCCAGGACCCGAAGGGGGCCGACGGCTCCGGAGCGACCGCCGGGCTCACGGCAGCCTCGCCCGCATCGCCGGGCCTGCGTCCGAGACGACGAACTCCGGCATGATCGGCGTGATCGGCAGCTGCTGCTCCAGGGCCGCGCTCACCGTCTCCACCCCGACGAGCTGCTCGAGGCTGACGATGGTGGGCGGCAGCAGCAGCACGTCTCCGGCCTCGGCCGCGTCGAGCACCTGCTGCGGGCGGGCCCACTCGGACAGGTCGGACTCGGTGTTGTCGCCGTCCGGGTCCTGCCCCACGGGGACGGCGGCGACGAAGAAGCGGGTGTCGTAGCGGCGCGGCTCGATCGTCGGGGTGATCCAGTGCGAGCGGTAGCGCAGCAGGTCGCTGCGCAGCACGAGGTGACGCTCGAGCAGCACCTGGCCGAAGCCGATCTCCTTGGCGACGAGGCGGCGCCGCAGCTCGCGGGCGTCCTCCGCATCCAGATTGGCCGGCTCCGCCTCGGCCCCGGCGGGCGAGGCCAGCAGCACGCCCGTCTCCTCGAAGATCTCCCGCACCGCGGCGGCCACGAGCATCCGCGCGGCCGCCTCGTCGGTCTGCAGCAGCTCGGCCCACTCACCGACCTCGGGGCCGGCCCAGGGCAGCTCGTCCTCGGCATCGCGCGGGTCGGTGCCCCCACCGGGGAAGACGTGCATCGAGGCCGCGAACTCCATCTGCGCGACGCGGCGCATCATGAAGACCTCGAGCGGGCCGTTGTCGTCGCGCAGCAGCATCACGGTCGAGGCCAGCTTGGCTCGAACCGGCTCCTCCGGAACCTGCGGGGCGCCGTCGTCGAGGCCGAGCGTGCGCTGGGTGTCCACGTCCAGGAGGAAGTCGCGCTGCACCATCAGTCGGTCAGCCTCACCGTGACCTCGACCTCGACCGGGGAGCCGAGTGGGAGGACGGCCACCCCCACCGCGGAGCGTGCGTGCTTGCCGGCGTCGCCGAAGACCTCGCCGAGGAACTCGCTCGCGCCGTTGATGACCCCGGGCTGGCCGGTGAAGTCCGGTGCACTGGAGACGAATCCGGTGACCTTCACGACCTGCTCGATGCGGTCCAGGTCCCCGATCTCGGCCTTGATCGCGGCGAGCGCGTTGATCGCGCAGGTCCGCGCCAGCTCCTTCGCCCGCTCCGGGGTCACGTCCGAGCCGACGTGACCGGTCAGCGGCAGGGCGCCGTCGGTCAGGGGCAGTTGTCCGGAGGTGTGCACGTGCCGGCCGTCGACCAGCGCGGGCACGTAGGCGCCGGCCGGTGCGGCGGGCTCGGCGAGCGTGACCGACAGCTGCACCAGACGGTCGTCGATGCGTCCCATCAGGCGCCCTTCGGCCGCTTCAGGTAGGCGACGAGGTTGCTGCCGTCGGGGCCGGGAACCACCTGGACGAGCTCCCAACCGTCCTCGCCCCACTGGTCGAGAATCTGCTTGGTCGCGTGGACGATGAGCGGAACTGTTGCGTACTCCCACTGGGTCATGTCGGCACCCTACTCGTAGGCTGGAGGCCGTGAACGTCCCCTCTGCGTCGGCCGTGCGGCTGCACGTCGTCACGGGCAAGGGCGGCACCGGCAAGACGACCGTGGCCGCGGCGACTGCCATGTCCCTGGCGATGCAGGGACAGCAGGTCCTGCTGGCCGAGGTCGAAGGTCGCCAGGGCATCTCGCAGGTCCTCGACACCGCCCCCCTCGGGCCGACGGAGCGGGCGCTCGTGCAGGACCCCTCGGGCGGCACGCTGCACGGTCTGGCCGTGGAGGCCGAGCCCGCGCTGCTGGAGTACCTGCACAAGTTCTACAAGCTCGGCCGCGCCGGGTCGGTCCTCGACAAGGTCGGCGCCATCGACTTCGCCACGACGATCGCACCCGGGGTGCGCGACGTCCTCCTCATCGGCAAGGTCTACGAGGCCGTCGGCCGCACGACGAGCGGCCGACGCAAGCGGCCGGTGTACGACTCGGTGGTCCTCGACGCTCCCCCGACCGGGCGGATCGGGCGTTTCCTCGCCGTGAACGAGGAGGTCTCGCAGGTCGCACGCGTCGGCCCCATCCGCAACCAGGCCGACTCGATCACCCGGGTCCTGCAGAGCGCCATCACCCGGGTCCACCTCGTCACCCTCCTCGAGGAGATGCCCGTGCAGGAGACCCTGGACGCCGTCGACGAGCTCGGGGACCTCTCCCTGCGCGTGGGGTCGGTGGTCGCCAACGCCGTGCGCCCACCCCTGCTCACCGACGGTCAGGCGCAGGCGCTGACCCGCGGTGGTGACGCGGCCCGCGACGAGCTCGTGGCCGCCCTGCAACTCGTGGACATCACCACCGGCCCGGCCACCGTCGAGGGCCTGCTGCGCGAAGGGGAGGAACACGCCCTTCGCTCCGGTCTCCAGCGGGAGCAGCTGGCCCGGTTGGAGGGCCTGGCCGCTCCCCTGGTCACCCTCCCCCACCTGCCCGGTGGCGTGGAGGACGGTGACCTCCGGCAGCTGGCGGAGGCCATCACCGAGCAGGGAGGCCTGTGATGGCCGCGGTGAAGGGGCCCGCCTTCGACGCCGACACCGTGCTGGCGGACCCGGAGCGGCGGATCGTCGTGTGCTGCGGTTCCGGCGGGGTCGGCAAGACCACCACCGCGGCGGCGATGGCCGTCCGGGCCGCCGAGCAGGGGCGCCGGGTCGTCGTGCTCACCATCGACCCGGCCCGCCGGCTGGCGCAGGCGCTCGGGCTGGAGGAGTTGGACAACACCCCGCGACCGGTCGAGGGGATCGACACCTCGGCGGGCGGCTCGCTCGAGGCCATGATGCTGGACATGAAGCGGACCTTCGACGAGGTCGTCGAGGCGCACTCCAGCCCGGAGAAGGCGGCCCAGATCCTGGCCAATCCCTTCTACATCGCCGTCTCCAGCTCCTTCGCTGGCACCCAGGAGTACATGGCCATGGAGAAGCTCGGGCAGCTGCACGAGCAGATGGTGCAGGGTGCGCGCGACTGGGACCTGATCATCGTCGACACGCCTCCCTCGCGGTCCGCGCTGGACTTCCTCGACGCGCCGCAGCGCCTCGGCTCCTTCCTCGACGGCCGTTTCATCCGCCTGATGACGGCGCCGGCGAAGGTGGGAGGCCGGGCCTCGCTGAAGGTCTTCAGTGCCGGGGTCGGCCTCGCGAACACCGTGATGTCCAGGCTGCTGGGCGGGGACTTCCTCAGGGACGTGCAGACCTTCATCGCCGCGACGGACACGATGTTCGGCGGCTTCCGGCAGCGGGCCGATGCGACCTATGCCCTGCTCGCCCGCCCGGAGACCGCCTTCGTCGTCGTCGCCGCACCGGAGCGCGACGCCCTGCGCGAGGCCGGGTACTTCATCGACCGGCTCGCCTCCGACCGGATGCCTCCGGCGGGGATGGTGGTCAACCGGCTGCACGTGACACGGGCGCGGAAGATCTCCGCGGACCGGGCCGAGGAGGGCGCCGAGCACCTCGAGGCGAAGGGGGACCACGACCTGGCCGCGGCGGTGCTGCGGGTGCACGCGGAGCTGGCCGGGACCGCCGCCCGGCAACGCTCCGTCCTCGCCCGCTTCCGCACCTCCCACCCGGGGGTCCCGCTGGCCACGGTGCCGGCCCAGCCGGTCGACGTGCACGACATCCAGGGGCTGCGTGACGTGGGGGCGGCGCTGCACGGCTGAGATGCGGGAGATTGTCAGGCGGCTGTTTTACGCTTGGGCCCATGTCTGACTCCCGCAAGCCCCATCTGGTGCGCCTGCTCGGGGCCTTCGTCGCCGTCTCCGTCGGCCTCGGTCTGGTCGGCGCCGGTGTGATGATCCCACTCGTCGGCGCCGGGGGCGGTGCGGCGAAGTCCACTGCCCAGGGCTTCCTGTCGATGGACGGCGAATTCACCGCGAACCCGCTGTCCCAGCAGTCCAAGATCCTCTCCGCGGACGGCAAGGTGCTGGCCACCCCCTACGACAAGAACCGCATCGTGGTGCCGCTGGACAAGATCTCCCCGGCGATGCAGAAGGCGCAGCTGGCCATCGAGGACAGCCGCTTCTACGAGCACGGGGGTCTGGACATCCGTGGCACGCTGCGCGCGCTCGTCAGCAATGCCACCTCCGGATCCACCCAGGGTGGATCCTCGATCACCCAGCAGTACGTCAAGCTCATGCTCCAGGAGAAGGCCCTGGACAGCGGGAACCGTGAGGGCGCCCGGGCCGCGGTCGCACAGACATACAGCCGCAAGCTGCAGGAGCTGAAGTACGCGCTCAACGTGGAGAAGACCCACACCAAGGACCAGATCCTCGCGAGCTACCTCAACCTCGCCTACTACGGCGACAACGCGTACGGCGTCGAGGCCGCCGCGCAGCACTTCTTCAGCAAGTCCGCGGACGACCTCGACCTCTCGGAGGCCGCGACGCTGGCCGGCGTCGTCCAATCCCCCGGGCGCCTGAACATCCGGACCAATCCCGACGCGGTGCAGACCCGTCGCGACGTGGTCCTGAACCGGATGCTCGACCTCGGCCGGATCACCGAGAAGCAGGCCGAGGAGGCGAAGTCCAAGAGCGTCAAGAGCCTCCTGGACATCACGAACGACAGCGGCGGCGGGACCTGCTCGGAGGCGGTCGACCCCTACTTCTGCAACTACGTCGTCTCCTACCTCCAGCAGATGCCCGAGCTCGGCCCGGACCCCGATGCCCGACTCCAGGCGATCAACAGCGGCGGCCTGACGATCAAGACCACGCTGAACCGCGACTGGCAGAAGAAGCTCAAGGAGGACCTGACCGACAAGGTCCCCTTCGGCACGGACAAGTTCGGGGCCTCCGGCGCTCTCGTCGAGCCCGGCACCGGCGACGTCAAGGCCATCGCGCAGACCTCGAAGTACAAGATCGGGATGGAGACGGCCAGCACGAAGTACTCGGAGCAGGCCTGGTCGGTGCCCGCCCAGTACGGCGGCACCAACGGCTTCGCGATCGGGTCGACGGCGAAGATGTACGCGCTCGTCGCGGCGCTCGAGCAGGGCATGCCGATGGAGGCCACGGTCGATGCCCCCACCGCGGGCGTGACCGACCCCGCGATCTTCACCCGGAGCGACTTCGAGGCGGGCTGCACCACGGTCGAGCCGTGGGCGGTCTCGAACGACTACACGATCGGTGGCGAGATGACGCTCGCCGAGGCCACGAAGAAGTCGATCAACACCGCCTTCGCCCAGCTCGCCTCGGACATCGGCTCCTGTGAGATCCCGAAGGTCATGGCCAAGATGGGGCTGACCGACGGCTACGGGCTCCCCTACGGCCTGGCCTACTCCGGCGGGGAGAAGACCAAGGACACGTACGCGATCTCCAACCTCGTGCTGGGCTCCGACTCGACCACCCCGCTGCAGCTGGCCACGTCCTACGCCACGCTCGCCGCGGACGGAAAGTACTGCCCGCCGAACCCGATCAAGTCGATCACCACGGCCAACGGCACGAAGATGAAGCTCGACCCGCCGCCGTGCAAGCAGGTCATGGACAAGGGCGTGGCCCAGGGCGTGACCGAGCTGCTGACCGGGACCTTGGACCCCGGGGGCACCGCCGACGGCGATGCGCTCGCGAACGGCCGCCCCGCCGCGGGCAAGACGGGGACGACGGACAACCACCGGCAGTCCTGGTTCGCCGGGTACACGCCGCAGCTGAGCAGCGCGATCTGGGTCGGGTCCCCGATCCGCCAGTACGACATGGACGGCATCACCCTCGGCGGGCACTACTACCGACAGGTCTTCGGCGCCACGATCGCCGCCCCGATCTGGAAGCAGATCATGGACGAGACGTCCAAGGGCACACCCAAGAAGGAGTTCACCGAGCCCCCGAAGAAGATCGTCAAGGGTGATGTCCGCGAGGTGCCCGACGTGACCGGGATGGGCCCGACCCAGGCGGAGAAGAAGCTCGAGGAGGCCGGCTTCAAGGTCAAGCAGGGCGGCCAGGTCGACAGCGGCGTCTCCCCCGGTGCCGTCGCCTACACCAGCCCCCAGGGTGAGGTCGACAAGGGCGAGACCGTCACGATCTACATCTCGAACGGCAACAGCGAGCCGTCCTCGTCGCCCTCCACCGACCCGGGCGGCTGATCCTCCGGAGGCTGATCAGAAGGTCAGACGGGCCTTGACCTTGCCGGCGACGAGAGCGCCGTCGGCACGGCCCGCGATCTCCTGCTGGGCGAGCGCCATCACCTGACCCATCTGGGCCATGGAGGTGGCGCCGACCTGCTCGATGGCGCGCTCGACGACCGCGTCGACCTCCTCCTCGCCCAGCTGCTTCGGCAGGTAGCCCTCGAGGACGGCCATCTCGGCCTCCTCCCGGGCGGCGGTCTCCGCACGACCCGCCTCGCGGTAGACCGCCGCGGACTCCTTGCGCTTCTTGGCCTCCTTCGTCAGGACGGTGATGGTCTCCCGGTCGCTGAGCACCCTGGCCTCCTTGCCCGCGACCTCGGCATTGCCGATGGCGCTGAGGGCCATGCGGAGGGTGGAGACCCGCACCTCCTGCTTGGCGCGCATCGCCTCGTGCAGATCGCGTTGGATGGTGGCCTTGAGCGAGTCGGTCATGACGTGATTGTCGCACCGGCCGGCCGCGCCCGCGCTTCACTTTGGGAGGATGAGTCCGTGACCTCGACCCTGACCCGCGTCGTCGCGGGGACCATGGCCGGCGGAGCGGCGGCCCTCGGTTGGGCGACCTTCGTCGAGCCCCGCCTCTTCGCCCTTCGCCGCTTCCGGCTCCCCGTGCTCACTCCCGGCAGCCGCCCCCTTCGCGTGCTGCAGGTGAGCGACATCCACATGGTGCCGGGGCAGGAGGCGAAGGCCGCGTGGATCCGGAGCCTGGCCGCGCTCGAGCCCGACCTCGTGGTCAACACCGGGGACAACCTCAGCCACCTGGCGGCCGTGCCTCCCGCTCTGGCCGCCCTCGCGCCGCTGCTCGAGCGGCCCGGGGTCTTCGTCATGGGCTCCAACGACTACTACGCCCCGGTGCTGAAGAACCCGGCCGTGTACCTGACGAAGGACCACGCCAGGCCCCGTGATCACCTCGGGCCGCTGCCGACGGAGCAGTTGCGCACCGGCATGACCGACCGCGGCTGGGTCGACCTGTGCAATGCCCGGACCCGTCTCGAGGTCGGCGGCCAGCAGCTCGAGCTCGTCGGCGTGGACGACCCGCACATCCTGCGCGATGACTACGCCGCGGTCTCCGGGAGCGCGCCCACCGACGTCGCCGCGACGCTCGGGGTGCTGCACGCCCCTTACCAGCGGGTCCTGGACGCGATGTCCGGCGACGGGGCCGACCTGCTCATCGCGGGCCACACCCACGGCGGCCAGCTGTGCCTGCCGGGCGTGGGTGCGCTGGTGACCAACTGCGACCTGGACCGGCGCCGGGCGAAGGGGGTCTCCCGCTGGTGGCCTGGCGCCGGGCTGGGTGGGGCGCAACCGAAGGAGGCCGCGTGGCTGCACGTCTCCGCCGGGCTGGGTGCCTCGCGCTTCGCACCGGTGCGCTTCGCCTGCCGACCGGAGGCCACCCTGATGACACTGGTGCCCAGGGACGAGGCCGCCGCCCGGAGCTGAGCGGCGGCCGGACGGCTCGCCCGCACCCCGATTCTGTCTCCGCGGGGATGCTGGGTTATTCTTTCGTGTCGTCGCCCGGTGATGGCGACGAACACCTCGGGGTGTGGCGCAGGTTGGTAGCGCGCGTCGTTCGGGACGACGAGGTCGCAGGTTCAAATCCTGTCACCCCGACTCTTGTCCTGAGTCGCGTCATCGTGTGCACGGTGACGCGGCTCAGGACTTTTTTGGGCCCGGAGCGGATGGATGCCGACTGTAAAGACGGGTTCGCGGGCCCTGCCCGGACCTGATTGTCTGAGGCCATGTCAGCGCAGGAGCAACAGACCCCCACCGCCCACGCCGTCTCCCCCGACTCCGGGGCCCATTGGGCGGCCGAGGGCGCGTGGCCGGTCGCGGACGGCGTGCACCGGATCCCGCTGCCGCTGCCCAACGACGGGCTGAAGTCGGTCAACGTCTACGTCCTCGAGACCGACAGGGGGATCACCCTCATCGACGGCGGCTGGGCGATCCCGGCCGCCCGGGAGGTGCTGGACCGCTCGCTGCGCAGCATCGGGTACTCCTTCACCGACATCCGCGAGTTCCTCGTCACCCACAGCCACCGGGACCACTACACGATGGCCTCGGTCCTCGGCAAGGAGACCGGTGCCGGCATCTCCCTGGGCCTCGGCGAGCGCGGGGCCCTGGCGGCGGTCAGGCGCCACGACCCCGACCAGTTCGTGGCGCTGCTGCGCCGGATCGGGGCCGACGACGTCGCCGTGCACTGGGGACGCGATAGCGGCCAGGACATCGACCCCGACGCCTGGCGGGACCCGGACGTGTGGCTGGACGGCACGATCGACCTGTCGGTGGGCCAGCGCCTGCTCAACGCGATCCCGACCCCCGGCCACACCGACGGGCACTACGTCTTCGCCGACCGGAGCGATGAGCTGCTCTTCTCCGGAGACCACGTGCTGCCGACGATCACGCCCTCCATCGGCTTCACCCTCCCCCGGCCCGGCAACCCGCTCGGCGACTTCCTCACCTCCCTGGCCAGGGTCCGCGAGCTCCCGGACATGCGGGTGCTCCCCGCCCACGGCCCGGTCGCGTCCTCGACCCACGAGCGGGTCGACGAGCTGCTCGCCCACCACGACGAGCGACTGCAGGCCAGCCTGGCGGCGGTGCCCGAGGGCGGTGGCACTCCCCGGGAGGTCGCCGGTGGCCTGCACTGGACCCGGCACGAGACCCTCTTCGAGCGGCTGGACCCCTTCAACCAGGGCCTGGCCGCGCTGGAGACCCAGGCGCACCTGACCGTCCTGGCCGCCCGCGGCGACCTCGTGGCGAGCACCCGGGACGGGGTGGAGACCTACACCCGGCCGATGCCTACGCTGGAGCCATGAACACCCGCCCCTGCTTCCACCTGGCGATCCCCGTCGACGACATCGGCCGTGCCCGCGAGTTCTACGGCGGGGTCCTCGGGCTGAGCGAGGGCCGCTCCGACACGCTCTGGGTCGACTGGAACTTCTACGGCCACCAGGTCGTCACCCATCAGACCGAGGGCGGCTCCCCCGGCCCGGCCGGACACAACCCCGTCGACGAGCACCAGGTCCCGGTGCCCCACTTCGGGTGCGTCCTCTCCCACGAGGACTTCCACGACCTCGCCGGGCGGATGCGGGCGGCCGGCGCGGAGTTCGTCATCGAGCCGTACCAGCGCTTCGAGGGCGAGCCCGGTGAGCAGTGGACGATGTTCTTCCTCGACCCGGCGGGCAATGCCCTGGAGTTCAAGGCCTTCGCCGACGAGTCCCAGATCTTCGCGAAGTAGGAGCGCTCCCATGCCCGAGGACCCCTGCCCCTGCGGCTCCGGACGCACCGTCGAGGAGTGCTGCGGCCCCCTGCTGACCACCGAACGGCTGGCGGAGACCGCCGAGGAGCTCATGCGCAGCCGCTACACCGCCCACGTCTACGGCAACGCCGAGCACCTCTGGCGCACCTGGGACGCCCGCACGAGGCCCGCCGAGGTCCACCCCGGCGCGACCCGCTGGACCGGCCTGCAGATCATGGAGGTCGTGGCCGGCGGTCAGGAGGACGACACCGGGATCGTGGACTACGTGGCCACGCACGAAGGGGGCGTGCACGCCGAGCGTGCCGAGTTCACCCGCCGTGGCGGCCGCTGGTTCTACACCAAGGAGAGCACATGAGCGAGGTCCGCTACGCGGTGGCCGACGCGATCGCGACGATCACCCTCGACGCCCCCGAGCGCCGCAACGCCCTGTCCGTGCAGATGTCGCGGGAGCTGGCCGAAGCCGCCCGCACCGCCGAGGCCGACCCGGCCGTCGGTGCGGTGATCGTCACCGGGGGCGCCCACTTCTGTGCCGGCGCGGTCCGCTCGGTCCTCGCCGACGCGGGCGCCGACCCGGTCGAGGACGGCGCCTACCGGGACCTGGAGACGGTGTACGCGGCCTTCACCACCGTCGGCGAGATCGGGCTGCCGACGGTCGCGGCCGTCCGGGGGGCAGCCGTCGGGGCGGGCATCAACCTCGCCCTGGCCACCGACCTGCGGGTCGTCTCCCGCACCGCACGCCTGCTTCCCGGCTTCGACCGGATCGGCATCCACCCCGGCGGCGGGCACCTCTCGCTGCTGCACCGGGTGGCCGGCCGCGAGGTCGCTGCCGGGATGGGGCTCTTCGGCGAGGAGGTCAGCGGCGAGCGGGCCGTCGACCTCGGCATTGCCTGGTCGGCCCACGAGGACGAGCTGGTCGAGGACGCCGCGCGCTCGATGCTCACCCGAGTGGCCTCGGACCCCGAGCTCTCCCGCCGCCTCGTGCGCAGCTTCCGCCGTGAGACGGCGCCGGGCGGGATCCCCTGGGACGTGGCCGTCGAGGTCGAGCACTCCCCGCAGATGTGGTCGCTGCGCCGCCGGCACGACGGCTGAGCCGACCTCAGGCCTGGCCGATCTCCTGCAGGAGCGCGGTGAACCAGTCCTGCCCCGCGTCGAAGGACCCGCCGCCGGCGACCCGGTCCAGCTCGATCGCCCGCAGCTCGTCCCCGCGTTCCTCGTCCTGGCCGACGAGGCCGCTGCCGCCCGCGAGCGCGGTCTCGACCGCGAGGTCGGTGCACCGCCGGATCAGCTCCAGGTCCTCCCGGTTCGCGGGGGCGGAGCGGGCGAAGTAGCCGGACTTGAAGACCTTGGACTTCTCGGCGCCCACCGCCGCGGCGAGCTCGGCCGCGACGTACTCCCCGGGGTCGATCGCGTCCAGCTGCACGTGGCCGAAGGGGTCCCTCGGTACCTCCTCGCCGGTCGCCTCCATGCGGGCGACGACGTCCTCGACGCCGGCGCCCTCCGCGAGGAAGACGTTGACGCACCCGGTCTCGTCCATGACCGCGCGCAGCCGGCGCCCTTCGCCCTCGATGTCGACGGGGAGCTCGGGGAGGTAGACGCCGTGCACGTCCCAGCGCCGGGGGTCGTTGCCGATCCCCGGGACGAAGTCCTGCTCCGCCAGCCACGACCGGTACCGCCGGGCGGTCTCGGCGGTCAGCCAGCCGTTGTGCCGCCCCATCACCTCGTGCACGAGCAGCATGCGGGGGTTCGAGGAGTGCTCACCGATGATGTTGCGGGCGAAGCGCGCCCCCTCCTCGGCGGCGGTCCACGCACCGAGGCTCTGCCGGACCGGGACGATGTCGTTGTCGATGGTCTTCGGGAGCCCCACGACGGTCATCGAGCGGCCCGCCTCCTGCAGGTACCGGGCCAGGTCGGCAGCGGTCGTGCTCGTGTCGTCGCCACCGATCGTGTGCAGCACGTCGACGCCGTCGGCGGCCAGCTGGTCCGCGGCCACCCGAAGGGGGTCCTCCCCCTCCCGGACGAGTCCGCGCCGGGCCGCGTCCTCGGCATTGGTCAGCTTCACTCGGGAGTTCCCCAGGGGAGAGCCACCGAAGCGGTGCAGCCGGGAGGCGTGGGCCCGGACCTCGTCGTCGACCTCGACGCTGCGACCGGCGAGCAGCCCCGCGTAGCCGTCGAGGTAACCGATGATGCGCACCTCGGGGGCGACCGCGGTGTACTGCTCGATGAGGCCACCGACCGCGGAGGACAGGCACGGCGCGATGCCGCCCGAGGTGAGCAGCGCGACGGTGGTCACCGGCTCATTCCTCGTCATCGGTGCAGGGCACCTGGATGCTCTCCGGCGGGCGCACGAAGGGCTTGGCCTCCGGCACCTCGGACTTCGGCTTCAGCCCGTCCCACTTGCTGCCCAGGACGAGGGAGACGGTCTTGGTGCTCCGGTCGTCCTTCTGCATCTGGGCGCCGTCGACCTGCTGGGCCAGGCGCTTGGCGGCGCGCTTGCCCTCGGACCCGAAGCGGATGACGGCCGTCTCCTTCTCGAGGTAGGCCATGCGGGGGTCGTTGCCGACCTCCTTGATCTTGAACTTCCGCTGCTTCAGGTCGGAGGCGGTCTCGCTGGCCAGACCCTCGTGCCAGGTCGTGTTGAAGACGTTGACCGAGATCTCCGAGGGAGCGGGCAGCGGGGGCGGCGGCTCCTTGACGAGCTTGTCGTACCCGTACCCCAGCACGAGCTGGACGTCGTCGCCCTTGCGGGAGTCGTTCCACAGCTTCGATCCGGGGATCTGCTTCTGCAGCAGCAGCGCGTTCTTCAGCCCCTTGGGCCCGTGGTAGATCGTGGCCGCGCCCCGGACGTAGACCGAGCTGTCCGCATTGCCGACCGAGGCGACCTTGAAGTCCCGCTGCACCAGCTCACGCTCGACCTCGGTGGCCAGTCCGTCGGTGTCGCTGCTGTTGAGGAGCTCGATCTTGAAGGAGCCTCGCTTGGGGGCGGTCACGGTCTGGGCACTGCACGTCGAGACGTCCGGCGTGCCGATCAGCCCCGTGCCGTAGGCGGTCGCGACGGTGGCGGTGCCCAGGACGAGCCCGGGCAGTGTGACGAAGAGCAGCAGTCGGCGACGACGTTGACGACGGTAGTGGGAGGCGACGTCCCCCTCGAGCTCGTCCAGACCCACGACGCGGTATGCGACCGGTCCCTCATCATCCCTGCGGCCCCGCCCGCCGCTGGTTCCGTCTGCCATCTACGCTCCTCCTCGGACGTCTGGATGTCTGCACCCCCGGGTGCCGAGGTGTTCCCGGGGTGACACCGATCACGGGCCGACGGCGAAGACGTCGAGCCCCCCTGCAAGCATGGACGCCGAGGATGACATTTGCCTATCACCCCGGTCTCATCATGGAGACGATTCGGATCAGCGATCCGTACGCTCTCGGGCCAGCTGCTCCGCTACCGACACCATGGCCGTGGCCCCTCGACGTATGGTATCGGCGCTGACGAACATGTCCACATGGTGTCCGGCCCCCGCCGGCTGCCGGATGCGTCCGACGAAGCGCGGGTCGATGCCCGCGCTGTCGACCGGCGTCGGCACCTCCCCGGTCTGCTCGTCGAGATAGACCAGCGAGGGCGCGGCGACGCACGCCTGGCGGACCTTCTCGACCGAGACCGGCCGGGCGCACCGGGCGTGCAGGGCCATCGAGTGGGCCAGGACCACGGGCACCTGGATGAGGGTGACGACCACCGGCACCTGCTCCCCCAGCCCGAGGACCTTGCGGATCTCGTGCTCGACGGCGTGCTCCGTCGTGGTGAAGCCGGACTCGGTAGCCTCCCCGATCCACGGGATGACGTTCAGCGCGAGCGGCCCCGGGAAGGGAGAGGGCACCGGGACGTCGGAGACGGCGGCGCGCACGTCACCGGGCTGCTGACCGACGGTCGGGTCCGCGGCCACCGTGTACATCTCCTCGCGCAACCGGGCGACGCCGGCGTCGCCGCGCGAGACCGCCGCGATCATGCCGGTGACGACGAGGTGCTGCAGCTCCCAGCCGTGGTGCAGCACGTGGACCGCATCGATGAGACCCCAGGTCAGGGGGCCCGGCAGCGAGACGATGCCGGCCGGGTGCGGTGGCATCACCTCGGAGTTGATCCCCGGCGCGATGAGCGGCACGTCGGGGTCGCGCCGGTGGGTCGAGCTCGCGTCCACGACGGTGGCACCGGCCGCGACGGCCTTCGCGGTCCACTTCCGGGTGGTCTCCGGGCCGAGGTTGAACAACGCGATGTCGACGCCGTCGAAGGACTCCTCGCCCAGCGACTCGATGGTCTGCTCGTGGCCGCGCACGGGCAGGGTCCGCGTGGACACCCCGGGGGTCAGCAGCCGGATCTCACCCCAGGCGTCGTCACGCAGGGCCAGGGCCGAGATGACGGCCTCGGCGAACCGACCCGTCGCCCCCACCAGGGCCAGCGTGGGCCCCGTGGGCGGCGACGGGCGGGAGATCATCTCCCGGTCCCCCCGTAGACGACCGCCTCCCCGTCCTCGGAGTCCAGCCCGAAGGCGGAGTGGACGGCCCGCAGCGCCTCGTCGAGGTCGTCCACCCGGGTGACCACGGAGACGCGGATCTCGGAGGTGGAGATCATCTCGATGTTGATCCCGGCGTCGGCGATCGCCTTGAAGAGGGTCGCGGAGACACCGGGGTTGGTGCGCATGCCCGCCCCGACGAGGGAGAGCTTGCCGATCTGGTCGTCGTACTGGATGGAGGCGAAGCCGACCTGGTCCCTGGTCTCCATGAGCGCCTCCACGGCCCGCCTGCCGTCGCCCATGGGCAGCGTGAAGGAGATGTCGGTGCGTCCGGTGTCCATCTCGGAGACGTTCTGGACGATCATGTCGATGTTGACCTCGGCCGCCGCGATCGTGCTGAAGATCTCCGCGGCACGGCCCGGCTCGTCCGGCACCCCGATGACGGTGATCTTGGCTTCGCCCCGGTCGTGGGCGACACCGGCGATGATCGGCTCTTCCATGTGGTTGGTCCCTTCGGGGTCTTGGGTGCGAACCCAGGTGCCTTCCTTCGAGGAGAAGGACGAGCGTACGTGGATGGGCATGTTGAAGCGGCGCGCGTACTCCACGCACCGCAGGTGGAGGATCTTGGCGCCGCTCGCCGCCAGCTCGAGCATCTCGTCGTGGGAGACGTCGTCGATCTTGTGGGCGGCGGGGACGATGCGCGGGTCGGCGGTGAAGATGCCGTCGACGTCGGTGTAGATCTCGCACAGGTCGGCCTCGAGGGCCGCCGCGAGCGCCACCGCGGTCGTGTCGGAGCCGCCACGGCCCAGCGTGGTGATCTCCTTGGTGTTCTGGCTCACGCCCTGGAAGCCGGCCACGATGACGATGTGCTTCTTGCCGATCGCCTCGGTGATCCGTCCCGGGGTGACGTCGATGATCTTCGCCTTGCCGTGCTCGGGCGTGGTGATGACACCGGCCTGGCTCCCGGTGAAGGAGCGCACGCTGTGGCCGAGGTCCGCGATGGCCATCGCGACCAGTGCCATGGACATCCGCTCACCCGCGGTGACGAGCATGTCCATCTCCCGGGGTGGGGGCACGGGAGAGACCTGCGTGGCCAGATCCAACAGGTCGTCGGTCGTGTCCCCCATCGCGGATACGACGACGCAGACGTCGTTCCCCGCCTTCTTGGTCTCGACGATCCGGTGCGCCACCCGCTTGATGCTCTCCGCATCCGCGAGCGACGAACCACCGTACTTCTGGACAACCAGACTCAAAGGGGAACTCCCATAGCTATTGCAGGTCCGGTCCAGGGTCTGCAGGACCGGCACGACCCCATGAGGATAACGAGGCCGCATTCCGATCCGGGAGCGAGTCCGCGGAGGGTGACCCTTTCGAGACCCGCGAGGTGGACGCCGGCCCCCTTCGCCCGCAGGCGCCTCAGCCGTGCAGCGCGTCGAAGGCGGCCTCCCCGGCGACGTCCGGATCGGCGTCCAGACGCAGGTGCGCCAGCAAGGTCTGCAGCACCCTGGCGGCCATGGAGGCACGATCGCCCCAGTCCGCGAGATAGCTGTACTGCCACCACCACAGGGCCTCGGTGGCCCGCCCCGCCTCGTGGTGGGCGAGGCCGTGCGTCAGCGCATCCGCGATGGCGGTCAGGTCGTTGCTCAGGGAGCCCCGGGCCAGCTCGGTGGAGACGACCGGGTCGACGACGTCCGCGTAGTCGTCGATGCCCTCGAGCAGCTGTGCCAGCCCCACACGAAGGGGGTCCAGCTCGGTGTCCGGGCCGGGGTCGGCCTCGAAGCGCTGCTCGGGCACGACGTCGGTGATCGCGCCCAGCCGGGCACCGACGAGCTGGATCTGGCTCGTCGCGAGCAGCAGCAGCGGGATGGCGCTCTCGGGTGCTGCGCCGGAGGCGATGTCGGCGACGGTGGCCAGCCAGCTCTTGGCCTCGGCGGCGCACTCGTCGGCGAGCAGGGTGGTCTCGTCAGGCATCGAGCAACTTCCTTCCCTCGAAGGCGCGACCGAGGGTGACCTCGTCGGCGTACTCGAGATCACCACCGACCGGGAGGCCGGAGGCGAGGCGGGTCACCTTCAGCTCGAAGGGGGTGAGCAGCCGGGCCGTGTAGGAGGCCGTGGCCTCCCCCTCGAGGTTGGGGTCGGTCGCGATGATCACCTCGGTGACCGTCCCGTCGGAGAGCCGCGACATCAGCTGGGTGAAGCGCAGGTCGTCCGGGCCGACCCCGTCCATCGGGCTGATCGCGCCGCCGAGCACGTGGTAGCGGCCCCGGAACTCACGGGTGCGCTCGATGGCGACGACGTCCTTGGGCTCCTCGACGACGCAGATGGAGGTCTCGTCCCGCCGGGGGTCGGCGCAGATCCGGCACTGCACGCCCTCCGCGACGTTGCCGCAGGTCTCGCAGAAGGCGACCTTGTCCTTGACCTCGCTGAGGGTCTGCACGAGGCGCTGGACGTCCTCGGGGTCCGCCTGCAGCAGGTGGAAGGCGATCCGCTGGGCACTCTTCGGACCGACCCCGGGGAGTCGGCCGAGCTCGTCGATCAGGTCCTGGACCACACCTTCGTACACACCCCAGACGATACGCGTCGGGAGCCGGGGGCGCGCCACCCCGGGCGGGACGCGCGGGGCGGCTCACTCCTCGCGGATGACGGTCCCGCCGAGGATCCGCTCGACCACCGCCGCGCCGGCCTCCCCCGCCTCGACGATGTCCTCGTCGTCCTCGCTGATGCCGGCGTCGTCGGGCTCCGCCGGTGGGGTCGAAGGGGGGCCGCCCGGCCCGGCCGGGTCAGCCGGCTCCGGACCGGCGGTGGCCCACGAGGGCGCGGAGGAGGTGGCAGGGGGTGCGCTGCCCCAGTCGGGCGTCGCCGACGAAGGGGGCTCGGGCGGGGTGGGCGGCGGTGCGCCCGTCGCCTGACCGGGCGCGGGTCCGGGGGCAGCCGAGGGGCCCGGAGACTGCGGGGGCGGGCCACCGGGGGCGGGGCCGCCGCCGGCCGCAGGGCCACCCCCGGTCGCGGGACCGCCCTGGTCGGGGACCCCCTCGACACGGGTGTCGACCCCGAGGACGTCGATCAGGGCCTGCCGCACGACCTCGGCGTGCGAGCCGCCCCGGAAGGCATTGGCCAGGCCGACGGTCGCGATGCCCAGCACGAGGCGCTGCCCGTCGTAGGAGAGGACCTGCGCGTGCTCGGAGAGGAAGGTCCACGTCGCGCGCCGCATCTGGTAGATCCTCCCGAGGACGTCCGGCCAGGACCGGCGCAGCACCTCGACGTCCATCGTCGCGGTCGGTGCCTGGGCTGCCGGCTCGGGGTCCGGGGACTCCTGCTCGGGGGCCGGCTCGGGCGGGGCCACCGGCTGCGCGGGAGGTGTGCTCTCCACCGGCGGCTCGGGGGCCGACTGGACCGGGGTGGGCGGGACAGGGGTGTGGGACGGTGCCGGGGCCTGCGTGGGGGTGGGGCCGCCCCCCTTCGAGGCGCCCACGCGGGGCGTGGGACCCGGTCCCTCGCTCCTGGGGGCGCCGCCTTCGCTCGGGGTGCCGCCCACGTCCATCCGCCGCTCCAGGCGGTCCAGCCGGGCGGCGTAGCCGGACTCGCCCTCGGCGCCGGGCAGGAGCACCCGGGCCGCGATGACCTCGAGCTGTACCCGCGGGGAGGTGGCCCCGGTCATCTCCGTCAGGCCGGCGTTGACGATGTCCGCCGCCCGGGAGAGGGAGGCCGCGCCGAAGGCCGCGGCCTGCTGGCGCATCCGGTCGACCTGGTCCGCGGGCAGGCTGTGCAGGATCGCCCCCGCCCCGTCCGGGACCGCCGCGATGACGATGAGGTCGCGGAAGCGCTCGAGGAGGTCCTCCACGAACCGCCGCGGGTCCAGACCGGTCTCGATGACGGAGTCGATCGCCTTGAAGACACTCGCGGCATCGGCGGCCCCGAAGGCGGTCACGGTCGCATCGAGCAGCTCGCCGTCGGTGAAGCCCAGCAGCGCGGCCGCCCCGGCGTAGGTCAGCCCGCGCTCGTCGCTGCCGGCGATGAGCTGGTCCAGGACGGAGAGGGAGTCGCGCACCGAACCGCCGCCGGCTCGCACGACGAAGGAGAGGACGCCCGGCTCGACGGCGATGCCCTCGGCGGTGCACAGCTGCTGGAGGTAGTCCTGCAGCCGCGCCGGGGGGACGAGGCGGAAGGGGTAGTGGTGGGTGCGCGAGCGGATGGTGCCGATGACCTTCTCCGGCTCGGTCGTCGCGAAGACGAACTTCACGTGCTCCGGCGGCTCCTCGACGATCTTCAGCAGCGCGTTGAAGCCCTGCGGCGTCACCATGTGCGCCTCGTCGATGATGTAGACCTTGTAGCGGCTCTGCGCCGGGCCGAAGGAGGCCCGCTCGCGCAGGTCGCGGGCGTCGTCGACGCCACCGTGGCTCGCAGCGTCGATCTCGATGACGTCGACGCTCCCGGCGCCGCCGCGGGCCAGTGCCAGGCAGGAGTCGCACTCCCCGCACGGGGTCGGCGTCGGGCCCTGCTCGCAGTTCAGGCAGCGGGCGAGGATGCGGGCGCTGGTCGTCTTGCCGCAGCCGCGCGGTCCGGAGAAGAGGTAGGCGTGGTTGACCCGGCCCGTCCGCAGGGCCTGCATGAGCGGCTCGGTCACGTGCTCCTGGCCGATCACGTCGGCGAAGGACTCGGGCCGGTAGCGGCGGTAGAGGGCGGTGCTCACGGGGAAGACCCTACTGGCGGGCACCGACGGCGACCTCGCGTGGGGAGATCACCGTCGCCGACCTGTGGACGACGGGGACGGAGTGCGCGGCCGCGTGCGGGTCGGCAGCACGAAGGGGGCCGCCACAGGTCGTGGCGGCCCCCTCACGTGTCACGGGGTCAGCGGGGCTGGTTCTCGTCCCCGTGCCCACGCAGGTCGTCGACCTTGTCGCGGACCTTGTCGACCAGCCCGCGGCCGTCCTCGCGCTGCTGTGCCTCGGACTGCTCGCCGCCGACGTCACCGGCTGCCTCGCCCGCGGGACGGTCGTCGAGTGCAGGGACACCTCCCTGGTCGGTCGGCGCCTCTCCTGCAGGCGACTGCGTCGTCGGCTGGCCCGTCACCGGGTCCGTGGGAATGGCCTTGCCGCCGGTCGCGGCATCGTCCGCGGCCGGACCAGCAGGAGCCGCCTGACCACCAGTCACCGGATCGGTCGGAGCCCCGTCCCCACCACCGGGATGCTCCCCGCCGAAGTCCGAGGTACCGGCGTCGTCGGCGTGACCGTCCGGGCCCGTCCGGTCCTCGACCGGGGCGGCGTGACGCGGCTGATCGACGTCGCCCGGCTCACCGACGCGATTGCCGGCCTCGTCGGTCTCGACGTCCGGGTCCATGGTGTCCGCCGCACGCAACTGCTCCTCGTGGGCCCGCTTCTCACGGTTGGCCTCGTCGGCACGCACGTCCGCCTCGTCCTGCAGGCGTTCGGCCTCGAGGTTCTTGCGCTCCGCCTCGGCGGCCTGGCGGTCTGCTTCGGCGTTCTGCTTGTCCGCGTCTGCACGGGCGGCTCGGGCGTCCGCGTCCGCACTCACGGCCGTGGCCTCACGCTCACGCACGTCGCGCTCTCGCGCGTTGGCCTCCTCGCGCATGCGGGCTGCTTCCGCCCGGTCCTGCTCCAGGCGCTTCTGCTTCGAGCCCTTGAACAGCATCGCGATCAGCCCGACGACGATCACGAGCACGACGATGGCGACGATGATCCAGATCCAGATGGTGTCCATTGGGTCCTCCTCCGCGGAGGCGGTCGCCCGGTACGACCGCTCGACACCACGCTAGAGAAAGTCGGGCCCGTCGTCAGCGCAACCGCGACACCAGGTGCGCGATGGCCGGGAACGAGGACACCCCGCGTACCTGGAAGAGCTCGCCTACCCTTGCTGCATTCCTGCCCTGGGGGAGTTCGGCGAGGTACCACCACGCGGGGTGCCGATCCAGAAGTCTACGTGGACCGCCGCGATCGCCAAACCATGGGGGTCGGCCTCAGCCGGGTCGTCTCTCGTCGCCCGTCCACGACGGCGCCCGGGGCACCGACTGCTCGTACTCCGCCACGGCGTTGAAGCGCCCGACGAACCAGAGGACGAGGACCATCACGACGGTCAGGACCACCGCCACGCCACCGAGGGCGAGCGCCAACCCCGCGCTCGGGGGCCCACCGAGCACCTTGTGGGCCAGGAAGGGCAGGACGAAGAAGGAGACGAGCCACAGCGGGAGGAAGAGGATCAGCCGCAGCTTCATGTCGACATTGGCTGCGAAGAAGGGCACGCAGAAGGCGTATCCCCAGGCGAAGCAGCACCACGCGAGGGCGACGACGAGCACCCAGGCGAGGGGGGAGGTGGGGACGACGTCGTAGACCGAGCCGTAGGCGGCGTCCGCCCCGATGATCGGGCTCCACAGGGCCAGTCCCACCGGCGCGAGCAGGCTCTGGATGGCCACGACGAGCAGCGCGACGGGCACCAGCCCCCTGCTGCGGTCGATCAGGTTGGAGGACTCGCCGTGGTCGGTCGCCATGTAGACGAGGAAGGGACCGGCCATGCCGCACAGGATCCCGGCGATGAGTGCCGTGTCGTCGATGGTGTCGTTCGTCTTGTCCACGAGCAACCGGAAGTGGACGGCCGTGACCACGAGCGTGCCCAGGACGTAGGAGCACACGAACCAGGTCAGTGCCCTGCGCACCTCCTGCGAGAAGGTCTTGGGTGCGCTGCTCGACTCGTCGATGGTGCGCTCGGCCACCGACTTGCGGCGATTGGGTGCTGAGCTCGACACCGGGCCATCGTCGCAGACGCCGGCCCGAAACGCCTCGAGCCGCGCCACCGGGGTGACGCGGCTCGAGGCTC
>NZ_BCSR01000042.1 GCF_001570965.1 Janibacter corallicola NBRC 107790 | reverse complement strand
CCCCGCCGGTCTCGTCCGGCAGGATCGGCTCGTTCGCGGCCGGGACCGGCGCGACCCGGGCCGCGGGGTCGATCGCGTTCTTGGTCAGCAGACCCTCGTTGATCTCGCGCAGCGCGATGGACAGCGGCTTGTCGTGTACCTGCGCGTCCACCAGCGGGCCGATGTACTCCAGCAGGCCCTCCTGGAGCTGGGAGTAGTAGGCGTTGATCTGCCGGGCCCGCTTCGCGCCGTAGATGACGAGGGCGTACTTGCTGTCGGCCTTGGTCAGTAGGTCGTCGATGGGCGGGTTGGTGATGCCGGTGGGGTTGGCCTTGGTGCCGGACACGTCGAGGTGGTCCTTCTGTTCGGGGTCAGTGGGATCCCATCCATGATACGAGTTCCTCCGCGGCGCGACGAATGTCGTCGTTGACGATGACCACGTCGAACTCGTCGCGGGCCGCGAGCTCGACCTTGGCGGTCTCCAGGCGCACCGCCCGCTCCTCCTCGGTCTCGGTCCCCCGGCCCTCGAGCCGGTGCTCCAGCTCCTGCCACGACGGGGGCTCGAGGAAGACGAACCTCGCCTCCGGCATCGAGGTCCGCACCTGCCGGGCGCCCTGCAGGTCGATCTCCAGCAGCGGGAGCATGCCCTGCTCGAGGGCCTCCTCCACCGGACGCCGGGGCGTGCCGTAGGAGGCGCGCCCGTGGACGACGGCCCACTCGAGCATCTCCCCCCTTCGCACCATGTCGGCGAACTCCTCGCCGGAGATGAAGTGGTAGTGGACCCCGTCGACCTCTCCCGGCCGCGGGCGGCGGGTCGTCGCGGAGACCGACAGCCACACCTCGGGGTGGTGCTCCCGGATCCAGGCGGCGACGGTCCCCTTGCCGACGGCGGTGGGTCCGGCCAGGACGGTCAGGCGTGGTCGGCTCATGCTCCGTCGAACCTCGCGACGAGGGCGGCGGCCTGGTGCTGTCCCAGGCCACGGATGCGCCGGGAGCGGGCGATGCCGAGGTCGTCCATGACCCGGCCGGCGCGCACCGGGCCGATGCCCGGCAGTGCCTCGATGAGCGAGAGGACCTTCATCTTGGCGATGGCCTCCTCCTGTGCGCGTCCCTCGAGGACCTCCCCCAGCGCGAGCACCCCGGCCTTCAGGTCGGCCCGTACGCGCGCCCGCTCACGACGTGCGGCGCCGGCCTTCGCGAGCGCCTCGGCACGCTGCTCCGGAGTGAGCGGGGGTAGGGGCACGACTTCTCCCGGGGGTCGGCGAAGGGGGTGGTCCTCACCTTCTCACGTGGCCGTGATGGCGGCGACCTCGGCCGCGACCGCGGCGGCCCTCTCCCGCAGCGCCTGCGGCTCCGGGCCCGCCCGGAGCACGTCGCGGCTGCTGCTCGCCAGGACCTGGGGCAGCGCACCGGCGAAGACGTGGCGCACGTCGGCCGCGGTGGCCCCCTGCGCGCCGAGCCCCGGCGCGAGCACCGGGCCGGCCATCGCCGGGAGGTCCAGGCCCAGGTCGTGGACGGCGTCCCCGACCGTGGCGCCGACGACGAGCCCGACACTGCCGAGCCGACCGGCCTCGCGGGCGGGCGCGTTGTCGCCGGCCGCCCCCTCGGCGACCGCCCCTGCGACGGAGCGGCCGTCGGGCAGGCGGGCGTGCTGGACCGAGGCGCCCTCGGGGTTGGAGGTCAGGGCGAGGACGAAGACGCCGCGGCCGGTGACGTGCGCGAGCTCGATCACCGGGCGCAGCGACTCGTACCCGAGGTAGGGGCTCAGGGTGATCGCGTCGACGGCCGCCGGCGCGTCCTGGCCGAGGAAGGCCTCGCCGTAGGCGTCGGCGGTGGTGCCGATGTCGCCGCGCTTGACGTCGAGCACGGTGAGGGTGCCGGCCTCGCGCAGCTCGGTCAACGCCCGCTCGAGGACCGCGATCCCCTTCGCGCCGAAGACCTCGAAGAAGGCCGACTGCGGCTTGACCGCAGCGACCGCCCCGCCGAAGGCCTCGACGCAGGTCATCGTGAAGCGCTCGAGCCCCGCGAGGTCGTAGGTCAGGCCCCACGACTCGAGCAGGCCGCGGTGCGGGTCGATGCCCACGCACAGCGGACCGTGGTCGGCCATCGCGCCCCGCAGCCGTACTCCGAAGGGGGTCACCGCGGACATCATGAGTCGAACCTCTCGTGGGCGATGCCGACGACGTCGCCGAGGCGGTCGAAGCCGCGCTCGGCGACGAGCCGCGTGAGCTCCCGGCCGACCCGCGACGGTGCGGTGGGGTCGTTGAAGGCGGCGGTGCCCACCTGGATCGCGCTGGCCCCGGCCGCGACCAGCTCGAGCGCGTCCCGGCCGTGACGCACGCCCCCGACCCCGACGACGGGGACGCGGGGCAGCCGACCGGCACGCATGGCGCCGACGACCTGCCAGATGGCCCGCACCGCCATGGGCCGCACGGCCGGGCCGGAGAGGCCACCGGTGGCGGCGGCGAGGTGGGGCCGCAGCCGGTCGGTGTCGATGGCGACGCCGAGGGTGGTGTTGATCATCGTCAGGGCATCGGCCCCGGCCTCGAGCACGACCCGCGCGATCTCGACGATGTCGGTCACGTCGGGGCTGAGCTTGGCCAGCAACGGAATCCCGGTGCCCGCCGGCACCACCTCACGCACCCGGGCGATCACGTCGCGGGCCCCCGACGGGTCACAGGCGAAGACGAGGCCGCGGTTGGCGACGTTCGGGCAGGAGATGTTCACCTCGATCGCGGCGACCGCGGGGCGGTGCTCGCTGTCGAGGACCGCCGCGGTGACCTGCGCGAACTCCTCGGCCGTGTTGCCGGCGACGGAGACGACCACGCGGGCGCCGACCGAGTGCAGCCAGGCGAGGTCGCGCTCGACGAAGGCACTCACCCCCGGGCCCTGGAGCCCGATCGAGTTGAGCATGCCCGAGGGGGTCTCGGCCATCCGCGGGGTGCCCCGACCCGAGACGGGGTCGGCCTTGACCGACTTGGTGACGAAGGCACCGAGGTCGGTGATGTCGATGAAGCGGTGTATCTCCCGCCCGTTCGCGGCGCAGCCGCTGGCGGTCATCATCGGGGTGGGGAGCACCGTCCCGGCGAGGTCCACGGACATGTCGGGTCCGGTCCCGGCCGCGGCGGTCATCGGGCGGCTCCCTTCGGAGCACCCACGGCGTCCGCGGGGACCTCGCACCGGCCGTCGGAGAAGGCCTCCCAGCGCACGCGGTCGCCGTCCAGGACCGGGCCGTCGACGCAGCTGCGCACCATCGACGTGGTGCCGCCGGCGTCGCGGACCGGCAGCACGCAGGTCATGCAGAGGCCGACGCCACAGGCCATGGCCTCCTCGACGCCGACCTGGGCCGGGATGCCGTGCTCGGTGGCGATCCGCGTGATCGACGCGAGCATGCCCATGGGGCCGCACCCGTGGACGGCCACGGCCCCGGTGCGCGTGATGAGGTCGGGCAGGACGTCGGAGACCCAGCCGCGTCGGCCGGCCGACCCGTCGTCGGTCGTGACGAGGACCTCGCAGCCGAGGCGCTCGGCCTCCTCGAGACCGAAGAGGCGCTCCCGCGTCGCCGCCCCGAGGACGAGGTGCACCGTGCAGCCCTGCTCACGCAGCCGCTCGGCCAGCCAGAAGAGGGGGGCCGAGCCGTACCCGCCGCCGACGAGCACGCAGGCACCCGGCACCTCCGGCGCGCGGAAGCCGCGGCCGAGCGGGCCGATGACCGACACCGTCTCCCCCGGCTGCAGGCCGGTGAGGACGCGGGTGCCCTCCCCGTGGACGGCCACGACGATCTCGGTGGTCCCGGCGCCAACGTCGACCCGGTGGATCGAGAAGCTGCGGCGCAGCAGCATCGAGCTCGTGCCGTCCCCGACGGACAGGGCCACGAACTGGCCCGGGTCGGCCAGCTCGGGCAGGCCGGGGGTCGCGAGCAGGAGTCGGCGGTAGGCACCGGCGGAGGTGTTGGCGAGCACCTCCGCCTCGACCGCGACGACTCCGGCACCCTCACGGGCGGCGACGGTGCTCACCGCCCGACTCCGTAGAGGTCCAGGTCCCGGGCGTGCTCCTGCAGCGGCTTGACCTGCAGCTCGCCGTCCCGGCGGGACTCGATGGCCTGCACGGCCGCCCCGAGCTCCTGGACGGTGGTGACGATCGGCTTGTCCATCGCGGTCGTGGCCGCGCGGATCGCGTACCCGTCGGCGCGCGCGTCCTGGCCCGACGGGGTGTTGAAGACCAGGTCCACCGACCCGGAGAGGATCCGCTCGACGATGCTCGCCTCCCCCTCGACGCGCTCGGAGCGCTTCGTGACGACCTCCGACTCGATCCCGTTGCGGCGCAGCACATCCGCGGTACCGGTCGTCGCGAGGATCGTGAAGCCCAGGTCGGCGAGGCGCTTGATCGGGAAGATCATCGCCCGCTTGTCCCGGTTGGCCACCGACACGAAGACCGTGCCGGAGGTCGGCAGGCCGCCCCGCACCGCGCCGAGCTGGCTCTTGGCGAAGGCGGCACCAAGGGTGGTGTCGACGCCCATGACCTCGCCGGTCGAACGCATCTCCGGGCCGAGCAGCGAGTCGACGACCTCGCCCTCCTTGGTGCGGAAGCGCTGGAAGGGAAGCACCGCCTCCTTGACGGACATCGGCGCGTGCGCGGGCATCGAGCCCCCGTCGGCACCGCGGGGCAGCATGCCCTCGTCCCTGAGCTCGGCGATGCTCGCCCCGAGCATGACCCGGGCCGCGGCCTTGGCGAGCGGCACCCCGGTCGCCTTGGCGACGAAGGGCACGGTGCGCGAGGCGCGCGGGTTGGCCTCGAGGACGTAGAGGACGTCCTGGGCGAGGGCGAACTGCACGTTCATCAGGCCGCGTACCCCGATCCCCTCGGCGAGGGCCCGGGTCGCCTCGCGCACCCGCTGCAGCTCGTTGTCACCGAGCGTCGCCGGCGGCAGCGTGCAGCTGGAGTCGCCGGAGTGGATGCCGGCCTCCTCGATGTGCTCCATGATCCCGCCGAGGTACATCTCCTGCCCGTCGTAGAGGGCGTCCACGTCGATCTCGACGGCGTCGTCGAGGAAGCGGTCGACGAGGATCGGGTGCTCCGGGCTGGCCACGGCCGCCCGGGTGACGTACTCGGAGAGCGTGGTGTCGTCGTAGACGATCTCCATGCCCCGGCCGCCGAGCACGTAGGAGGGGCGCACGAGGACCGGGTAGCCGATCCCGCGGGCGATCTCGACGGCCTCCTGGGCGCTGAAGGCCGTGCCGTGCTTGGGCGCGTTGAGGTCGGCCTCGGCCAGGACCCGGCCGAAGTGGCCCCGGTCCTCCGCGAGGTCGATCGCCTCCGGCGTGGTGCCGACGATCGGGACCCCGGCGGCCTTGAGCTCGCGGGCCAGCCCGAGCGGTGTCTGGCCGCCGAGCTGGACGATCACCCCGGCGATCGGCCCGGCCTGACCTTCGGCGTGGATCACCTCGAGCACGTCCTCGAGGGTCAGCGGGTCGAAGTACAGCCGGCTGCTCGTGTCGTAGTCGGTCGAGACCGTCTCCGGGTTGCAGTTGACCATCACCGTGTCGTAACCGGCCTCGCGCAGGGTGAAGCTGGCGTGCACGCAGGAGTAGTCGAACTCGATGCCCTGGCCGATCCGGTTCGGGCCGGATCCGAGGATGATCACGGCCGGGCGCTCCCGCGGCGCGACCTCGGTCTCCACGTCGTAGCTGCTGTAGTGGTACGGCGTGAGGGCGGCGAACTCGGCGGCGCAGGTGTCGACGGTCTTGTAGACCGGCCGCACGCCGAGCGCGTGGCGCACCCCGCGCACGACCGCCTCGTCCATCCGCTGCAGCCGTGCGATCTGGGCGTCGGAGAAGCCGTGGCGCTTGGCGACCTGCAGGGTCTGCGGGTCCAGCTCCTCGGCGTCGTGGATGTCCTGGGCGAGGCCGTTGACCAGCTCGATCTGGTCGAGGAACCACGGGTCGATGCCGGTGGCCTCGTGGACCTCCTCGACGCTCATCCCGCCGCGCATCGCCTGCTGCACCCGCAGCAGCCGACCGTCGGTCGGGGTGCGGGCCTCCTCCAGCAGCGCCGCGGCCTGCTCGCGGGTCGGCTCGTCGCCGGCCCAGTGGAAGGAGGAGGCGGTGCGCTCGACCGAACGCAGCGCCTTCTGCAGAGCCTCGGTGAAGTTGCGCCCGATGGCCATGGCCTCGCCGACCGACTTCATCGTCGTCGTGAGGGTGGGGTCCGCGGCCGGGAACTTCTCGAAGGTGAAGCGCGGCACCTTGACGACGACGTAGTCCAGGGCCGGTTCGAAGCTCGCCGGCGTCTCCTTGGTGATGTCGTTGGGGACCTCGTCGAGGGTGTACCCGATGGCCATCTTCGCGGCGATCTTCGCGATGGGGAAGCCGGTCGCCTTGCTCGCGAGCGCTGAGGAGCGCGAGACGCGCGGGTTCATCTCGATGACGATCATGCGGCCGTCCCTCGGGTTGACGGCGAACTGGATGTTGCAGCCGCCGGTCTCGACGCCGACCTCGCGGATGACGTCGATGCCGATGTCACGCATCCGCTGGTACTCGCGGTCGGTGAGGGTCAGGGCCGGCGCGACGGTGATGGAGTCACCGGTGTGCACACCCATCGGGTCGACGTTCTCGATGGAGCAGACGACCACGACGTTGTCGGCCTTGTCCCGCATGACCTCCAGCTCGTACTCCTTCCACCCGAGGATGGACTCCTCGAGGAGCACCTCGGTGGTGGGGCTGGCCCGCAGCCCCGCGCCGGCCATGCGGCGCAGGTCCTCCTCGTCGTAGGCGAAGCCGGATCCGAGGCCGCCCATGGTGAAGGAGGGGCGCACGACGACCGGGTAGCCCAGCTCCTCGGCGGCCGCCACCGTCCGCTCCAGGGCGAGGTCGACCTCCTCGGTGGGTGTGGCCCCGTCCGGGGCGCCGTGGGCGTTGCAGATGATCGAGCGGGCCGACTCGGCGCCGCAGCGCTCGACGACCCCCTTGAAGCGCTCCCGGTCCTCGCCGAGCTGGATCGCCTCGACGCTGGCGCCGATGAGCGGGCAGTCGTACTCCTCGAGGACGCCGGCGTCGTGCAGCGCCACCGCGGTGGTGAGCGCGGTCTGCCCGCCGAGCGTGGCCAGGACGGCGTCGGGGCGCTCGCGCCGGATGATCTTCTCGACCACCTCGGGGGTGATCGGCTCGATGTAGGTGGCGTCGGCGAACTCCGGGTCGGTCATGATCGTCGCCGGGTTGGAGTTGACGAGGACGACCCGGATGCCCTCTTCCCGCAGCACGCGGCAGGCCTGGGTCCCGGAGTAGTCGAACTCGCAGGCCTGGCCGATGACGATCGGGCCGGAGCCGATGACGAGGACGCTCTTGATGTCGTCACGCTTGGGCATCAGGCCTGGTTCTCCTTGGTGTTGGCGGTCTCGAGGACGTCGAGGAAACGGTCGAAGAGGTAGGCGGCGTCGTGCGGGCCGGCCGCGGCCTCGGGGTGGTACTGGACGGAGAAGCCGAGGAGCCTGCCCGCGGCCCCGTGCAGCTCCAGTCCCTCGACGACGTCGTCGTTGAGGCAGACGTGGCTCACGGTGGCCTCGCCGAAGGGGGTGGTCGTCACCTTCTCCAGCGGCGCGTCCACGGCGAAGCCGTGGTTGTGGGCGGTCACCTCGACCTTGCCGGTGGAACGGTCCATGACCGGCTGGTTGATGCCGCGGTGCCCGTACTTCAGCTTGTAGGTGCCGAAGCCGAGGGCCCGACCGAAGAGCTGGTTGCCGAAGCAGATCCCGAAGTAGGGCAGCCCCTCGGAGAGGGCCTCCTGCAGCAGCTCGACCTGCTGGCCGGCCGTGGCCGGGTCGCCGGGGCCGTTGGAGAAGAAGAGCCCGTCCGGGGAGACTGCGCGCACATCGGCCATCGTCGCGGTGGCCGGCAGGACGTGGACCTCGATGCCGCGCTCGGCGAGCCGGACCGGGCTCATCGTCTTGATGCCGAGGTCCAGGGCGGCGACGGTGAAGCGCTTCTCCCCCTTCGCCTCGACCACGTACGACTCGGCGGTGCTCACCTCCTCCGCGAGGGCGGAGCCGGCCATCGTCGGGGCGTCGGTGACCCGCTCCACGAGGAGGGCCCCGTCCGCGAGCGCCTCGCCGGAGAAGATGCCGACGCGCATGGCGCCTCGCTCGCGCAGGTGGCGGGTGAGGGCGCGGGTGTCGATCCCGGCGATGCCGACGACGCCCTGCTCGGTGAGGGCAGACTCGAGCGAACGCCGGGAGCGCCAGTTGCTCGGGCGCAGCGCGGGGTCCCGCACGACGTAGCCGCTGACCTGGATGGCACCGGACTCGTCGTCCTCGTCGTTCCAGCCGGTGTTGCCGACGTGCGGTGAGGTCATCACGACCACCTGGCCCCGGTAGCTGGGGTCGGTGAGCGTCTCCTGGTACCCGGTCATCCCGGTGTTGAAGACCGCCTCGCCGACGGTCGCGCCGACGGCGCCGTAGGCGTGACCCGTGAAGGTGCGTCCGTCCTCGAGGACGAGGACCGCGGGTTCGGTGGCCCACTGCTTGACCTGATTCATGCACTGACCTCTCGATCGGCGGTCGTGGCCCGACCGCGCAGGAACGTGGTGCGGACGGCCCCGGTGAGGGTGCGTCCGGCGAAGGGGGTATTGCTCGACATGGAGCGGGACGTGGCCGCGTCGACGGTGACGCGGGCGGCGGGATCGACGAGCACGAGGTTGGCCGGCTCCCCGACCCCGATCGGCCGACCCTGGTCGGCGAGCCCGGCGATGCGGGCGGGGGTGGTCGACATCCGGTCGGCCAGGTCCGCCCAGGACATCCGGCCGGTGGCCACGAGCGCGTCGTGGACGACGGCGAAGGCGGTCTCCAGGCCGAGGACCCCGAAGGCGGCGTCGACGAAGGCGTGCTCCTTGTCGTGCCGCGCGTGCGGCGCGTGGTCGGTCGCGACCGCGTCGATCGTGCCGTCGAGCAGGGCGTCCCGCAGGGCCTCGACGTCCTCCGCGGTGCGCAGTGGCGGGTTGACCTTGTACACCGGGTCGTAGCCGGTGAGCAGGTCCGTCGTGAGCAGCAGGTGGTGCGGGGTGACCTCGGCGGTGAGGCGGGCACCGCGGCGCTTGGCCCAGCGCACCGCCTCGACCCCCTCGGCGGTGCTCACGTGCGCGACGTGCACCCGGGACCCGGTGTGCAGCGCCAGCTCGGCGTCGCGGGCGATGATGGCCGACTCCGCGACGGCCGGCCACCCGGGCAGCCCGAGCCGGCCGCTGACCTCTCCCTCGTGGCAGCAGGCCTCCGGGCCGGCCAGCCCCGGGTCCTGGGCGTGCTGGGAGATGACCCCGTCGAAGGCCCGCACGTACTCCAGGGCCCGGCGCATCACGCGGGAGTCGTGCACGCAGCGTCCGTCGTCGGAGAAGACCCGCACCCGGGCCCGGGAGCGGTGCATCAGACCCAGCTCGGCCAGCTCGGCGCCTGCCAGGCCCTTGGTGACCGCACCGATCGGGTGCACGTCGACCGCGCCGGTGTGCGCCCCGAGGTCGAGGATGCGCTCGGCGGCCTCGGCGGTGTCGGTCACCGGCTCGGTGTTGGCCATGGCCAGGATCGCGGTGTACCCGCCGGCGGCGGCCGCGAGGGAGCCGGTGCTGATCGTCTCGGCGTCCTCCCGGCCGGGTTCGCGCAGGTGGGTGTGCAGGTCGACCAGCCCGGGCAGCAGGACGAGGCCGTCGGCCGCGACGCGCTCGGCGCCGCCGGCATCGCTGGTCGCGTCGGCGCCGAGGGCCGCGATGGCCCCGTCGCGCACCAGGACGTCGGTGGCCTGCCCGCCCAGTGGCCGGGCTCCGGTGATCAGCAGGTCCGCGCTCATGCTGCACTCCCCTTCGTCGCTCCGTCGTCGGTGACGTCCGAGGCCAGCAGGTGGTACAGGACGCTCATCCGCACCGCGACCCCCGCGCTGACCTGCTCCAGGACGAGGCTGCTCGCGGCGTCCGCTGCCTCGGCCGCGATCTCCAGGCCACGGTTCATCGGGCCGGGGTGGCAGATGACCGCTTCCGGGGAGGCCGCGGTCAGGGCGGCGAGCCGGTCGCGGGTCAGGCCGTAGCCGACCGTGTACTCCCGCGGGGTCGGGAAGAAGCCGCCGGACATCCGCTCCCGCTGCACCCGCAGCATCATGAGCGCGTCGACGCCGGAGTCGATGACCTCGTCCAGGTCGTGACTGATGGCGAAGCCGTCCGCTGCCGCCCACTGCGCGGCGCCGCTCGGCAGCAGTGTCGGCGGGGCGACCACGGTGACCTCGGCACCGAGCCGCGGCAGGCACAGCACGTTGGAGCGGAAGACCCGGCTGTGCGTGACGTCGCCGACGATCGCCACCCGGCGCCCGGTGAGGTCGCCGAATCGGCGCTGCAGGGTGTAGGCGTCCAGCAGCGCCTGGGTCGGGTGCTCGTGCATCCCGTCCCCGGCGTTGACGACACTGGCGGGCACGGACCCTTCGTCGAACCACCGGGCGACCTGGTGGGCCGCCCCCGATGCCGCGTGGCGCATGACGATGGCGTCCACGCCCATCGCGGAGATGGTGCGCACGGTGTCCCGCAGCGACTCCCCCTTCGAGGCGGAGGAGCCCTTGCCGGTGATGTTGATGGTGTCCGCGCTCATCCACTTGCCGGCGATCTCGAAGGAGGAGCGGGTGCGGGTGGAGTCCTCGAAGAAGAGGTTGATCACGGTCCGGCCCCGCAGGGTCGGGATCTTCTTGACCTCGCGGCGTTGCACGTCGTGCATCTCGACGGCCGTGGCGAGCACGGAGTGCAGGGTCCGGTCGTCCAGGTCGGCGATGCTCAGCAGGTGGCGACCCATCACCGGTCACCTCCCGCGATCGTCACCGAGTCGGCGACGCCGTCGTGGTCGAGCAGCCGGACCGTGACCCGCTCGGCGTGCGAGGTCGGCAGGTTCTTGCCGACGTGGTCCGCGCGGATCGGCAGCTCCCGGTGGCCGCGGTCGACGAGGACCGCGAGGCGCACGACCCGGGGGCGGCCGTAGTCGGCCAGGGCGTCGAGGGCGGCACGCACGGTGCGGCCGGAGTAGAGCACGTCGTCGACGAGCACGACGACCCGGCCGTCGACGCCGGCCGCGGGGAAGCTCGTCTGGTGCGGCGTGCGCGTGGGGCGGCCGCGCAGGTCGTCGCGGTACATCGTCACGTCGAGGGAGCCGACGGGCACCGGGTGCCCCTCGATCTCGCCGATGAGCTCGCCGAGTCGCCGCGCGAGCTCCACGCCGCGGCTGGGGATGCCGAGCAGGACGACGTCCTCGGCACCCTTGTTGCGCTCGACGATCTCATGGGCGATGCGGCGCAGCGCCCGGGCGACGTCCCCGGCGGCGAGGACCTCGCGAGCGGATGGTGGGTCGGTCGGGCCGGAGGGCTCGACGAAGTCAGGACGCATGCGCGTTCGGACCTCCTTCCCTGCCTCACGGGACAGGTGGTTAAAGGATGTCGGTCATGGGGCACGATACCGCCCGAGCGCTCCGGGCTCCGCCCCGGCCACCACGTGGACGACGCGGTCGTCGACGCACCTGCTCCCTCACCCCGGTCGCGGCGCGTCACCCGCCCGCGGCCGGGCACCGGGCGCGTCGTCCACCTCGCCGAGGACGACCGGGCGCCGGCCGAGCACCGTGGCGACGTCACCGAGGTCGGCCAGCTCGCGCAGCAGCACGCGCGTGGGCGTGAGCAGTGTCAGCCGGCCGACCTCCTGGTCCCGCAGCACCCGCTCCACCGGGGCCCAGGCGGAGTCCGTGGCCTCGCTGGTGCGATGGCTCGGCTGGTCCGGCCCAGCGGCCGGGACGTGGAGGACGAAGAAGGCGACGTCGAAGCGTTTCGGTGAGGTCGGTGGTGTCACCCAGCAGTCCCAGGGCACCAGTGCCGCCGGGTCGGCGTGCATCCCGGTCTCCTCGGCGAGCTCCCGCACCCCGGTCGCGACGAGCGTGCGGGCCCGCTCCGCTGGGCCCCTCCCCTCGCGCCGGAGGCGCCGCCACCGGTGCACGTGCTCGGCCAGGACGTCCTCGGGCAGGGGCAGGGCCGCCCCCTTCGCCTCGTCCTCGGGGTCGCACCGGCCGCCGGGGAAGACGACCGCGCCGGCCGCGAAGTCCATCGTGGACTGCCGGTGCTGGACGAAGACCTCCAGCCCCTCCGGCCCGTCCCGCAGTGGGATGACGCTGACGGCAGGGCGTGGGGCGACGGAGCCCGTGGCCACGGCGGCGCGCATGACCACCCGCCGACCGCCGCGGTCCAGTCCGGCCTCCCGCTCGCGGCGGCGCAGCTGCCGGACCGGCCCGGGGGCGGCCACCTCCTCGACCTCGAGGAATCCGAGACGGGTGTAGAAGGGCCCGTTCCACGGGATCTCGGCGAAGGTGCACAGGGTGATCGACGCGATGCCGCGGCGGGCGCACTCGTGCAGCACCGCGCGCACCAGCGCCAGCCCGGTCCCGCGGCGGCCGTGGTCGGGATGGACGCTCAGCTGCTCCAGGTGTGCGTGCCCGTCGAGGTCGGTGACGTGGGCGAAGCCGATCGCCGGGTCACCGGCGACGAGCAGGAAGCCCGGCCGGCCGACGCGCTCGGTGCCCGGCGGCGCCGGCGCCCACCCGCTGGTGTCCAGGTGACCGGCGAAGAGCGCCTCGCCGGCGTCCTCGATCGCTGCCAGGTCCGCCAGGCAGGGGTCCTCGGGGCCGACGAGCCGGATGCGGGTGCTCACGGGTCATTCCTCGGCGGCAGCACTCGCCTCGTCGTCCTGCTCCCCGCTCCGGGTCTCGTCCCCGCCGGGGGCCGTTGCGTCCGTCTCGTCCCCCTCCGCGACCGTCGCGACCTCCGCCGGTTCCTCGGACCGTTCGTCCACCAGCTCGCTCAGGTAGCGCAGGACCACGGCCAGCACGGCCGTGACGGGAACCGCGAGGAAGGCTCCGACGATCCCGAAGAGGGTGCCGCCGATGGTCACGGCGAGCAGGATCACACCCGCGTGCAGGTCCATCGTCTTGCCCTGGAGCAGCGGCGAGAGGACGTTGCCCTCCAGCTGCTGCACGAGCACGATGAGCAGCAGGACGAGCAGCGCGGAGGTCAGGCCCTGGGAGACCAGCGCCACGAGGACCGAGAGCGCGCCGATGGCGAAGGCTCCGATGATGGGGATGAACCCACCGAAGAAGGTGAGCACGGCCAGGGGGAAGGCGAGCGGCACCCCGATGAGCACCAGGCCGAGGCCGATGAAGACGGCGTCGATGGCCGAGACGAGTGCCTGGGTGCGGATGAAGCCGCCGAGGACGTCCCAGCTGCGGGTGGCCACGGCGGTGAAGTGGGCACCCGGCCGGGCCCCCGCGACTCGGCGGACGAAGGGGAGGAACTTCGGCCCGTCCTTGAGGAAGAAGAAGACGAGCACGAGGACGAGGACGAGCGTGACCAGCCCGGAGCCCACGGCGGAGGCGCCGGCGAAGACTCCTGAGGCGATCTGGCCACCCTGCTGCTGCAGCCACGTCGTGGCCTTGCCGACCGCCTCGTTGATCGATGCGGTGTCCAGGTTGAAGGGGGGCTGGGCCAGGCGCTCCTGCAGCTGGGCGATCCCCTTCGAGGCCTGGTCGGCCAGGTCGGTGGACTGGCTGACCATCGACGGCGTGATGGCGCCGAGGACGCCGAAGAAGATGATGAGGCCACCGATGATCACCAGCGCCGCCGCGAGCGCCGGGGGCAGGCCGTGCCGCCGCAGCCAGGCCGTCGGGGGCCACAGCAGCGTGGTCACGATCAGCGCCAGCAGGATCGGGAAGACCCCGACCCACAGCTTGCCGAGCAGCCAGAGGAGGACCGCCGCACCGACGAGGACGACGAGGAGGCGCACGGTCCACCGGGAGAGCCAGACGAGTCCCTGCCCGATGACGGCGCCACGGTCGGGCCGCTCGGCGCTCGGGTCGGCGGTCTTGTTCACGGGATTCCCTTCACACGAGGGTGGGCTTGACCTCGACGATCCTGCCCAGGAGCCCGTTGACGAAACGGGGGGACTCGTCGGTGCTCAGCTCGGTCGCGAGGGCGACGGCCTCACTGACGGCGACGCCGTCGGGGATGTCCTCGGCGAAGAGGATCTCCCACGCGCCGAGGCGCAGGATGGCACGGTCCACGTCGGGCATCCGCTCCAGGCTCCACCCCTGGCTGTAGGTGGTGAGTGCCTCGTCGATCTCCGCCCAGTGCTCGACGACCCCCTGCACGGCGGTGACCGTGTAGGGGTTGAGCGCCGCCGGGGTCACCGGCCGCTCGCCCCGTTCCCGGGCGAGCTCGCCGGCGTCGACACCACGCGACTCCGCCTCGAAGAGGAGGTCGACGGCCCGCTTGCGGGCCTTGGTCCGAGCTCCCACTCAGTTCACGCGGCCAAGGTAGGAGCCGTCACGGGTGTCGACCTTGACCCGGGTGCCCTGCTCGAGGAAGAGCGGGACCTGGATCTCGGCGCCGGTCTCGACGGTGGCCGACTTGCTGCCGCCGGTGGAACGGTCGCCCTGCAGACCCGGCTCGGTGTAGGTGATCTCCAGCTCGACCGAGGGCGGCAGCTCGATGTAGAGGACATTGCCCTCGTGCCGGGCGATGGTCGCCTCGTTGTTCTCGAGCAGGAACCGGCTGGCCTCGCCGACGACGTCCGGGGTGACGGGCACCTGGTCGTAGGTCTGGGGGTCCATGAAGACGTAGTCGGTGCCGTCGTTGTAGAGGTACTGCATCGTCTGCCGGTCGACGTTGGAGGTCTCCACCTTCGTCCCGGCGTTGAAGGTCTTGTCGATGGACTTGCCGCTGGTGACGTTCTTCAGCTTGGTGCGCACGAAGGCGGGGCCCTTGCCGGGCTTGACGTGCTGGAACTCCACGACCGACCAGAGCTGACCATCCAGCTTCAGGACCATGCCGTTCTTGAGATCATTCGTCGTTGCCACGTGTGGTGCTCACCTTCGCCTCGGGGTCGTCTTCGGGTGCCTGCCCCGCACTCGGACATGCGGGGGGCCGCCTTGCATCCTAACGTCCGCCCGGAAGGTGCAGGATGGCTGCCATGAAGACCAACGCCGTACTCGCCACACTCGCCGCCGGCACCGCCGGTCTCGCAGCGCGGGACCTCCTGCAGCGTCGGCACGCCCTCAAGCGCAACTTCCCCGTCGTCGCCAATGCGCGATATCTGCTCGAGAAGATCGGTCCCGAGCTGCGCCAGTACATCGTCACCAGCAATGACGAGGAGCGTCCCTTCAGCCGGGACCAGCGCACCTGGGTGTACGCCTCGTCGAAGAACCAGAACAACTACTTCGGCTTCGGCACCGACAACGACGTCGAGCGCGTCGACGGCTACCCCATCTTCAAGCACCGCACCTTCTCCGACGTCGCGGCCTCCTCCACGGTCGGCGACAACGAGCTGATCACGATCCCCTCGGCCAAGGTCCTCGGCGGACCCCGCGGGCGACGGCACGCCTTCCGGCCGAACTCCGTGGTCAACATCTCCGCGATGAGCTTCGGGTCGCTCTCCGGCAACGCGATCACCGCGCTCAACGCCGGGGCGAAGCAGGCCGGCATCATGCACTGCACCGGGGAGGGCTCGCTCTCGGAGTACCACCGTCAGGGTGGGGACATTCTCTTCCAGATCGGCACCGCCTACTTCGGCTGCCGGGACGAGCACGGCCGCTTCGACATGGCCAAGCTCAAGGACGTGGTCGCCTCCGCGCCCGTGCGGGCCATCGAGATCAAGCTCAGCCAGGGCGCCAAGCCGGGGCTGGGCGGCCACCTGCCCGCGGAGAAGATCTCCTCCGAGATCGCTCGGGTCCGCGGGATCCCGGAGGACCAGGACTGCGTCTCCCCCGCCCGCCACCGCGAGTTCCACGACGTGGACTCGATGCTCGACTTCGTCGAGTGGATCGCCGAGGAGACCGGCCTGCCGGTCGGCATCAAGTCCGCGATCGGCGTCGAGGACATGTGGCACGAGCTCGCCGAGGCGATGAAGGACGGCACCCGCGGGGTCGACTTCATCACCATCGACGGCGGCGAAGGGGGCACCGGCGCCGCCCCGCTCGTCTTCAGCGACGCGGTGGCCCTGCCCTTCCGCCTGGCCTTCCCCCGGGTCCTCGGCATCTTCGAGGAGGCCGGCATCGCCGACCGCGTCACGTGGGTCGGCAGCGGCAAGCTCGGCCTGCCCGAGAACGCGCTCGTCGCCTTCGCCATGGGTGTGGACATGGTCCACGTCGCCCGCGAGGCGATGCTCTCGATCGGGTGCATCCAGGCGCAGAAGTGCCACACCGACCGCTGCCCCACGGGGATCGCCACCCAGAACCACTGGCTCGCCCGGGGCCTGGACCCCGAGCTGAAGTCGGTGCGCGTCGCGAACTACGTGCGTACCCTCCGCCGCGACCTGCTGAAGGTCTCCGAGGCGTGCGGTGTCTGGCACCCCGGCCTGCTCACCGTCGATGACGTGGAGGTCCTCAACGGCCACCGTGAGGCCCTCCCCCTGGGGGAGGTGTACGGCTACCGGCCCGGCTGGGGAGTCCTGAACGAGCGGGACGCCGCCGAGATCGTCTCGATCATGTCCGCGACGGCACCGCACGAGGAGGTCCGCACCGCGGCCTCCACCTGACCGCGGCAGCAGACAGAGCTCGGCCCGGCCGTCCCCCTGATGACGACCGGGCCGAGGGTTCGGGGTGGGCTGCTCGGGCCCTACTTGATCTCGCGGCGGAGCACCCGCCAGGTCCCGACGGCGATCGGGATGCCGACCCAGACCAGGACGGAGGTGGCCAGCTTGGCCCAGTCCTGGCCCGCCATGGTGCCGCCGGTGAGCGGGCCGGTGGTCCGATCCAGGTCCAGCCACGGCGCGACGTCGGTCAGCTTCGTCACGAGCGAGGTGGCGATCGACCAGGCGGTGGGCAGGACGAGCGAGGCGACGATGGCGAAGGGGGTGTTGAGGAAGGCCAGCCCGAAGCCCGCGCCCTGCAGGACGTAGATGCCCACGGCCAGCACGAGGCCCCACGCCGAGATGCCCGTCAGGGTCCATTCCCCGCCCGTCACCCCCGTGACCAGCGCGGCGGCCGCGAAGGCCGCGGCCATGACGACGAGCCCGAGGATCAGCGAGGCGATGAGCTTCGCGGTGATCACCAGTCCCCTGCGCGGCTCGAGGGTGAAGGTCACCAGGCCGGTGCGGGTGCTCCACTCCTGGGTGGCGAGCATGATGCCGACGATCGGCAGCAGCATCGCCAGCGGCACGCTCGTCAGGCCGAGGAGGACGCCGAAGGACTGCTCCGACTCCGGGCCCCACAGGGCATAGGCGCCCACCACGACGAGGGAGATCGATGCCATGACGATCATCAGCCACGTGCCGGCCCGGGTGTCCACGGCCTTGCGCAGCTCGATGGCGACGAGCCGGTGGAAGGGCACGCCGCCGACATCGGCCAGCGGGGGCCGGGCCGGGGAGGTCGATTCGGGTGCGGTCGTGGTGCTCATGCGGCGACTCCTTCGCGTGCATCACCGGCGGTGATCTCCAGGAACATCTCCTCCAGGCCGCCCGCGCCGCCGGCGCGCAGCTCCAGGAGGACGACGCCGGCGTCCAGGGCGGCGCGGCCGACCTGCTCCGGCGGGGCGGCGACGACGAGACCGGACCGGTCCCGCGTGACCTCGGTACCGGCCCGCTCCAGGGCGGCCACGAGGCGCTCGTCGTCGATCGAGCGCACCCGCGTCCCCCGGGAGTCCAGCAGCTCGGAGGTGCGTCCGCGGGTGACGATCCGGCCGGAGCCGATCATGACGATCTCGTCGGCGATGACCTGGACCTCGCTCAGCAGGTGGGAGGAGAGCAGGACGGTGCCGCCGGCCTCCGCGAAGTCACGCAGCAGGCCCCGCATCCAGTGGATGCCTTGCGGGTCCAGCCCGTTGGCGGGCTCGTCGAGGATCAGCACCTGGGGGCGCCCCAGGAGCGCGGCGGCCAGGCCGAGGCGCTGGCGCATGCCGAGGGAGTAGTTGCGCACCCGGCGGGAGGCCTCCTTCTCGCTCAGTCCGACGCGGGAGAGCGCGGCGGCCACCTCCTCCTTGCCGAGGCCGAGGTGCATGGCGGCCAGCCGCAGCACCTCACCGCCCTTGCGGCCGGGGTGCTGGGCGGACGCATCGAGCATGACCCCCACGTGCCGACCCGGAGTGGGCAGGTCCCGGTAGTCGCGGCCGAGCACGGTGGCACTTCCCGACGTCGGCGGGGTCAGGCCCGTCATCATCCGCATCGCGGTGGACTTGCCCGCACCGTTCGGGCCGAGGAAGCCGGTGACGCTGCCGGGGTGCACCTCGAAGGAGATGTCGTCCACCGCGGTGAAGCCGCGATAGCGCTTGGTCAGGTGCTCCACTGTGATCATGTCCTCCAGCATGCGCGCCACCCCGCCGGGCGCACATCCGCCCGGGGTCTGAACTTCGTCTACGACTTTGGTCGGACGCGGCCCCACGTACCGTGGGTGTGGTGACCGCCGGAGCCGAGACGCCACTGCCCGAGCGCATCCCCGACCGGATGACGTGGTGGACCTCGACCGGGCGGGTGCTCCTGGCCCTCCTCATCGGCGGGGGCCTCTGGCTCGTGACCATCGCGGTGGCCTTCCCCGACAGCGGGAAGGAGCCGGCGGGTGTACGCCCCCTGCTCATGGTGGTCGTCGACCCGGTCGTCGGGGTCCTCGCCACGGGTCTGCTGCTGCTGCGTCGACGACTCCCGATGACCACGGGCGTCGTCACGACCCTGCTGACCCTGGTCTCCACGTGCGCGGTGGGGGCCCAGACGGTCGTGCTGTGCTCGGTGGCGACCCGGCAGCGCTGGCGCGAGATCGTGCCGCTCACGCTGCTGACGGTCGCCGTCGGCGTCGCCTACACGCGGCTCTTCCCCACCGGGGAGCCCCTCCCCCTCTGGGCCGAGGCCCTGATCGGCCTGCTGCTGACGGCAGTGATCGTCGCGGTCGGCTACTCCATCGGGTCCCGGCGCGCGCTGGTCCGTGCCTGGGTCGATCGGGCGCACACCGCCCTCGCCGAGCAGCGTGCCCGCGTCGCGCAGGCGCGGGCCGCCGAGCGCACCGACATCGCCCGTGAGATGCACGACGTGCTCGCCCACCGGATCTCGCTCGTGAGCATGCACGCCGGCCTGCTGGCCTACCGCGAGGATCTCCCCGAGGAGGAACGTCGCTCCGCCGTGGCCGCCATCAACGACAACGCGCACGCGGCGCTGACCGACCTGCGGGAGGTCCTCGGGGTGCTGCGCGACCCGGACTCCGTCTCGGACAGCGTTGCGCCGCAGGCCGACCTGACGATGCTCGAGGACCTCATCGAGACGACCCGTGCCGCGGGGACGGGGGTCGTCCTCGATGAGGACGTCGCGGATCTCGACACGCTGCCCGGCTCGATCTCCCGGACCGCCTACCGGGTGGTGCAGGAGGGGCTGACGAATGCGCGCAAGCACGCACCGGGCAGCCTGGTCCGCCTCACGCTGCACGGCAGCGCGGGTCAGGGCCTGGAGGTGGCCGTGACCAACCGACGCTCGGTGGCCCAGCCCGACGCACAGGTGCCGGGGGCCGGCCTCGGGCTCCTCGGCCTCACCGAACGGGTCGAGCTGGCCGGTGGCGAGCTGCGGCACGGCTGGGAGGGCGATGACGAGCACCGTCTCGTGGCGCGGCTACCGTGGCGGCCATGAGCGAGATCCGCGTCGTGCTCGTCGACGACGACCCGATGGTGCGCACCGCCCTGACGATGATCCTCGGCAGCGACGAGCGGATCATCGTCGTCGGGCAGGCGGAGGACGGGCGCGAAGGTCTCTCCCTCATCGCCGAGCAACGCCCGGACGTGGTGCTCATGGACATCCGGATGCCACGCCTCGACGGTCTCGCGGCCACGGAGGAGCTGGCCCGCTCGGGGTCGCCGAGCAAGGTCATCGTCCTGACGACCTTCGATGCGGACGACGACGTCATGCGGGCCCTGCGGCACGGCGCCGACGGCTTCCTCCTCAAGGACACCGAGCCCGAGCGGATCGTCGAGGCCGTGCGGCTCGTCGCGGCCGGCTCCTCGATCCTCTCCCCCGGCATCACCGGCCGGGTCCTGGACCAGGTCCGGTCGGCCCGCTCCGCCGGGCAGGCCACCGCCCGCCGCGACGCCCGCGGCCGGCTGGCAGACCTGACCGACCGCGAGCTCGAGGTCGCCCGGGCGGTCGGCGCGGGGCACTCCAATGCCGAGATCGCCTCCCGGCTCTGCATGAGCGTCGCGACCGTCAAGGCCCACGTCGGGCACATCCTGGACAAGCTCGACGCGGACAACCGGGTCCAGGTGGCGATCACCGTGCACGCGGCCGACCTGGACGGGTGAGACCCGGCGACCCCGACCGTGCCGGTCACGCCGATCATCCCAGCGCCGCGAAGGCCTCCTGCAACAACGACTCCTCCGGCCCCTCCAGGCGGCCGGGCTCGGCCAGGCCGTCCAGGACGACGAAGCGCAGCATGGACCCACGGGTCTTCTTGTCCCGGCGCAGCGCCTCGAGCAGCTCCTCGAAGTCCGCACCCGAGTAGCTCGTCGGCAGCCCGAGCAGGCCGAGGACGTACCGGTGCCGCTCGAGCAGGTCGGCCTCGATCCGACCACTGCGGTGGGCCAGCTCTGCCGCGTACACCATCCCGATCGACACGGCCTCCCCGTGCCGCATCCGGTAGCCGCTGTGGTGCTCGATCGCGTGGCCGAGGGTGTGCCCGTAGTTGAGGATCTCGCGCAGGCCGGACTCGTGCAGGTCCGCGGCGACGACCCTCGCCTTGACCGCGATCTTGCGCTCGATGACCTCCCGCAGCGCGGCCGAGGCGGGGTCCTGGACCCCGCCTCCATCGGACTCGATGACGTCGAGGATCCGCGGGTCGGCGATGAAGCCGCCCTTGACCACCTCGGCGAGGCCGGCCGACAGGTCGGCGGGGGGCAGGCTCGTCAGGTGCTCCAGGTCGCACAGCACGCCGGCGGGCGGGTGGAAGGCGCCGACGAGGTTCTTCCCCTCGGCCGTGTTCACGCCGGTCTTGCCGCCGACCGCCGCGTCGACCATCCCGAGGACGGTCGTCGGCACGTGCACGACCGCGACCCCGCGCAGCCATGCAGCGGCGGCCCAGCCGCCGAGGTCGGTGACGCTGCCGCCGCCGACCGTGACGACGGCGTCGCTCCGGGTGAAACCCGCCCGGCCCATGCGGCCCCACAGGTCCGCGGCGACCTCGACGGTCTTGGCGGCCTCGGCGTCGGGGACGGCCGCCACGTGGACCTCCACCCCCGCGCCCCGCAGCGCCTCGAGCACCGGGGCGGCGAGGCCGGCGAGCGGCTCCCCGTGCACGAGGAGGACGCGGGCCACGCCGGTCGGCAGCAGCTCGGCCACGTGGGCGGTCGTCCCCTGCCCGACGAGCACGTCGTAGTCGGTGCCGACGGGGATGCGGGTCACCTCGCTCATCGCGCCTCCCCCATGGCCGCCAGCACGGCCTCGAGCACCTCCGGGACGTCGCGGCCGGAGGTGTCCACCTGCCAGCTCGCGAGCCGTTCGTACGTGGGGCGCCGCTCCCGCATGGTCGCGATCCAGCTCCGGCGCGGGTTCACGCCCAGCAGCGGCCGCGAGACGTTCAGCCCGATGCGCCGCGCCGCATCGGCGATGCCGACGTCGAGCAGGAGCACCCGGTGCCCCTCGAGCGCCTCCCCGACCGCCGGGGTCATCGGTGCCCCGCCCCCGAGGGCCAGGACGATGCCCTCCTGCCGGAGGCCGTCGAGGACGGCCTCGCTCTCCATCTCCCGGAAGGCCGCCTCCCCCCGGTCGAGGAAGATGTCCGCGATCGCGGCCCCGGCCCGCTCCTCGACGAGCGCGTCGGTGTCGACGAGGGTGCGCCCGAGGCGAGCGGCCAGCTCCGCGGCCACGGTGGACTTGCCGACCCCGGGCGGACCGATGACGACGACGAAGGGGGCCCCGCTCACGGGGTCCACGTCCGCATCAGCTCCGGGATCGACTCGAGGTAGCCCCGGTGGTTGCGGGCGGTCTCCGCGACCGAGTCGCCCCCGAACTTCTCGACGCAGGCCTCCGCGAGGACGAGGGCGACCATGGCCTGGGCGACGACCCCGGCCGCCGGGACGGCGCACACGTCGGAGCGCTGGTGGATCGCCGTGGCCGGGTCGGTGGCCGTGACGTCGACGGTGTCCAGCGCCCGGGGCACCGTGCTGATCGGCTTCATCGCGGCCCGTACGCGCAGCGCGTCCCCGGTGCTCATCCCCCCCTCGGTCCCGCCGGCGCGGTCGGTGCGCCGGCGGATCGTGTCCTCGTCGTCGCGCTCCATCTCGTCGTGGGCGGCCGAGCCCCGCCGGCGGGCGGTCGTGAAGCCGTCGCCGACCTCGACCCCCTTGATGGCCTGGATGCCCATGAGGGCACCGGCCAGCCGGGCGTCGAGACGGCGGTCCCAGTGCACGTGCGAGCCCAGCCCCGGCGGCAGGCCGTAGGCGAGCACCTCGACGACCCCGCCCAGGGTGTCACCGTCCTTCTTGGCGGCGTCGATCGCGGCGACCATCTCCTCGGTGGCCTCGGGCGTGCTCGCCCGGACCGGGTTCTGGTCGAGCGTGGCCTCGTCCTCCGGCACCGGCAGCGGGGCCTCGCCGGACCCGCCCGCCCCGCCGATCTCGACGGTGTGGGCCACGAGCCGGATCCCGTAGGCCTGCTCGAGGAAACGCTGGGCCACCTCCCCCAGCGCCACCCGCGCGGCGGTCTCGCGTGCGGAGGCGCGCTCGAGCACCGGCCGCGCCTCGTCGAAGCCGTACTTCTGCATGCCGACGAGGTCCGCGTGCCCGGGACGCGGGCGGGTGAGCGGCCGGTTCCTCGCCAGCTCCTTCTCGGCTCCCACGTCGTCGGCCCCGGCGAGCGCCTCGGTCTCGACCGGGTCGGCGCTCATGACGGTCTCCCACTTGGGCCACTCGGTGTTGCCGATCATCACGGCCACCGGGGAGCCGAGCGTGCGACCGTGCCGGACCCCACCGAGGAAGGTGACCTCGTCCTGCTCGAACTTCATCCGGGCACCGCGGCCGTAACCGAGACGGCGGCGGGCGAGGGCGGCGGCGACGTCCGAGGTGCTCACCTCGACCCCCGCGGGGAGACCCTCCAGGGTCGCGACCAGGGCCTGGCCGTGGGACTCACCGGCAGTCAACCAACGCAACATGGGAGGCATCCTTCCATCCCGGCGGCCCCGGCCCCTCAGGCGTCCGGGGTGTGGCCCAGCGCGGCCCGTCCGGCCGCGTACATCGCGGCCACCGGCGGCGGGTGCCCGGTGAAGAGCCGGAACTGCTCCGCGGCCTGGTGGACGAGCATCTCCAGCCCGGAGACGACCTGTGCCCCCTGCTCGGCGGCGGCCCGGGCGAGCGGGGTGGGCCAGTCGGCGTAGACGACGTCCAGCAGGACGGTCCCGGAGAGCCCCCCGTCGTGCTCGGCCAGCGGCTCGGCCGCGGCGAGGCCGGCGTCACCGCCCGGCAGCGTGCTCACGACGACGTCCGCGGGAGTGGTGGGCCAGGTGGCCAGGTCGACCACGCTCGCGCTCACCCCGGTGACCGACTCGGCGAGGGCCCGGCCGCGGTCGGGCCTGCGGGCCGCGACCACCACCTGCTCCGCCCCGAGCTCCCGCAGGGCGAGCAGCGTCGAGCGGGCCGTGGCGCCGGAGCCGATGACGGTGGCTCTGCCGGGGCGGTCCGCGCCGGCATCCCGCAGCGCGGTCACGATGCCGGCGACGTCGGTGTTGTGGCCGGCCCACCCGGTCGCGGTCCGCACGAGGGTGTTGACCGCGCCCGCCTCGCGGGCGAGATCGCTCAGGCTCCCCGCGAGCTCCACCGCCACCCCCTTGAGCGGCATCGTCAGGCTCAGCCCCCGCCAGGAGTCGTCGAGACCGGCGACGAAGGGGGGCAGGCCCCCTTCGTCCACCTCGTGGCGGGTGTACTCCCACCCGGTGAGCTCGCAGGCGGCGTAACCGGCCGCGTGGAGCGTCGGGGAGAGCGAGTGCGCCACGGGCGAGCCGAGGACAGCGCACCGGTTGGTCGTCACTGGCACTTCCCGGTGTTGCGGCAGAACTCCTGGACGTTCTTCTCGTGCTCGGCCTTGGTCTCGGCGAACTTCGTCTCGCCCGTCTTCGGGTCGACGGTGACGAAGTAGACCCACTTCCCGGGTGTCGGGTGGGCGGCGGCCTCGATGGCCGCGGCGCCCGGGTTGTTGATCGGGCCGGGCGGCAGTCCGGCGTTGGTGTAGGTGTTGTACGGACTGTCGGACTTGCGCTCCTTGTCCGAGGTCGTCACGGTCCCCCGCTTCTGCAGGATGTAGTGGATCGTGCTGTCCATCTGCAGCATGCCGCGCGTGGGGCCCTTCGGGTCCGCCAGCCGGTTCTCGATGACGCGGGCCACCTTGCCGCGGTCCGCCGCGCCGGACTCGCCCTCGACGATGGAGGCGACGGTGAGCGTGCGCTCCCACTCCGAGCGCGGAACCTTCGCCTCCTTCAGGTGCGAGACGGTCTGCTCGATCATCCGGTTCAGCTGGTCGACCGCGGGCGCCTTGTCGTTGAAGTCGTAGGTCGACGGGAAGAGCCAGCCCTCGACGTCGCCCCCGGCCTCCTCGGGCAGCTTCAGCTTCGGTGACTTCTCCGCCTTCTCGTACTCGGAGACGGGGACGTCGGTGGCCCCGGAGAGCTTCTGGTAGACCTCCGAGCGCCACAGGCCCTCGCTGATCGTCACCCCGTCGTCGATGCGCGCCTTGGGCTGGAGCAGCCGGTCGAAGGCGTCCGCCGCGCTCATCTCCCGCTTCATCGCGTAGGTGCCCGGCTGGATGGAGGCCGCCTCCTCCGGCTGGGCGGTCGCCACGGAGGTGAAGGCACTGGCGGTCTTGACCACGCCCTTCTTCTCCAGCCGCTCGCCGATGGCCGAACCGCTCGCCCCCTCGTCGATCCGCACCTCGACCCGACCGTGGCCCGGTCCGGAGTAGTCATCGGAGTCGAAGCTCGGCAGCAGCGAGCGCAGGCTGCCGAAGGCGAAGAGGACGCCGCCGACGACGAGCGTGGCGGCCAGGACGAGGGCCAGGCAGGACATCCCGCCCCGACGGACCCGCCGCCACCTGCGGCGGCCCTCCTCGGG
>NZ_BCSR01000041.1 GCF_001570965.1 Janibacter corallicola NBRC 107790 | reverse complement strand
AGGAGGCGGCCGAGGAGGAGGAAGGGGGCGTGCCCGCCGACCGGGAGCCGTCCGCCGGGCGGGTGGTCGCCGTGTGGGGTCCGACCGGTGCCCCCGGTCGCAGCACCCTCGCGATCAACCTGGCGGCCGAGATCGCCCAGGCCGGCACGTCAGCGGTGCTCCTGGACCTGGACACCTACGGAGCCTCCGTGGCGCAGCAGCTCAGCGTCCTGGACGAGGCCCCGGGGCTCGCGGCGGCCGCCCGCGCCTCCGAGCAGGGCGCCCTCGACCGCGCGGGGTTGGCCCGGCTCGCGGTCGAGGTCGCCCCCCGCTTCCGGGTGCTCACCGGCATCCCGACCCCGTCGCGGTGGACCGAGGTGCGTCCGGCCGCGGTGGAGCACGTCATCTCGCTCGCTCGCACCCTGGCCGACGTCGTCGTCATCGACTGCGGCTTCGGGATCGAGGACGACGAGGAGCTGAGCTACGACACCCTCGCGCCGAGACGCAATGCGAGCACCCTGACCGTGCTCGAGCAGGCGGAGGACCTGCTGCTCGTCGGCCGTGCCGACCCGGTGGGGTTGCAGCGGATGGTCCGCGCCGTCCAGGCCGTCGCCGCCGTGCCCTCGCCGGAGCCCCGGCCGGTCGTCAACCGGCTGCGAGCCGCCACCGTGGGGCCGGAGCCGGAACGCCGGGTGGAGGAGGCGCTCGCCCGCTTTGCGGGGCTCGCGGAGATCACCTTCCTCCCCGAGGACGGGGAGGCGGCCGACGCCGCGCTGCTCGCCGGGCAGACCCTCGCGGAGGCCAGGCCGCAGAGCCCCCTTCGCCATGCCGTGGCCGGGGTGGCCGGGAGCTACACGGGCACGGTGCCCCCGCAGCCGAGCGGTCGCCGCCGGTTGTTCTCGCGACGGTGAGGTGAGCGTCACCTCCACCGTCCCGCCCTCGTCGTGCCACCATGTTGCCGTGGTGAGCAGACTCGATCCCCTCGACGCGGCGTTCCTCTATGTCGAGGAGCAGAGCCTCCCGATGCACGTGGGGTCGGTGATGGTCTTCGAGCCGCCGGACGAAGGCTTCGACTACGACCGCTTCATCCGGGTCGTCGGTGACCGGATCGCCGACCACACCCGCTACCGGCAGCGGATCCGCGAGGTGCCGGGGCGGCTGGACAACCCCGTGTGGGTCGACGACCACCGCTTCGACCTCACCTACCACGTGCGGCGCTCCGCGCTGCCACGGCCGGGCACCCCCGCTGCCCTGGAGGAATTCGTCGCCCGCATCATCGCCCGTCCGCTGGACCGGGACCGCCCGCTCTGGGAGGCCTACTTCGTCGAGGGCCTCGAGAACGGGTACTTCGCGATCGTCACGAAGGCGCACCAGGCGATGGTCGACGGTATCCACGCGGTCGACCTCGCCCAGCTGCTGCTGGACCCGGACGCGGTGCCCGTCGACGAACGCGCCGGTGAGCCCGCCCCCGAGCCCTCGGACCTGCGCCTCGTCGCCGACGCGCTCGTCGGGACGATGATGCGACCGGGCAAGGCCGTGCGGTTCGTGCGCAACGGGCTGCGCGACGCGACCGAGACCGGGCGCAGGGTCGTGCAGACGACCGGCCAGGTCGTCAGCACGCTCGCCCAGGTGGGCACCCGGCCCGCGCCGTCGACCCCGCTCAACGCCCCCGTCGGAGGCGCCCGCCGGTACGTCATGGTCGACACCGACCTCGAGGACTATCGCGCGATCCGCAGCCGCCTCGCCCGCGGCCGCTACGCGCAGCACGTGACGATCAACGACGTCGTCCTGGCCACCGTGACGGGTGCGCTGCGCACCTGGATGCAGACCCGTGGCCTGCCCGTGACGAGCACGTCGAGCATCCGGGCGATGGTGCCGGTGAGCATCGTGGACGGGACCGGCGACCCGCTCACCGACCAGGCCATGACGGCCTGCTTCGTCGACCTGCCGATCGGCGAGAACGCCCCCTCGATGCGGCTGCACCAGATCTCCTTCGCCATGCGTCAGCAGATCGAGTCCGCCTCGGCCGAGGGGGTCGACGCCGGTTCGTTGGCCTCCATCGGTGGGTTCGCGCCGCCGACGTTGCACACGCTGGGGGCCCGGCTGGGCAGCGCGATGACCCGGCGGCTGTCCAACCTCGTCGTGACGAACGTCCCCGGCCCGCAGCAGGCGCTGCACGTCGAGGGCTCGCGGCTGCGCGCGGCCTACCCGGTGATGCCCCTCGGGCGCGACCAGGGGCTGTCCATCGGCATGACCTCCTACGACGGCCGGATCCACTACGGGTTGACCGGGGACCGCGCCACCCTGTCCGACCTGGGCCTGCTGGCCCAGTCCATCGAGGAGGCGCTGCTCGAGCTGCGCTCCGCGCCACGTCCGAAGAGGTCCTGATGCGGGTCTACGTCCCACTGCTCCTCACCGACCTCGCCGGTCTGAGGGCCGACGCGACGTTGCCCCGGCGCCCCGCCTTCGGCGTGACCGGGCCGCTGCGTGCCGGCGACCCCGGGGCCGACGAGGAGGAGCTGGAGTTCGAGGCGATGTGCGGCGCCCTCGACGCCGCCCGCGACCTCGGAGCCGGCCGCCGGGCGGTGGCCGCCGCCGACGTCACGGTGTCGCCCACCGGTGATGTGCGGGGAATGCTCGTTGATCCGCTCGAGGTCCCCGTCGGCGACGTCGTCTCCTTCCACGTCGAGGAGGGGCAGGGCCCGGCCGGCACGGGATACGACGACCTGCTCTGGTACGACGTGACGGAGCTCGGGCTGCTCGGCTCCTGACGTGCCCGACCCGCCGCGGCCGCTCAGGTGGTGCGGCGGGCCAGCAGCGTCGCTTCGTCGTCGAAGGCGCCCTCGATGACGGGAGCTGCCGCCCGCTCGATCCTGCCTCCGACGAGGGGCAGCCCGCAGGTGAGGTTCCCGTCGAAGGTGAGCAGCGATCCGTCGCCGTCGGGGGTGAGGGCCGCCCTGCCGGTCATCGACAGCGGCAGTCCCTGCACGGACATCTCCAGCTCCGCGTGCCGTGAGCCGCCCGCGTCGGGGGCCGACCAGGTCTGCCGCTCGGTGATCCGCAGCTCGTCACCGGCCGCGGTCACCACGGCGCGGGGCATGCCCGCGGTCGGCAGAACCCGTTCACCGTCGATGTGGAGCACGTCCCCGTCCTCGCGCAGCGTGGCGGAGGCAGAGGTGCACGCCTCGGCGACCTTGTCCCGCTGGAAGGCCTCCGTGGCGATGACGGCGAAGGCCGACTCGACGTCGACGGGAACGGAGCTGCGGCGGCTGATCCTCATGGTGCCAACGCTAGCGTTCCCCAGCGGACCGCCCGCGCAACGCGGCGGTGCACTCCTGCAGTGCCTGCGAGGCAGTGGCGCACTCCCTGGCCAGGGCGGCGCGTCGCCGACCGAGGGCCGCCAGGCCGGTGTGCAGCCGCTCCTGCACGTGGCGGCGGTTCTCGTCGTCGGCCCGTGCCACCGCGGGATCGGCGACGCCGATGACCCCCCAGCGCTCCCGGACCGTGCCGTCCCGGACCTCCAGGCCGAGGGCGGCTGCCTCGTCCTCGAGGCGTCGCAGCCCGGCGATGGTCGCGGCGAGGTCGGTGGCGTCGGACTGCAGCCGGCGTCCGATCGAGTCCAGGGCCTCGGCCACCCGGGATGACTGGGTCAGGAGGGCACCGACGTGGTGACGCGTCTCCGCCGCATGGGGACCGGTCCACCCCGGCGCGTCCTCGCGCAGCTGGTCCCGTACGGACCGACCGCCGGCATCCACGTGGGATGCGGCGCGGCGCAGCGTGGCAGCCAGCGCGCTCACCGAGGCGGGGTCGCCCCACAGCACGCTCACCGGTGCTCCCGCTGCGGCTCGTGCCCGGTCTCCGCCCCGGCCACGGCGTTGGCCAGCTCACGGCACGAGGTGGCGACCTCCCGGAGCGCCTCGAGCGCGTCGTCGACGAGGTCGTCGACCCGGCCCTGCACGCTCCGGTCCCCGAGGAGGACCTGCTGCTCGAGGAGCTCGGCGTCGGCTCGGCCGACGCCCTCCGCCATGCGGGAGAGGGCCGTCGCGAGGGGCGCGAGGTGCTCGTGACGGGAGGAGTCGGGCATGACCAGCCAGCCTATCGGCAGCCCCGACGGGGTGTTGTCGTCATCCACACCGGGCCGATCGTGTGATGCAGGTCTCGTGGCGATACGCTCGGGTCGCTGGGGACGGCGAGGTCCCCACGCGTGACCCGCGAGATGCATGAATGAGGATGCCCACCCATGGCTGACCTGCCAGTGACCGCCGACGACACCGCACGATCCATCGCCCGGGCCGCCGAGCTCGCCGGCTCCGACGCCCCCTTCGTCGAGCGGTACCTGCGTGACGTGGACGTCACCACCGTCGCCGGGAGGTCACCGCAGGACCTCCTCACGATGGCGACCACCCACCGGGAGCTGGCCCGGCAGCGACGCGCCGGGGAGCCGGTCGTGCAGCTGCGTGAGGACACGCTCTTCGCCGTCACCGAGGACCGTCCCTTCCTCGTGGACTCCGTCCTCGGGAGGCTGGGGCAGGAGGGGATCACCACCTTCCTGCTCGTGCACCCGGTCTTCGTCGTCGAGCGCGACGGGGAGGGGCACCTGGCAGAGGTGCTCGACCTGGACCCCCGCAGGGAGCTGCCGCCCGGGACGGTGCGCGAGTCCTGGATCCGGGTCGAGCTGAGCCGCCCGACCGACCCGGAGGGCACCGTGCAGGGGATCCGCGAGGTGCTGCTCGCGGTCACCCGGACCGTCGAGGACTGGGAGCCGATGCGCGAGGCCATGCTGGCGCTCGCCGACCGGCTCGCCGACGGCGACGGCGTCTGCGACCCCGAGGACCAGGCAGCGGGTGCCGAGTTCCTCCGGTGGCTCGTCGAGGACAACTTCACCTTCATCGGCAGCCGGGACCACGTGGTCGAGGACTCCGAGGGGGGCGGGACCACGGTGAGCGCCATCCGCGGGAGCGGTCTCGGCGTGCTGCGCGACGACGACGCGGCCGAGGCGATCACCCCGCTCGGCAGCGGCGAGTCGGCCCAGCACCGGGAGTGCGTGACGATCGGCAAGTCCAGCGAGGTGCTGCCCGTGCACCGCGTCGGCCACCCCGACCTGATCGCGGTGCGCGTCCGTGACGGGGAGCGGGTCATCGAGACCCGCTTCGCCGGCCTCTTCTCCTCCACCGCCTACACCGGCTCGGTGCTGACGATCCCGCTGATCTGCGACAAGGTGGCCGAGGTCCTCGAGCGGGGCGGCTGGGCGAAGGAGAGCCACTCCGGCGCCTTCGTCATGCGGCTGCTCGAGGGCCTGCCGAGGGACGAGCTCTTCCAGGCGCCCGTGGACCACCTCTTCGACATGGTCCACCGGGTCCAGCAGATGTCGAACCAGGTTCGCACGGTGAGCTTCCTGCGGGTGGACTCCGGCGGCCAGTTCGTCACGGCGATGGTCTACCTGCCCCGGGACCGGTACACGACGGCGGTGCGCAGCCGCGTGGAGGACGTCCTGCGGGACGGGACCGGCGCCGACGAGGTGAGCTACTCGGTCCACGTCTCCGAGGAGCCGATGGCCCGCATCTACTGCGTGCTGCGCTCGACGTCGGGGATCCGGCTGCCCGAGGGCGAGGCCCGTGTGGACCTGGAGGCCAAGCTGGCCGATGCCACCCGCAGCTGGGACGAGCGCCTCCTGGACGCGGCCCAGACGGTCTTCGGCTCGGACCGGGCACGGGAACTGCTGGCGCCGTGGGTGGACGCCTTCCCGCTGGACTACACCGAGGACTTCGCCCCGCACCAGGCGGTCGCCGACCTGCGGAACGTCCTCACGCTCGGGGAGGACACACCCGTCGGCTGCGCCCTCTACGACCCCGGCCGGGGCCACGGCAGCCCCGACCCGCACGTGCGGCGGTTCAAGATCTTCAGCATCGAGGAGCTGACCCTCGACGAGCTCATGCCGATGTTCGCCGACCTCGGCGTGCAGGTCGTCGAGGAGGAGCCCTACACCCTCACCCGACGTGACGGCCGGACCGCGGAGGTCTACGACTTCGCGATGCGCATGGAGGACGCCTCCCTCTGGGAGTCCCACTCCCACGAGGACCTGCGCGAGCTCGTCGAGTCGACCGTGCTCGCGGTGCGTGCGGGGGCCACCGAGTCCGACGGGTTCAACGCGCTGGTGATCCGAGCCGGCCTCACCTGGCGCGAGGTCGCCCTGCTGCGTGCCATCGCCCGGTACATCCGTCAGATCGGCGGCACGTGGGACCAGAGCAGCATCGAGGCCGCGCTCGTGGGGAACCACGAGATCGCCCGGGACGTCGTGGCCCTCTTTCGCGCGCGCTTCGACCCCGAGCTCTTCGACGGCGTCGCCGGCAGCGACCGGGACGAGGCCCAGGAAGAGGTGCGCCGGCGCATCCGCACCGCGTTGGAGGACGTCGCCTCCCTCGAGCACGACCGGATCGTGCGCGCCTTCGTCGACGTGGTCGGCGCCATGCTGCGCACCAACTACTACGCGGTCGACGACGCCGGCGAGCCCCTGCCGAGGATGTCCTTCAAGATCGTGCCCGGCGAGGTGCCGGACATGCCGCTGCCGCACCCCGCCTTCGAGATCTGGGTGCACAGCCCGCAGCTCGAAGGGGTCCACCTGCGGTTCGGCGCGGTGGCACGAGGAGGGCTGCGCTGGAGCGACCGGCGTGACGACTTCCGCACCGAGGTGCTCGGCCTGGTCAAGGCGCAGATGGTCAAGAACGCCGTCATCGTGCCGACCGGTAGCAAGGGTGGCTTCTTCGCCAAGAACCTGCCGGACCCGGCGGTGGACCGCGACGCCTGGCAGCAGGCCGGGAGGGCGGCCTACACGCAGTTCATCTCCGGCATGCTCGACGTGACCGACAACCGGGTGGGCGAGGACGTGGTCCCTCCCTCCGGCGTGGTCCGCCACGACGGCGACGACTCCTACCTCGTGGTCGCCGCCGACAAGGGCACCGCGTCCTTCTCGGACCTGGCCAACTCGATCTCCCGGGAGTACGGCTTCTGGCTCGACGACGCCTTCGCCTCCGGTGGGTCGGTGGGCTACGACCACAAGGGCATGGGCATCACCGCACGCGGTGCGTGGGAGTCGGTCAAGCGCCACTTCCGCGAGCTCGACCTCGACACGCAGACCGAGGACTTCACGGTCGTCGGCATCGGCGACATGAGCGGGGACGTCTTCGGCAACGGGATGCTGTGCTCGGAGCACATCCGGCTCGTCGCGGCCTTCAACCACCTCCACGTCTTCATCGACCCGAACCCGGACGCCGCCACCTCGTACGCCGAGCGGCGCCGGCTCTTCGAGCTGCCCCGCAGCTCGTGGGGCGACTACGACGAGAGCCTCATCAGCGAGGGTGGCGGGGTCTGGTCCCGCAGCGCCAAGTCGGTCCCGGTCAGCGAGCAGGCCGCCCACGCCCTCGGGTTGTCCGGGCCGACCTCGATGACCCCCAACGAGCTGATCCACCAAGTGCTGCAGGCGCCGGTCGACCTGCTCTGGAACGGCGGCATCGGCACCTACATCAAGGCCGGCACCGAGACCGACACCGAAGTCGGGGACCGCGCCAACGACGCGATCCGCGTCGACGGCTCGATGATCGGTGCCCGGGTCGTCGGCGAGGGCGGCAACCTCGGTGCCACCCAGCGAGGCCGGATCGAGGCCGCCGAGAAGGGCGTGCAGATCAACACCGACGCCGTCGACAACTCCGCCGGCGTGGACACCTCGGACCACGAGGTGAACATCAAGATCCTCCTCGGCGGGGCGGTCCGTGACGGGCGGCTCGACGAGCCGGGCCGCGTGGAGCTGCTCGCGTCGATGACCCACGAGGTCGCCGCGCAGGTGCTGCGCGACAACTACAAGCAGAACGTCCTGCTCGGCAATGCCCGCGCCCAGGACGGGGACATGCTCGCGGTCCACGAGCGGCTCATGGAGTCCCTCGAGGAGCGGGGCGAGCTCGACCGCGAGCTGGAGTTCCTGCCGAGCACGTCGGAAGTGCACCGTCGCATGGAGCAGGGTCGCGGTCTCTCGTCACCCGAGCTGGCCGTGCTCATGGCCTACTCCAAGCTCGTGCTCAAGGACGACCTCGTCGAGAGCGATCTGCCCGACGACCCTGCGACCGCACGGCAGCTGTCGGGGTACTTCCCGACGCCGCTGCGCGAGCGCTTCGCCGACCAGCTGGAGACCCACCCCCTTCGTCGGGAGATCGTGACCACAGCGGTGGCCAACGACATCGTCAACCGGGGAGGGATCACCTTCGTCCACCGGGCCGGGGAGGAGACGAGCGCGACGCCGGCGCAGGTGGCGCGGGCCTTCCTCGTGTGCCGTGAGGTCTTCGGCCTGGACGACTTCGTCGGGCAGGTCGAGGCCCTGGACAACGTGGTGCCGACCGCCATCCAGACCCGCCTCTACCTGAACTTCCGCCGGCTGATGGACCGCTCGGTGCGGTGGTTCCTCTCCGCCCGCCCCGGCCGGGTCCACGTCCTGGAGGAGATCGAGCGCTTCGCCGCGGTGTCCTCGCTGACGCCGAAGGTGCCCGACATGCTGCGCGGTTCCCAGGCCGAGCGCTTCCGCAGCTCCGCGGAGGAGTTCGTGCAGCAGGGCGTCCCTGCGGAGCTGGCCCGTCACGCGGGGGTGCTGCTCGACCAGTTCTCGCTGCTGGACATCGTCGACATCGCCCACGACACGGGGATGCCTGCGGAGTCGGTCGCGGAGACCTACTTCACCCTCTCGGAGACCTTCGGCATCGACGAGCTGCTCATCCTCGTGACCCGGTTGCCGCGGGAGGAGCAGTGGGACGCCCTCGCCCGCGGCGCCCTCCGTGACGACCTCTACGCCACCCTGCAGACCCTGACCCGGTCGGTCCTGGCCCGCGAGGGCGAGCACCCGCAGGCGCAGCTGGAGGAGTGGTCGCGGGAGCACGACGAGTCCCTGGAGCGGGTGCGCTCCCAGCTCTCCGGGATCCGGCAGCTGGCCAGGCCCGGCATCGCCGCGCTCTCGGTCGCGCTGCGCACGCTGCGCTCGGTGACCAGGTAGGGGGCATCCGGATGTCTTCCGTGACACGGCCCGGGAACGGCGACGACTACAGCCTGCGCGTGCGCACCCTCGCGGACTTCCTGCGCATCACCCCGGGCCTGACCGTCGAGGACGCGGAGGCGTTGCACCTGCTGGTCGAGGACTGGCACATCATCGCCGACCTGGCCTTCAGCGACCTCGTGCTGTGGCTGGAGCAGGAGGACGGGTGGGTCGCCGCCGCGCACACCCGGCCCGGCACCGCCCCGATGGTCTTCGTCGAGGACATCATCGGCCAGCAGCCCGCGCCCACCTTCGGTGACCTCGTCGAGGAGGCGGCCCACGCCGACGGGCCGGTCCCGCACCGGGTCCGGGAGCGCGGGCAGGACCTGATCCGGGAGAGTGCCACACAGGTTCGCCGCGGCGGCCGCGTCGTCGCGGTCCTCAGCGTCCACGACGTGGGCTCCAGCGAGCAGATGCACACCAGGCTGGAGGGCAACTACGTCACCCTCAGCGACGACCTCCTGACGATGGTCACCGACGGCACCTGGCCGATCGCGGGCACCTCGAGCGGGGCCCGGACGGGCTCGCCCCGGGTGGGTGACGGCGTCATCCGGCTCGACGTGTCGGGCACGGTGCGCTACGCCTCGCCCAACGCGATCAGTGCCATCCGCCAGCTCGGACACCAGGGGCGCGTCGAGGGGCAGGTGCTCCTGCACCTGCTGACCGCGCTCACCGACCACGACTCGCAGCTGGACGAGGGGATGTCGCTCGTCGCCATGGGCCGGGCACCGTGGCGCGCGGACATGACGGTGGGGGAGTCGGCACTCGCCGTCCGGGCGATCCCCCTCGTGCGGGACCGCTCCCGTGCGGGGGCGCTGATCCTGCTCCGCAACGTCTCGGCGCTACGGCGCCGGAGCGACGAGATGATGACCAGGGACGAGACCATCCGGGAGATCCACCACCGGGTGAAGAACAACCTGCAGACCGTCGCCGCCCTGCTGCGGATGCAGGGCCGCCGCCTCCCCGAGGGTCCCGCGCGGGGCGCGCTCGCCGAGTCCGAGCGCCGCATCGGGGTCATCGCGATGATCTACGAGGCGCTGAGCACCGGTTTCGCCCAGGCGCTCGATTTCGACGAGGTGGCCCGCCGGGGACTGCAGGCGATCGTCGAGGTGGCCAGCACGCAGGACGGGATCGAGTCCCGCCTCACGGGCAGCTTCGGGATGATGCGGGCCGAGGACGCCACCTCCGTGGGGCTCATCCTCTCCGAACTGGTCCAGAACGCCGCCGAGCACGGGGTCCCGAACGGCGGTCGCATCTACGTCGAGGCCGAGCGCACCGGGCACGAGGCGGGCGGGGAGATCCTGCGGGTCTCGGTCGTCGACGACGGTCCCGGGCTGCCCGCCGGTTTCCGTCCCAGCCGCGCCGGTCTCGGGACCCGGATCGTCACCTCCATGGTCCACGACCTCGGTGGCCAGATCCGGTGGGACGATGCCGCGCCGACAGGCACGCGGGTGCGCTTCAGCGCCCGGCTGCGCCCCCTCGAGAGCTGACCGGCCCGACAATGACGAAACCGCCTCCGAGCGGATGCTCGGAGACGGCTCTGCAGCGGGGCCGGGGTGCTCAGCCGGCGCGGCGGGCGCGGGCCTTCCGGCGCTTGAGCGCACGGCGCTCGTCCTCGGACATACCGCCCCAGACACCCGCGTCCTGTCCGGACTCGATGGCCCACTGCAGGCAGGTGTCGATCACTTCGCACCGGCGGCAGACCTTCTTGGCCTCCTCGATCTGGGCGATCGCGGGGCCGGTGTTGCCGATCGGGAAGAAGAGCTCTGGATCCTCGTCCAGGCAGGCTGCGCGGTCGCGCCAGTCCATAGGGGTCGTTCTCCTTGTGGGGTCGGGGGGTCGTGCGTCAGCGGGTCCGAAGCATGCTCCACGCCGCGCACAAGGCTCCAAGATACCGTGCACCTGCCAAACGGGATAGGGGGTCGTGGTTGTTCCCGAGGCGTGTCATGGGTCACCTAGAGTGCTCTGGTGTCCCTCTCGCCCGTACCGCTGAGTCCCTCCTCCGCCGTCCGTCTGGCAGGCGGCGTCATCGCCCTGGAGGCCCTGCTCCTGTTCCTGGCGGCGGCGTCCTACCTCGTCGAGCTCGTCTCCGGGAAGGCCACCGAGGCGAGCATCGCGTGGATGTCACTCGTCGTCTGCATCGTCTTCGCGGCACTGCTCGCCGTCGTGGCCGGGGGCTGGTTCACCGGCCGTCGCTGGCCGCGTACCCCGACGATCGTGTGGAACCTGCTGCTCCTGCCGGCCGCCTGGACCCTCGGCACGACCGAGGGGGCGCTCGTGGGGGTCGGCCTGGCGGCACTGGCCGTCATCGGCATCGTCGCGGCGGCCGCTGCGCCCTCGCCCGACCTGCCCGACACGACCCTGTGAGGTGAGCATGTTCGACGTCGTCGAGGCGGGGATCGCCTCCCTTCGCCATGCCCTGGAGGAGGGGGAGGTCACCAGCCGAGAGCTCGTGACCGCCTATCTCTCCCGGATCGGGACCTACGACCGCGACGGGATCCGGCTGAATGCCGTCGTCGTGCCGAACCCGGACGCGCTCGAGGAGGCCGATGCCTCCGACCGGCGCCGGGCTGAGGGCCGCCTCCGGGGGCCCCTGGAGGGCATCCCGTACACGGCCAAGGACTCCTACCTGGCCACCGGCCTGACCTGCGCGAGCGGCTCGCCCGCCTTCGCGGAGCTGGTCGCCCAGCGTGACGCCTTCACGATCTCCCGGCTGCGCGCCGCGGGCGCGGTGCTCATCGGCCTGACCAACATGCCGCCGATGGCCGACGGCGGGATGCAGCGCGGGGTCTACGGCCGCGCCGAGAGCCCCTACAACGCCGACCACCTCACGGCGGCCTTCGCCTCCGGCTCCTCGAACGGCTCCGGTACCGCCACGGCCGCGAGCTTCGCCGCCTTCGGTCTCGGGGAGGAGACCTGGTCCTCCGGGCGGGCACCGGCGAGCAACAACGCGCTGTGCGCCTACACCCCCTCCCGTGGGGTGATCTCGGTCCGTGGGAACTGGCCGCTCACGCCGTCGATGGACGTCGTCGTCCCGCACACCCGGACCATGGCCGACCTGCTCGAGGTCCTCGACGTCATCGTGGCCGACGACCCGGACACGACCGGCGACCTGTGGCGCACCCAGCCGTGGATCCAGGTCCCCGCCGCCTCGCAGGTCCGCCCGGCGTCCTACCCCGCCCTGGGCGCGGCGGGCACCGGAGCCCTCGCCGGCCTGCGGCTCGGTGTCCCGCGGATGTACCTGGGTACCGACGAGGAGGCCGGCACCGGGCAGGGCATCGGGGGGCCGACGGGGGAGCGGATCACCGTGCGGCCGAGCGTGCTGGACCTCTTCGCGGCCGCCCGGGCCGACCTCGAGGCCGCCGGCGCCGAGGTGGTCGAGACCGACTTCCCGGCCGTGTCGAACTATGAGGGAGATCGGGCCGGGGCACCGACGATCGCCACCCGTGGCCTCGTGCCCGAGGGGTACCTGACCGAGGAGTTGGGAGCCCTGGCCACGTGGGGCTGGGAGACCTTCCTGCGAGCCAACGGCGACCCGCACCTGCACCGGCTCGCCGACGTCGACGGCGCGGCGATCTTCCCCCACCCCGAGGGGGCGCTGCCGGACCGCTACGGCGCCTTCGAGGGGGACCTCGCCGAGCACGTCACCCGGGCCCGCGAGGAGGGCGTGGTCGAGGACGTCACCACCCTGCCGATGCTCGAAGGGGGACTGCGCGGCCTCGAGGAGACCCGCCGGGTCGACCTCGAGGAGTGGATGGACGGGCGCGGGCTCGACGCCGTCATCTTTCCGGCGGTCGCGGACGTCGGCCCGGCGGACGCCGACGTCGACGAGGCCTCGGCGGACCTCGCCTGGCGCAACGGGGTGTGGGTGGCCAACGGCAACCTCGTGCCCCGCCACCTCGGCATCCCGACCGTGACCGTGCCGATGGGCACCATGGCCGACATCGGCATGCCGGTGGGGCTGACCTTCGCCGGGCGCGGGTGGGACGACAACCGGCTGCTGACGATCGCCGCCGCCTTCGAGGCGACCGGGCGGCGACGGACCGAGCCGCCACGGACCCCACGCCTGGGGTGAGTCGCGCCGGCAGCCGCTCGCGGTCACGCGGCGCGCCCACCGGGCGCGACCGGCAGGGCCACCTGGACCTCCCGGGCGCTCCCGCCGAGGACGAGGTGGCCCCGTCCCGGAAAGCGGGGCAGCGGTGGCAGGCGCATCCCGAAGGGATCGCCGTCGCTGCGGTTGCTCGGCTGGAGCAGCAGCCCCGACCGGCCCCGGGCGACCTCGGCGACGAGCCCGCGGACGGAGGTGGCGGCGAGGGGGGAGGAGGAACCGACGACGACCCCGCGGTCCGCGTCGACCCGGCGCACGACCTCGCGGAGCACGTCGCTGACGGGGGCGTCCTCGAGCCGGTCGAGGTCGTCGACGAGCACGGCCAGCTCGGGATGTCCCCGACGCAGCTCGAGCAGCTGCTCGCGGTCGTGGGGAGCGAGCACGTGCAGCCCTGCGGTGCCGGCGGCTGGGTGGTCCTCCGTGACGAGGGCGACCGGGACGCCGACTCCGCCGAGCCCCTGGGCGAGCACGGCGAGTGCGCTCGAGCGGCCGCTGCCGGGCGGCCCGCAGACGAGGAGGCGACGCTGCCGGCTCGTCTGCCAGCACAGGGTCTCCCCGCCGCAGCCGCCCACACCCACCGGGATCCGCCCCGGCGACGGTGGGGCGAGTGCCCCTGCCGCGACCCGCTCGGGCAGGGGCGTGACGGTCCACGGCAGGTTCGCGGACCCGCCCTCCTCGCTCGGCGCGGTGCTGGCGGGGACGGCCGCGGGCGGATCGACGGGATCGGGCAGGGCCACCTGGACGAGGTCACCTCCGGGCATCACCCGCCCCCGGCCGGGGATCGGGGGTCCGGTCAGGTCGTCCCGGGTGAGCCCCACGAGCGCGGCGTCGCCACGGTCGGCCAGGTGCAGGACGAGCCGGTTGGGCACGAGCGAGCCGATCCGACCGCCGAGCAGCTCCCGCCCGCCGGTGAGGAGCAGACGCACCCCGACGGCGGTGCCCTCCCGGGCCACGGCCTCCAGCCGGTCGGTCGGCTCCACCGGGTCCACCGTGCCGGTGGGGCGCAACCGTCCCCAGCCGTCGACGGCGACGAGCAGGTGGGGTGGCGGGGGCGAGGCCGTGGTTCCTTGCTCCCAGGCCTCCCACCACGCCTCGAGGGTCGGGTGCCCGGCCTCGCGGGCGGCGCCCCGCCGGAGCCGGACCTCCTCCTCCAGCCGGTCGAGGAAGCGCCGCAGCACCGGCGGGTCGCTCCCGTCGATGATGCTGCCGACGTGGGGGAGTCCGGCGAGCCGGGCGAGCCCGGCGGAGCCGTCCCCGAGCACCTGGACGTGGACCCGCTCGGGTGGGAAGGCACCGGCGGCCGCGCCCACGACGGCCGCCAGCGTCGTGGTGCGTCCGGTGCCCGGGCCACCGATGACCATCCAGCTGCCCTCCGCCGGTGACCACCGCAGCGGGACCTGCCGCTGCTCCGCGGGCCGGTCCCGGATGCCGAAGGGGGCGCCCCCTTCGTCCGCGGCGTGGCCGGGGATGTCCCCGTGTGCCAGTACGTGTGGGAGGGGAGGCAGCCACGGACGGTGCGGGGTGGCCGTCCCGAGCTCCGCTGCGGCCTTCGTCAAGGTCACCGCCAGCCGGTGCAGGTCGCTGGGCCCGGCATCGGCGGGATCGGGTGCCGGCGGCCACGGCCTACCGACGTCGCGCACCCGAAGGCCCTGCTCGCGCGAGCCGGCGCGCCCGGCCACCCGCCCCGTCTGGAAGGCGCGCGCCGGCCCGCCACCCGTGCGGGCCAGCGCCCGGCCCGGCGCGTCCTCCGGGAGGGTCACCGCGTCGCGGGAGCCGATGACGTCCTCGCTGTCGGCGCGGTCGCGCACGCGCAGCGCGATCCGCAGGTTGACGTTCGCACGGATGTCGGCCGAGACGATGCCGCCGGGTCGCTGGGTGGCGAGGACGAGGTGCACGCCCAGCGATCGGCCCACGGTGGCGATGCGCATGAGGTGGCCGAGGGCCTCGGGCTGCTCCTCGGCGAGGACCCGGAACTCGTCCACGACGATCATCAGCCGCGGCAGGGGAGGGCCCTCGTGGGCGTCGACGTCGGCGGCCCCGGAGGCGGCCAGCAGGTGCTCGCGCCGGGTGAGCTCCGCGTCGAGGCTCGTCAGCGCGCGCCGGGTCTGCGTCTCGTCGAGGTCGGTGAGGACGCCGACGGTGTGGGGGAGGTCCGTGCAGTCGGCGAAGGCGGCGCCGCCCTTGTAGTCCACGAGCACGAAGGAGATCTCCTCCGGCGTCAGGTGCAGTGCCAGGGAGGCCACCCAGGTCTGGAGGAACTCCGACTTGCCGGCACCGGTGGTCCCGGCGACGAGGGCGTGCGGTCCGTCCCGACGCAGGTCGATCCCGACGACCTCGTCGCCCCCGGCCCCGACGGGAACCGCGAGGTCGACCGGTGCCCGGGGCCGGGACGACCACTGGCGGCGCACCGCACCGACGTCGTCGGGGTCGACACCGATGAGGTCGAGGAGGCGGGTGCTCGTCGGCAGCGCCCCGCCGGCGGCGGAGGGGGTGGCGTCCCGCAGCGGGAGCAGCGCGTCGACGAGCCGGTGGGCCCAGCCGGCTCCCACACCGTCGACGGTGCACCGGGCCGCCCCCTCGCCGGCGACCCGGACGGTGGCGGTGTGGCCCTCCAGCAGGACGACGGCGCCCGCCTCGTGCGGGAGCTGGTCGGGCGAGTCCGCCAGGGCGATGAGGCGCGGGCCGTCCCCACCCGCCGCGTCGAGGAGGGTGCGCAGGTTGCCGTCGGTGCGCCAGCGGTCGACCTCGTCGACGACGACGACGGTGTCCTGCGCCGGTCGCTGCTCGCTCTCGGACGCCTCCCGGGCGTTCGCGGCCAGGGCCGCGAGCAGGGCGCCGACGTCGCCGGGCTGCACCGCGGCCCGGGCGGACCCCGGCACGTCCTCGTGCTCCCGCAGGTGGACCAGTCCGGCGAAGGGGGCCGGCCAGCCCCCTTCGCCCGCGACCACCGCCAGGCGCAGGACGCGCGGGGAGTGCAGCACGACGAGCTGGGACAGCAGGTGCCGGGCCAGGCGGTCACGTACCGGGCGGGGGCCGGCGATGCCGAGCACACCCGTGGCGGACAGGTCCAGAACGATCGGCACCCGGGAGACCACCGGGTGCTCCCGCTCACCGGACCCGTGCCGGACGGTCGTGCGGGACGGGGCATCGCCCAGACCGATGCGCAGGTCGAGGTGCTCCTCGTGGTCCCGGTGGCGCTGCCACAGCCGGGGGCCGTCGCCCCTCGCGGCGTCGAGGAGGGCGACGGCGTCCGGGGCCGCGCGCAGGCGGGCGCGGCGCTCCACCGCGAGGGCGAGCTCCAGCCGGTGGGCCGCCTCCCGCGAGTCGAGGCGCCACTGCGCGTGCGCGGCGCGGTGCTCCCGCCGGCTCCCGGTCCGGTCGGTGACGGTCGAGGCGAGGACGAGCACCGGGGTCATCAGGCACAGCAGGAGCATCCGCGGCCCGAGGACCAGTGCCATGACCGCGGCGATCGGCAGCGGCGCGAGGACCATCACCCACGGGATGGGCCGGCGGCGCGGCGGTCGCGGCTCCTCGGGCAGTGTCAGGGTCGGCATGGCCAGGGGGTCGGGCACGTGTGGCACCGGGCTGACCGCGAGGGTCCCGCGACCGGTCGGGCGTCGCCGCGAGGGCAGGGTGGTGGTCCGTCCCAGGACGAAGGTGGTCCGCCCGGCACGGAGGCAGTCCCCGACCCGCATCCGGGCACCCGCCTGCGGCAGGGGGTCCGCGCCGAGGGTGGTCCCATTGGTCGTGGCGAGGTCCTCGACGAGGACGCCGTCGCGGTCCACCGTCAGCCGGACGTGCTCGCGGGAGAGGGTGTCGTCCTCGAGCACGGCGGAGGCCTCGCCGCCGCGCCCCACGACGTGCCGGCCGTGGGTGAGCAGCACCTCCCGGCCGCTGTCCGGGCCGGCCACGGAGACGAGGCGCAGCGGCGCCGTCGGCGGTGGCGTGACCCGCCCGGCGGTGCCCAGGACCAGGGCCGCCCCGTCCAGCAGGGGCGGCCGGCCGACCCGCAGCTCCGGCGAGGCCGGGAGGCCCCCGATGCGGGTCACGGTGTCCGTGGGGCGGCCCAGCACCGTCAGCAGGTCATCGAGCGTGTGGTGCTCCTCGGCGCGGACCTCGATGGGGCGCTCGTCCCCCGTGGCCGCGTCGACGATGGTCAGCTGCAGGAGCATGGCGGCCACGGTAGGCAGCAGTGGTCCACCCGTGCCGGGAGTTGTCCACAGGGATGCTTCACGGGCCCGGTCGGAGGGGCCTGTGGATTCTCGAGATGCGAGCCGCCCCGAAATCAGTAGCGTGCTGCTCCTCGGGGGAGCCCACGGGCCCCTCCACGCCACAGGAGACTCCGAGGGGGAGCCCCATGAACGCCGTCGAGACGGTCGAGAGCGAGGTCCGCGAGCTCATCCGCCGCACCGGGGTGGACCCGGTCCGTGAGTCCGAGCAGGTCGCGGGCCTCGTGCGTGCGGCGGTCGAGGACTACGACGAGCGCAGCCTGCGCGGCGGGATGCCGGTGCTCGCCGACTCCGAGGCCGCCGTGAAGTCGGTGTTGGACACCGTCGCGGGCTTCGGGCCGCTGCAGCGCTACCTCGACGACCCGCTCGTGGAGGAGATCTGGATCAACTCCCCGAGCCAGGTCTTCATCGCCCGGGACGGGGTGGCCGAGCTCACCCCGACCGTGCTCAGCGAGGAGCAGGTGCGCGACCTCGTGGAGAAGATGCTCAAGCCCTCCGGCCGAAGGATCGACCTCAGCACCCCCTTCGTCGACGCCACCCTGCCGGACGGCAGCCGGCTGCACGTGGTCATCCCCGACGTGACGAGGGAGCACTGGGCGGTCAACATCCGCAAGTTCGTCGTCAAGGCCAACCGGCTCGAGGACCTGGTCGGGCTCGGGACGCTCACCCCCCAGGCGGCCGCCTTCCTCGGGGCTGCCGTCGCCGCCGGGCTGAACATCCTCGTCGCCGGTGGGACCCAGTCGGGGAAGACCACGCTGCTCAACTGCCTCTCGGCTGCCATCCCGCCGCGCGAGCGCGTCATCACGTGCGAGGAGGTCTTCGAGCTGAAGATCCCGATGCGCGACGTGGTCTCCATGCAGTGCCGCCAGTCCAGCCTCGAGGGCACCGGCGAGGTTCCGCTCCGGCGCCTGGTCAAGGAGGCGCTGCGGATGCGCCCGTCACGGATCATCGTCGGTGAGGTCCGGCAGGCGGAGAGCCTCGACCTGCTCATCGCCCTCAACAGCGGCCTGCCGGGGATGTGCACAGTGCACGCGAACTCTGCGCGCGAGGCGGTGACCAAGATGTGCACGCTGCCGCTCCTGGCGGGCGAGAACATCGGATCCCGCTTCGTGGTGCCGACCGTGGCCGGGTCCATCGACCTCGTCGTGCACGCCGCCCTGGAGGGCGACGGGGTGCGCCGCGTGCGGGAGATCGTGGCCCTGCCGGGTCGGGTCGAGACCGACGTCGTCGAGACGAGCGACATCTTCACCACCCGGGACGGGCGGCTCGTACGGGCCGAGGGATACCCGCCCCACCGGCAGTGGTTCCGGCGGGCCGGCTACGATCTCGCGGCTCTGCTGGCGGGTGCTGGGTCATGACGGGCGTCGCGCTCGGGGGACTCCTCGGCCTGGGCCTCTTCCTCATCTGGTGGTCGGCCTGGCCGCGCGAGGAGAAGGAGCGCCGGTCGGGGGAGGCGCGGGCGCTGCGCCGCCTGCGGGACGACCTGGGCCAGGCCGGGTACCGGGGGATCGGCCCGACGGGACTGCTCACGTCGTCCGCGCTCGCGGGCCTGCTCGTGCTGATCACCGTCACGGCTCTGACTCGTGTACCGGCCATCGCCGCGTGCTTCGGGGCGATGGCCGCGTGGGCGCCGGTCGCCGTCGTGCGGATGCGGGCCCGCTCCCGCAGGGCGCAGCTGCGCGACCTCTGGCCCGACGCGGTGGACAACGTCACCTCGGCCGTGCGCGCCGGCCTGGCGTTGCCGGAGGCGCTCGCCCAGCTCGCAGTCCGCGGACCGGAGGAGCTGCGGCCCGCCTTCCGTGAGTTCGCCTCCGACTACCGCACCACCGGTCGCTTCGGGACCGCCCTCGACGGCCTCAAGGAGCGCCTCGCAGATCCGATCGGGGACCGGCTCGTGGAGTCGCTGCGGATCGCCCGGGAGGTCGGAGGCACCGACCTCGGTGGCCTGCTGCGGACCCTCTCGGCCTTCCTGCGGGAGGACGCCCGCACCCGCAACGAGCTCGAGACCCGCCAGTCCTGGACGGTGGGCGCCGCCCGGCTGGCGGTCGCCGCGCCCTGGCTCGTGCTGGCGATGCTCGCCTCTCGGCCGGAGTCGGTGCGGGCCTACGACACCGCGACCGGGGCGCTGGTCCTCGCCGTCGGCGCCGCCGTGAGCATCGCGGCCTACCGCGTGATGGTGCGCATCGGCCGGCTCCCGGAGGAGGAGCGGGTGCTGAGATGACCGACCTCGTCCACCAGATCGGCCTCGCCCGCAGCGGCGCAGTGCTCGGCCTCGTGCTGGCCCTCGGCGTCGTGCTGATCCTGCGTGGGCTGCCCCGTCACCGACGGGCCACGTTGGAGGAACGGATGGCCCCGTACCTGCGTGACACGCCACTCCCTTCGCGGCTGCTCGCCCGCGAGGAGCTCCCGCTGACCGCGATCATCCCCGCGGTGCTGCGGCCGGTGATCCGGGACATCGGCGTGCGGGTGGAGCGGGTGCTCGGCGGGACCAGCTCGGTCCGCCGCCGGCTGGTGCGTGCGGGGAAGGAACCGGACACCGACCAGTTCCGCGCCGAGCAGGTGCTGCTCGGACTCGGCGGGGGCGTCATCGGAGGCCTGCTCGGCCTCGTCCTCGTCACGGGACAGGGCCGCTCACCCGTCTTCCTGCTCGTGCTCACCGCCCTCGGCTTCGGCATCGGTGTCGTCGTGCGCGACACGCTGCTCACCGGCCAGGCCGAGCGTCGGGAGGCGCGCATGCTCGCCGAGTTCCCCACCGTCGCCGAGCTGCTCGCGCTCGCCGTCGGGGCGGGGGAGAGTGCCCCCGGCGCCCTGGAGCGGGTGGTGCGACTCTCGGAGGGGGAGCTCTCCGACGAGCTCGGCCGCTGCTTGGCCGACGCCCGAGCCGGAGCCAGCCTGCCCTCGGCCCTGCAGGGTCTCGCCGAGCGCACCGGGCTGGTCTCGCTGGCGCGGTTCGTCGACGGGATCATCGTCGCCGTGGAGCGCGGCACACCCCTCGCGGACGTGCTCCGGGCCCAGGCGCAGGACGTCCGCGAGGAGGGACGCCGCCAGATCATGGAGGCCGGCGGCAAGAAGGAGATCGCGATGATGATCCCCGTCGTCTTCGGGGTCCTTCCGATCACCGTGGCCTTCGCACTCTTCCCGGGGCTGGGCTTCTTCCAGTTCCAGATGTGACCACCGGACCACGCCACACCCACGAAGAAGGAGACACACCATGACCGACCCGCTCATCAAGGCACACCTGCGGTGCTCCGAGAAGATCCGGGCCGCCGCATCCCGCCTCGGAGACGAGACGGGTGACGTCCCGGGCTGGGTGCTGATCACCCTGATGACGGCTGCGCTGGTCACCGGGATCTGGGCCATCGCGGGGGAGCAGCTCAAGGGCCTCTTCGAAAGCGCCATCAACGGGGTGACGGGGCCGGACGCGGTGCACGAGTGAGGGGCGTCCCCGGGCTGGCGGAGGACGGCGGCTCCGCGGTGGTCGACTTCACGCTGACCTCCGCGCTCCTGTTGTTCGTCTTCATGGCCGTCTTCCAGCTGGGCCTGACACTGCACGTGCGCAACACGCTCGTCTCGTGCGCCGCCGAGGGCGCCCGGTACGGGGCGCGGGAGGGCGCCTCGCCGGCGCAGGGCGCGCAGCGCACCCGGGACCTCGTGACGCGGACCCTGTCCTCGCGGTTCGCGGGCGACGTCACCACGAGTACCGACACGACCGCGGCCGGTGTGCGGGTCGTGGTCGTCTCGGTCGACGCCCCGATCCCGATCATCGGGCCGTTGGGCCCGGACGACGGGCTGCACGTGCGCGGCCGAGCCTTCGCCGAGTCGCAATGAGCATCCGGGGACGCCTGCGCGACGAGGACGGCACCGCGGTCGTCGAGTTCGTCTGGCTCGCGATGGTGCTGCTCATCCCGCTCATCTACCTCGTGCTCTGCCTGGCGCGGGTCCAGGCCGGGTCCTACGCCGTCACCCAGGCCGCCCGGGAGGCGGGCCGCGCCTTCGTCACGGCCACGGACGAGGGCCACGCCGACGCCCGCTCCCACGCGGCCGCGGACATCGCCTTCGCCGACCAGGGCTTCGACGGCAACGGCCGGCTGCGCATCTCCTGCAGCGCGTCCCCGTGCCTGGCCCCGGGAGGGTCGGTCACGACCCGAGCCACCGTGTCGGTGCCGCTTCCCCTGCTGCCCGAAGCCGTCCGCGGAGCCGTCCCGCTGGAGGTGCCCGTCTCGGCGACGCAGGTCTCCCCGGTGCCCCGGTACGAGGCACGATGAGCACCCTTCGCCGCCGGCTGCGCGAGGACCGGGGCCAGCTGTCCGTGCTCATCCTCGGGCTGACCGTCATCGCGATGACGCTGATCATCGGTGGCCTCGCCGTCACCTCGGTGCACATCTCCCGGATGCGCCTGCTTGACGCCGCCGACGCGGCCGCCCTGGCGGCGACCGACGAGGGCGCCCGACGGATCTACGACGAGGGCCTCGGCACCGACCTGCCTCTGGACGACGCGCTCGTGCAGCAGACCGCCGCCGAGCACCTCGCCTCCCGTGGACGGCCGCACGGCCTCGAGGCGTGGTCCGTGGCACCGGGTACCGGCAGTCCCGACGGGCGCACCGCAGTCGTGCGGCTGACCGCAGAGGCCGACCTGCCGCTCGTCGGCGGCCTCCTGGAGTCCCTCGGTGGTTCCGTCACCGTGACCGTGGAGTCCCGGGCCAGGGCGGCCGTGCGCACCGCCCCGTGACGAGGTCGTGACGAGCCACCCTCCCGATCCTTCTCGCCGGGTGACACGATGAGCCCCGGAGAGTGCCGATGGCCGGCAGGAGGCATGCACGTGGAGCACGACGAGCGACCCGGGGACGGACCCGCGCAGGAGCCCGCCACCGAGGACGTACCGCTCGAGGAGTCCGCCGACGCGCCGGCCGAGGACCACCCGCCCGTCGAGGACCCCCCACCGGCCGAGGAACCGGCCCGGCCCACGGAGGCGGCGCAGCCCCCTTCGCCCCAGCCCCCGCCGCCCGTGCCGGAAGGCAACACCAGGGTCGTGCAGGCCGCGGACGGGAGCGTGGCTCCCGCGGTGGCCCTCCCGGGCCAGCCGAGCATCCCCGTCGACGAGCTCGGTGAGGCCGACCGGCTGCACGAGCACCCCGAGGAGCGCGAGATCGGACGGGTCCACCTGACCCCCACCCTTACCCTGCTCCTCGGCGCCGCCGCGGGGATCGTGGCCATCGCCGGGCTGCGCTCGGTCGCCTCGATCGTCGCGCCGACCTTCCTGGCGATCACGCTGATCATCGCCTTCTACCCCGTGTACAAGCTCGTGCGCCGGCTGCTCTTCGGGCCGATCGCGGCGCTGTTGCTCATCGTGCTGCTCTACGGGACGCTCGCCTTCCTCGGCTACTCGCTCGTCGTCACGGCCACCGAGTTCGCCAACGAGCTGGGCAAACCGAGGTACGCGGACACCTTCACCGCCTTCATCCAGGACGGGCGCCGCCAGCTGCTGGAGTGGGGCGTCAACGACGCCCAGATCAACAACGCGATCAGCCAGCTGGACCTGCAGAGCCTCACCGGGGTCGCGCGCTCCCTCGCGGACACCCTCACCGGCCTGACGACGACGATGATCTTCCTGCTCACCGTGATGATCTTCCTCGTCATGGACGCCGGCGGCGTCGCGGGGCGCATGGACACCCTCCACCTGCACAAGCCCGACCTGGCCGACGCCCTCGTCGACTTCGGGCTCCGGGTGCGCAAGTACTGGATCGTCTCGACGATCTTCGGTGTCATCGTCGCCGTCATCGACTACGGCGCCCTCCTCTGGCTCGAGGTCCCGCTCGCGCTGACCTTCGGCTTCCTCGCCTTCGTGACGAACTACATCCCCAATGTCGGCTTCGTCATCGGCCTCGTCCCGCCGGCCTTCCTCGGCCTGCTCTCCGGAGGGGTCTCGACGATGCTCTGGGTGATCGGGGTCTACGCGGTCTCGAACTTCGTCATCCAGACGATCCTGCAGCCGAAGTTCACCGGCGACGCGGTCGGGATCAACGCCACGACCGCCTTCCTGTCGCTGATCTTCTGGTCCTACGTCTTCGGTGCTCTCGGTGCGCTGCTGGCCATCCCCTTCACGCTGCTGGTCAAGACCGTCCTCATCGACCGTGACCCGCGGGCCCGGTGGATCAACCAGTTCATCGCGAGTGACCCCCGGGACGACCGCAGCGCCCAACCGGTGTGACCGGGCGGCGACGCCGCCCACCCCCCCCCCGCGGCCGAAGGGGGTGACCCCGCCCTGACGTAAAGTGGCCTCCCGTGAGTGTTGACTTCGACTCCGAGATCCAGAACCTGCGTACCACCATGCAGTCGGTGCGCGATGTGGTCGACCTCGACAAGCTCGAGCAGGAGATCCACGACCTGGAGCAGCAGTCGGCCGCCCCCGACCTGTGGGACGACCCGGACAGCGCGCAGAAGGTGACCTCCGCGCTCTCGAGGGCCAACTCCGAGCGCGACCGGATCCGGTCCATGGACGCCCGCGTCGACGACGTCGAGGCGCTCGTGGAGCTCGGGCGCGAGGAGGGGGACGCCGAGAGCCTCACCGAGGCCGAGGCCGAGCTCGGTACGCTCGCCAAGGACATCAGCCGGCTCGAGGTGCGCACGCTGCTCTCGGGCGAGTACGACGAGCGTGAGGCCGTCGTGACCATCCGCGCCGGCGCAGGGGGAGTGGACGCGGCCGACTTCGCCGAGATGCTCATGCGGATGTACCTGCGCTGGGCGGAGCGGCACGGCTACCCGACCAAGGTCCTCGACACCTCGTACGCGGAGGAGGCCGGGCTGAAGTCGGCCACCTTCGAGGTGCAGGTCCCGTACGCCTACGGGCACCTGACGGTCGAAGGGGGCACCCACCGTCTGGTGCGGATCTCCCCCTTCGACAACCAGGGGAGGCGCCAGACCTCCTTCGCGGCGGTCGAGGTGGTGCCGGTCATCGAGAGCACCGACCACATCGAGATCCCCGACAACGACCTGAAGGTCGACGTCTTCCGCTCCTCCGGGCCCGGCGGCCAGTCGGTCAACACGACCGACTCGGCGGTGCGGATGACCCACATCCCGACCGGGATCGTGGTCTCGATGCAGAACGAGAAGTCCCAGATCCAGAACCGGGCCGCCGCGCTGCGTGTCATGCAGTCCCGGCTGCTGCTGGCCAAGCGGGCCGAGGAGGCCGCCGAGCGCAAGGAGCTCGCCGGTGACGTCAAGGCCAGCTGGGGGGACCAGATGCGCTCCTACGTGCTCAACCCCTACCAGATGGTCAAGGACCTGCGGACCGGCCACGAGACGGGCAACCCCTCCGCGGTCTTCGACGGCGAGATCGACGAGTTCATCGAGTCCGGGATCCGCTGGCGCATCGAGCAGGCCAAGATCGAGGAGTAGATCTTCCGCAGCGGGTGTCGAGAACTCGCCGTCGACTCCGACCCCGGGGTGCAGCGACCAGAATGGGTCGCATCGACCGAGGAGAGAGACGATGGCCAAGTACCTGCTGCTCAAGCACTACCGCGGTGCCCCCACCGAGCCCGACTTCGTGCCCATGGAGGAGTGGACGCCCGACGAGGTGTCGGCCCACGTGCAGTTCATGAACGACTTCGCGGACTCGCTCGTCGAGACCGGGGAGTTCGTCGACTCCCAGGCGCTCTCCGAGGAGGGCATGTGGGTTCGTTTCGACGGTGATGGCAGGCCCCCGGTCACCGACGGCCCCTTCGCCGAGACCAAGGACCTCGTCGCCGGCTGGATGATCATCGACGTCGACAGCCGCGACCGCGCCCTCGAGCTCGCGGGCCGACTGTCCGCTGCCCCCGGGGCCGGCGGGCGGC
>NZ_BCSR01000040.1 GCF_001570965.1 Janibacter corallicola NBRC 107790 | reverse complement strand
CCGCCCCTCACCCTTCCCCCGCCACCCCCCTTCGCCCGACAGGAGTCGCCCCCCCATGGCCCTCGATCCCAACCTCGCCACCCAGCTGAAGACATACCTGGAGAACCTCCGCGAGCCGATCGAGCTCGTGGCCTCCCTCGACGACGGCGCCAAGTCCGCCGAGCTCGACGAGCTGCTCCTCGAGATCGAGGGGATGAGCGAGAAGATCACCCGCCGGCTCGCCGAGGACACCGAGCGCGATGCGCGCGTGCCCTCCTTCGCCATCACCCGCACCGCATCCCCGGAGGTCTCGGTGCGCTTCGCCGGCGTGCCGATGGGGCACGAGTTCACCTCCCTCGTGCTCGCGCTGCTGCAGGTGGGTGGCCACCCGAGCAAGGCCTCCCAGGACCTCATCGAGCAGATCCAGGGCTTCACCGGCAGCCACCGCTTCGAGACCTTCTTCTCCCTCAGCTGCCAGAACTGCCCCGACGTCGTCCAGGCCCTGAACCTGATGAGCGTGCTCAACCCGAACATCGAGCACGTGGCCATCGACGGCGCGGTCTTCCCGCAGGAGGCCGACGAGCGCGGCGTCATGGCCGTGCCGACCGTCTTCCACAACGGGGAGTCCTTCGGCTCCGGCCGCATGGAGCTGGACGAGATCGTCGGCAAGCTCGACGAGATCTCCGGTGGTGACGCCGCGGAGAAGGCTGCCGAGGAGCTCAGCTCCCGCGACCCCTACGAGGTCCTCGTCGTGGGCGGCGGTCCCGCCGGTGCCTCCGCCGCGATCTACGCCGCCCGCAAGGGGATCCGCACCGGTCTGGTCGCGGACCGCGTCGGGGGCCAGGTGCTGGACACCATGTCCATCGAGAACCTCGTCTCCGTGCCGCACACCGAGGGTCCCAAGCTCGCGGCCGACCTGGAGCGCCATGTCGGCGAGTACGAGGTCGACGTCGTCCGCGGGCAGGAGGCCGCCGGCCTCGCCGAGGGCGAGGGCGGGCTGACCCGGATCGACCTGGCGAACGGTGCGACCCTCGAGGGCCGGACCGTCATCCTGGCCACCGGCGCCCGCTGGCGGACCATGGGCGTGCCCGGCGAGGAGGAGTACCGCAACAAGGGCGTCACCTTCTGCCCGCACTGCGACGGCCCCCTCTTCAAGGGCAAGCCGATCGCGGTCATCGGCGGCGGCAACTCCGGTGTGGAGGCCGCGATCGACCTTGCCGGCATCGTCGGCCACGTGACGCTCGTGGAGTTCATGGACGAGATGCGGGCCGACGAGGTCCTGCAGCGCAAGCTGCGCTCGCTGCCGAACGTCGACATCCGCCTCGGCAGCAAGACGACCGAGGTCACCGGTGACGGCAGCAAGGTCACCGGGATCACGATCGAGCCGCGCGACGGCGGCGAGTCCGAGCAGCTGGACGTCGAGGGCGTCTTCGTCCAGATCGGCCTGCTGCCCAACACCGAGTGGCTCGGCGATGCCGTCGAGCTCTCCGAGCGCGGCGAGGTCGTCATCGACGGGATCGGCGCGACCAACCTGCCGGGCGTCTTCGCCGCCGGGGACTGCACCATCGAGCCGTACAAGCAGATCGTCACCGCACTGGGCGCGGGCTCGACCGCCTCGCTCAGTGCCTTCGACCACCTGATCCGCACGAGCGCCCCGGACGAGGAGTCCTCGGTGGCGGCGACGAAGGTGGCCGACGGCGAGCTGTCCGAGGGCGACCAGATCGACGTCCCGGACGTCGTCGGCGCCAAGGCCTGAGGAGGAGAGACACCATGAGCGAACAGATCGACCTGAGCGACCACGGGCCCGCGCCCTACGTCGTCGACATCGAGGCCGCGACGCTGCAGAACACGAACTACCGCTCCACCCTGTGGACCGGTACGAACATGCAGCTGACCGTCATGGCCATCGCCCCCGGCGACGACATCGGACTCGAGGTCCACGAGGACCACGACCAGTTCCTGCGCGTCGAGGAGGGGCGCGGGCGTGCCCAGATGGGGCCCGCGGAGGACGACCTGTCCTTCGACCGTGAGGTCGGCGACGACGACATCATCATGGTCCCGGCAGGCCAGTGGCACAACGTCACCAACATCGGCGACGTGCCCCTGAAGGTCTACTCCCTCTACGCCCCTCCGGAGCACGTGCACGGCACGGTGCACGAGACGAAGGCCGACCAGGAGGCCGATCCGACCGAGGACTGACCCCTCTTCCGCACCGACCCCCGTCCGGGGCCTGCGAGTTCCGCCACGTGCGGTACCCCCTTCGCAGGCTCGGGCGGGGGTTGTCGCGTGTGACCCGCAACGCCAGCTCGACCAGCCGAAGGCGGTGCGCTGCACTCGAGGCCGAGTCCGCACTCCTCGGATCCGGCCGGGTCCCGGCAATCGCCTCTCTGGCGGTGCAGGTGACCGGGCAGTAATGTCGAGGCATGACGAGCACCATCGAGTACACGCACCTGGAGGGGGCGGGCGAGCCCGTCGTCCTCATCCACGGCATCGGGCACCGCCGGCAGGCGTGGGGCCGGGTGCCGGAGCTGCTCAACGAGCGCGGGCACGACGTCTACACCGTGGACCTGCCCGGTCACGGCGAGTCGCCGAGGCCGACCAAGCCCGACGGCTGGTCGATGGAGAGCACCGCTGCGCAGCACGAGCGGCTCTTCGCCGACCTCGGCCTGGACCACCCGCACGTGCTCGGCAACTCCCTCGGCGGCCTCGTGGCCCTCGAGCTGGCCCATCGCGGTTCGGTGCGCTCGGCGACCGCGTACTCGCCGGCCGGCTTCTACCCGCCGTACCACCTGGTCAACGTCGGGGCGAACCTGCTCTTCATGAAGGGCGGCAGCTACCTCCCCGAGGCGGCGCACCGCCGGTTGAACACCTACCCCTGGTTCCGCAGGGTGGCCTTCCGCTCGCTCTACACCCACCCGGAGAACGTGACCGCCGAGACCGCAGTCGCGGACACGCTCAACCTGCGCCGGGCCAAGGGCTTCTGGCCGCACTTCGTGCGGGCCACCTTTGCCCGCTTCACCAAGGACGTGCAGGTGCCGACGACCATCGCCTGGGGGGAACACGACCGGCTGCTGCTGCCGTCCGAGGCGCAGGTCGCCCGTCGGCGACTCTCCGGTGCGACCCACGTGTCGCTGCCGGACTGCGGCCACTGCCCGCAGGTGGACCACCCGGAGCTCGTCGCCGACGTGGCCGAGGCCACCTTCGTCCGCGCCGCGGAGCAGGTGCCGACCGACTCTCCGTGAGGCCGGCCCCCTGGGAGCGGCCTCAGGCAGCGCACAGGGGCGGCGCCGTGCCTCAGCGGCGCACCCGGACGATGCCGTGGGCGCCCTTCTCCCCGGCCGTCATGAGGTGGTTGACGACTGGGTAGTGCCCCGCCTCGGGGAAGGTCGTCTCGACGAAACCGCCCTGGGCGGGCAGCAGCCCGAGCGCCTGCGACCCGGTGTCCCCGCCGCCGACCCGGTCGGGCCCGCCGAGCTCGTAGGCGCCCTCCTTCCACACGGTGTCGAACTGGGTGCCGATGATGTGGAAGGCCAGCGGCACGTCGGGCCCGGCGTCGAGAACCCAGAAGCGCACCCGTTCACCGACCCGCGCGCTCAGCGGGTCCGCGTCGTACTGGAAGGCCCGACCGTTGAAGGTCGTCGCGGCCGGCGAGCCGTCGGTGCCCTCACCCGCGTACAGCTCCGAGGCCGTCAGGACGTAGGAGCGGTCGACCTCCGGCAGGTCCGGCGGCTCGATGATGACGGCGCCGTGCATGCCCTTCGCGATGTGGGTGGCCATCGGCATCGTCGCGCAGTGGTACATCCAGATGCCCGCCTTCTCCGCGGTGAAGGTGTAGGTCAGCTTCTTGCCCGGCGCGATCGTGCGCATCGGCCGGTCCGGCGCGAGTGCCCCTGCGTGGAAGTCGATCGAGTGCCCGATGCTCCCGTCGTTGACGAGCGTGACGATGAACTTGTCGCCGACGCGGCCGTGCAACACCGGTCCGGGTGCCGTGTCCCCGAAGGTCCAGCGCGTCTGCGTCACCCCCGGCGCGACCTCGACTTCCTTGTCCTGCACGCGCAGCGTCACCCGATGGGTGCGCTCGTCGGTCAGCTCGGGCAGCCGCGCATCGCGTGCCTCGTAGCCCTTCGGCCAGTCCTTGCTCGGGTCCAGCGCGAAGGCGTCGTCCTGAGGTGCGACGGAGGAGCCTCGAAGGGGGGCGTCGCCCCCGTGGTGGCCGGCGTGGCCCCCTTCGCCATCGGTCGCGGTGGTGCCGCCCCGGGCGCCGGTGACCTCCACGTCCAGGACCATGCCCATCGCCCGGTGCCCGGCGACGGTGCACCAGCCCTCGCGGTCCCGGTCGACGACGCCGAGGTCGAGGGTGGCGGACTCCCCCTTCGTCAGGCGCTCGGTCTCGTGCTCGTCGTCGAAGTGCAGGTCGTGGACGGTGCTGCCGTCGCTGTTGGTGAGGGTGATGACGAGCCGGTTCCCCGCGGGGACCTTGATGGTCGAGGGGCTGTAGGACATGTCGGCGTTCGCGGTGACGTCCACCCGGGTGGTCTCGCCCGTGGGCGCCGCGTCCGCTGCGGAGGAGGTCTGCCGGCCGCCGGCGTCGAGCGTCGGCTGGATCGCGGGACCGGCGGCCAGGGCGAGCGCGACGAGGGTGACTCCGGCCATGAGCCCGGCGTGCGGGAAGGGCGGGTCGAGCACCCGAGCGCTCTCGGCACGGCCCGCCGCCAGGCTCGGGCGTTCGCCCCGCTGCTGCGCCTCGGTGGCGGCTCGTTGCGCGCGGATGATCCGCCGGATCGTGTCGAGGAGGATCGGGAGGTAGGCGGCGAAACCGATGAGGACCAGGACCAGCAGGGCCGACCGGGTGGCGGAGGGGAGCGGCAGCAGCGACAGCGCGAAGGGGACGTTGACGATGACGATCCGGGTCATGCCCAGTCGGTCGAAGCCCTCGATGCCCACCCGGGAGGCGCTCGGGCCACCGCCGATCACGGCCGGGATCATGTGGCTGAGCGCGCCGAGGAGCACCTGCAGCCCGAAGCCGAGGACGAGTACCGCGGCGACCGAGCCGTAGCCGATGACGGCCGAACCGAGGTCCGGCGCCGTGGCCACCCGCCAGGTCACCATGAGGATGCCGATGAGGAACCACAGCCCGCCGGCGGCCATCGACCAGGAGGCGAAGTGCATCGGCGGCTTCTTGCGCGCCGGGGCGAGGAGCGAGCGGCCGGTCCACAGCAGCCCGAGCAGGTAGCCCACGAGGCCCGCCACGAGCAGCCAGCGCCAGGCGAGGAGCGCGCCGGCGAGGGCGACGAGGAGGCCACCGGCCAGGGCGGGCAGCGCCTGACCCGCGCGGCGTTCGGAGGCATCGTCCATGCGGGCGCGCAGGATCGTCGGCCACAACGTGATGACCGTGCCCGCGACGGTGATTCCGACCCAGCCGAGCACGTTGACGAGGGAGTGCCCGAGCAGGAGGCGGGAGTGGATCCCGTCGGGGTACCCGCGGGCGAGCAGGACGCCGAGGACCGCGCCCACCGGGAGGAAGGCCGCCGACGTCAAGTAGTAGTGCGTGACGATCCGGAAGCGGCCGGGCAGTGCCGTGCGCAGCCGCCGGTAGAGCGAGACGGCGTGCCAGACCACCGCCACGACGACGAGGCCTGCTCCCGCGGTGGTCAGCCACCACCACGTCGTGGGCACGCCCACGAGGACCGCGGTGATGCCGACGTGGAGCAGGATGAGGCGGCGGTTCTGGGGGCCCCGCCCCTCGACCCGGGGCCCGGTCTTGAGCAGCGTGGTCGCGAAGTGGGTGCTCCACACCATGATCGAGTGGGTGAGGACACCCAGGGCGATCATGTGCACCATGAGCCACGTCGACCCGGGGGCGAAGGGGTGGACCGCAGCCGTCACGACCGCGGCGACCATCCAGAAGATGCCGGGCTGATCGCGCATGACCCAGTAGCCACTGGGCCGCCTCGAGGAGCGAGTGGTCATCGGGGTGGGCAGGGCCCGTCCTTCGGTCGGGGGAGGGTCAGGCCTCGGCGCGGGTCAGCCGCAGCGTCCACGCCTCCGGGCCCTCCTCGAGGTACGTGACGGTCCAGGTGTTCGGCTCGAGGCGGTCGACCTGGGCCAGCAGCGGCTTGGGGTCGTGCGGGGCGACGAGGTCGAGGGAGCGGCCCGGCCGGATGGCCGAGAGCGCACCGATGACGGTCGCGTGGCGGATCGAGTGGGGCACGGGACGGACGTCGAGGCTGGGGATGTCGGTGTCGGCCATGGGCACGTTCGCGGGCATCAGAGGTCCTTCGTCGTGTGTGAGGATCGGGCTGTGCTTGCCCGACGCGTACCCAAATTACTACATTAATGACCGTGGAAAATTCAAACCTCGGCCCAGCGCCCGCACCGGAGGCGGATCCCACCGACCTCGGGGCGGCCGTGCGCACCGTCCTCGAGGCGGTCCGTGACGGCGTGGGGCCCATGCGCGTCACCGAGATCGCGCACGAGGTGGGTTCCCACGAGAACACCGTTCGCAGCCACCTGGCCCAGCTCGTCGACCGCGGCCTGGTCCTGGCCCGCACCGCGCCCGCGGAGGGGCGGGGTCGCCCGGCGACGCTCTACGAGGCCGGCCCCCGTCCGGGTGCCCGCACCGCGGAGTACCAGGCCCTCGCGGGCGCCTTCGCCGCCGACCTCGTCACGCGTGGCGCCGGGCCGGCCGTCCGCGCCCGGGCCCGGGAGATCGGCCGTTCCTGGGGGCAGCGGATGTCCTCCCCCGGCCCGAAGGGGGAGGGCGCCGACCTCGAGTCGGCCATGGCCGACCTCGGCTTCGGCCCCGAGCGTGACGGCGAGAGGCTGCGCCTGACCACGTGCCCGCTGCTCGACCTCGCCGTGGAGAACCCGGACGTCATCTGCCAGGTCCACCTCGGCCTCGTCGACGGACTGCTCGGCCCGGAGGGGGCGAAGGGGGAGGCCGAGCTCACCCCCTTCGCCGAACCGGGCGCATGCCTGCTGCGGGTGCCGAACCGTCACTGACGGCCACGTCCATGCCGCCGCGCTGATCCCCTTCGCCGCCCCGGTCGAGGTCGGGGCCGATCCGGCGTATGTTACCGGTGAGTGAAGTTCATCCCCGGCGAGAGTGACGACATGAGCACGACCCAGACCAGCACCCGCGCCCTGCCCGAGTCCCTCGACGTCCTCGTCGTCGGCGCCGGCCTCTCCGGTATCGGTGCCGCGCACCGGATCCGCGAGGCCAACCCCGGCATCGACCTGGCGATCCTCGAGATGCGTGAGGCGACGGGCGGGACGTGGGATCTCTTCCGCTACCCGGGCGTGCGCTCGGACTCGGACATGTTCACCCTCTCCTTCCCCTTCCGACCGTGGACGGGTCGGCGGGCGATCGCCGAGGGCGGCGACATCCTCGACTACATCCGCGAGACCGCCCGCGAGACCGGTCTGTCGGAGCTGATCCACACGGGGGCGCGGGTGCGTTCGGTGAGTTGGTCCACGCAGGAGCAGCGCTGGCGGGTGCAGGTCGAGACCGCCGAGGGCACGCGGGAGGTGATCACGCGCTTCCTGCACATGGGCAGTGGCTACTACGACTACGAGCACGCCCATGACCCGGGGTTCGTCGGGGTCGAGGACTTCCGCGGGCAGGTGGTCCACCCGCAGTTCTGGCCGGAGGACCTGGAGCACGCCGGCAAGCGGATCGTCGTCATCGGCTCCGGTGCCACCGCGGTCACGATCGTTCCGGCGATGTCGGACACGGCCGCGCACGTGACGATGCTGCAGCGGACCCCGAGCTACGTCTTCGACCAGCCTTCGGTCGACCCCTTCGTGCAGGCGCTGCGCCGACGCTTCCGGCCGGAGACGGTCCAGCGCCTGAGCCGGGTGAAGAACCTGACCCTGCAGACCTTCCTCTACGAGCTCTCCCGGGTCAGCCCGAAGGCGGCCAAGCGGATCGTGCACACCGAGCTGCGCCGCTTCCTCCCGAAGGAGGTCATCGACGAGCACTTCGACCCGCCGTACGACGTGTGGGACCAGCGGCTGTGCGCGGTGCCGGACGGCGACCTCTACCGGGAGATCCGCAGCGGGCGGGTCTCGATGGTCACCGGGCACATCGAGCGATTCGTCCCCGAGGGCATCCGACTGACCGACGGCCGGGTGGTCGAGGCGGATGTCGTCGTGACCGCCACCGGGCTGAGCCTGCAGCTCTTCGGCGGTGCGACCCTGACCGTCGACGGACGTGAGCTCGAGATCGGCCGGTGCTTCGCCTACCGCGGCCTGATGCTCGCGGGAGTCCCGAACGCCACGATGAGCGTCGGTTACGTCAATGCCTCGTGGACCTTGCGGGCGGACCTCGTCGCCCGCCACGTGGCCCGGCTGATCGCCCACATGCGGGACCACGGCATGGGCGTGGCCGTGCCGGTCGCGCCGGACGGCATGCGGCCCGGGCCGATCCTCGACCTGACCTCCGGCTACGTCCAGCGGGTCGTCGGGCGCTTCCCCAAGATCGGGGACCGGGTCCCGTGGAAGATGCCGCAGAACTACCTCAAGGACAAGATCTCCTTCGCCCGGGCCGACGTCACCCAGGACATGCACTTCGTGCCCGACGGGGCGAAGGGCGTCACCCTCCCCTCCGGCGCCGAGGCACCGCTGGAGCTGGACCTGCCCGGCTCCTCGAGCAATGTCACCCGCGGCGAGGAGCAGGCGACCGCGGCCGCTGACCGCGCCGCGCAGCTGGACGTCGAGGCCCCCGCCGGGGCGGCCCGGTGAAGCGACCCGAGCTCGTCGTCGAGGGCGCGACCGCGCTCGTCACCGGGGCGGCCGGTGGCATGGGTGAGCACATCGCGAGGGGACTGGCCCGACGCGGCGCGCACCTGGTCCTGCTCGATGTGGACCGGACCGGGCTGACGCGGGTCGCCGGTGCCATCGACCGGGAGACGTCGGCGGCGGTGAGTGCGCACGTCGTCGACCTCGCCGACCGGGCTGCGACCGACAGGACCATCGCGCAGATCCGCGAGGCCCACCCCGACCTCTCGATGCTCTTCAACAACGCAGGCGTGGCCCTCGGCGGTCGTTTCACCCAGGTGGGCGCCGAGGACTTCGACTGGCTGCTCGAGATCAACCTGCTCGCGCCGATCCGCCTCACGCGGGCGCTGCTGCCGACCCTGCTGGCAGGTGGCCAGGGGCAGGTCGTGAACACCTCGAGCCTCTTCGGGCTCGTCGGACCGCCGGGGCAGAGCGCCTACTGCACGAGCAAGTTCGGGCTGCGCGGCTTCAGCGAATCGCTGCGCAGCGAGCTCGAGCAGGAAGGCAGCCCGGTCGGGGTCACCGTCGTGCACCCGGGCGGGATCCGTACGAACATCGCGGCCCGGGCCCGGATCGCCGCTGGGGTCGACCCGAGGGAGGCCGAGGCGAGCCGGACGGCCTTCGCGAAGATGCTGCGCTACCCGCCGGAGCGGGCCGCCGAGGAGATCATCGAGGCCGCGATCGCCCGTCGGCCGCGACTGCTCGTCGGCAACGACGCGAAGGGCCTCGACGTGCTCGCCCGGGTGACCCCGGCGCGCTACTGGTCGCTCATGGGCCGGGCGATGGCCTTGGCCTCGCGACGCTGACCCCGCCGGTCACCCGCGCGGTGCGGGTGCGCACAATGTGGACATGACGCTTCCCCACCAGCTCCAGGGGCGGCTGCGGCTGCCCGTCATCGCCGCCCCGATGTTCCTCGGCTCCGGCCTCGACCTCGTCATCGGCGCCTGCCGTGCCGGGGTGGTCGGGACCTTCCCGGCGCTGAACCTGCGCACCACCGAGGACTTCGGCGACTGGCTCACCCGGATCGACGAGGCGCTCGCCGAGCCCGACGCCCACGGCAGGGCGCCCGCGCCGTACGGGGTCAACTTCGTGGTCCACCGGACGAACAAGCGCATCGAGGCCGACCTCGAGCAGATCGTCAAGCACGAGGTCCCCGTCGTCATCACCAGCCTCGGCGCGGCCAAGGACGTCGTCGACGCGGTCCACTCCTACGGAGGGCTCGTCTTCCACGACGTCGTCAACGCCGCCTTCGCCAGCAAGGCCGCCGAGGCCGGGGTCGACGGACTGATCCTCGTCTCGGCCGGCTCCGGCGGACACTCCGGGGGACTGAACCCCTTCGCCCTGATCTCGGAGGTGCGCCGCGTCTGGGACGGGCCGCTCGTCCTCGGTGGCGCGCTGAGCACCGGCCGGGACGTGCTCGCCGCCCAGGCGGCCGGCGCCGACCTGGCCTACATGGGCACCCGATTCCTCGCGACCGAGGAGTCGATCATCACCGAGGAGTACCGCAAGATGCTCGTCGAGGCCGGTGCCGACGACATCATCTACACGCCCTCGATCAGCACCATCCCCGCGAACTTCCTGCGCGAGAGCATCGCCCGCGCCGGCCTGGACCCGGATCACCTGCCCGTCCCGGAGAAGGTCGACGTCTCGCACGTGACCAACCCGCACACGGAGGAGCCGGCCAGCACCTCCTCGACCGTGGCCCCGAAGGCCTGGCGGGACGTGTGGAGCGCCGGGCACTCCGTCGCCGGGATCCGGGAGGTCGTGCCCGTCGCCGATCTCGTCGACCAGCTCGAGGCGGAGTACACCACGGCGAAGGGGGACCTGCTCGCCCTCATCGGCTGAGCCCTTCGCTCGTTCCGGGATGCCGACCGGGCGTAGCGTGCCGGTCGGCCCGTCGCATACGTTGGGGGCATGGCTGAGCTTCCCACCCGCACCCTCGGTGACGGCACCTCAGTGCCGGTCATCGGCTTCGGCACCTACCCCCTGCGCGGGACGGACGGCGTGCGCGCCATGGTCTCCGCGCTCGAGGTCGGGTACCGCTTCATCGACACCGCGGTGAACTACCGCAACGAGCGCGAGGTCAGTGAGGCGATGCGCGTGAGCGGGGTCGATCGCGGCGACATCTTCCTCCAGACGAAGGTCCCCGGCCGCGACCACACGATCGCCCGCAAGTCCATCGAGACCTCGCTGCACGTCATGGACCTGGACTACCTGGACAGCGCCCTCATCCACTGGCCCAACCCCTCCCAGGGCACCTTCGTGCGGGCGTGGGAGAGCCTCGTCGAGGCCAAGGAGCGGGGGCTGGTGCGCTCCATCGGCGTCAGCAACTTCACGCCGGAGCAGCTCGACGACGTCATCTCCGCGACCGGGGTCACGCCGGCGACGAACCAGATCGAGCTGCACCCGGCCTTCCCGCAGGTGGAGCAGCGGGCCGCCGACGCCGAGCGTGGCGTGGTCACCCAGGCGTGGAGCCCGCTCGGTCGGACCTCCTCGATGGAGGAGCCGGTCGTCAAGGAGATCGCCGAGGCCCATGGCGTCACGCCGGCCCAGGTCGTGCTGCGCTGGCACCTGCACCTGGACTCGCTGCCGCTGCCGAAGTCGGCCGACCCGCAGCGTCAGGTGACCAACAGCGAGATCCTGGGCTTCGATCTCTCGGACGAGCAGATCGCGGCGATCACCGCGCTCGGGCGTCCCGACGGGCGCCTCTTCGGGGCGGACCCGCTCGTGCACGAAGAGCTGTGAGCCGACGCACGCCCTCTCCCCGCGCGGGGAGAGGGCGTGCGTCCGACGGGAGGCGGGTCAGACTCCGGGAGCCAGCTTCCCCTCGTCCTTCTCGATGATCTCCTCGGTCTCGTTCAGGATCTCGTCGACCCGCTCCGGCGGCAGCTGGCAGTACCAGGCCACCGCGAGCACGATCGCCGTCAGGACGATGTTGGCGAGGATGCCACCGTAGAAGCCGTAGAGGTTGGCCTGTCCCAGGGCCTCGTGCGGCTTGGCGGGGTCGCCGGAGTAACTGCCCATGTAGCTGACCAGCAGGATGCCGGCGAACCAGACGAGCACCCACCAGCCGTTCCTGAACTCCAGCTTCGGGGCCCGCCCCCGGTCGGCCACCTGGAAGATGGCCAGGAAGACGTAACCGATCGCGACGGCGCACATCATCTTCCAGACCTGGTCCCACCCCGCCCAGAACATGATCAGGTTGGTCGCCAGCAGCGCCAGCGGCCCGATGACCCACGGGATGCGGCTCCGGTAGGGCCGCTCCATGTCCGGTAGCTGCTTGCGGAAGGTCAGCAACGCGATCGACCCGCTCCCGAAGGAGAGCACCGTCAGCGAGGTCACGACTCCGACCAGTGCCTGCCAGCTGGGGAAGGGCAGGAAGAAGATCGCGCCGGCGATCCACGCCAGGATCAGGCTCGGCCACGGCACTCCGTTCGTGTTGACCTTGGCCAGCACCTCCGGGGCGTTGCGGTTGCGGCCCATGGCGTAGGACATGCGCGCGGTGACGCTGGTGTAGATCAGGCCGGTGTCACCGGGGCTGATGAAGGCATCGGCGAAGAGCAGGCCGGCCAGCCAGCTCATGCCGAGCACGGATGCCATGGTGGCGAGCGGGCTGAAGTTGCCCGCGTCGCTTCCGGTCTTGATGACGTTGCCGACGTTGGACCACCCGTGGTGTGCCAGCTCCGCCGGGTTGAGCGCACCGATGAAGGCGATCTGCAGCAGGATGTAGAGGATGCCGCAGATGACGATCGATCCGATGAGGGTGATCGGGACGTTCTTCTTCGGGTTGTCGGTCTCACCGGCCAGCTCGATGCCCTGCCGCCAGCCGAGGAACGAGAACGCGACACCGGCGGCCGGGATCGCCTCCATCGCACCACTGATGCCCTTGGGCGCGAAGCCGCTTCCGTCCGAGGTGGTGAGGCTGAAGTTGCCCAGGTGGAAGGACGCGACCATGATCGCGACGACCACCAGCACGATCATGCCCAGCTTCCACCAGACCAGCACGTTGTTGATACGGGCGAACCACTTGACGCCGAAGAAGTTGATCAGGACGAAGAGGCCGAGCATCGCGATCGCGATGACCAGACCCGCCGGCTTGAGGGTCTTGTTCGGGTTCTCCAACCACGGCAGGTAGGAGCTGGCGTAGGTCAGCACGGCCGACACCTCGACCGCGGCGACGGCCGCGCAGGCGAGCCAGGTGACCCAGCCGAAGGAGTAGCTCGCGAAGGACCCCCAGGCGTAGAGCGGGTAGCGCGCGACGCCACCGCTGCGGGGCATCATCACGCCGAGCTCGGCGTAGCTGAGACCGATGAACAGGAACAGGATCGTGCCGACGATCCAGGTGAGGATCGCGGCCGGTCCCGCCAGGGCGGAGGCCTCCAGGGAGCTGAACAGCCAGCCCGATCCGATGATGGAGCCGATGGCGGTGAAGAGCAGCCCGACGGTTCCGAATTCCTTCTTGAGGTGCGGATCGTCCCCCGAGACCCGGTCCACCTTGTGAGTTTCCACGCTCATAGCTGTGCATCATCCCTTTCGGTTCATGCACGATCCGATCTTTTTTCGGTATGCCCCACCGAGGAGCACGGCGTGTGAGCCGCGACTCACTCCGGGAGCGTTAGCGCGTTAGTCCTCAAACGGCGGAAGATGTCAGGAACGCGCGCCATCGAATCAAGATGTGACCTCGTCAGTAGGGTCGGTGGGGCGTAGGACGACGCCCGAGGTCGAATCTTCTCCGAGGTGATGGGCTCCATGGACGAGTGCGTGTGCCGCGCGACGGGCGAGCGCTGGCCGGTGGAGCCGGTCCCGGGCGAGGCGGTGCCGACCCCCTTCGGCATGTCCGCCTACTGCGTGGCCGACCCGAGGGCGCGGGCGCCGGAGCGGACCGCCCTCGTGCTCGTGCACGGCGAAGGGGAGTCCCGCTGGACCTTCGCCGAGGTCGACGACACCGTCCGGGCCGTGGCCGCCGGGCTGCTCGGGCTCGGGCTGGAACCGGGCGACCGGGTCATGCTGCGGATGGGGAACCGGGCGGAGTTCCCCTTCGTCTTCTTCGGGGCGATCGCGGCCGGGCTGGTCGCGGTGCCGACGAGCGCCCAGCTGACGGGCCAGGAGGCGGCCGGCCTGCTCCGCGACTGCGGCGCCCGGGCCGTGGCGCTCGACCCCGATCTCGAGCTCGACCTCCCGGACGGGGTCCACCGGGTCACGGCCGCGACGATCGAGGAGTGGGTCGTGGGGCCGGCGCGGGCCGAGCACGACGTCGGTGACCCGGACCGGCCGGCCTTCATCACCTACACCTCCGGCACCACAGGCAGACCGAAGGGGGTCACCCACGCCCATCGCAGCGCCTGGGGGCGGCGCCCGATGTACCACGGCTGGTACGGGTTGACCGAGGGCGACGTGGTGCTGCACGCGGGCGCGCTGAACTGGACCTACACCCTCGGCGTGGGCCTGACCGACCCGTGGGCCAATGCCGCGACCGCGGTCGTCTACGACGGACCCCGCGACGGACTCGTGTGGCCGCGGATCGTCGCCTCCCACGCGGCGACCCACCTCGCCGCGGTGCCCGGGGTCTACCGGCACCTGCTGCGCCACGGCGACCCCGGGCAGTGGGATCTCTCCTCGCTGCGGGCCGCGCTCGTCGCCGGTGAGGCGCTGCCGACGGCGCTGTGGCACGAGTGGCTCGAGCGCACCGGTGTGCCGCTGTACGAGTCGCTCGGGATGAGCGAGATCTCGACCTTCGTCTCGAGCGGCCCGCAGACCCCGGTGCGGCCCGGCAGCCCGGGGCGGGCCCAGCCGGGCAGACGGATCGGCGTGCTGGACCCGGAGTCGCCGGACCGGCCGCGGGAGCTGCCGGCCGGCGAGGTCGGCCGGCTCGCGGTGCACCGCAGTGACCCCGGCTTGATGCTCGGCTACTGGCAACGACCCGAGGAGGACGCCGAGGTGCTGCGCGGGGAGTGGTTCGTCACGAGCGACCTCGCCGCCGTCGACGAGGAGGGCTACCTGACCTACCACGGCCGGGCCGACGACGTCATGAACGCGATGGGCTACCGGGTCTCCCCGGTCGAGGTCGAGGACGCGCTCGCCGGGACGCCCGGGGTGGCCGAGGTCGCCGCCGCGGCCCTCGACGTCGGTGACGGCGTGAGCATCGTGTGCGCGTGGGTGGTGCCGACGGGCGACCCCGAGGGGGTGCGCGAGCGGGTGCTGGCCGAGGCCGAGCGGCTGGCGCCCTACAAACGCCCGCGCGAGGTGCGGCTCGTCCCGTCGCTGCCCCGCACCGGCAACGGCAAGGTGATCCGCAGGGCCCTCAGCGGGCACCCCGCCGGGTCAGGCCCAGACGGAAGCCGACGGGCATGAGCGTCAGCCGCTCGGTGATCGTCAGCTCGTAGCCCGGGTCGGCGGTGATGTCGAAGCGGTGCAGCAGCTTGGCGAGCACGATCATCGCCTCGTGGAGCGCGAACTGCCGCCCGATGCAGGAGCGCTCGCCGGTCCCGAAGGGCTTGTAGGCGTGGGCGGGGCGGGCCCGGTTGTGCTCCGGCAGGAAGCGGTCCGGGTCGAAGACCTCCGGGTCCGGCCACACCTGCGGGTCGCGGTGCAGCAGCGGGATGAAGACCAGTGCCGAGTCCTGCGGCGTCATCCGCAGGCCGCCGGGCACGCCGGCTGACCCGTCCGCGCCGACGACCGTCGTCTCCCGGGGGCTGCGGGCGAAGCCGGGGGCGGTCGGCCACAGCCGCAGCGTCTCGTCGAAGACCCGTCGGAGGTAACGCAGCTTGGGCACCTGCTCGAAGGTCGGGCCGGTGTGCGGATCATCCCCGAGGACCTCGTCGAGCTCGGCCCGGACCCGCGCGAGGACCTCCGGCTCGCGTGCCAGGTGGTACAGCGCGAAGGACAGCGCGCCCGAGGTCGTCTCGTGCCCGGCCACGAGCAGGGTGAGGACCTGGTGGCGCACATTGGCGGCGTCGAGCAGGTGCCCCTCGTCATCGACCGGAACGTGCAGCATCCGGCCGAGGATGTCCTCGTCGGGGCCGCCCCGGGACTCCCGTTCGGCGACGATCCGGGCGAGCAGGTCCTCGATGTAGCGGTGTCGCGCCAGGGCCTTGTCGTCCCGGCGTCGGGCCAGGTGGTGGCCGACGAGAGGTAGGGAGGCCACGTTCGAGCGGCCGGCCGCGTGCGACATCGACGAGACGAAGGTGGTCACGAAGGGGTCGACCCGCGCGGTGTCGAAGCTGTCGAAGGTGTGGCTGAAGCCGCTGCGGCTGATGGTCTCGAGCGTCAGCTTGGTCAGCCACGGCGAGACATCGACGACCCGGCCGGCGCTCGCGCTCTCCTCCCACACCGCGATCAGCTCGTCCGTCGCCGCGTCCATGATGTCGTGGTAGCGGCGCATCGCCGGCTTGGCGAAGGCGGGCATGAGCAGGTCGTGGGCGAGGCGCCAGTTCGGCTCGTCGGTGTAGGCGGTGAAGAGTCCGTCGCGGACGAACATCCGCAGGTCGTGCACGCCCGGGGCGAGGGTCTTGGTGAAGCGCTGGTCGTCGCACAGCTCGGTCACGAGGTCGACGCCGGTCGCGAAGACGAACTTCCGCCCGAAAGCGAGCATCTCGAAGATCGGCCCGAGGTCGGCCCCGGCGACGAGCATGTTCTGCACGGGGGTGAGCGGGTTGCCGTTCATCACGTCACCGAGGACGGGCCGCCGACCGGGAGGGTGCGGGAAGGTGTGGTCGGCCCAGCCCATGCCGCGGCCGGGAGGGTGCTCCAGGAGCGTGTCGCGGGCCGCGTGGCGCGGCCGCCCCCTGGTCATCGTGCCCACTGCCGGCTCCCTTCGTCGTGGTTACCCACGGGTCACCATAGTCGTGCCACCGCTGCGTGTGCCCGGTGTCGCGCCGGGGGCCGTTCGTGGGACAATCCCGGCATGAGCAGTCAGCAGCGTCTTTCCCACCCCCCGGCCGGTCCGCACGCGGCGGAGGACATCGGGCACCTGCAGAACCCGGCCTGGTACACCGTCATGGTGCTCGGTCTGATCACCGGCGCCGTGGGCAGCTGGGCGGTCCTCGTGCTCAGCCCGACGATCGGCATCATCGCCGCCGTGCTCGCCGTCGTCACGATCGTCGCCGGCGTCGTCATGTCCAAGATGGGGATGGGGACCTACTCCTTCGGGAAGGGCGACACGGCCCACGACAAGGCATCGCTGGGTATCGACTGACCCCTGCCCGGTCACTGCTCCGGGACGCCCTCCTCGACGTCGGCCAGCCACCGTGCTGCGCCGGCGTCGCTCGGCATGCGCCAGTCCCCGCGCGGTGAGAGGGACCCGCCGGGGAGCACCTTCGGCCCGTTCGGGAGCGTCGAACGCTTGAACTGGCTGGCGAAGAACCGCTGGATGAAGACGAGCAGCCACGCCCGGATCGTCGCCAGGTCGTAGGCTCCGCGGTCGGCCTCGGGCACGGAGGCGGGCCATGCCCCCTTCGCCGCGTCGCCCCAGGCCTGCTCGGCGAGGAAGGCGATCTTGCTCGGCCGGTGCCCGTGCCGCAGCACGTGGTAGAGCGTGAAGTCCTGCAGCGCGTAGGGCCCGATCGTCGCCTGGGTGGACTGCGGCCCCTCGCCACCGCCGGAGGGGACGAGCTCGGGGGAGATCTCGGTGGTGAGCACGGAGCGCAGCGTCGCCGCGGCCTCGGGCAGCTGGCCGGAGTCGGCGACCCAGTGCACGAGGTGCTGCATGAGGGTCTTCGGCACGCCCGCGTTCACGCCGTAGTGGCTCATGTGGTCCCCGACGCCGAAGGTGCACCAGCCCAGGGCCAGCTCGGAGAGGTCGCCGGTGCCGAGCACGATCCCCCCGCGCTGGTTGGCGATCCGGAAGAGGTAGTCGGTGCGCAGACCGGCCTGGACGTTCTCGAAGGTCACGTCGTAAACCTCCGGGCCGTGCTCCGCCTCGGGGTCGAGGCCGAAGGGGTGGCGCATGTCGCGCAGCATCCGAGTCGCCGCCGGCCTGATGTCCAGCTCCTCCCACGTGATGCCGAGCGACTCCATGAGCGCGACCGCGTTGGTCTTCGTGTGATCGCTCGTCGCGAAACCCGGCATCGTGATCCCGATGATGTCGGCGCGGGGGCGCTCCAGCCGGTCCATCGCCCGGGCGGCGACGAGCAGCGCGTGGGTGGAGTCGAGCCCGCCGCTCACGCCGATGACGATCCTGGGGCCGCCGATGGCGCGCAGCCGCTGCTCCAGCGCCGTGACCTGGATCGTGTACGCCTCGTAGCAGTCCTGTGCCAGGCGCGACTCGTCGGCCGGGACGAAGGGGAAGCGCGCCACCTCCCGCCGCAGCCCGAGATCACCGGTCGGCGGGTCGAGCTCGACGTGGACCTCGCGCCACGTGCCGCCGGGGGAGGAGGCGGCAGTGGCGTTGTCGCCGAAGCTGTTCTGCTGCAGCCGCTCTCGTCGGAGTCGCTCCAGGTCGATGTCGACGATGCTGGCCCGCGGGCCGCGGGGGAAGCGCTCGGACTCCCCCAGGAGGTCGCCCCCTTCGTAGACCATCGTCTGGCCGTCCCAGGCCAGGTCGGTGCTGGACTCGCCCTCGCTCGCCGCGGCGTAGGCGTAGGCGGCGTTGCAGCGCATCGAGGAGGCGCGGGCGACCAGGCGACGGTCCTCGGCGCGCGCGACGGTGATCGGGGAGGCCGAGAGGTTGAGCAGGACGGTGGCGCCGGCCAGGGCCGCGTCGTGGCTCGGCGGGAGCGGCACCCACATGTCCTCGCAGACCTCGGCGTGCACGACGAGGCCCGGCACGTCGTCGGCGTGGACGAGCACATCGGTGCCGAAAGGGACGCCATCAAGGTCCGCCGCGTCGGCGAAGCTCGGTCGGAACCACTCGTCGGTGATCCCGGCGCCGGCGGCGAAGTGCCGCTTCTCGTAGAACTCGCGGTAGTTGGCGGGGTAGGACTTCGGGAGGATCCCCAGGACGTCGCCGCGGTGGATGAGGACGGCACAGTTGTACAGACGACCCCGATGGCGAAGGGGGGCGCCCACCGCGATCACCGGCAGCAGGTCGGTCGTGGCCCTGGCCAGGTCGACGAGCGCCTCCTCGACGTCGCGCAGCAGCACGTCCTGCAGCAGCAGGTCGTCGATCGCGTAGCCGGTGAGCGACAGTTCGGGGAAGACGGCCACCGCCACCCCCGCCTCGTGCAGCTCCCGCGCCTGCTCGGCGATCGCCTCGGCATTGGCCGGAGGATCGCCCATCGTCACCGGCAGCGTGCACGCCGCCACCCGCGCGAAGCCGTGCCGGTAGAGGTTGCGGAAGTCGCGGTCCGTCATGCCCGCCAGCCTACGGTCCCTACGGCGCTCCACTGGTCCCTGAGGTGCGAGGCCGCCCGGTCCCTGAGGTGGCCGGCCGGTCCCTGAGGAGCGACGAGCTCTGCGAGGAGCCTCGAAGGGCCGAGCCGCGCAGGGCGAAGGGCCGCTTCCGGTGAAGGCGTCCGGCGCGCTGCCGATGTCCTTCCTTCTCGCGTGGTCCGGTCGTCGTACTCGACATCGGCTTGACGCTGCGCCGGGCCCTTCCACCGTCCGCTTGGCATCCGCCTCGTGCACATCGCATGTTACTCACGGGTACGACGTGCAGTCCGACGCAGTCTCCCGAGCAAAGCCCCGGAAAATCAACGTTCTGTCATCTCTCCACGCTTGAAGTGCCCGTCGTGCCCGCGGGAAACCACTGGCTCGAGTCGTCCGGAAGCCCTTGGATGGGCGCATGGAGATCTACTCGCTCGCCGAGCGGCCGGAGCTCGTCGACGCCTTCTTGTCGATCAAGGGCGACTGGCCGGAGTTCATGCTGCACGACCCGACCTCGGACCGGGCCTACGAGAGCGCGGTAGCCGGCTTCCCCGAGCTGCATCTCGTCGTCATGGACGGGGACGTGGCGGCCGCCCGGCTGCACGCGGTCCCCTTCGCCGGGGCGGTCGAGGCCCTGCCCCCGCGCGGGTGGGACCACGCCCTCCAGCGGGCCGAGTGGCTGCTCGCGTCGGGGGAGACCCCGGACCTGCGCACGATCAGCCTCATCGAGGCGCGGGTCGCGCTCTCGCACCGGGGGCACGGGCTGAGTGGTCGGCTGCTGCAGGAGGCGCGGCAGCGCTACGCGGCGCTCGGGTGCCGCGACCTCGTCGCGCCGGTCCGCCCGACGCGCAAGTCCCTCGAGCCGGGCAGCGACGCCATGGAGTACGCCCACCGGGTGCGTGAGGACGGTCTGCCGGCCGACCCGTGGTTGCGGGTGCACGTCCGTCTCGGCGGTCGGGTCGTCGGCGTCGCGCCGCTGTCGATGGTCATCCCCGGCACGCTCGCCCAGTGGCGGCAGTGGACCGGGTTGCCCTTCGACACGGACGGCCCCGTCGAGGTCGAAGGGGGCCTGACTCCGGTCCACGTCGACGTCGCCGGGGGCCACGCGGTCTACGTCGAGCCGAATGTCTGGATGCACCACGACCTGCGCTGACCCCGCTCATCGGTCCGCGATCGCGACGATCCCCCCGATGATCGTGTCGAGGCCGAGACGGTAGTAGTCCTGCGGGTCGCCCGGTGTGCTGAGCGGGACTGCCGCGGCCCGGACGTTCGGGTACCGGTCGTCGGGGAGGTCCTCGAGCCTCTGCTCGTCACGGCAGACGTCAGGCTCGGGTCGCGGCTCGTACTCGACCAGGCTCGCCACGGTCTGCACGGACTGCTGCACGAGGACGGCGCCTTCGTCGGGGGCGAGGCCGGCCTGGCGGAGCGCGTCGAGCAGGATCTCCAGGGCGCCCAGGTAGTTGGGCAGCAGCACGAGGCGCTCGATGACGAGCCGCCCCACCCACGGGTGGGCGTGCAGCATCTCGACCAGTGTGGTGAGCACGCCGCGGTAGCGCTCCTGCCAGGTGCCTCCGGGCACGTCGACGAAGGGCGCCTCCTCGACGACCCGCTCGACCATCGCGTCGACGAGCGCGTCCTTGTCCGCGAAGTGCCAGTACAGCGCCATCGGTGTCACCCCCAGCTCCCGCGCCAGCCCGCGCATCGACACTGCAGCCGGGCCACCGTGGTCGGCCCGGGCGACCGCAGCCGAGAGGATCTGCTGCGAGGACAGGGAGGGGCGGGTGCCCGAGGTGCGCTGCGAATTGCTCTTCACACCGACCACTGTACGGCGTACAGTCCCAGCATGACCTATACGGCGTACAGTCCCAGTTTGTCGAGCCTCTGGACCCCCGGCGGACGGCCCGGCGTCATGGACCTGCGGTCCCGGTGGCGGCGACTGGTGCTGCCGGCGCTGGACGGTGAGGTGCTCGACGTCGGTGCGGGGGAGGGGCGCAGCACGGGGTCGTTGCCCGGCTCGGCCCGCGTGACCAGCCTCGAGCCGCACCCCGGATCGGTGCGTCGGTTGCGGCGCTCGGCGAAGGGGCGTCGCGGGGCCCGCGTCGTGCAGGCGCGTGCCGAGGCGATGCCGTTGCCGGACAGGAGCATGGATGCGGCGATCTGCTGCGTGACCCTGTGTTCCGTCGACGACCAGGACCGGGCGCTCGCGGAGATCCACCGGGTGCTGCGTCCAGGGGGCCGCCTCGTGGTCTTCGAGCACGTGGCCGGACCGAAGGGGACCTGGCTGCGGGCGGGGCAGAAGCTGGTGGCGCCCTTCAGCCGCGCGACGGACCGTGGGTGTCACCCGGCCCGCGACACCGAGGCCGCACTGGATCGCTCGGCACTGCGGATCGAGCAGCTGGTGCGGATCGACGCCGCCGGCCCGTGGGGTCTTCGGATCCCGCACCTGGCGGCCGTGCTCGGTCGCGTTGACCGATGACGTCCCAGCCGACCGGCCCGAGGGGGAGCTGGCCGTCGCCGAGTACGCGAATGTCGGCGTAGTCCTCGGGCGAGAGTTCCGTCCTGAACGGCTTGCCCCGTTCGTCGATGATGACCAACAGGCTCTTCGAGCCACCCGTCACTGGCCACGCACCGACGGGGCCGGATGACCTCTTCGATGAGGCACAGGTCGACTCGATCGTGGGGATCCTGCGCGAGGTGGACGAGCGGACCGAGCCGCTGGGCGCCTGACCCTGCGGTCACCGCCGGGTCAGGGGACGAGGATGGCCCGGCCGCGCACCTTGCCTGTGTCGAGGTCGTGGAGGGCGTCCAGCGCCTGGTCCAACGGGTAGGTCTGGGTGTGCAGGGCGACCCGGCCGGACTCGGCCAGGGCCATCAGCTCGGCGAGATCGGTCCAGGTGCCGACGAGGTTGCCGATGATGCTCCGCTCGGTCGAGACCATGTCCAGGGTCGGGACCTGCAGCTGACCGCCGTAGCCGATGACGAAGCACGACCCGCCCGGCCGAGTCATCGCGAAGCTCTGGTTCTCCGCTCCCTGCTCGGCCACGAAGTCCAGCACCACCTGGGCACCGCCGGTCAGCTCGGTGACGGCCTCGACCTGGGAACCGTCGGCCGGGATCGTCTCGTCGGCACCGAGCTCCCGTGCCAGATCGAGGGCGGCGGGTTCGGGGTCCACGACGACGACACGGGTGGCCGTGAGTGCCTTGAGGCACTGGATGCCGATGTGCCCGAGCCCGCCCGCGCCGACCACGACGCACGTGGAGCCGGGCGGGAGCAGCGGGATCGCCTTGCGTACCGCGTGGTAGGCGGTGATGCCGGCGTCGGCGAGGGCAGCCACGTCGGCCGGCTCGGTCGCCGGGTCGAGCTTGACGCATGCGCGCGCCGAGGTGAGCAGGTACTCGGCCATCCCGCCGTCGTTGTCGGACAGGCCGGGGAAGAAGGCGGCCTCGCACTGCATGTCGTGCCCGGACCGGCAGGCGAGGCACAGGCCGCAACTGGGTTGGGGGTGGAGGATCACGGTGTCACCGACGGCGACGTTGGTGACCGCGGAGCCGACCTCGTGCACCCACCCGGCGTTCTCGTGGCCGATCGTGTAGGGCAGCCTCGGGTGCTGCAGCTCGTCCCACTGGCCCTCGATGATGTGCAGGTCGGTGCGGCACACGCCGGCGCCGCCGACCTTGACGATGACGTCCAGCGGGCCGGTCAGCTGGGGCTCTGGCACCTCCTCGACGACGGGATCCTCGTGGTAGGCGTGCAGTCGTACGGCCTTCATCTGCCCTCCTGGCGCATCCGCTCCACCCCAGTGGGAGAGGTTGTGGCCCTCACCCTTCTCCTCGGCCCGCCTCCAGTCAACGGCGGATGGACGGGCGAAGGGGGCGCCCGCCCCTCACCACGAGCGCCCGGCCACCTCCTGCCAGCCGGTGAGCGAGGCCCTGTCCGCCGCCAGCTGCCCGGAGCTCCACCCCTCCACGTCGCTGACGGTGGGGCTGCGTGAGGTCTGCAGCGACGGGAACATCTCCTCGACCGCGGCATCGACCGCCTCCCGCCGCTGCTGCAGCAGCGGCACCAGCTCCTGGCCGCTCCCGGGCGTGCCCGCCTCCTCGACGCCGGCTGCTCGCCGGGCACTGGCGGCGGCCACCTCCGCATCAGTGACCTCCTCGAGCCGCTCGGCGATGCGCACGGCGAAGGCGGTCAGGAAGGACCGGCGGAAGGCGGCTGTTCGCGAACGGCCTCTCCGGTCGGTGCGCCGGCCCTGCTGCGCAACCGCCGCGGTGGCCTGGAGCAGCAGTGAGGTGAAGAGGGTCTCCACCGCGAGCCGGTCCTCACGGTGGCCCACGAGCGTCACGTGCCCCAGGCCCTTGGACCAGACGCTGCGGCAGCGGTTGGCCCTCGCGATCCCGCCCAGGAGCATGACCTTCTGCGACTCGTAGGGGTTCTCGATGCCCACGCGACAGGCCGCCGGCTCCTCCCCCTTCGCATCGGGGCCGGAGGCGGCCAGCAGCGCCGCATCGATGCTGTACCGGGCCATCAGCGACTGGGCGCCGGCAGTGAAGGTCTCCGCCTCGGCCTCGAAGGTGGTCGACTCCGCCTTCGCGAGCAGCCGCCGTACCCGTTCGAGGATGCGCGGATCCACCTCGGCACGGTCGCGGTCGGCCGTGGCGGCGGTGGCCTCGCCGGGTGCCGGGCCGAGCTTTTCGATCGGCGGGACGAGCCAGACCGTGGCCAGGAGGCGCACGGCGGCCCGGACCAGGGCATCCCAGTCCTCGTCGACCGACCGTGCCAGCACCCAGTTCCGGTCGTTGGACCACCACACGCGGGCACCGATGTCCGCCAGCTGGTCCCACCACTCCGGGTCGATCGTGCTCGTGGCGAACTGCGCCAGGCGCGCGGCCATCGCGTCACCGAGCAGGTCCCGCTCCGGCTGCCTGCGGGAGCGCCCGACGAAACGGTCCAGGTCGACCGGCTGCCAGCCGTGCTCCCAGGAGGCGGCGACACGCTCGTCCACCAGCTCTGCGACGACGTGGCTCACCAGGGTGCGGCCGGCGAAGTCCCGGACGCTCTCCACGATGATCTCGAGGACTCCCTCAGCGCCCCGGTCGTCCTTCATGGCGTACTTGCGGGTGGCGGCCAGGACCAGGTCCCGGACGTCCCCCGCGAAGTCCTCGTCGCGTTCGTTCCCTGCGATCCTCATCGTCTCCCCTTCGTCGTCCCCGTCGTCCGTGGAGGTCACCGTTGCACGGCAGGCCGACATCGTGCGGAGGTGCCTGTGGACAAGCGAAGGGGGCAGCCGCCCCCTTCGTCCGGGTGGGAACGGGGCGGCAACTCTGCAGGACTTTCCGCCGGTTCGCAGGAGTTTCAAACCCTTGCGAAGGGGCAGTTTCTCGGGTGGCCCGAGAATCGAGTGGCGCGAGGGGCTCAGCGCCGCCGGGCGGAGGCCGCGGCGATCTGCTGCAGCAGGTCCACGGCGAGCTTCGCGGCCTCGTTGGACCGGGCGACCGGCGCGGTGAGGGCGACGACGTCGCGCTCCGGGCTCGGGTTGGTCAGGTGCACCTTGCGCACGGTCTTCGGCAGCGAGCGGCTGGCCAGCTCCGGCAGCACGGTGATGCCGACGCCCGCGGCGACGAAGGCGATGGCGGTGTAGTGGTCCTGCGCCTCGACCCGGTAACGAGGACGGAATCCCGCTGCGCGGCAGGCCCGGTCGACCATGTCCTGGGTGATGCCCGCGGAGATGTCGTTGCTGACCCAGGCCTCGTCCGCGAGCTCGGACATCTCCACCCGGCGCTTGCCGGCGAGCCGGTGGCCGGCGGGCACGAGCGCCACGAAGGGGTCGGTCATCAGCGGGGTGACGAGGTGCCCGGGGCGTGCGGAGGTCGTGGGGTCGGCCGGCACCACGTCGATGTCGACGGGCGGGGACTCACCCATGGGGTAGCCCTCGGTGAGGACCATCTGCAGGGTGAGCTCGGGCAGCGTGGTCTGCAGGCGCTTGGCCAGCTGCGGCATCCACCGGGAGCCGGCCGAGGCGAAGTACCCGATGGACAGCGAGCCGGTGCCCCCTTCGCGTAGGTCGTCGACGATCGCGTCGACCCGTTTGAGCTCGTACATCAGCCGCTCGCTCTCCTCCGCGAGCGTGTGCGCCGCCGGAGTGGGCTCGATCCCGCGTCCGTGGCGCGTGAAGAGTGTGAGCCCGGTCTCCTTCTGCAGTGCGGCGATCTGCTGGCTGACCGCCGATGCCGAGTACCCCAGGTGGCCCGCGGCGGCGTTGACCGACCCGGACGCCATGACGGAGAGGAAGATTCGGAGGCGATGGGCGTCGATCATGGTCCGCAGCCTAGCTGACTAGTAAGAGAAGCTGCACAAACATGATGAATCGTGAATTTGAGAAAGATGGTTCGACGACGAGATAGTTGACCCATGAAGAACTGGATGAAGAACCTCAAGTCCCTCCGCACCGACAAGACCCGGCACGGTCACGCCGACTCCGAGCACGCCGAGATGCGTCGTGCTCCCCGTCAGTACCCGCGCTACGACATCCGCATGGGTGACCGCTTCCACCAGAACCTCTCCACGCGCTGACGCGCTCCCCGCGTCGGGGGGCCATCCAGCCCGGACGTGATGACGAAGGGCGCCGCACCGGTTGATCCGGTGCGGCGCCCTTCGTCTTGCACTGC
>NZ_BCSR01000039.1 GCF_001570965.1 Janibacter corallicola NBRC 107790 | reverse complement strand
CTTCGAGGCGGGCACGAGCCTCGGCCCGTGGCGCGCGAAGGGGGTCCCCGGCTACGGCGTCTACCCCTACGTGATCAACAACGAGCAGCTCATCGGCATGCACGGCAACAACGAGCGGATCTACGTCGAGGCGCTGCGGCAGGGGACGGACTTCATGTACGAGGTGTGGGCGGGCTTCCGCACGAACAGGGAGTGAGCCACCGGGGCGCTCCTCGTCTCCAGCGACCGCCGCTCAGGAGCGCTGCGGCAACGCGTGCGGGCGAGGGCCGTTGGCCTGCAAGGGTGCGCACACGATCAGGACGCGGGTGCCGGGCTCCAGGTCCGTGAGCGTGTGCTCGACCCGAGCATCGAAGTGGACGGCGTCGCCCGTCCGCAGTTCGAGGACCTCCTCCCCGAGGGACACCCGCACGGCGCCTGAGAGGACGTACACGATCTCCTCGTCCTCGTGCGAGCTCGGGCGGTGCTCCGTCCCGTCGATGGTCAGCTCGACTGCGTGGAGTCCCTGGACCTCTGGCAGGCCGGTCAGCACGGTGAAGGGCCCGTCCGGCCCCGGCCGGGAGACTCGCTCCGCCGTGGTGGTCACGTGGTGACGTGTACCGGCGTGCTCGCCCAGCAGGGTGCCGACGCTCGTGCCGTAGAGGCGCGCGAGCTGCATGAGGATCCCCACCGACGGCTGGCGCTTGCCGGACTCCAGCCGGGACAGGTGCGTCACCGACAGGCCGATGCTGTCCGAGACGTCCTGCAGGGTCATGCGGCATCCCTGGCGGGCGCGCCTGAGCAGGGGTCCGGAGATCTCCGCAGCAGAGTCCTCGACTGACATGACCTCACATTATCCGGCAGCAGCGAGCGTCGATAGCACGGCACGAGATTGCCTGAGTGGTTGACAGAGTTTGCCTTTGAGGCAAAACTCGTCATGTTCCATTCCCTTCGACACAGGAGTCGACATGACGACCGAGGCGAACGCACCCGCCCTTGACCTGGAGGACCTGCCCAACGGCCGTGCGACGGTCGCCGAGGAGCGAGAGCACCGCAAGCAGATGCTGGCGGTCACCTTGCGGCTCTTCGCCCGGCTGGGCTTCGATGAAGGGGTCGCCGGCCACGTCACCGTGCGGGACCCGGAGTTCCCCGGCCGCTTCTGGGTCAACCCCTACGCGGTCCACTTCTCCCGGATGAAGGTCAGCGACCTGCTCCTCATCGACGAGCAGGGCAAGGTCGCCGAGGGGGAGCGGCGCACGAACAAGGCCGCTTTCTCCATCCATTCCACGATCCACGAGGCGCGGCCGGACGTCGTCGCCATCGCGCACACGCACTCCGTCCACGGGCGGGCCTGGGCAGCGATGGGGCGCGAGCTGGACCCGATCATCCAGGAGTCCTGCGCCTTCTACGACGACCATGTCGTCTTCGACAAGTACAACGGCCTCGTCCTGGACCGGGAGGAGGGCCAGCAGATCGCCCAGCAGATGGGCAACCGCCGTGCCGCGATCCTCCAGCACCACGGGTTGCTGACCACCGGCCGCTCGGTCGAGGAGGCTGCCTGGTGGTTCATGACCATGGACAAGGCGTGCCACATGCAGCTGCTCGCGGAGGCCGCGGGACAGCCGAAGATCATGAGCCCGGAGCAGGCCGAGCTGGCCCACCGCCAGTTCAGCAACCCGAACATGGCCAAGCACAGCTTCAAGCTGCAGGCCGACATCATCCTCGACGAAGAGCCGGACGTCCTGGGCTGACCGCCCAGCGACCGGGAGCAGCCCATGAGTGCAATGACGCACACAGCAGACGCCCGGACGGTTCGCAAGGCCGTCTTCGCCAGCACCGTCGGATCGGTCATCGAATGGTTCGACTTCATGCTCTACGGAGCAGCAGCCGCACTCGTCTTCCCGGCGCTGTTCTTCCCCAACAGCAGTCCGGTCACCGGGGTGCTGCTGGCCTTCTCCACGTACTTCGTCGGCTTCCTGGCCAGACCCCTCGGTGCGGCGATCTTCGGCCACCTCGGGGACCGGGTCGGCCGCAAGAAGGCCCTGATGTGGACCATCACCCTCATGGGGGTCGGCACTGTCGGTATCGGACTGGTCCCGACCTATGCGGTGGTCGGTGCCTTCGGGCCGATCCTCCTCGTGGCGCTGCGCACCCTGCAGGGCATCGGGGTCGGCGGTGAGTGGGGCGGCGCGGTGCTGCTGGCCATGGAGTCCGGACGCAAGGGTGGTGAGGGCTTCCGCGGCAGCTTCCCGCAGGCTGCCGGCACGATCGGCATCGGGGGCGCGAACCTGGCCTTCATGGCGGTGAGCATGCTGCTCAGCCCGGAGGCCTTCATGACCTGGGGCTGGCGGGTGCCCTTCCTCTTCAGCTTCGTGCTCATCTTGCTCGCGTTGTGGATCCGCTCCTCCCTGCCGGAGACGACCGCCTTCGCCAAGGCCAAGGAGTCCGGCGACGTGAGCAAGGCGCCGGTGCTGGAGGTGCTGCGAGACAACCCGGTACAGGTCCTCCTGGCGGCTCTCCTGAAGAGCGCGGAGATGATCCCCGTCTACATCTTCATCACCTTCATCCTCTCCTACGGGACGGGTGAGCACGACTATGACCGCACGACGCTGCTGCTCATGGTCTCGATGGCCGCCTTCCTCTCCGCCGGGCTCATGCTCGTGGCCGGACGGGTCTCGGACCGGCTCGGGCACGAACGGGTATACTCCATCGGTGCCGTCGCGATGGCGGTCTTCGCCTTCGTCTACTTCGTGATGGTCGAGAGCGGGTCGATCGCGTTGACCTCGGTGGCGATCCTGCTCTCCCTGGTGCCGTATGCCCTGATGTTCGCGCCCGAGCCGATCGTCATCGCCAAGGTCTTCCCGACGCGGACGAGGTACAGCGGGTCCTCGCTCGGCTTCAACCTGGCCGGGATCATCGGGGGCGGCCCCGCCCCCTTCGTCGCGACCTGGCTGGCCACGAGACACGGGGGTTACGCGGTGGCCTGCTACATCGCCGTCTTCGGCATCATCGGGGTTCTCGTGGCACGGACGCTGCAGCGCTCGGCGGGGCGCAAGGGGGAGGCCGAGGCTCTCGACCTGCCTCCCACGGTCGAGGTGAGCACGCCGTGACGGCGGGATTCATGGGGTTGATCGGACTCGGGAGCATCACCCCGATCCCCGGCACATCGCCGCACCCCGACTCGTGGGACTTCGCGACCCGATCGAACCCGGTGCACCACCCCGACCTGACCCGGTTGGCGTTGGGTGCGGACGAGTCCCTGTACCCGGCCGTGCTCGCGGCGGCACAGGAGCTGGTGGGCCAGGGGGCGACCTCCGTCCTGACCACGTGCGGGTACTTCACCCCGTATCAGGACCGGTTGTCCGCCGAGCTGCCGGTGCCGGTGGTGACCTCCAGTCTCATGCTGCTGCCCTGGCTGGAGCGGGTGACCTCGGGAGCGATCCTGGTCCTCGCGGCCGATGCGAAGGGGGTCGATGACCGGTGCCTGGCCGCAGCCGGCATCAGTGCTCCCGAGCGGGTGGTGGTCGTGGGCATGTCCGGGCCGGGCCCCTTCCGGGACCAGGTGCTGGAGCGGGGCACGCTCGATGACCCCGACGCCATCCGGGCGCAGGCGGTCGACACCGTCCGTGGTGCCGTGGCCGATCGGCCGGACATCGGCGCGATCTGCCTGGAGTGCGGGGACATGACGATCGTGTCCGAGACGGTCCGGGAGGCGTTCGGGCTGCCCGTGGCGGACTACCTGACTGCCGGTCGGATGCTGCAGCAGATCGCGGGTCCCCCGAACGGAGGTCAGGACTGACCGAACGGACGATCCCACCGGCCCGGTGACCGGCATATCTTCAGCTCGAAGCGTTCGTCACGACAGCTGTGGAGGGTTCGGATGAGGTCATCGGGTCGAGGGGTCGCGCTGCTGGGGGCGCTCGCGCTGGCGGTGCTGCCGGCGTGCAGCCCGGAGGAGTCCGGGCAACCGGCGTCGGAGGCGAGCGCCCCCGTGAGTTCGGCCGCGAAGGGGGACGGTCGGGCCGGCGCCATGACCGGCTCGGCCGACGACGAGGCGTCCAAGAAGGAGTCCAACGGGGCCGGTGCGAAGGACGAGCACGGGGACGGCCCGTCGAAGAAGGCCGGGCAGGCCACCAAGAAGCGCTCCGCCGAGGGCGGTGCCAAGAAGCACGAGCGCCGGTCCACGCTGCACCGCGTGATCCGCGTCGTCGACGGCGACACCGTCGTCGTCGACATCGACGGCGGGGAGAAGATCCGGGTCATCGGGATCGACACCCCGGAGACCGTCGACCCGAACTCGCCCGTCGAGTGCGGCGGGCCCGAGGCCTCGGCGGCCGCGGAGTCGCTCCTCGAGGGCAAGAGCGTCCGGGTGGTGCACGACGCGAGCCAGGGCACGCGCGACAAGTACGGCCGGATGCTGGCCTATCTCGACCTGCCGGGCGGCACCGACTTCGGGGAGGCCATGCTGCGCGCCGGCCACGCGGAGGAGTACACCTACGACACCGCGTACGAGCGCCAGGGCACCTACCTCGAGGCGGAGGAGTCGGCGCGCGGTGCCGGGCAGGGCGTCTGGGGCGGCTGCAGCCAGGAGCCGGAGCCCGCGAGCGAGCCGACCGCCGAGCCGGAGCCGCAGCCGGCACCCGAGCCCAGCACCCCGGAACCGCCAGCCGAGCCGGCAGCTCCGCCCGCGCCCGGCCCCGCGGACGCGGCGTCGGCCCCCGGGCCGGGCTGGACCAACGACAGCCTCACCCCCGGGTACACCGGGTGCCGGAAGGGCTACCCGGGCGGACGGATCGCAGGCGTCTACTGGTGGAAGCCCATCTCCTGCTGATTCGTCCCGGTGCCCACGAGGGGACGTGGCCACCCCGACACAGTGTCCGAAGGGGGAGGGTCCGGTTGCGATTCCCCGTCCGATGACGAGGGGTCCGGGACGTTCCTAGTGTCGAGGTCATGAGCCAGACATCCCACGACGACGTGGTCATCATCGGCGCCGGTATCGGCGGACTCGCCCTCGCGCTCGCCCTGCGGCAGCGCGGGACCGAGGCGACGGTCATCGAGCGCACCTCCGAGCTGCGCGAGGTCGGCGCCGCGGTCGGCCTATCGGCGAATGCCGTGAAGTTGCTGCGCGAGTACGGCGTCGAGGACGCCCTGGCGAAGGTCTCCTGGGCGCCGACCGATCTGATCTTCCGCAACGGGCGCACGGGCGAGACCCTCGGCCGCACCCCGGTGGGGCTGACCTACCGGGAACGCTTCGGGGCCGACTGGTGGGGCCTGCACCGGGCCGACCTGCAGAAGGTGCTCTCCGAGGCGGTCGGCATGGACCGGATCCTCCTCTCGCGCAACGTCACCGGTCTTCGGGAGGAGGGGGACCACGTCGCCGTCGAGATGGCCGACGGTTCCCGGGTCACCGCGCGAGTCGTCGTCGGGGCCGACGGTGCGCGCTCGACCGTGCGGCGCTGGATGCTCGGGCACGACGACGCCGTCTACTCGGGTCGCAGCGGCTTCCGCGGGATCATCCGCACCGAGGACCTGACCGAGCTGCCCGATCCCCATGCCCTTCAGTTCTGGGTGGGGCCGACCGGGCACCTGCTCCACTACGCGATGGGCGGGGACGGCAGCCACGTGAACTTCCTCGCCGTCTCCCGCGAGCCGCAGGAGTGGACCGAGCAGGGATGGGTGGTGCCGGTGGAGGACTCGGCGAAGCTGGCCCCCTTCGCCGGCTGGCACCCGGCGGTGACCCAGATGCTCGAGGCGGTGGAGGTGACCCAGCAGTGGGCGCTCATGCGCCGCCCCCCGATCCGGACCTGGCACCGGGGCCGGGTCGTGCTGCTCGGGGATGCCGCACACGCCTTCGTGCCGCACCACGGCCAGGGGGCCAACCAGTCGATCGAGGACACCTGGGCGCTGGCCGAGGAGCTGGCGGCGGTGCACGGTCGGGACCCGGAGCCGGCCTTCGAGGCCTACACCGCCCGGCGCCGGGCGCGCACCCGGGCGGTGGCCTTCGCCTCGGCGCAGGTCGCGGAGGTCCTGCACCTGCCGGACGGGCCGCAGGCGCAGGCGCGGGACGCCCTCATGGGGACCCAGCAGTGGTTCGAGGACCGCTTGGCCTGGGTCCACGCCTACGACCCGAGGGTCGACACCGGGATCCGTCCGGGCAGCCTCGCGCCCGTCAGTCGCTGAGCAGCCCGGCGAGGCGGGCCACCCGCAGCCCGGTGTGCAGGTCACGGCGCACGGCACCGTCGGCCAGGTCGACCGCGGTGGTCGTGCGGATGCGGGCCAGTCGGTAGTAGAGCGTCGAGCGGTGGATCCGCAGCGCGGTCGCGGTCGCCCGGCCGTCGCCTCCGCAGTCGAGGTAGGTCAGCAACGTCGGGACGTCCACGTCGTGATGGTCGCTCGCGAGCAGGCGCGTGACGGGCGCCGGCAGGTCCGCCCGGGTGAGGTCCTCCAGCGGCAGGCGCAGCAGCAGCTTGTCGACGCCGAACCCCTCCCAGGTGCTCACCCGCGGGTGGGTACCTGGGTCCAGGCACGCTGCGCGCCAGGCGATCTCGGCCTGCTCGTAGGACGTGGCCGCGGTGACCAGCCCGTCGGTGAGGCCGCCGATGCCCGCGCGCACCTCGGCGAGACCGGGCGCCTGCAGGACTCGGTCGAGCCGGTCCTGCACGACCGGGCGGGGGAAGACGAGCACCCCGAGGTCGCCCACGACGCCGCCGACGACGGTGGCGGTGGTCGTGCGGACGACGAAGTCGAGGGTCGTCTCGACCGCCCGTCTCGCCAGCCACCCGTCATCGCGCAGCTCCGGCGGTGGGGCGACGACGGTGACGCAGTACTGCTCGGCCGGGCCGACGAGCCCCTCGTCGACGAGCGCCGTTGCGGCGGCGGAGCGTTCGGTGTCCGCGACGGCGGGGGAGAGCAGCGTGGTGAGCAGCTCGTCGGCACGCGCGCTCGCCCGTTCGGCATCGCGGGAGCGCAGCGCGAGCAGCACGCCGAGCCGGGCGGCCCCCTCGCGCAGGACGGCCCGGTCCGGGGGCGGGGCCCCCTTCGCCTGCACGTGCAGGAGGTGGCCGACGAGGTGGCGTTCGTCTCGCAGGGGCACCATCTGCCACCGGGTGCCGTCCGCGGCGGTGCGGACGGTGGGTTCGTTGCGACCCGCCGGCGGGGCGGGCCAGGTGTCGCTGTGGGCGAGCAGGTGGGAGAGGCGGGCCCGGTCCTGCTCGCTCTCGTGGATCGAGTAGGCGACCACCCGCAGTGCCTCGTCGAGCACGACCAGTCGCTGCTGGAGGTCCTCCGAGAGGTCCTGCAGCGCGTCGTCGAGGCTGGTGCCGGGGCGCACGGGATCAGCCCGCGGTCGGGCCGTCCTCGAGCTCGTCGCGGGTCGGCACGTAGTAGAGGCTGCCGGTCACGGCGGTGGAGAAGTCGTGGATCCGGTCGTGGTTGCCGGGCGGGTCGCCGATGAACATGTTGCGCAGCATCGTCTCGGTGACGTCGGGATCCTTGGCGTAGCCGATGAAGTAGGTGCCCATCTCCTGGGACTGCAGCGAGCCGAAGGGCATGGTGTCCCGGACGATCTCGCGGTCGTTGCCGTCCTCGTCCTCGATGTCGTTGAGGGCGACGTGGGAGTTGCTCGGCTTCTCGTCCTCGGAAAGCTCGATGTCGGTGAGCTTGCGCCGGCCGATGACCCGCTCCTGCTCCTCGGTCGAGAGCTCCTCCCAGGCGGTGAGGTCGTGCAGGTACTTCTGCACGATGACGTAGCTGCCGCCGGCGTGGGCGGGGTCCTCCTCGCCGATGAGTGCCGCGGCGATCGCGTCGTCGCCCTCGGGGTTCTCGGTCCCGTCGACGAAGCCGAGGAGGTCGCGCACGTTGAAGGAGCGGAAGCCGTGCACCTCGTCCACGACAGTCGCGGCCTCGCCCAGCGCGCCCACGAACCGCTGGGCCAGGGCGAAGCACAGGTCCATCCGGTCCGCACGCAGGTGCAGCAGCAGGTCGCCGGGGGTGGCGACGGCGGTGTGCTCGGCCCCCTCGATCGCCTCGAAGGGGTGCAGGTGCATCGGCCGCGGCACGTCGTACATGCGGTCCCACAGGTGGGCGCCGACGCCGACGACGAGGTCCAGGCCGCCCTCCGGGAAGCCGAAGGCCACCGACCGGGTGAGCATCCCGGCGTCGCCGAGCACGTCGCGGACGGCCTCCTCGCCCCCTTCGGCCACGGTCAGGACGAGGAAGATGCCCGCCTTCGGCGGTGGGGTGACGATGTGCTGGGTGGTCGGTGCGGGTGGCTGGGGCATCTGTCTCCTCGGGCAAAGGGGTGCGCCGGCGACCACGTTATCCGGGCGGCGCGTCCCCCGAGGTGGCGGTCCGGGGGCCCCGAGGCCTCAGACCGCCAGGCCCTCGACCGGCCCCTCGGTGTTGGGCCGCCAGCCGAGGGCGGGGGCGACGTGCTCGGCGAAGGCCGAGAGGATGTGCAGGTTGTAGTCCGCACCGAGCTGGCTGGGGATGGTGAGCATGAGGGTGTCGGCTGCCTCGATGGCGGGGTCGGCCCGCAGCTGCTCGATGAGGACGTCCGGCTCGGCCGCATAGGTCTTGCCGAAGGTCGAGCGCAGCCCGTCGATGACCCCGACCTGGTCCTGTGAGGCCTGGCCGCGCAGCCCGAAGAACTGCCGGTCCAGGTCGCTGACGATCGGGAAGATGCTCCGGGAGATCGAGACCCGCGGGCTCCAGGCATGCCCGGCCTCGCGCCATGCGGCCCGGTAGCGGTCGATCTGCTCGCGCTGCAGCTCCCCGAGGGACGCTCCGGTGGCCTCGGTGAGCAGCGTCGAGCTCATGAGGTTCACGCCCTGGCGGGCGGTCCACTCGGCGCTCTCCCGTCCACCGGCGCCCCACCAGATGCGCTGTGCCAGACCGGGGGAGTGCGGCTCGATGCGCAGCCGGCCGGCCGCACCCTGGGTCGGGTCGGCCTCGACCATCGTCTCCCCGCGGACCCCGGCCATGAACTGCTCGAAGTGCCCGTAGGCGATGTCGGCCCCGCGGGGGTCGCTCGACCCGGTGTAGCTGAAGGCCTCCCAGCCGCGTTGCGCCGGCTCCGGTGAACCCCGGCTGACGCCGAGTGCGACCCGACCGTCGGCGATGAGGTCGAGGGCGGCGGCGTTCTCGGCGAGGTGGAGCGGGTTCTCGTAGCGCATATCGTGGTTACAACACTCGTCCACGTAAGCTTGGTTGCATGGTCGAACTGGTAGCGCTGAGGAAGACGAACGAGGTGGCGGCCTACGTCCGCGCCTCCATGGACCGCAAGGGCGACCGCTGGACGGTCGATACGCAACTGAGGAAGATCAGGGCACTGGCCGAGGCCAAGGACTGGACCGTGGTCGAGGTCTACGAGGACAACGCGGTGTCGGCGACGAAGAAGCGTCGAGCTGGTACCCGCTGGGCCGAGATGCTGGACGACGCCCGAGCAGGTCGGTTCTCGATGGTCGTCGCCGTGGACATGGACCGACTGCTGCGGAGCACGAAGGACCTCAACACGCTGATCGACCTCGGCCTGCGCGTCGTCACAGTGGACGGCGAGATCGATCTCTCGACAGCAGATGGAGAGTTTCGGGCGACGATGCTCGCAGCACTCGCCCGGTTCGAGGCACGGCGGAAGGCGGAGCGGCAGATCAGGTCGAACGAGCGCCGACGTGCCGAGGGCATCCCCGCGTCCACATGGAAGGCGTTCGGCTGGACGAGGGAGGGCGAAGTGATCGAGGAGGAGGCCGCCGCCGTCCGGCGGGCCTTCGACGCGTTCCTCGGCGAGCCATCGCTGTCGATCCGGCGCATCCGAGAGGACCTGAACAACGCCGGTCATCTCACCGCGCGCGGGTCCGAGTTCTCCGTCGATGCCGTGCGGTACCTGCTGGCGAACTCGCTCTACGCTGGCTTCATCCGCCACTACAAGACCGGCGAGCTGTACCCGGTGCAGGGCGAGGCGTTCCCGCCCATCGTCGGCGAGCAGACGTGGCGGGCCGCGGTGGCGAAGCTGGAGGACAACGTGCGGAGGTCGGCGAGGCAGGGCAATCAGCCGAAGTACCTCCTGTCCACGATCGGCCTCTGTGGGAAGTGCGGCGCGACGCTCGTCTCGGGGACAAATAGCCGCAAGCAGCCGACGTACCGCTGTGGCGAGCAGTTCCACCTCACCCGCCAGCGCGAGCCCGTCGATGCGATGGTCACCGAGGCGGTGCTCACGCGCCTGTCGTCCGTGGACGTGCACGACCTCGTGATGCCGCAGGAGGACGACGGGCCGGATCGCGAGGAACTGCTGACCGAGCGGAACGCCCTGGTCGAGCGTGTGAAAGAGCTGAGCCCGCTGCTGCGCGACATCCATCAGCCGGTCCTGGAGATCACCGCGGCGATCAACGACGTGAAGGCCCGCATCGATGAGATCGACACGGAGCTGCTGGACCGCTCGGTGTCGGTGGCGGCGAAGCTGCTGGCGGGCGTGGAGGAGGCGGTCGGCACCGCGGAGCGTCGTGAGGTCGTCGAGTCGAAGTGGAAGGCGTTGGACATGGACCGTCGCCGGATGCTCGTGGACGAGCTGGTGACGGTGACCATCGAGCCCATAATGCCGGGTCACGTGAAGTTCGACCCCGATCTCGTGCGGATCGAGCCGAGAAGCGACTGACTCATGACTCGACTCGTCATTGCACTGGTGAGTCGAGTCATGGGAGAATGGTTGCAGACAAGAAGATCCCACCCGGGCCGCGACTTAGAAGCGCGGGGTTCTGCTCCCGGATGAGTAGCCGGTCAAACAGCCCAATTACCGTGGCGGGGAACCGGAAGATACTCATGTCTGAGGACTTCCGATGTCTGTCGTTATCGACGTCCCCCGCGCATCCGCGCTCGACCACCCTCGCCTCGATCAGGGCTCCACTCCTTCGCCGCAGGCAGACGGCCACGATCCCGTCATCGCCGCCGCCCGTGCCGCTGGCCGCCGAGCCGGTGAGCGCCTGGCACTCACTCCGCTGACCCCGCGCCAGCGCGCCGCCGTTGCCTCTGTGATGGGTGGTGGTCGCTGATGAGCGCGAACTCCGCCGCCTTCGATCACCTGACCGGCTTCCGCTGGCGTCAGGGCGACCCGTCCCTCGCCGACGCCGAGGCCCAGCTCTACGACCTCGGCGTGCTCCGCTCCGTACTGGAGGAGGCGGTCGAGATCGCCGTCGCCGACGCCCGCGCCGACGGGGTGACCTGGGCCAGGATCGGCGACGCGCTCGGCGTCACGCATCAGGCTGTCATCAAGCGCTACGGCCGGGGCGGTGGTCGCTGATGTACGCCGACGCACGCAACCTCAGCACCGCTCCCACCGACCTGACCCCGCCCGGAGGGCCTGGCCTGGCACCCGCCGAAGGCGGGCTGCCCGTCGTCGTGATGACTGCCCGTAGCCGTGCTTCGCACTCCAAGAGTTACGAGACCCTCATTCGTTCCTACGGGCGCGGCAAGGGCTTGTCGATTGCCGCGCCATGCAACAACGTGCCTGGTCAGCAGCCGGTTCCGCCCTCGCTCCGTCGCGTGGCCTCGTGGGATCATTTTGGGTCTCATTTGGGGGTCAATAGGGGGTCATTTAGGCGCCGCACTCCCTCTGAGACCCTCCGCGCCGCCCGCGGCGGGGGTGGTCGCCGTGGCTAAGCAGGAGAACAACCCGACGAGCATCGGGCTCACGCAATACCTCGATCCGTCGTACTGGGCCTGGGCTGCCGAGGACCCGAACGGGGCCGCGCTGCTCCAGCAGGGTGCCGAGGCGATCCTCGCCTACGTGGTGCAGCGGCTCGAGGCCACCGGCTGCGAGGTCGTCGAGGCCTACGGCATCGTGCACGACAAGGACGAGCGCGAGGTCTGGAGCGACACGGAGAAGGCCCTGGTGGTCGAACTGAAGCCCGAGCACCTGCACGCCGTGATCAAGTTCGCCAGCCGTGCGAAGAGTGCGCCGCTGGATCGGCTCGCGTTCGGCATCGGTGTCGAGCCTCAGTACGTCGAGAAGCCTGGCCGCGGGCGGTACGCCTTCGACAACATGCTGTCGTATCTGACGCACGTGAAGTACGCGGACAAGCACCAGTACGCGCCTTCGGAGGTTGCCACGGTGCGCGGGCCTGAGTATCTCGGGATCGACGCCCAGCGCCGGGAGACGTGGCTGAAGGGCCGCGCCCACGTGAAGAAGAAGGTCGTCGCCGAGAACTTCGAGGACATGCGGGAGCGCGTGCTCCAGGGTGAGATCACGCGGGATCAGATCATGCTCACGGACGAGCTGTTCGACATCTACTCGCGGCATCAGCGGGAGATCGACGACGCGCTGTCGGCCTACGGCCAGCGTCGCGCATACCGGGCAGCGGCGAAGCTCCGCGCCGGTGAGTTCTCGACGCACGTGGTGTTCGTCCATGGGGATGCCGGGATCGGTAAGACCCGGTTCGCCACGGACTTCATCACCGAGGCGATCAACGCGGCGAACGCGCACGGCGAACGGTGGCAGGTCTACCGGGCTGCGACGGGGAACCCGCTTGATGACTGGCGAGGCGAGGAGGTGCTGCTGCTGGACGATCTGCGGGCCTCGGCGATGGATGCGAACGACTGGCTGCTGCTGCTTGATCCGTACAACGCCTCGCCTGCGAAGGCTCGGTACAAGAACAAGGGCGAGGTGGCCCCGCGGCTCATCGTCATCACGGCGACGATCGAGCCTGTCGAGTTCTTCTACTACGCCCGCCAGAAGGGCAACGTGGACGAGGCGCTGGACCAGTTCATCCGCCGCTTGGCCTCGGTCGTGAAGGTCTATCGTGCCGACGACATCAATCGTTACCTCGTGCAGCACATCGGGAAGATCGAGCCCTACGAGTGGCACCAGTGCAGCATCCCGACCGCCGCACACACGCCCGGCATGTACGGCAACGCGTATCACCAGAACGTCGGGTCGCGGGAACTGACCTACGGTCCGGAGACCTCGGCGGAACATGACGCGGAGGGCGCGGTTGCTGAGCTGCTGGGCGGGCTCGCGGTGCGGAGCCCTGACGTGCCGCTGGCGCTGATCGGAGGTGCCGCATGAGCACCGAACGCGATGCGCTCTTCCAGGGGGTCGAGGGGGCCGGAGGCCCCTCGCAAGCAGCCGGGGAGGACATGAGCGCCAGCGAAATGTCCGACACGGCTACTGCTTGCCACTCTGGCGTACAGGTGGAGCAGCAGACCGACTCCCAGGTGAACACCGGTCGGACTGATGCGGAGGCTGTGCGGCAGAGTCACGGCGGCGCGAAGCGTCGTGGGGGCCGCGCGAAGCTCGATACCGACTTCGGAGAGGAGACGCTCATGGCGCTTCGCACTCGTGCGAAGCGGCTCGGGCTGGCTCCGAGCACGTGGGTGCGGACCGTCGTGCGCGATGCGCTCCATGCCTCTCGGAGCGAGGAGCTGGACGCCGCCGTGGCCGCGCACCTGCTCGGGGTCGAGGAGCGCGTGCAGGCGTCTGCTGATGCTCGGGAGCTGGCCGCCCAGGTGCGCCCGCTCGCGATCAACGTCAACGACCTGGACCGCCGTGCTCGCGCGGGTGAGCCGGTGGCGCTGTCGGCGGAGGTGCCCGAGCTGATCGAGCTGCTGCGCGAGGTCCGCGCGCTGCTCGGGGATCGGGCGGCCTCATGAGCACGACGCATTACAGTCCGAGCGCCAGCGCCGCCGACACCGAGCGCTACATCCGTGGCAAGGAGGACGAGCGGGGCGTCGCGATCACGTGCGACGTGCCGGGAGGCCCCGGCGCGTTCTCGGCGCGCGCTCGGGCGCTCACGCAGAACACGACGCGCGAGGTCGAGGCGCTGCACTACCGCCAGTCGTTCAGCGACGAGGAGTTCGACCCGAAGAACCCCGAACACGTGCAGCGGGTGAACGATCTGGGCTACCAGCTCGCGAAGAAGATGCACCCGGATTCCGACTGCCTCATCGTCAGTCATGTGGATGGGCGGGGAAAGAAGCCGCACAACCATATTTTGGTCCTCAATCACAACAACCGCACGGGAAAGGCGCTCTCGGACTACCGCACGTTCCACGACCGCAAGGCCGGGAATCAGAAAGGCGTGCAGTCGGCGAACGACGAGCTGATGCGCGATCACGGCCTCTCGGTCGTGAAGCGTCTGGAGCACGCGCCGAAGGACTGGGAGCTGCGCCGCGAGGACTTCGCCGAGGGATCGCTCAACCGCGAGATGGGCGACCGGATGAGCGCTGCCCTGACCGATCCCCGCGCGGTGGACAAGGCCGGTCTCGAAGCGGTGATCGACGAGCAGAACCAGCAGCTCGGCGATGACGGGGAGAGGGTGCCGCGGATGCGGCTGCACAGCCCCGTCAGCAAGAAGGGCAAGCGCGCCGGGCAGGAGACCTGGACGCTCTACATCGAGGACCGCCGCGGCGAGTCCGGGCGCGCCGAGCGCCGCAAGCGCGCGAGCGCACTCTCGGCGGACTTCACCCCGGAGGGCGCGCAGGCGTTCTTCGACTACCACCAGCAGCAGAAGGAGCAGGAACATGAGCGCAGCACTCGACAGGCTGAAGCAGCAGAACGGGCCCGTGCAGTCGCCGCCGCCGCTCGGCAGTCCGGAGACGATGGAGCTGTTGACCTCGATCCTCGCCGCCGTCGAGGCGCAGAATACGAGGATCGCCACGCTGGCCGAGCAGCAGAAGAAGCTCGCGGGGTTCGTGAAGGTCATGGACGAGGAGACGACGAGGCGGCTGGAGCGGATCACGGCCCCGGCGTCGACCTCCTCGCCCTCCAGCGACGTGTCCGCGAGGATCGCGAGTATCGAGAGCAGGCAGAACGAGATCGCGAGCACGCTCGGCGAGTTCGCGCAGAGTCTCAACGGCGAGAGCTTGAACGCCGCGTCGCGGAGCTTGGTCGCGGAGGCGCAGAAGAATCGCGCGGCTACGGCCTCGGCGATTGAGGGGCTCAAGGCGCAGGCCGCGGCGAACCAGAAGCTCTTGAGCCAGGTCGGCGGCGCGGTGCAGCGGATCGAGAAGCGCACCGAGGAACGGGTCGAGAAGGCCGTCGAGCAGGTCGCCGGGGAGGCTTCGACCACGATGACCGCGAACCTCGATGCGTCGAACGAACGGGCCGAGCGGATCATCGCGGCGACGGCGAAGCTGGAAGCGCGTCAGCTCTGGTCGGCGGCCGCGGCGATGTGCCTCGCCCTCCTGCCGGTGGTCGTGGTCGTCGCCGGGCTTTGGATGGGTATCGCCGGGCTCATCACCGGCGCTCAGTGGGCGCTGGACGTGGACGGGAGCGTGTGGCTCGGCATCGGGCGGTGGCTCGCGGTCGGCGCTGGCCTTGCCGGGTCCGGCTACGGGCTCTTCGCGTCCGTCCGGTGGGCCGCCGGTCTCGTGGAGACGTGGAAGGGTCGCGGGATGCCTACGTGGCCGAGCTGGCGCAAGAGGTGACCGTGATTCCCGAGGGCAAGCGCGCGGAGCGCGTGCGGCAGCCCTGCAACTGGACGATAGGTCAGCACACACTGTATAGTTCAGTGCATGCTGACTATTGCTTCGCGCCTCGACGTCATGAACCGGCTGGGCCGGGCCATGGCGGACCCGACGCGCTCCAAGATACTGATGTCCCTGCTCGACGGCCCGAGCCACCCCGCCGTGCTCTCGCGCGAGTTGGGGCTGACGCGGTCGAACGTGTCGAACCACCTAACCTGCCTGCGCGACTGCGGGATCGTGGTCGCCGAGCCCGAGGGCCGCCAGACCCGCTACGAGATCGCCGACCCACACCTGGCCGCGGCGCTGACGGCGCTGGTGGACGTGACGCTGGCGGTGGACGAGAGCGCGCCGTGCATCGACCCGCACTGCTCGGTGCCCGGTTGCTGCGCCGCGACAGGCTCGGAGGACGCTTCGTGAGCGCGGCCTGCGGCTGCGACGAGCCGGCCGCCAGCGCCGCCGAGGAGGTGGAGGAGGAGGCCGAGCGCCCGTGGTGGCGCGACCCGGGCCTGGTGGTGCCGATCCTCTCCGGCGTCGCGTTCGGCATCGGCCTGTTGCTGGAGTGGTTGGGGCTGCACGTCGCGGCGCTGGTCGCGTTCTGGGCGGGCCTGCTGCTGGGCGCGTACACGTTCGCGCCCGGCGCGCTGCGGAACCTGTTCGTCAAGCGGAAGCTGGGGATCGCGCTGCTGATGACGATCAGCGCCGTCGGCGCGGTCATCCTCGGCTACGTCGAAGAGGCCGCCGCGCTGGCGTTCCTGTACTCGATCGCCGAGGCCCTGGAAGACAAGGCGATGGACCGCGCCCGCGGCGGCCTGCGCGCGCTACTCAAGCTCGTGCCGGAGACCGCCACCGTGCTGCGCGACGGTGCCTCGGTCGAGATCCCGGCGAAGGAGATCGCCGTCGGCGACGTGCTGCTGGTCCGCCCGGGCGAGCGGGTCGCGACCGACGGCCTGGTCCGCGTTGGCCGCTCCAGTCTGGACACGTCGGCGATCACCGGCGAGTCGATCCCGGTCGAGGTCGCGCCCGATGATGCAGTGTCGGCGGGCGCGATCAACACCGCCGGAGTCCTGGAGGTCGAGGCGACCGCGGCGGGCACCGACAACTCGCTGACCACCATTGTGGAGCTGGTCGAGCAGGCCCAGGCCGAGAAGGGCGACCGGGCCCGCATCGCCGACCGGATCGCCCGCCCGCTGGTGCCCGGCGTGATGGTCCTCGCCGTCCTTGTCGGCGTGCTCGGCTCGCTGCTCGGCGACCCCGAGACCTGGATCACCCGCGCCCTGGTCGTCCTCGTCGCCGCCAGCCCGTGCGCGCTGGCGATCGCGGTGCCAGTCACCGTGGTCTCCGCGATCGGCGCGGCGACGAAGTTCGGCGTCGTCATCAAGAGCGGTGCCGCCTTCGAGCGCCTCGGCGGCATCCGCCACCTCGCCGTCGACAAGACCGGCACCCTGACCCGCAACCGGCCCGAGGTCACCGCCGTCGTCGCCGCCGACGGGTTCGACGACGCCCAGGTGCTCGCCTGGGCAGCGGCCGTGGAGCAGCACTCGACGCACCCGCTCGCCGCCGCCATCGCCGCCGCGGGCCAAGGAGCGCCCGCCGCGCAGGACGTGACGGAGGAGGCCGGGCACGGCATTGGCGGCATGGTGGACGGCCGCCGGGTGACGGTGGGCAGCCCCCGCTGGATCGACGCGGGGCCGCTCAAGGCCCGGGTCGAGGACCTGGAGGCCGAGGGCCAGACTTGCGTGCTCGTGGCCGTCGACGGCGAACTGGCCGGGGCGATCGGCGTCCGCGACGAGCTGCGCCCCGAGGTCCCCGAGGTCGTGCGCACGCTGCGGGCCCAGGGCGTCGAGGTGAGCATGCTCACCGGCGACAACGCCCGCACCGCGCACGCGCTCGCGCAGCTCGCTGGGATCGGCGACGTGCACGCCGAGCTGCGGCCCGAGGACAAGGCCCGCATCGTCGCCCAGCTCTCTAAGGCCTCGCCAACGGCGATGATCGGCGACGGCATCAACGACGCCCCCGCCCTGGCCGGTGCGACCGTGGGCATCGCGATGGGCGCGACCGGATCCGACGCCGCGATCGAGTCCGCCGACGTCGCCTTCACCGGTCACGACCTCGGCCTGATCCCGCAGGCTCTGCGGCACGCCCGCCGAGGCCGGGCGATCATGAACCAGAACATCGTGCTGTCCCTGGCGATCATCACCGTGCTGCTGCCGCTGGCCATCACCGGCGTGCTCGGCCTGGCCGCAGTCGTCCTCGTCCACGAAGTCGCCGAGGTCGTCGTCATCGCCAACGGGCTGCGCGCCGCGCGTGCCCGCAAGAGCCAAGCGGCGGCTGCGTCGCCTGAGACGGCGTCACCGGCCGCGGTCCGCGCGGACAGAGCCTGAGAGGAGTGGATCGTGGAGATCACGTTGCAGTACTTCGACGGGTGCCCGAACTGGGAGGTGCTCGACCGGCGGCTCACCGAGGCCCTCGACGGCCGATCGGACGTCCGCGTCGTGCATCAGCGAGTCGAGACTGCCGAGGACGCCGCCCGCCTCGGGTTCCACGGGTCCCCGACCGTCCTCATTGACGGCTCCGACCCCTTCGCCGACGAGCACACGCCGGTGGGGCTCGCCTGTCGAGTGTTCCGCACTCCTGCCGGGCTGGCTGGTTCGCCCACCGTCGATCAGCTGCGCGAAGTACTCGATGCGCCTCTATGAGGGTGGAGCACCGCCGGGTTGCGCGATCATCGCACCGACGCTCAGCGCAGGAAGAGCCGCCTTCATCGAAAACCAGCCAGGATTGCCGTCAACGTTGTGCTGTAGAGCGCGCCGACGCTGACAACAAGTGCTACAACCCAGGCATGCGCTAGCGCATGTCGATGACGCCGGTGCCGACCTCGATGTTGCGGGTGCGGGCGGCGATCGCGGCCAGCAGCGGCATGGGGGAGGCGGACTGCCGCGCGAAGTGGTGCACCCGGAAGTAGGCACCGTTGACCCCGATCTGGTCCGCGCCGACGCCGATCTCGACGGCATCGCGCATCGCTTGCCGGGCGTCGGGGTCACCCAGACCCTTGCCGTGGCCGTAGTGCCCGAAGCTGAGGAATCCGAAGGCGCGCATGTCCCGTGCAACTGATTGTTTGGTCAACCAATTCCCGAGGGTTGCGCCATTGACAAGCCCGGAGGGGGCGTCGACGCTGTAGCGCACGCAACCAGGGGGGGAGCGCGACGATGCGCCGACTCGTCATCACCGAGAACATCACGCTCGACGGCGTGATCGACAACGACGGCACGTGGTTCGACCCGGGCGACGAGTCCGAGGCGGGGCGTGAGCTGGCCGCGGTCACGCGTGAGCACGCAGCCGCCTCCGACGGGTTCCTCGTCGGGCGGGTCACCTTCGAGGAGATGCGAGGCTTCTGGCCCCGCCGGGTCGATGACACGACGGGCGTCACCGACCACCTGAACCGGGTGGAGAAGTACGTCGTCTCCCGCGACATGAAGGACCCCGAGTGGGAGGGCACCGCGATCCTGCGCGGCGGTGACCGGCTCGAGACAGAGATCCGATCGCTGCAGAGTCGCGAAGGCAAGGACATCGTCCTCACCGGCAGCGTCTCGCTCGCCCGGGCCCTGCTGGACCTCAGGGTGGTCGACGAGCTGCGGCTCTGGGTCTACCCCGTGGTCGTCGGCGCTGGCCGGCAGCTCTTCATCGACGGGCACGAGCTGCGCGACCTCACCCTGCTCGAGAGTCGCTCGTTCACCAATGGAGTGGTGCTTCTGCGGTACGCGCGGGATTGAGCATGCGAACCCTGCTGTTCAGTGCCCGGCGAAGGGGGAGTGAGCCGCCGATGGCGGTCCCTGCCGTGGCAACCTTCATCGGGGAACCATGCGCCGTCGTGAGCGCCAGGGCACCTGCTGGGTGGTCTACCTCGACCGTCCCGCGGGGCCCGTAGCTGAAGGATCGTGGCTGAAGTAGTGCATCTCGTGGTCGTCGACGACGAGGAAGGCCCGGTCGTTAGCGCTGCTTCGGCTTGTTGGCCGCTGCCACGACGCATGCGGAGGACCTGCAGCAACCCGGCCAGGTGAGCCCCCCCAAGATCCGGGAGACGAACGAAGGCAATCAGAACTGATCTACGGTGGCTGGCGAAGGGAAGGGGATGACATGGGGAAGTTGAGCATCGGGCCGGCTGTGCTCTTGGCGGGGACGTTGGCGCTGACTGCGTGCGGGGGGACGGGCTCGGATCAGGACTCCGATGCCGGGGGCAGTTCGAGCACGGTCTCGGCTGAGTCGTCCCCAACCGAGTCGACGCCCTCAGCCGAGTCGACGTCTTCGTCGCCCACCTCCAGCAAGTCCACGTCCACCACGTCCACGCCGTCCGAGACCCAGTCGTCGAGTTCGTCGTCGAAGGACTCCAAGGGCATCAGGTCCGTGGATTTCGCTGACGTCGACTGGGCTCACCCTGCGAATCCTGGCGAGACGTTCTCCGTTCAGGACTCGCGAGGCATGGATGTCGGTGTGGTTCAGGGGGAACCCCAGTACATGGACATTGACGGTGATGGTCACGCTGACGCGATCGTTCGGGTGAGACAGGGGGCGGGGAATGGCTTCCTCGACTCACGGAGTGTCTGGCTGTGGGATCCGGGGGCTGAAGAAGCGAAGCAGGTCTTGCCCGCCCTCACGCTCGAGGCGCGCTGCGACGACATGACGACCGATATCGAGGCCGTCGGTGCAGGCAAACTCGTCGTCACCCGGAAGATGAGGGAAGGGGAAGCCTGCGCCGTGACGCCCACCAAGACCGCGAAGTTCACCATGGAGATTGAAGACGGTTTCGCCTGGCAAACGGACCCCTTCGTCTCCGCACTGCGCTGTCCCGCTTCACCTGGCCGTGAGCTGCACTTCCGAGGGCCCGATCTGGGCAACCACGGGCTCAAGCCATGGCCGGATGAGAGCGCACCCGACATGGTCACGGCTGAGGACGTCGCGGCATTCGACACCAATGGCGAGACACAGGGCCTTCCCGCAGGGTGGACCCAGCAGTCGTTCATCTCGAAGACGAACAGTGCCGACGGGGAGTCACAGTGCGGCTATCTGGGCTGAGGCTCGGAGGACCTGACGTTCGGAGAATGCCGGGGCCCTGACCGGTCACCACTCGGGCGGCGCTGTCTGCCGGGGGAGAGATTTATTCGTCGATGCACTATTCCTCAGATGTGGGGCGCGGAGGCCGGAGTGACTCACGGCGGGCAACGTGCCCTTTCGTGAGGTCAGCGACCGACAGACAGCTCGATCATCTGCGGGCTGGAGGAGCAGCAGGCGTCGTCGGCTGGCGCGGGGGCGTCGCAGCTGCCGCCGAGGTCGGTGGTGCACACGCCGGTCTCGGGCAGTTCGAGGTGGACCGCGTCTGCTGCTTCACGGTCGCCGGCAAGGGCTGCCGCGATGGAGCGGACCTGCTCGTAGCCGGTGGCCATGAGGAAGGTGGGGGCGCGGCCGTAGCTCTTCATGCCGACGATGTAGAAGTTCTTCTCCGGGTGGGAGAGGACGCGTTCCCCGTGGGGCTCGACGGATCCGCAGGAGTGGAACTCAGGGTCGATGAGCGGTCCCAGCTGTGCGGGGGCTTCGACCGCCGGGTCCAGGTCCAGACGGAGCTCGGAGAGCATCCCGAGCTCGGGGCGGAACCCGGTGGCCGGCACCAGTACATCGACGCTCACCTCTCGCTCCCCGTCCGGGGTCACCGCATGAACGGTCAACGAGTCCTCGAGGCTGAAGCGAGTGATGGTGAACGAGGTGAGGACCTCGATGCGCCTGGAGTCGACCAACTTGCGCAGCCGGGAGCCGAGTGCCCCGCGCGCTGCGAGCTCGTCCTGCTCACCGCCGCCGTAGACGCGAGAGAGGTCAGCGGTGCGGACGGCCCAGATGATCGTGGTGGCAGCGTCCAGTTCTGCGAGGTCCAGCAGGGTGTTGGCGGCCGAGTGGCCGGCACCCGTCACCATGACTCGCTTGCCGGCGACGCGCTCGCGATCACGGCCGTGCACGTCGGGCAGCGGTGGCGTGATGCGACCAGCGGCGAGGGCCTGTCGTTCACCGGGAGCGAGGAGCCCAGCCTGGCCCAGCGGGCTGGGAGTGGACCAGGTGCCGGACGCATCGATGACAGCAGAGGCGAGGATGTCTTCGCTGTGCCCGTCGGTGGTCTCGATCCGGACGAGGAAGGGGGTTTCCTCGCGGCGGGCGGTGCGGGTCTTGTCGATGCCGGCGCGGGAGACGGCGGTGACACGTGCGTCGTAGCGGATCGACTCGGCGAGCTGAGGCAGCTGCGCGAGGGGCTCGAGGTACTGCTCGCCCAGTTCGTGACCGGTCGGCAGAGCCTCGGCGTTGGGGGCGGTCCAGCCGCTGGCTTCGAGGAGGCGCTGTGCGGCGGTGTCGAGGTTGTACTGCCACGGGGAGAACAGCCGGGTGTGCCCCCAGCTGGTGATCGCCGCTCCGGCTGCGGGCCCGGCCTCGAGGACGATGAAAGGAAGGTCGCGCTCGTAGAGGTGGGCGGCGGCGGCCAGACCGATGGGTCCGGCACCGATGATGACCGCGGGGTGCGAGGTCGTGGAGGTGGTGAGCATGGGATCTCCTCGGTGCTTGGTGGTCAGTTCGGGGACTGGGTGAGTTCGGTCAGGAGCGCGCGGACGTGGGCGTCGATGTCATCGCGCACCAGGCGCATGCGTTCCATCCCGTCGATGCCGCGCTTCGAGGGTTCATCGGTGTACCAGGTGGTCACCGGAGCGGTCATGCCTTCGACGGGTTCGATGACAGCTTCACCGCCGATGACGACCACCTGATCGACGCCGCGCAGGAGATCCGGAGTCACCAGCTGCGGAACAGCGGAGGACATGTCCGCACCGATCTCGGCGATCGCCTCGGAGGACTGGGCGTTGATCGCGCTGCCGGGCCAGGTGCCAGCGGAGTGGACCTCGACGGCGTCTCCGGCGTGGTGGCGCATGAGGGCCGCGGCCATCTGGGACTTGCCGCCGTTCTTCACGCACACGAACAGGACTGCGGGGCGCTTCGTGGTCATCGCGAGTTGTTCCTTCTGCTGGGTCATCGGGTGGGGACAGTGGGGTCGCCGGGGAACATGCGGCGGCCCATTGCGAGGGCGACGTAGACGAGGGCGACGAGGACGGGGACCTCGATTAGGGGGCCGACGACGCCGGCGAGGGCCTGACCGGAGGTGACGCCGAAGGTGCCGATTGCGACGGCGATGGCGAGTTCGAAGTTGTTGCCCGACGCGGTGAAGGCGACGGTCGTGGACTTCGCGTAGTTCAACCCGATCGCGCGCCCGAGCAGGAATGCGCCGAGGAACATGACGACGAAGTAGACCAGCAGCGGCAGGGCGATGCGGGCCACGTCCCCCGGTGCGGAGAGGATTGCGTCGCCCTGGAGGGAGAACAGCAGCACGATCGTGAACAGCAGGCCGTACAGGGCCCACGGGCCGATCTTCGGGAGGAAGCGCTCCTCGTACCAGGTACGGCCCTTCGCTCGCTCCCCGACCACGCGCGTGAGGAACCCTGCGACCAGGGGGATCCCGAGGAAGATCAGCACGCTGAGGACGATCGCGCCGATCGAGAACTCTGCCGACGTGGTCGGCAGCCCCAGCCACGAGGGGAGCGCCTGGAGGTAGAACCAGCCCAGGGCGCCGAAGGCGATGACCTGGAAGACGGAGTTGATGGCGACCAGGACCGCGGCGGCCTCGCGATCCCCGCAGGCGAGGTCGTTCCAGATGAGGACCATGGCGATGCAGCGCGCGAGCCCGACGATGATCAGGCCGGTGCGGTACTCCGGGAGGTCGGCCAGGAAGATCCACGCCAGGGCGAACATCAGGGCCGGGCCGATCAGCCAGTTCAGTGCCAGCGAAGAGATCAGCAGGCGCTTGTCCGCGCCGATGCGGCGGGTCTCGTCGTAGCGGACCTTCGCGAGGACCGGATACATCATCACCAGCAGCCCGATCGCGATAGGCAGGGAGACGGAGCCGATCTTCACCGCTTCCAGAGCGGTGTTCAGGCCGGGGATGAACCGTCCCAGCAGGAGCCCTACGACCATTGCGGCCAGGATCCATACCGGCAGCCAGCGATCCAGGAAGGACATCTCCTTCATCACGCGTGGCTGCTCCACGTTTTTGGTGGTCGTACTCATCAGTGTTCGGCACCTTCCATCGACGGATATCGATGCGAACGCTATGCTGTACATCGATGACTGTCAATGTAAGGTGAGGGCATGACCACGACGACCCAGACTGTTGCTGCCGGGATCAAGGAGAGCACCGCGTCCGACGAGTGCTGCACGCTGTCCGCTGGGCCCGTCGACAGCGTCGACGCCGAGAGGATCGCCTCACTGCTCAAGGCGCTCTCCGATCCGACGCGCCTCCGGCTCCTCTCCCACGTCGCCACCCAGGGCTGCGATTCAGTCTGTGCGTGCGACCTCACCGAGCCGCTCGGGATCAGCCAGCCGACCGTCAGCCACCACATGAAGAAGCTCGTCGACGCCGGCCTGCTCACGCGCGAGCAGAAGGGTCGCTGGGCCCACTACTCCGTCGTTCCGTCGGCCTTCGCCGAACTCCGCGCCTTCCTCGATATCGCCTGATTCCCTACTGCCTGCTTTGGAGATCCTCGTGACCGCACGTCCCAGTGTCCTGTTCGTCTGTGTCCACAACGCCGGCCGCTCCCAGATGGCGGCGGGATGGCTGCGTGAGCTCGCCGGTGACCGCATCGAGGTGCGTTCCGCCGGTTCCGCGCCCGCCGACTCGATCAACCCCGCGGCGGTAGAGGCGATGGCCGAGGTCGGCATCGACATCTCCCACCAGAATCCGAAGATCCTCACCCCCGAGTCCGTCCAGGCCTCCGACGTAGTCATCACCATGGGCTGCGGGGATGCCTGCCCGTTCTACCCCGGCAAGCGGTACGAGGACTGGAAGCTCGCAGACCCGGCCGGCAAAGGAGTCGTAGAGGTTCGCCCCGTGCGCGATGAGATCCGCGCACGCATCGAGGAACTCATTACCAGCCTCCTCCCGCAGGACGCCCCGACCGCCCCGGCTCAGAACTGAGGGGTCAAGATGACATCGCAGCGTGAGACCCCTTCGCTCCTGAGCGCCGAGCACGTCCTCCACAGCATCGCCGAGGACCTCTCCCGCCGCTTCACCGGAGTGTTCGCCGCCGAAACGGTCGACCGATACGTCTTCGAGTCCTACACCGCCCTGGCTCGCACCTCCAAGATCACCTCACACCTGCCCTCACTCACCGAGCGCTTCGCTCGAGACCGATTGACCGCGCTCGCCCAGTCCAAGGGCGCCGCCCCGCACGATGTCCCCGAAGTGCTGCTGGTGTGCGTCCAGAACGCAGGCCGCTCCCAGATGGCCGCCGCACTGCTGGATCACCACGCTGCCGGTCGAGTGCACGTCCGCTCCGCCGGCTCCGCACCCAGCGACGCACTGCACCCACGCGCCGTGGAAGTCATGAGAGAGATCGGGATCGATCTGGCCTCGGCTTTCCCCAAGCCCCTCACCGATGATGTCGTTCGCGCGGCCGACGTCGTCATCACCATGGGTTGCGGTGACGCCTGCCCCATCTACCCCGGCAAACGCTACGAAGACTGGGACCTCCGCGATCCAGCAGACAGCACACTCGAGCAGGCACGCGAAGTCCGCGACGAAATCGACGCCCGCGTCCGCCACCTACTGACCGAAATTCTTCCTGCATCCACAACGCCCCACTGACTGACGCGCGGAGAAACTTAGCGCCACAATTCCCTGGTTGCCGGGGGCGGCGGGACTGCTGCACCGACAGGTGACATCTGATCTGTGGCGTCGAGGGGCGCTGCTGGAAGGATGTACACCGTGCCCAAGCCCTACCCCAAAGAGTTCCGCGACGATGTCGTGCGCATCGCCAGGAATCGTGAGCCGGGTCAGCAGCTGAAGCAGATCGCTGCCGACTTCGGGATCAGCGAGTCCTGCCTGACCAACTGGCTCAAACGCGCTGACGTCGAGGAGGGTCACAAGCCCGGCGCGACCGTGGCTCAGAACAGTGAGCTGCGGGATGCCAAGAAGAGGATCCGCCTGCTGGAGCAGGAGAACGAGGTCCTGCGCCGGGCGGCGGCGTATCTGTCGCAGGCGAACCTGCCGGGAAAATGATGTACCCGCTCGTTCGTGAGCTGGCCGTCGACGGGATCCCCGTGACGGTGGCGTGTCGGGTCCTGAAGATCACTCGTGCGCCCTACTACCGGTGGCTGGCTCGTCCGGTGACTGACGCCGAGCTGGACTGGGCGTACCGCGCGAACGCGCTGTTCGACGCGCACCGCGATGATCCGGAGTTCGGGTACCGGTACCTGTTCGAGGAGGCCGTCGAGGCTGGGCAGGCGATGTGCCAGCGGACCGCGTGGCGGATCTGCTCGCAGCAGGGCTT